>NZ_JABSOE010000001.1 GCF_013618865.1 Phocaeicola faecicola
AGCTTTACTTTATAGAAACAGATGGAAAGTGGAGCTGTTCTTCAAATTTTTAAAGCAGCATCTTCGAGTAAAATCCTTTTGGGGGAACTCTGAGAATGCAGTCAGAATTCAAATATATGTGGCTATCATTACTTATTGTTTGGTAGCCATTATTGAGAGTGAATTAAAACTCAATAGGGACATCTACAAAGTAATGAGAATCCTTGGTAGTTCTATGCTTGTAAAAGACAATATCAAGGATCTATTTAGCCATGCTGAATACGACATCCTTTACAAAAATGACGGTCAGCTAGAATTGGATTTTACATCATAATGAGCCATATTGAGATGTTTTACATTTTTTAAGAGACACTAGTGGGAACGGTTTACAGTAAAAAGGCGGAACTGGTACATGATATCGTAAAATACTATATGTCGCAGCACGAAGGTCTTACTTTGGATGAACTGAAGGCGGCTTTCAGTTTTCAGAAGAATATGGATACAGTATTCATGGAATACAAGACCTATTGTGAGATTATGGAGAAAAAGGGCAAATGCGAGTTTTTTGGTAACCGTACCGAAGAAGATTGCCTGGTGCTCCAAGATGCGAAATTCCTGATATGCAGAAACTGGCCGGTAATGGTTTCCGGTAAGCCGGGAGCATTCACTAAGTTCTTGGAAGTGGTAAGAAATCGCCTGAAATATGTAGTACACGAGTGCTAACGGAAGCTGGGCAGGTATCTGCCTGGATATGCGTTTCCTGGGATAGTGTCTTAAGGAGGATATCCGTAAAAGAAGAAATTCATCGGAGGGGAGGTCTGAAAGTGAAGGCAAAAGGAACTCTCATCCGATGAATTTTTTTGTTGATTGTAGTCTTAAAAAGACGATAAGGCAAACATGCAGATACTGATGATCGTTAGCATGAAAGACAGGAAACCGAATATTGTGGTCGTAATCGCATGTTTGATTTTGTCTCCCAGCAGCGAGACGTTGCTGGAACGAAACTTTTCGCTTCTTGATACGTTTTCATGGTAATACTTAAAAGAAAATATTCCCATTAGAATAGCCAGTATAAGGGAGATCAAGCATGCACAACTGATAACTGTGTAACCGATTGCATTAATGTCTCCGTTTTCGTCTGACAACGTGTAGCTGCATTTGTCGACAGCAAAGTAGGCCAGAAGCACGGAAGCGCTAAAGAAGAAGAATACCTTGTTGGCCAGTAAATAAAGAAATGTGGTCATAATGTGTCTTTCTTGGAGGTCTTCTTAGTGGAACCCCAGTCTCTTTAAATTAAGTCAACTGCAATCAGCGGGATGACAGTGATTTGAGGTAGGCACGTGTCCGTTCGATTTCTTTTTTCAAAGATTCAATCTTACGGTCATGGGAGGCTGCCCGGTCTATTTTTAATTTTTTGTACATTACCTTGGAATTAGGGGAGGCCATTTTAATACTTTTTGCGTAATTGGCATTGTCTTTTTTCTTAGCTTCCCTTTCTTTGGCAATCTGGGCACGTAAGTCTATCAGTTTTTTCTTGTAATATTCTTTACTCATCGCTAAAATTGAATTATGGATTGGATATTTAGTCATTAGAGCGTGATTGCCTCAAGGCATGTCAGAGTCTTTTCAGTCAATCTCGCTCTAATAACTGTTTCAGATGAATATTATTTCTTGTATTCCTCTCTTGCTGCTTGTCCGATTGTGATTTCGTTAGGAACCAGTTTCTTGGCACTCTTGTCCTTGATTTGTACGGTTACTCCAAATATCTTGTCAAACAGTTTTTCAGCATCACCTACTTTCATGTTGGCAGTAATTTTCAGACTTGCGTCAGAAGTAGTGACCTGTTTGGTGGTTTTCTGATTCAACTGATTGAGAGTCAAATCACTGTCGGCAATTATGTTGCCTTTGTAAAATACCAGTGAAACTCCGAATGCTTCTTTAAATTCACTTGAAATGGTCTTCAGTTTCTTGTTAGGAGAAACAGTAAATTCTGCTTTGTTGAATCTGTCTAGAAAATTGTTGATAAGTCCCATAATATTATTTTTTTTAGTTATTGATAATCTGATAAATACTCAAACACATATCTCCATGTAAAACTTCTGCGGGCAGAAGACGTGTAATACCTTCTTGCATTACCTTTGAAGCATCAGTTTTTCTGTTCAATTTCACATATAAGCACTTTGAAAGCTCCCGACTTGTCATACGGATAATCGTAGGGAAACCAGTGACAGGTATAAGTTCCCGACAGAGTAAGCGGCGGATATTCTTTGGTCCAGTCGGCTTCCGACCTCCAGGCCAGTGTTCCGGGGCCCACGGTTTTTCCTTCATGTATTTTGAACTCAATATCAACGCTCTTTCTCTGGTTGGCTGTATAATACAGAGGGTCATTGGTCAGGATAATGGCAAATCCCCTTTCAAAATTTTCTTTTTTCGACAGGTTTTCGATGCGTGCAATATCTTTCAGAAAACCATATCGTCCCAGGTCACAGGCACCGTGCGCTTTCAGGCTGATGAGCTGATTGTCTGCATCCGGAATTTCTACCTGTTTGGTTTTGTATTTAAGCTCAATGGGATACAGTCTGCCTTGATACGTTACACACACATCGATGTACATCGGCTCGCCGGAATCATTCATGTACCGGCGCTCCAGACAAATATCGGCCTCAGGAAGCGTCTGTTTGATTTCCCAGGCTAAGGCCAACTGGAAATCCACTTCCGACCAGAATATTTTCTTTGTCGCCAGTGCATTGATTCTGGCTGTCATGAATGCACGGTCTATTGTGATAGAAGATTTCATATGCTACATGTTTGATGCTTTAATTTCAAAAGCAAATATCCGATTTACCTTTTTAGTAATCAAGTTCATATTGGTTCATTTAAAAGCTGCAATGAATTAAACTTATCATATGTTTTTGCTTGAATACTTATTTTGTTCCAGCTTCCTTGCCTGCCAGGTTGGGATACTTCCATTTAATGTGAATTCTTATAATCCCTTATAAGTTCTTTAGCCATTTTTTGTGCAGACCGGTCAAATGTGTATGTATAATCGTCTTCTTCAAATGTACCGTTCGTTTTTTTATCTGCTTTGATGCTGACCAATACCAATTTTTCTACCTTTTCCGCAAACGAAAGATTATCTTTGATAAGGGCTTCTTTTATTATTGTAATCAGGCATCCGTTCAATGAAGTCGCACATGACATATACTGGTCATTATTGTAGTCTGGACCTTTTGTCTTTTTTTCTCCATATCTGAATTCTCCCAGTTTTCCACTTACATCATTAAAGCATAGCATGAAAAGTCTTTCCGCATCAGGGCTCTGCATATCCATTAGATAGGAGGCTTCGGCTTTGAGCACCTGTATGGCTTGGGGAATATATTCGTCGTAGATCATGCTTGTTCCTGCGAAAGTAGCATTACCAATAACCTTATAGTTGTACAAATCCTCAAGCATTCTGTTACATGCTTCAAAATCATTCGCAATGATTGCTTCCCTGATTGTGGCAGGCCCCTGATCAGCATTGTCATTCTTTTTACCGCCACAGCTGCATTCTTGTATCATTGAAATGACACAGAGGATTGCAAAGATGGTTAATATTGTTTTCTTCATGATTGTATCCGTTGGTGTTATATAGATCAGTTACACAGTGTAAGATTACATGCCGGTAATAACCAGATGGACGTCGGCAAGTCCTTGTGACAGGTTGCTGACTTTTACCCCCAGTTTTTTACGCATGGCTTTTGCAAAGTCGCGTCCCCACTGATAAGCGGAATGCTGAGTCCCGTCTTCATTGAGTGTGGCGATACGGACATTGGTGTACGCAAGTTCATATTTGGTATTCGTATTAAGCCGGTAAGTACCCTTAACGGTATGTGTATCCATATAATCGTCTATCCAGTTGGCATATACCTGTCCTTCTATACTTTCGTCCTGTAAATTAATGTTGGATGAACTCTCTACGGTGATGCGTACAGATATTTCACGTCCTCGGGTAAGTATATCCGAAAAGTATCTTTGCAATTCGTTAGAGATGGAAGGCATCTGTTCTTTTAACGACTTAGAGAAATCACTGTCATTGCTGGAGCCTGTCTTTGTGCTGATGACCTTGTTGGTATAAGCATCCATGAAAGTGAGTGTATAATCCAATGTCTTCTTGAATGTCTTGCGGTCTAGCGCTGTTTTGTAATCAAGTTCGGCTATGATATCCGGTTTGGCAGTAGCTAGCAGAAGCGTCTTGGCATCTTTGGCCAGCTGGTCGGCTTCATCGGTCGCTGAACGGTTTGCCAGTTGTTTCAGTGTTTGTTCCAGATCATTTAAAGGATATCCCAATTGATTGAATTCATTCTGTACGGCTGAAGTCAGGGCTTTATTGGATGAACTGCTCAGCAAGTAGGTCTGGTAATTACGTTCCACCCCGTTACCGGTCTCTTTCAGGGAATGATATTCTTTAAGTACCCTGTCGCTTGGCAATACCATGATTACCGGCAAGGCTTGGTCGATTGCATTCACATCCTCTTCCATATAGGCAGCTGAGTGGTCAGCTGCCCCTGCCGTAAGTTGATTACTGCTACTTTTACTGCCTCCTCCACAGGATACCCATGTGAGGGTACAGAGCGAAAGCGCAGCAAAAAATACTTTTCTTCTCATAATCTAATATTGTTAAGTAATTATTCTTATAAAATATGAGTCATTCACGAATGACCCATATTATAATGCCGATACCTCCAGGAGGTTTCTGGCTGTTAATCGTTTGCCCTTGTTATTCGGTTGTATTTTCAGCGTCGGGATCATAATTTACCGGCACCTTATCTCCTAAGCCATAGCATAATTTGTACCATAACATCCTGAAAGGTGAGGTCTGTGCATCTTCCAGAGCGATTCTTCTGCGCATCTCCGATGAAGACATCTGCTTGGAAGCTTTGGCTGCAAGTTCCATTTTTTTCATTTCCATTTCACGTGCAGCAGTCTTTTCCTGTTCTTGGGTGATAGTTAAATGCTTTGTATAATCTCCGTATATTTTTTGAGCCTCATTATATTGTGCGGAACCGGCCGGTATCATAGCCAGATAAGCTCCTGCTTCCGGATTGTAGGTCCCTTCAGAAGCAGCAATGGCAGCTTTAAGACGGGCAAAATTTTCTGTACTGTATTTCTCCAGCATTCTTGAACCTACTTTTTCCAATTGCGCCTGGGCATATTTGAATGTCTCGGTGGCTTCCTGTGGAACTGAGCGAAGTATGGCATAGGCCTCGTCGTACTTTCCCCTTGAAAGATATCCATTGACCTGCGACTTTATTTCGTCGGTATGTGAATTGTAATAGTCAATGATTTTTTGAACTGACTGGCTTAACATATGCTGGATACTGCTGTTGTCATTGAGTTCTCTTGCCGCATTTATTGCTGCCTGCCGTTCGTTCTCGCCCACTCCGACCAACTTGACGGAGGTGGTACCAAAGACTGCGTCCGAAAGTATGTTGCCTACATATAAGGTAACATTATATGTAATCATGGTTTTCTGAGGTGCCGTACCTGTCGGTTTTTTCTCGGCTCCGGTAATACCTGCGGCAAAGACAAATGACGGGTCTCCGCCCATTCCACTGATTCCGTTGCGGGAGGCTACGGATAACATCTTTATTGCCAGCTCATTGCTCATCTGTGCTGATACAAAGTTCTCGGGGTCAGGATTAGGAGTCATGATGGTAAGTTTAATACCGTTCCCGATGACTGTAGCTGTGTCAATTACAGCCAGTGAAGCACGCTTGGCTTCAATAGCTGCCTGTCGTTCTGCATCTGTCAGGGTTGATTCTTCTGGCTGTGGATTGAATTTTTTCCCACCAGATTTGCCGTTACTGCAGGAATCCAATGAAATGATTCCCATCAAGCAACTTACTAATATAATAAACTTATGTTTCTTCATTGCAGTTGATTTTGGGACCGATTCTTTATTAGATCATTGTCATTGAGTACGGTTATTTCTTAAATATGGCTTTGATGACAGCTGCTCCAACTTTTCTTTCCAGTCCTTGTTTGGTAGTGGGTATTCCAGTTTTTCTTGCTACTTTTTGTTTTAAGGCAGTAATGCCGACAGCTCTTTTAAGAGAAAATGATAATCCGGGTATTTTCATGGCTATTTATTTTATTGTTTACTTAAATTCTTGCATGCGGTTAATCGTTTCGGGCTGGAGTATTGTGGGTGATGTCAAGAGGATACTAATCAGGAATCAGGCGGTTGTCTTTGTCTTTCTATATTTACTGCATCCAGATGCATTCCCTGCATAAAAGCAAAAAACGCTTTCCATATTATCGTCCGACCCCATCTCCGGTCAGGATAAAATTCTGATAGCAAATATCCGATTTACCTTTTTAGTAATCAAGTTCATATTGGTTCATTTAAAAAGCGGATGATAAATAAATGGCATTCGGCAATCTTTAAATGTCGGCATTTCAGTTTTTTATATTATCTTTGGCGGCAAATAATCATTAAACAGCTATTTTACCGATGAAGAAAGAGAAAATTATATTGACCGGCGACCGCCCTACCGGTAAGTTGCATATCGGACATTATGTAGGTTCGTTGCGCCGCCGTGTGGAGTTGCAGAATTCGGGACTTTATGATAAGATTTTTGTGTTCGAGGCAGACGGACAGGCGCTGACCGACAACATCGACAATCCGGAAAAGGTGCGTCAGAACGTAATTGAAGTGGCTTTGGATTACCTGTCTGTAGGTCTGGATCCGACAAAATCTACCATATTTATACAGTCGCAGATTCCGGAACTGTGCGAGCTGAGTTTTTATTTCATGGACCTCGTAACGGTTTCCCGTCTGCAGCGTAACCCGACGGTGAAGACAGAAATCCAGATGCGTAACTTTGAGACCAGCATTCCGGTGGGCTTCTTTACTTACCCGATCAGCCAGGCTGCCGACATTGCGGCGTTCAAGGCTACAACCGTACCGGTGGGTGAAGACCAGGAACCGATGATCGAGCAGACCCGTGAGATTGTCCGCCGTTTCAACCATATTTATGGAGAAACACTGGTAGAGCCGGAAATCCTGCTGCCTGACAATGCTGCCTGCCTGCGCTTGCCGGGAACCGATGGAAAGGCGAAGATGAGCAAGTCTTTGGGCAACTGTATCTATCTGTCAGACTCAGCCGATGAGGTAGAAAAGAAGGTGAAGAGCATGTATACCGATCCTACCCATATCAAGGTAAGCGATCCGGGTAAGCTGGAAGGCAACTGCGTGTTTACTTATCTGGATGCTTTCTGCCGTCCGGAACATTTTGAACGCTACTTGCCGGAATATCCTAACCTGGACGAACTGAAAGGTCATTATACCCGTGGGGGACTGGGGGACATGAAGGTGAAGAAATTCCTGGCTGCCATCATGCAGGAAGAACTGAGCCCTATCCGTGAACGCCGTAAAGAGTTTGAAAAAGACATTCCTGCGGTGTATGAAATCCTGAAGAAGGGTTGTGAGGTAGCCCGTGAGGCTGCGGCACAGACCATGGATGAGGTTCGCCGTGCCATGAAGATCAATTATTTTGAGGACGCTGCCCTGATTGAAGAACAGGCAAAGCGTTTTGCTCAGGAAAAATAAGGTTTCGGCTTCGGATAGCCCGCTTAAGGACGGGGCTACAAGGAGTTCGAGATAAAAGAACAGAAAATATTCAGACCGGACGGTCTGTCGTATCAATCAGGAGAGAATTTCTCTCCTGATTTTTTTTGCCTGTACCTGCGATGCGGCTTCCTGCAGTAAATCACGGAATCCGTTACAGCACCTTCAAGGCCATCTTGATGACTTTCTCTACCGGGGTATCCGGTGCCTCTTTCAGGATGGATGATACCACCTTCTGTGAAGGTGCCTGTGCAAATCCCAGCATGGTCAGGGCAGCTACGGCTTCTTCGTATACCTCCGAATACTGAATTGCGGCAGAAGTGCTGCTGCCTGCAGACAGAGGACCTGTCTCGATTCCGATCAGGCCGATCTTGTCTTTCAGGTCGACAATGATACGCTGTGCCGTCTTCAGTCCGATACCCTTTACGGTTTTCAGCAGTTTGTCGTTTCCGCTGCTGATGACATTGCAAAGTTCCGAGGGCGTCAGTGCCGAAAGAATCATGCGGGCCGTATTTCCTCCGATACCCGATACACTGATGAGCAGCAGGAACAGTTCCCGCTCCTGTTTGTTCGAAAACCCATATAATATATGTGCATCTTCCCGTATGGCCTCGTAGATGAACAGTTTGACCTCTTTCTTTCCCTGAATGGCCGAATAGGTGTTCAGGGAAATGGAAATTCCGTAGCCCACGCCGCTGCATTCTACAACCGCCATGGCCGGTGTAAGTTCTGTAAGTTCTCCTTTGATATATTCAATCATGTTTTTCTGATAAATTATAAATAATGGTGCAAAAATAAGCATAAGGAAGTTATAAATTGTAAGTTGGGGCAGAATAAAATTAAAATCATGGCCTTTTTCCTTGTTTGTAATCATTCTAATTATGTATTTTTGCAACCGTAAAAGTTGAATAAATAAAAACCTAAAAGATATGAAGAAGATTAGAGCAGCCGTAGTAGGTTACGGAAACATTGGAAAGTTTACACTGGAGGCTTTGGAAGCAGCTCCTGATTTTGAAATTGCAGGTATCGTCCGTCGTAATGGTGCGGAAAACAAGCCGGCAGAACTGGCCGACTATCCGGTAGTGAAAGATATCAAGGAACTGCAGGATGTAGACGTGGCGATTCTGGCTACTCCGACTCGTAGCGTAGAAGCTTATGCCAAGGAAATTCTGGCATTGGGTATCAATACCGTTGACAGCTTCGATATCCACACACAGATTACCAGCCTGCGCCGTTCATTGGGTGAGACTGCCAAAGCACACAATGCGGTTTCTATTATCGCTGCAGGATGGGATCCGGGAAGTGACTCAGTGGTACGTTCTTTGCTCGAAGCCATCGCTCCGAAAGGCATCACTTATACTAACTTCGGTCCGGGACGCAGCATGGGACACTCGGTTGCCGTACGTGCCATTGCAGGTGTGAAGGATGCACTGTCAATGACTATTCCGGTTGGTACAGGTATTCACCGCCGTATGGTATATGTAGAACTGGAAGAAGGTGCCGACTTCAAGACGGTTGAGGCTGCCATCAAGGCCGATGCATACTTTGTAAACGATGAGACTCACGTTATCCAGGTTCCGTGTGTAGACGACCTGAACGATGTGGGACATGGAGTAAACCTGGTACGCAAGGGTGTATCCGGAAAGACACACAACCAGTTGTTCGAGTTCGATATGAAGATCAACAACCCGGCGCTTACTGCCCAGGTACTGGTTTGTGTAGCCCGTGCTTCTATGCGTCAGCAACCGGGATGCTATACCATGATCGAAGTGCCGGTAATCGACTTGCTGGCTGGCGACCGTGAAGAACTGATTGCTCATCTGGTGTAACTAATCGCTGTTGATATAATTTTTTTATCCGAAATCTTCCGGCGGGCCTCAGGGCTTTCCGGAAGATTTTTTTCTTTAGCCCTATCCGGAATTTTTCTCCCGTGTCGTATCCGGTTCTCTATAATTATAGGTGTCGAAACGCTTCTTTATGCATTGCGCATTTCGTGGCGATGTTTTTTATTTTCCCCGCCATGTCTTGAAAATTCCTCGCCATCTTTTCTTCCACTCATAAAGGTGTTTTCGGAGAAAGACATGCATCCGTGAGAAAATGAATCACGTAACTCTTTTCAGTATCTTACGGTTAAAGTGGATGTCTCGGGTATATTTTTATATTGAACTTTTTGGGCACAGTCTTTTTTTTTATTCCTTTGCAATAATAAAAAGACAAATCGATAAAAAACATAGAAAATGGCATTAGCAAGTATTGTTTGGGATGTAGATCCCGTGTTGGTACATTTAGGTTCGATAGAAATCCGCTGGTACGGACTGATGTGGGGACTGGGATTCATTCTGGCTTATGAAATGGTATCCCGTCTGCTGAAAAAAGAAGGGTATCCCGACGACTGGTCGGACAAGTTGTTTATCTACTGTATTGTAAGTAGTGTAATCGGAGCCCGACTGGGACATTGTCTGTTTTATGAATGGGATTATTATGGAGCACATCCGGTAGAAATCCTGAAAATATGGAAAGGTGGACTGGCCAGCCACGGTGGGGTATTCGCCTTGATCCTGGCGTTGATATGGTATTCCAAGAAGGTTACCAAAAAGAGTGTATGGTGGCTGTTCGACCGGATGATACCTGCGGTGGCCGTAGTCTGCATGTGTATCCGTTTCGGTAACCTGATGAATTCCGAGATTTTCGGTTTCCCTACTACCTTGCCGTGGGGATTTGAGTTTATCCGTTCGCGTGAATGGCAGGAACTGTATAATCAGAACGGGGTAGCACAGGCGTGTCACCCTACGCAGATTTACGAAATGCTCTACTGCCTGGTGGCACTGGTGGTATCCTGGACCATGTATCACAAGTTCCATTTGCAGAAAAGAGTGGGACTGATTACCGGTGTTTCCCTGATTATTTTCTTCGGTGCCCGCTTCGGACTGGAGTTCATGAAGAATCCTCAGGTGGCAGAAGAGGTGAACATGACCCTGAATATCGGCCAGTGGCTGAGTGTTCCTCTGATTCTGCTGGGGGTATATCTGATCGTAGCCAGTGGAAAAAAGCGATTTAATAAGGAATAACCTCCTTTTGCGAAGGAAGTCATTATAGGAATGTTTCATTCTCGGACAATAATGTTACATGCAACATACCTGTCCGAGGATGAAACATTTTTTATATCTCTTTTTGTTGTGGGATGATACATTTGCAATGCTGTTTTCAAGCAGTGTTGAGAAGATTATGAATGTTGGACTTTAATTAATGCGTAAATGAAAAACAACAAAAAGAACATCTTTCTTACACTCCTGTTTACAATGGTGTGTATGGTGTTGCAAGCGCAAAGTTTGCAGGTTGAAGGAGTTGTTACTTCCAAATCGGACGGAGAACCGATTATCGGAGCAACAGTATTGGAAAAGGGTACCACAAACGGTACGATTACCGACTTTGATGGCCGGTTCACTTTATCGGTGAAATCCGGAAGTGAAATTACGATTTCTTATGTAGGTTTTAAATCCCAGACCGTAAAATCAAAGGCATTACTGAATATCGTGCTTGAGGAAGATTCTGAAATGCTTGAGGAAGTAGTGGTAACGGGATATACTACCCAGCGTAAAGCTGATTTGACAGGATCGGTAGCCGTAGTCTCTACGGAATCTTTGAAAACGACTTCTGACACAGACCCGATGCGTGCCCTGCAGGGAAAGGTTGCAGGTATGACCATTACGGGCAACGGTTCTCCGAGCGGTACTGCTACGGTACGTATCCGCGGTATCGGTTCTTTTAACTCTTCACAGGACCCGCTTTATGTAATTGATGGAGTTCCTACTACCATGTCTCTTAATTCATTGAATACTAATGATATTGAGAGCATGCAGGTCTTGAAGGATGCCGCTTCGGCTTCTATCTACGGTTCTCGTGCCTCAAACGGTGTGATTATCATTACTACTAAAAAAGGTAAGAAGGCCGACAAGGTAAAGGTGGATTTCTCTGCTAATCTGACTGCACAGTTCTATACGTCACAGTCATTGATGGAGGTTTGTAATTCATCAGAATATGCAACTGCACTGGCGCAGGCTGCCTTGAATGACGGACTGGATCCGGTATCTTATGCCAGCAATTATGGCTTGAACCTGAATGCTGCTTCGGGTACTCCTATTACTGTATGGAATCCAAGTACCAGTCAATACGTAAACTATACCGTAAACGGTTTGTATGACGGTTATATCAATAGCAAGAAAACCATGCGGTATTCCGATACCGACTGGCTGGACGAAATCTCGAGAGTCGGATTTTCTCAGAACTACGATCTTTCTCTTTCTCACGCCAACGATAAACATTCTACCATGTTTTCACTGGGATATAAGAAGAACAGCGGTATCTTGAAATATACAGACTTTGAGAATATTTCTGCCCGTATGAATTCATCGTATAATGTAAACAAGTACCTTACTGTAGGTGAGAACTTTACGGTAACTTATACCAGTCAGGTCGATTGCGCCCCGATGGAAAATGCACTGAAAATGGCTCCTACTGTACCTGTTTACGAAGAAGACGGTACTACTTTTTCGGGCCCGGTGGGAGGTATGAGTGACCGCCAGAATCCGCTGCGTGAACTTTATCACAATAAGGATAATCAATTGAATTACTGGCGTTTGTTCGGAAATGCCTATGTGGATATCAAGCCTTTCAAGGGATTTGTGTTCCGCTCAAACTTCGGACTGGATTTTTATAATTCATTTATTAATGCGATGACGCATACCTATCATTCAGACATTGTGAACAACGATGTGGCTAAAACCACTTTGTCGAACAAGAATGAGGTCAACTGGACATGGTCGAATACTGCCAATTATAGTTTTACGATAGCCGGCAAGCATGATTTTAGTATTCTGGCTGGAGCTGAATTGTCCAAACAGAGTTCTATTGACTTTTCGGCTTACTCAGAAGGTTATGCACTGGAAGACATTGATTATATGTGGCCTAATGCGGCAACCGGTGTGATGAAAAATACAGGGGCCAAGGTGGGATACAGACTGGCTTCTTTCTTCGGTAAGGTAGATTACAATTACGATGACTTTATCCTGGCATCGTTTACAATCCGACAGGATGGTTCCTCTCGTTTCGGAAAAGGTAACCGTTGGGGTACTTTCCCGGCCGCTACACTGGGTGTGCGACTTTCCAAACTGCTGAATATAAAATGGATGGACGACTGGAAGATGAGATTGTCATGGGGACAGACCGGTAACCAGGCTATTGACAATAATGCACAATTCGGACTGTATGTGGCCGATTATGGACTGGACCGTGTCACTTCTACTGCTTACGACTTGTATCTTCAGGGCTCTGGTACATTCCCTTCCGGATACCGTGCTACCCAGCTCGCTAATCCGAATCTGAAGTGGGAATCTGCCACTCAGTATAATATCGGTACTGATTTCAGTTTCCTGAATAATAGTCTGTATGGTACCATCGACGGTTATATCAAGGATGTGGATGATATGCTGATCAATCCGGCTTATCTTGGAGCTTTGGGAGAGGGAGGAGCTTCCTGGCTGAATGGTCCTTCTTTACGCAACTGGGGTATGGAATTCAGTCTGGGTTATCGTAAGATGCTGGCTTGCGGACTGGGACTGGATGTGAATGCCAATGTGGATTTCTTCCGCAACAAGGTTACTTATTTGCCGGCTACTACCACTGGCTCTTATGCACACACTTCCAAGGAAAATCTGGTCGAATCGGGCATGCCTTACGGTTCTTCTGTAGGATATATTGTAGAAGGTCTTTTCCAGAATCAGGCAGAAGTGGATGCTTCGGGACAGGCAAATGCACGTGTAGGTGGACTGAAATATGCCGATCTGGACCATAATGGGGTCATTAATTCGGATGACCAGGATTGGATCTATAATCCGGTTCCGGCTTTTTCATACGGTCTGAACATCGCATTGAATTACAAGAACTTTGACTTGAGCATGTTCTGGCAGGGAGTATACGACCAGGATGTATATAATAATCAGAAGGCTCAGACTGATTTCTGGAGTATTACCGATGCTGGTTCCAATAAAGGAAATCGTCTGCTGGGGGCTTGGAATACCAATAATACAAGTTCTACCATTCCGGCACTGACTACCAACAATACTGCTGATGAAGGCCGTGCTTCCAGTTATTACGTGGAAAATGGTTCGTATATGAAATTGCGTAACCTTCAGGTTGGATATACTGTTCCTGCCAAGCTTTTGTCGAAGTTCAAGATGAGCAGTGCACGTGTCTATGTTTCAGGACAGAACCTGATGACAATCAAGAGTAAGAGCCTTACTTGTCCTGATCCGGAAAATCCGAACTGGAATTATCCGCTGGCAACTTCAGTTTCATTTGGTTTACAAATTGGTTTCTAATAAAATAAAAGTTATGATGAAAAAATATATATTGATGGCAGCTTGTTCCTTAGGTTTGTCATTGGCAAGCTGCAATGATTTCTTGGATTATAACCCGACTGCGGTGGTGAATGAGGATCAGGCTTTTTCTGAACCGGAAAAAATGGTTACTTCGGCTTATGCCATGCTGGGTGACTGTTGGTATACGTATCCGTTTAATTTGTTCCCTTATGGAGACATCAGTTCGGACGACTGTCTGAAAGGCGGTTCGGGTACGACGGATACCGGTTATCATGCATTTGATATCTGGACTACACTGACATCGACTACCCCTGGTGAAATGGATGAACTCTGGTATCGTTTGTATGCTGCCATTTCACGTTGCAACCGGGCATTGATTTCTCTGGAACGGAATGGAGATAGTCTTGGACAGGAAACGAAAGCACAGCGTATCGCGGAAGTACGCTTCTTGAGAGGCCATTTTTATTTCAAGCTCCTGAGTGTCTTCCGTCAGGTGCCTTGGATTGATGAGAATGTGGTTGAAAATAATACCCATGAGCAGACCAGCAATACGACATTGAGTTATGAACAGCTCTTCCAGAAGGTAATCGATGACTTCGATGCAGCTTACAGGGTATTGCCGGTGAAAGGTCCTGGAGAAGATGGCCGTGCCAACAAGATTGCAGCAGCTGCCTACCTGGCTAAATGTTACCTGACACTGGCCTGGGGTGACGGTTATGAAGCTACTACCGGAGAGAGCCATATCAATCAGGAGTATATGAAGAAGGTGGTGGCTTATACAGATGATGTGGTAGCATCCGATTATGATTATCTGGAGGATTACGGTGACATCTTCCTACCTGCCTATAAAAACAGCAAGGAATCTGTTTTTGCTGTTCAATGTTCAGATTATGCAGATGATAATACCACGTACGGACGTGCCAACTGGTCGAACATGTTGAACGGATGCTGGCAGATGTGGTCTTGCGGATGGGATTTCCACAAGCCTTCACAGAATCTGGTGAATGCATTTAAGACCCGGAACGGACTTCCGATGTTTGATGATTATAATGACCAGATTGACTACCCGGTAAATGGGGAACAGGACAATCAGAAATGGGATCCCCGTTTGTTCCATACAGTAGGTATGCCGACTTTCCCTTACAAATATGAAGCTGAATATACAATGACTAAGGCCAATTCGCGTACACCGAATACTTACGGTTATTATACTTCGCTGAAGGAAGTACCTCAGCGTTCTGAGGGAGAGACTTATAATGGCTCATGGCAGGCTTTTGCAATGAATGATTATGTGTTCCGCTATACGGATGTGATGCTGATGCGCGCTGAGGCCCTGATTGAATTGAATCAGTTGCCGGAAGCATTGACTATTATCAACGATATCCGCCGCCGTGCCTCTTTGTCCATTGACAAGCACATCAGTTATGCAAAATCTTTGTGCGAAATAGCACTTTATCCGGAAGGTTACTTTACTACCAAAGAGGTGGCACGTAAATGCCTGCGTTGGGAACGCCGTCTGGAGTTGGCTATGGAAAACGGACGTTTCTTTGACTTGCGCCGCTGGGGCATTGCTTCCGAGACACTGAATGCGTACTTTGCAAGTGAACAGCATGACGTCTACGACGGACAGACTTACGGCCAGTATTACAAAGACGCTCACTTCACTCCCGAAAAGAATGAGTTTTTCCCGATACCTTATAATCAGATGTATTATATTCCGGGATTGTATACTCAGAATAAAGGGTATGAATAATTTCAGGGAAAAGTAACATATTATGGAATGCATTAAATAGATTATTATTATGAGAAAAAATACATATATAGCGAAAGCCGCTCTTTGTGGACTTTTTTGGGGTATGGCAATGGGCATACAGGCCGATTCTTCGTGGACTGTCCGTCATCTGGTCAGTGAACAGCATATTGTTTCCTTGAATGTGGCAGAGAATTACCTGCTGCTTCCCATACAGGATGATGCACCGGAAGGCAAGATTTGCATTGTAGTGAACAATGAGCAGAAGGGAACGGTCATGAATGTCCGGCTTGCAAGGGAAAGGGTTGATTCGTATGTGCCGTTTGAACTGTCTGCCTACAAAGGACAGTATGTTTCTGTTGATATCCAGGGAGTTCCCGAATCGGCTGTCTGCTGGAAGGAACTGAAAATGTCCGACTCGTTTGATATGGCGAATAAGGAATGTTTCCGTCCGGTTTATCATCATACTCCTGCGTATGGCTGGATGAACGATCCGAACGGTATGTTTTATAAAGACGGGGTGTATCATTTGTATTTTCAGTATAATCCTTACGGTTCGGTCTGGGGAAATATGCACTGGGGGCATTCTACCAGCAGCGACCTGATGCACTGGAAGTTTGAAGGCAGTGCCATTGTACCTGACGCATGGGGAGCTATTTTCAGTGGCTCATGTGTAGTTGATCATGAGAATACGGCAGGTTTTGGGAAAGGGGCTGTTGTCGCTTTTTATACTTCTGCAAAATCTACTCCATGGGGAGATGTGCAGTCTCAAAGTATGGCGTATAGTTTAGACAACGGTAAGACTTTCACAAAATACGAGGGAAATCCTATCCTGACTTCTTCCGAAAGAGATTTCCGTGACCCGAAAGTGTTCTGGTATGCTCCGGGCAAACATTGGGTGATGATGCTGGCTGTAGGACAACACATGGAAATCTATTCTTCTGTGAACCTGAAGGACTGGAAGAAGGAGAGTGAGTTTGGAGCAATGCAGGGAGCTCATGGGGGAGTATGGGAATGTCCGGACCTGGTGGAAATCCCGGTAGAAGGAACCCGTCAGAAGAAATGGGTGCTGATCTGCAACTTGAATCCCGGAGGACCGTTCGGGGGTAGTGCCGCCCAGTATTTTGTCGGTTCATTCGACGGAAAGACGTTTGTGAACGAGTCGCCGACCTTGACCAAATGGATGGACTGGGGAAAGGATAATTATGCAACGGTGACCTGGAACAATGCGCCTGATGGACGTTGTGTGGCGCTGGGATGGATGAGCAACTGGCAGTATGCCAATAATGTGCCTACCCGGCAGTACCGCAGTGCCAATACCATTGCGAGAGACCTTACGCTTTATCGTGTGGGAGAGGAGCTGTATCTGAAGAGTACACCTTCGCCTGAGGTAAAGAAGGCACGTGGTGAGAAGGTTTCCAAGCCGTCGTTTAATGTGGCTGGTGAGTATGAGGTGGCCAGTCTGCTTGATGATAATAAAGGAGCTTATGAGGTGGAACTTGTCATCCAGAATCAGGGGGCATCGAAGATTGCATTCTGTCTTCTGAACGAGAAAGGCGAGAAAGTCTCCATGTATTACGACCTGGCCCGCCGCCAGTTTGTGATGGACCGGAGTGAAAGTGGAGCGGTTGATTTCAGCAAAGACTTCCCGGCAGTGACAGTGGCTCCTGCAGATACGGACAAGGAACTGACCTTGCGCCTGTTTGTGGATCGCTCAAGCATCGAAGCCTTTGGAGAAGACGGAAAGTTTGTGATGACTAACCTGATGTTCCCTTCACTTCCTTACAATAAGATGCGTTTTACCTCGGATGAGAAAGGGTATACTGTGAAGTCGTTGAAAGTGTACAGACTGCAGTAACTTCCTCCTTTTTGTAGAAATGTTACATCCTGTGGGAATAATGTTTCATGTAACAATAGTGCTATAGGATGTAGCATTTTTAAATGTTGTCAGGCCTGATAATCACTTATTTTTGTGGTGAACAAACAAAAAACTTTCATGCTAACATATTAATTAATTTAATGCTATGAAGACCTACAAAAAAAGATTCCAAATTGTACGGGAGACGCAGTATTGCTACTCTTCTTGGCCTGCGCGGTGTAAATACACCGGAGAACAATTTCTAAGAACTGTATCCCAATGACACAAGATTAAAGATTTGAAAATTACAAAGTGATTAACTTTATAAGTAGATTATTATGACTAATCAAAATCAAATGAAATATGCCAAACTGATACCTGTGATGCTGGCGTTCTTTGCCATGGGTTTCGTAGATTTGGTGGGTATTGCCTCTAATTATGTAAAGGCTGACTTGAACCTGACCGATTCGCAGGCGAATATTTTTCCGTCGCTTGTGTTTTTCTGGTTCCTGATTTTCTCGGTGCCGACCGGTATCCTGATGAACCGTATCGGACGGAAAAAAACAGTATTGCTGAGTTTGCTGGTGACTTTTGTTTCTCTGCTGCTTCCTGTCTTCGGAGACAGCTACGGTATCATGCTTTGCTCTTTCTCTTTGTTGGGAATCGGTAATGCCTTGATGCAGACTTCACTGAACCCGCTGTTGAGCAACATCATCACGGGTGATAAACTGGCCAGCTCTTTGACTTTCGGACAGTTTGTAAAGGCTATTGCTTCGTTCCTGGCACCTTATATCGCCATGTGGGGAGCTACTCAGGCGATGCCGACTTTCGGTCTGGGATGGCGGGTGCTTTTCCCGGTATATATGGTGATTGCAGTGATTGCCATTATCTGGCTGGGAGCTACTCCGATTGAGGAGGAAAAACCGGACAAGGCTTCCGGATTTGGAGCTTGCTTCGGCCTGTTGGGAAAACCGTTTATTTTGCTGTGCTTCCTGGGAATCATGTGTCACGTAGGTATCGACGTGGGTACGAATACCACTGCACCTAAGATTCTGATGGAACGTCTGGAAATGACTTTGGAGGAGGCCGGATTTGCTACCAGTCTGTATTTTATATTCCGTACGCTGGGATGTTTCTCCGGAGCGATTATCCTTCAGAAGTTCTCTTCACGTTCGTTCTTCCTTCTCAGTGTATGCTGCATGCTGCTGGCAATGATCGGTTTGTTTGTCTCAGACCAGCTGGCGGTAATTTATACGGCGATTGCACTGGTTGGATTCGGTAACTCCAACGTGTTCTCCATCATATTCTCTCAGGCACTGTTGTCGGAACCGGAAAAGAAGAATGAAATTTCGGGTCTGATGATCATGGGTCTTTTCGGAGGTACTGTCTTTCCGCTGCTGATGGGAGTGGCAAGTGATGCGGTAGGACAGAGCGGAGCGATTGCTGTGATGGCCGTAGGAGTGGTTTATCTGCTGGGCTATACACTGAAAATTAAGAAATGACGGTTGTGTAAATCTAAATCATATAATATCATGAATCAGAATACATTGGTTGTAGGAATCGGTGAAGCGCTTTGGGATGTGCTGCCGGAAGGAAAGAAAATTGGTGGTGCGCCTGCCAACTTTGCTTATCATGTGTCTCAGTTCGGACTGGAAAGCCGTGTGGTCAGTGCGGTGGGAGAAGATAAACTGGGAATGGAAATCCTGGAGAATTTCCGTGAGAAAAAATTGAACTGTATGATTGAAACGGTACCTTATCCGACCGGTACGGTACAGGTGTCTCTGGATGCGGAAGGTGTTCCTTGCTATGACATCAAGGAAGGGGTGGCATGGGACAATATTCCTTATACTCCGGCTCTGGAAGGTCTGGCCAAGCAGACAAAAGCTATCTGCTTCGGTTCGCTGGCTCAGAGAAGTGTGGTATCGCGTGAGACCATCAACCGCTTTTTGGATGCCATGCCCGACGAGGGTACACTGAAGATTTTTGATATCAACCTTCGTCAGGGATTCTATACAAAGGAAATTCTGTGTAATTCTTTCCGTAAATGCAATATTCTGAAGATCAATGATGAGGAACTGGTGACGGTGAGCCGTATGTTCGGATATCCGGGCATCGACCTTCAGGACAAGTGCTGGATTCTCCTGGCCAAATATAATCTGAAAATGCTGATTCTGACCTGCGGAGTGAACGGAAGCTATGTGTTTACTCCGGGTGAGGTGTCTTTCGTGGAAACTCCTAAAGTAGAGGTGGCAGATACAGTAGGAGCCGGAGATTCGTTTACGGCTGCATTTGTATCTTCTATCCTGATGGGCAAGACCGTACGTGAGGCACATTTGCGGGCTGTGAAGACTTCTGCCTTTGTATGTACGCAGAACGGTGCAATGCCTGTATTGCCTGACTATGTAAAAGAATAAGAACATCTGTTTTTTGTGATGGGCTGGTAGCTTTCGTTAAAGTAAGGGGATGCTTTGTGAGGGCTGCCGGCTTTCTTTTTGTTTTTTATATTACTTAATAATTTCTGAGAGTATTTGTAATATAAACCTAAAACCTTAAATTTGTATTTGTTGAAATGAAAAAGACATGACTCGTATTCGGAATTTTTATATATTGTTGGGATGGTTGTGCTTGCTGGTTTGCGGGTGTACACCGCATGAGCCACGTTTCGTGGTGGGTGTCTCACAGTGCAGCAATGACAAGTGGCGTGAGCAGATGAACAAGGAAATTAAACGTGAGGCCTTGTTCTATCCTGAGGTGCAGGTGGAGATCCGGAGTGCCAATGACAATAATCAGACGCAGATAGAGGATATTCGGTCTTTTATCGCCCAGGGGGTGGATTTGCTGATTGTATCACCGAACGAATCGGAGGCAATCACGCCTGTGGTGGAAGAGGCTTTTGACAAAGGGATTCCGGTGGTGTTGTGCGACCGGAAGATTCAGTCGGAAAAATATTCGGCATATATCGGAGCTGACAATTACGAGATCGGATATAAGGCCGGTGAATATATCGTGGGCCGGTTGCAAGGCAAGGGCAAACTGGTGGAGATTATGGGCTTGAAGGGGTCGAGCCCGGCAGTGGAGCGTCATAAGGGGCTGGTGGAGGCCTTGAAGCAGGCGCCGGAGATTACGCTGGTGGCATCGGCTGATGCGGCCTGGTTACAGCAGCCGGCTTTTGAGGCTGTGGATTCGATCTTGTCGCGCTTTCCCGAAATCGACATGATTTTTACACAGAATGATTTTATGGCTAAAGGGGCCTATCTGGCTGCTGAAAATCGCGGACGTCAGCAGGACATCCTGTTTGTGGGGATCGATGCGCTTGCCGGAGAGGGCTATGGTATCGATATGGTGGCCAACAGACAGCTGGATGCGACGTTTATCTATCCGACCGGTGGCGACCGGATCATGCAGCTGGCGATGACTATCCTGAAGGGAGAAAAATACAATCGCGAAAACAAACTTTCGTCGGCTCTTGTCGACAAATCGAATGTGAGGGTGATGCAGATGCAGACCACACATATCTCTCAGCTGGACCAGAAAATCGAATTGCTGAACTTCCAGATGGATAAGTTTCTGATGCGCTACTCGTCACAGCGTATGTTGCTGTACGCCTGTATCGTCATTTTGCTGCTGGTAGGGGGAATCCTCTTCCTGGTGGTCCGGGCTTTTTGGGTGAAGAAGCATCTTAATGAGGAACTGTCTGCACAGAAAAAGCAGCTGGAAGAGCAGCGCGACCAGTTGCTCGACTTGTCCAATCAGCTGGAGGCGGCTACGCATGCAAAACTGGCTTTTTTTACGAATGTGTCTCACGACTTCCGCACGCCGCTTACGCTGATTGCGGATCCGGTCAACCAGTTGCTCGAGAGTCATTCGCTGGGAGAGCATGAGCGCTATTTGCTGAACATGGCCAAGAAGAATGTGACGGTACTGCTGAGGCTCATCAATCAGATTATGGATTTCCGGAAGTTTGAGTCCGGTAAGCTGCAGCTGTTCCTGTCGGAATTTGACCTGGCCAAGGAACTTAAGGAATGGACGGAGGCTTTCAGGACGCTGGCCTATAAAAAGAATATCAGTTTTGCGGTATCGGTGGAAGAAGGTAAGGACTATACGATGGTGGCCGATGCGGAGAAAATAGAGCGTATGGTTTATAACCTGTTGTCGAACGCCTTTAAGTTTACTCCCGAGAACGGAAAGATTGAGATAAAGGCTACGTGCATGGAACGCAACGGCGAACAATGGCTTCAGTTGTGCTGCGCCGATACGGGCGTGGGAATGTCGGTAGAGCATGTGAACCATATCTTTGAAAGTTTTTATCAGATTGACGTGCATTATGCCGGTTCCGGTATCGGTCTGGCCTTGGTGAAAGCATTCGTGGAGATGCATCACGGACAGATTCGTGTGGAGAGTGCGGAAGGTAAGGGAACTTCCTTTATCCTGGAACTGCCGATGAAGCAGGCGGGCAACTGTGCGGAAGGAAATGACCGGAATGCGATTATGGAGAATCTGAAGGAGGGAGCGGTATTGTCGGCCGATCAGGAGACGGTACAGACTTCTTCGGCACCGGATATCCGGCCGGACCTGAAGGAAGTGGTGCTGGTTATCGATGACAATCAGGACATACGCGATTATGTGAGGATGCTGCTTCAGGAGAAGTATGTGGTAGTGGAAGCGGCGAATGGACTGGAAGGGGTGCAGAAGGCCTTGAAATACGTTCCGGATGCGATTATCTGTGATGTGATGATGCCGGTGATGGATGGAATGGAATGTTGCCGGAGACTGAAGGCGGAGATGCAGACATCGCATATTCCAATCATGATGCTGACGGCCTATACGATGAACGAGCAGAAGGTGAAAGGGTATGAGTGCGGGGCGGATTCGTATATCTTGAAACCGTTCAGTGCGGAATTGCTGCTGGTACGCCTTCGTAACCTGATTGATAACCGGAAGAGGCTGCAGACTTTCTTTACCGATGCGGCTTTGCTGAAGAAAGAAACGATTACCGGAGTGGATAAGGGATTCGTGGAGAAACTGCAGCAGCTGATGGAGGACCATCTGTCGGATCCGGAACTGAGTGTGGAAAGCCTGGGTGAAAAGATCGGAATGAGCCGGGTACAGTTGTATCGAAAGACCAAGGCGCTTACCGGACACTCTCCAAATGAACTGTTGCGGATGCTGCGTCTGAAAAAGGCGGCTTCGTTGCTGGCTTCTACCGAGAAGACCATTGCTGAAGTGACCTACGAGGTGGGATTCAGTTCGCCTTCTTATTTCACCAAATGCTATAAGGAATACTTTGGAGAGAATCCGACCGACTTCCTGAAACGCAAGGAAGGGGGAGGCGAGCAGAGCAAAAAAAATGTGAACAGAGGAGAGAGAGGTTGCTGATAAGAAATATTTGTGTACCTTTGGCCGGTGATAGCTTAATGAAAAAGAAGATATGAAAAAAATAGCGGGCTTATTGATTGTATTGTGTAGTGTACTGACGTTGCAGGCTCAGGATATCAAGTCGGTTTTCATTGCATTGCCGGATTCGCTTTCTCCTTTATTGACCAAGGTGAACCGTGAGGATTTTGGGGATTTCCTGGCTAGCGGCATGAAGGCTGAGGTGAAAAACCGTTTCGGCAGAAGTGCGGAGATGGTTAAAATGACAACCGACTATCTGTTGTTGGAGCCAACCGAATCGAGCCGGGTGGAAATGAAATTATTGCCCTTGTCCGACTCGGTGAAGGTGATGTGTGTGGTACATACTTATCTGGGGCCGTTGGAAGACAGTAAGGTGGATTTCTATACGACCGACTGGAAGCGGCTGGATGCGGCGGATTTTCTGACCTTGCCTGCTGAAGACGACTTTTATGCGGTACCTGCCACTGAATCGTTGGCGGATTCGCTGGCCGGATTGAAAAAATACGCGGATATGTATTTGCTGAAGGCCAGTCTGTCTGAGA
Source organism: Phocaeicola faecicola (assembly GCF_013618865.1). GTDB lineage: Bacteria > Bacteroidota > Bacteroidia > Bacteroidales > Bacteroidaceae > Phocaeicola > Phocaeicola faecicola. The sequence goes on from NZ_JABSOE010000001.1 coordinate 23,513, forward strand.
AAGATGCTGTAATCCGTTTCGATTATATGACGCCCTCGTATATGGAAAAGGAAAAGGCCGGGCAGCTGAAGCAGTTTTTGAAGGAGCAGCCTCTGTGCTACGAATGGAAAAACGGAAAATTTGTGAAAAAGGATAGCCTGTAAGAAATACAGGAAGTCCGTACGGGCGGACCTGACAGGCCGGAACAGTGATAGGCATGAAAAGGAGAATGATTACATTCTTTTCATGTCTATTATGTTGTATAACATATATATCGAAATAATGCTTTGACGGGCATGTAAAATACTTGAAAAATCGTTAATCTACAGTGGAATATTACTGAAAAAAAACTATATTTGGAACGTTTTTTGCAAAGTCCTTGTACTTTAGGGGAGGATATTCGAATGTAGAAGTGTTTAAACCAGTAGTGGCTATCGGGTAAAAAGGAACTTTAAAAGAAGAGGGTTCCAGGTCATAGCCGGCTGAAAAATATTATATATAATGATTTTGAAATGTATTAAAACCGTTGCAGTAGCAGCATTGGCTTTTGTCAGTGTAAATGTGTCAGGACAAGATCTGTTGGCACGGCAAGCTCCCATCGATCGTAAGCTGAAAGCAGTAGATTCATTGGCCCTGATACGTCAGATTAAGGCAGAACAGGCCGTTTATCCGGCTTATAGTTTGTATCCGAACTGGAGTAATGAAAGAGTTCATGCGTATGGTAAATCTGTAGAGATTCCAGACAGCTTCAGAATTGATCTTACTAATTTCTGCATGCCTACAAGCCATACCAAAATTACTTCAAAATGTGGTCCCCGCTGGCGCCGTATGCACAACGGACTCGATATCAAGGTATATATCGGTGATACCATACGTGCGGCTTTCGACGGTAGGGTACGAATGGTGAAATACGAACGGAGAGGTTACGGAAAATACGTGGTGATTCGTCACGATAACGGACTGGAAACCATTTACGGTCACTTGTCCAAGCAGATTGTCAAAGAGGACGAATATGTAAAGGCCGGTGATCCGATCGGTCTGGGAGGTAATACCGGACGTTCTACGGGATCGCACTTGCATTTTGAAACCCGTTTCCTGGGTGAAGTTATCAATCCGGAATTCATGTTTAATTTCCCACAGCAGGATATCGTAGCCGACAGCTACCTGTTTATCCGCGGAGCCAATATGTATTCTTATCAGCGTACAAAAGCCATGGCTGCGGTAAAGAGTGGAAAATCAGGAGCTGCAGAGGCTGCCAGACATGCAATCCGTTTCCATAAGGTGCGTTCGGGTGATACTTTAGGAAAGATATCCCGTCTGTATCATGTGTCAATTGACCGCCTGTGTCAGTTGAACGGTATCAAGCGCACTACCACATTGCGTATCGGTCAGGTGCTGAAATGCTCTTGACAGGCACTTTGAGGCGTATTTTTGAAAGCTATATCATAAAGGGGTTAAAGCGTCATCCATGTCATTGATGAGTCTTTAATCCCTTTTTGGGCTTTGTGCAAGAATGAAACATAGGACTTTTATTGGATGGTTCTTTTAAAAATAGTACCTTTGTCAGGTCATAATGGTGTTAATATATGGAAGAAACGAGACAACAGTTTGAGCATGTGATAGCTATTTGTCGCGACTTGTTCGCGAAGAAATTACACGATTACGGGGCTGCATGGCGCATTATGCGTCCTTCTTCTGTAACCGATCAGATTTTTATTAAGGCCAACCGCATCCGGAGTATCGAGACGAAGGGGGTGGCTTTGATTGCCGAAGGAATCAGGTCGGAGTTTATCGCTATTGTGAATTATGGTATCATCGGACTGATACAGCTGGAAAAGGGCTATGCGGAGACCGATGACCTGAGTGAAGCCCAGGCTCTGGAACTGTATGACAAATATGCACATCAGGCACTGGAACTGATGGTGGCCAAAAATCATGATTACGATGAGGCCTGGAGAAGCATGCGCATCACTTCTTATACGGACCTGATTCTGATGAAGATTTATCGCACCAAGCAGATTGAGTCGCTGAAAGGCGCTACTCTGGTCTCGGAGGGTATTGATGCGAACTATATGGATATGATTAATTATTCGGTTTTCGGATTAATTAAACTGGAATTTGGTGAATAGAAACACACATATTGCGGTTGTTGTATGGGTGAATATCTGCCGTTTTTTGCTGGCGGCTGTATTTATCTTCTCCGGATTTGTCAAAGCCAACGATCCCCTGGGCACGGTCTATAAGATTCAGGATTATCTGGAGGCATGGGGGATAATGGACTTCATGCCTGCGGTGGTTCCTTATCTGGGTGCCATGGGTATGGGAGTTTTCGAGTTTGCTTTGGGATTTTATCTTTTTTTCGGCATTCATCGCAGGGTGGCTCCTACCTTGGTGTTGCTGGTGATGTCGCTGATGACTCCGCTGACGCTGTGGCTGGCCATTGCCAATCCGATATCGGACTGTGGCTGTTTCGGAGATGCCGTAGTCTTGTCGAACTGGGAAACTTTTGCCAAGAATGTGGTGTTGCTGATTGCTGCGATATCGCTGTATAAATGGAGAAAGACGTTGATTGTCAAACTGGTATCGACAAAGGTCGATTGGCTGGTTGCGCTGTATGGAGTGGTCTTCATCATTTTCTATACCATTTTTTGTATACGACATCTTCCGGTCTTCGATTTCAGACCTTATCACATAGGGGCGGACATCCGTAAGGGAATGGAAATTCCCGAAGGAGAAAAAATGACGACTTATGAAACGACTTTCATATATGCGAAGGAAGGTGTGGAGAAGGAGTTTACGGTAGATGCGCTGCCTACGGATACGACTTGGGTCTTTGTGGACTCTCATACCCGGATCAAGGAAAAGGGATACGAACCGCCGATTCATGATTTTGCCATTCAGTCGCAGGAGGATGGAGAGGATCTGACCGATGTGGTTTTGAACGACAGCAGTTATACCTTCTTGCTGGTGGCTCCTTATCTGGCTCAGGCCGATGACAGCGGAATGGATCTGATCAATGAGGTGTATGACTATTGCATTGACAGCGGTTACCGTTTTCTGTGTCTTACGGCTTCTTCCGACAAGGAAATTGCAGCCTGGCAGGATGCTACGGGAGCGGAATATCCTTTCGCGCTGATGGACGACATTACGCTGAAGACAATGATCCGTTCGAATCCGGGACTGATGCTGCTGAAAAAGGGAGTGGTCCTGAACAAATGGAGTTCGGATAATCTGCCGGATGAGTATTTGCTGAATGCTCCTTTGGAAAAATTGCCTCTGGGACAGTTGAATATGAAATCGGTATTGCACAAGTTGCTCGAGGTCATCGGATGGTTCATCGGACCGCTGCTGGCGCTCACGGTAATCGACTTGCTGTGGCTGAGATGGCATAAGGCAAAGGAAAAGTCCCGGAAAGAGAAAGAACAAAAGAAAGAACAAGAGAAAGATGAAACACTATAAATACTAATCCTTTAAAATTTAAACAAAATGAGAAAAAACATTGTAGCAGGTAACTGGAAAATGAACAAAAACCTGCAGGAAGGTATTGCTTTGGCAAAAGAATTGAATGAAGCTCTGGTTGCAGATAAACCTAATTGCGATGTAATTATCTGTACTCCGTTTATTCACCTGGCTTCTGTAACTCCGCTGGTTGACAGCTCTATCATCGGTGTAGGTGCTGAAAACTGCGCTGATAAAGTTTCTGGAGCTTATACAGGTGAAGTTTCTGCTGAAATGGTTGCATCTACAGGTGCTCAGTACGTAATCCTGGGTCACTCAGAACGTCGTGCTTACTACCACGAAACAGTAGAAATCCTGGAAGAAAAAGTTAAATTGGCTTTGGCTAACAACCTGAAACCGATTTTCTGTATCGGTGAAGTGTTGGAAGAACGCGAAGCTAACAAGCAGAATGAAGTAGTTGAAGCTCAGTTGGCTTCTGTATTCTCTTTGTCTGCTGAAGACTTCGGTAAGGTAATCCTGGCTTACGAACCGGTTTGGGCTATCGGTACAGGTAAGACTGCTACTCCGGAACAGGCTCAGGAAATCCACGCTCACATCCGTTCTTTGGTTGCTGCAAAATACGGACAGGAAGTTGCTGAAAACACTTCTATCCTGTACGGTGGTAGCTGCAAGCCTTCAAATGCAAAAGAATTGTTCGCTAACCCGGATGTAGACGGTGGACTGATTGGTGGTGCTGCTTTGAAAGTTGCTGACTTCAAAGGCATTATCGATGCTTTTAAATAATTAATTATCAGAATAAGGCGTATGGCCGGGCCTCCCGGCCCTGCGCTTTTCATTTAATAAAGTAGACGGATGAGATTATTTGTCTTTTGTCTTTTTTGCCTGTTGGCTGTGGGTGTGAAAGCGCAGCGTACGATCGTGGAAAGTTTGCAGGAAAATCGTGCGGGCGAAGGGGTGGTTACCATCCATCAGGATGCTTACATCACTTCCTTACTGGGCGTGAAATATGTAAAGAAAACATCTTCCAACTCGGAGAAAGTATTAAAAACCAGAGGGTTTAGAGTGCAGGTATATGCCGGAAACAATTCGCGTGCAGCCCGTGAGGCAGCAATGTATGTGGCCGAAAAGGTGAAGAAGGAATTTCCTGACATGCCTGTCTATACTTATTTTCAACCTCCTCGCTGGTTGTGCCGGGTAGGGGATTTTAAAAGTATTGAAGAAGCACATGTGGCGATGCGTAAATTGAAATCGACCGGTGAATTCAAGGAGACTGCCATTGTGCGTGAACAAATAAATATACCAATAGAATAATGATTGATACAAACTTACTTAAGTTTCCAGAGAATAAGATTCAGGAGTTGATGTCTCATTATAGAGAGATCCTTTCTATACTGGGAGAGGACCCGGAACGGGAAGGATTGCTGAAAACTCCAGAACGTGTGGCTAAGGCGATGTTGACATTGACCAGAGGGTATGATGTCGATCCTAAGGAGGTATTGCTGGCTGCCAAATTTAAGGAGGATTATAACCATATGGTGATTGTAAAGGATATTGACTTCTTTTCTATGTGTGAGCATCATATGCTTCCTTTCTATGGAAAGGCTCATGTGGCTTATATCCCTGACGGCTATATTACCGGATTAAGTAAGATTGCAAGGGTCGTTGATATTTTTTCTCACCGTTTGCAGGTGCAGGAGCGTATGACGCTGCAGATTAAAGAATGCATCCAGGAGGCTCTTAATCCGCTGGGTGTAATGGTTGTGGTAGAGGCCAAGCATATGTGCATGCAGATGCGTGGAGTGGAAAAGCAGAATTCGGTTACTACCACTTCTGATTTTACCGGTGCTTTCAATCAGGCTAAAACCCGTGAAGAGTTTATGAATCTGATTAACCGATAAGTGCTTGATGTACCGGTCATGAATTTCCTGTTTTGAATTGTTGAAATGTATATTAATGTAGGTTTTTCAAAGAAAATGATATATATTTCAACAATTTTCATATCTTTACGCACGGGGATGAATTATTTTTGCCTGGTCGCCACCGGAAGCTCTCCGGAGGTACCTTGGGTTAATTAAAATCGTAATTTATCACAGAAAAACATATGAGTACAATATTATTATTTATGGGCATTGGAACGCAGGAACTGATTTTTATAGCACTGATTGTCCTGCTGTTGTTTGGTGGAAAGAAAATTCCTGAACTGATGAAAGGATTAGGTAAAGGTGTGAAGAGTTTCAAAGATGGTATGAACGGGGTGGAAGAATCCTTGAAAGACAATACCCCGACAGAAGATACAAAGAAATAAAAGTCTATCGTGGAGAGCCAGCATGAGTCGGATTTGAGTTTTTGGGACCATTTGGACGAACTGCGTAGCACGCTGTTCCGCATCGTGGTTGTCATCGTTGCGTTTATGCTCTTGTCATTTTTCTTTAAAGATGAGTTGTTCAGCATTATCTTGGCTCCCAAAAACAGCGATTTTTACATTTACCGCCTTTTTGATAAAGTGGGGGAGATGTTGCATATCTCGGGATTGGATACCGGCAGTTTTCAGGTGAAGCTGATTAATACGAAACTGTCGGGCCAGTTTGTGATGCACATGACTGTATCACTGTATGCAGGAGTGATACTGGCATCGCCGTATATCATTTACCAGTTGTTCCGCTTTGTTTCTCCTGCCTTGTACAAGAACGAGCGGCGTTATTCGGTCCGGGTCATTACGTGGGGATACCTGTTGTTCATGCTGGGTGTGCTATTCAGCTATTTTCTGATTTTTCCGTTTACATTTCGTTTCCTGGCCTTGTATCAGGTCAGTCCGGAAGTGGAGAATACCATCATGCTGAATTCCTATATTGAAACATTGACGATGCTGAGCCTGATGATGGGAATTACCTTTGAGATACCGATTCTGGCGTGGCTTTTTGCCAAACTGGGATTTCTTTCCCGCTCGTTTATGGAACAATATCGGAAACATGCTTTTATTATCGTATTGATTATTGCTGCCATCATCACTCCTACCTCCGATGTGGTGACTTTGCTGCTGGTCAGTTTGCCGATGGCACTGCTGTATGAAATCAGCATATGGATTGTGGGAAGAACGGCTCCGAGGGGGCAGGACGTAAGTGAATGATGGAGGGAATTATATAACTTGAGATTGCCATGAAACATTATATAGCCATTCTGCTTTTGTTTGTGTTGAGTTGGGCAGGAAGTGCACGTCTTTCCTGTACGTATGCAAATGAAGCCATTCGTTTTTCTCATATATCCATTGATGAAGGTTTGTCGCAAAGCACCGTATTTTCCATTACGCAGGACCGTAAGGGCTGTATGTGGTTTGCAACCTATGACGGCGTCAACAGATATGATGGCTATAGTTTTACGGTATACCAGCATCGGGCAGGTGACACTACCAGCATTGCCAGTGACATCACTCGTATCCTGAAGACAGACAGTAAGGGCCGTATCTGGGTGGGAACCCGTAAAGGGCTGTCTTTCTATAACGAGGCAAAAGATATTTTCGAAAACTATTATTTCAAGAACAAGCAGAATGCGTTTGTCACAGATATTGTCGAGCTTTCCGATGAGAAGTTGTGGGTCTGTGTAGACGGGAAACTGAGGGTCTTTGATATACCGACAAAAACTTTTTCTACGGAAGGACTGAATAAAGATCTCCGGCGGTTGGATGTGTCTTCAATCTACCGTGTGGATAACAATGTTTACATTGGCGATGTACTGGGAAAGTTGTATGTCTATACCATTGACAAGGCAGAGCTTAGAGAGGTGGATGCTTATAAAGGCTCAAAGGGGATTCAGGCGATATTGCAGGATTTCTCCAATAATTTATGGATTGGTACTGAGGGGGATGGACTTTATTTGCTGAATCCGCAGACCGGTTCGATGGAGCATTATCTTCATTCTTCAAAACAGGGAAGCATCAGCTCCAACTATATCCGTTCGCTTGCCCTGGATTCCAATGGAAAATTATGGGTGGGTACCTTCAATGATTTGAACATTTACAACGAAAGCAGTGATACTTTTACGACTTATACCAGCAATATTGTCGATCCGGAGAGCCTGAGCCACCGTTCGGTGCGGTGCATATTCAAGGATGCTCAGGGAGGAATGTGGCTGGGAACCTTCTTTGGAGGATTGAATTATTATCATCCGTTGAAGAACCGTTTTAAGAACATACAGCGGATTCCCTATCAGAATTCATTGAATGACAATGTGGTAAGTTGTATTGTGGAAGACAGCAACCACGACCTGTGGATTGGTACAAACGATGGAGGGGTGAACTTCTATGACCTGAAATCGGGAAAATTCAAGTCATTTTTATTCAATGAGCATCAGGAGTTTGCCAATGGTCTGGAGTCAAACAACGTAAAGGCTATTTATATTGATGAAAAGCAGAATCGGGTATATGTGGGAACGCATGCCGGGGGACTGAAGGTCATTCACCGGAATACGGGACAGATTGAGCATTGTACTTCCGATGACCCGTTGCATGCCTCACGGAACATTTATGCCATTTTGCCTCAGAACGAACGGTATCTGTGGGTGGGTACCTTAAACGGACTGTATCTTTTTGACAAGAATAATGAGACATTCAGTGCGGTTTCCAGAGATATACACGGTAATCTGATTGCAGGCCAGTCTATTAATGTGTTATATAGGGATGGTTCCGACCGGCTTTGGATTGGAGGAGAAAACAGCCTTCAGTTGTTCCAGATTACGGCAGAAGGACTGGAGAAGCTGTCGTTGCCTCTGCGGGAATGTGGCCGTCTTAATACGATACAGTGTATTTATGAGTCGTCCGGACATGATATCTGGTTTGCAACGCGCATGGGACTGTATTGTTTCAATGAAGGGAAAAAGTCGCTTACGCATTATACGGTAAAAGACGGATTGCCGAATAACGTGGTGTATGGCATTGAGGAAGATTCGTACGGCTTTATCTGGGTCAGTACGAACCATGGACTGAGCTGTTTTAATCCGAATATTCATAAATTCAGGAATTTTACGGTAAATGATGGACTCACCAGCAATCAGTTTAATACGTATTCTCACTGCCGGGGCAGTGACGGAACCATGTATTTTGGCGGTATCGGAGGTATAACCACTTTCCGTCCGGAACTGTTGGTGGATAATCCTTATTCTCCTCAGGTCTTTATTACCCGACTGTCTCTGTATAATAAGGAGGTACGTCCGGATGACGAGACCGGTATCTTGTCTGAGAATATATCGATGACCAAACACATTACACTGGCTGCTTCACAGAAGGCTTTTACACTTGATTTCGTGGTATCCAATTATATTTCGGGAGAACACAATACCTTTGCTTATCAGTTGGAAGGATACGATAAGCAATGGTATTACCTGACTAACTCCCGGAGTGTTTCTTATTCCAACTTGCCTCATGGCAAGTACCGTTTCTGCGTGAAGGCAGCCAATAGTGACGGAAAATGGAATACCGAGCCGACTGTACTGGAGATTACTGTATTGCCGTTCTGGTACCAGACCTGGTGGGCGCGTATCTTGTTTGTGCTGCTGGTCATCGGACTGCTGGCCTTTACCTTCCGCTATTTTTGGGTACGGAAAACCATGGAGGCACGTTTGAAGATGGAGCATCAGGAAAAGCTGCATCAGGAGGAGATCAGTCAGATGAAGATGCGTTTCTTCATTAATATGTCTCACGAACTGAGAACGCCGCTGACATTGATTCTGGCTCCGGTGCAGGAGATGCTGGCCCGTTGCTCTGAGCGGTGGATGCGTGACCAGCTGAAGTACGTGGAACGGAATGCCAACCGGTTGCTGCACCTGGTGAATCAGCTGATGGATTACCGCCGTGCAGAACTGGGAGTCTTTAAGCTCAGTGTGGCATCGGAAGATGCATTCCAGGTGGTGAAGGAGAATTTTTCATATTATGAGAAACTGGCACGGCACAAAGGAATAGAGTATACGCTGGTATCCGATCTGGAAGGAAAGAAGGTATTGGTGGATGTGAAATACCTTGAACTGATTGTGAATAACCTCTTGTCCAATGCCTTTAAGTATACCGAATCGGGAAACATTACCGTGAAGTTATCGGAAGAAGAGGGATATTTGCTGCTGCAGATCAGTGATACCGGAATCGGAATACCTCTGGACAGACAGAAGCGTATTTTTGAACGCTTTTATCAGTTGGATGACAGCCACGTGGGAAGCGGCATCGGACTTTCTTTGGTACAGCGTCTGGTGGAACTCCATCACGGAAAAATCCGCTTGGACAGCAGTGAAGGAAAGGGAAGTTGTTTCAGTATCTATTTCCCTCAGGACCGTTCTGCTTACTCGGAAGAAGAATTTTATACTCCTTCAGGCGAAAAAGAGGTTACGCTTCACTCTACCAATTCGAAGGAGATGTATTTCTTCGATACCGAGAAGCCCGATTATGAAAGTGCCGATTCGAACGGAGGAAAGCGGGGTACGCTGCTGCTGGTAGAAGACAACGATGAAATCAGAAGTTATCTTAACAGCGGATTGTCGTCCTTGTTTACTGTGCTTCAGGCTTCCAACGGCCAGGAGGCTGTCGATTTGCTGAAAGACTCGGAGGTCGATATCATCATTACGGATGTGATGATGCCGGTTATGGACGGTATAAAACTGTGCAAATACGTAAAACAGAACATTTGTACCAGCCATATTCCTGTGATTATGCTGTCTGCCAAGACCGACATAGCTGCCCAGATGGAGGGCTTGCAGATAGGGGCGGATGATTATATAGCCAAGCCTTTCCCGCTGTCTCTGCTGATTTCCAAAATACAGAATATGATGCGCACCCGTATGCGTATTCTGGAGAAATATTCCAAGACGATGGAAATCGAGCCGGAGAAGATTGCATTTAATGCCATGGACGAAGAACTGTTGAAACGTGCGATAGAGATTGTAGAAAAGAATATGGACAATACGGAGTTCTCGACCGAGGATTTTGCCAAGGCGATGAACATGAGCCGTTCGAACCTGCACTTGAAACTGAAAGCCATTACCGGAGAGTCGGCCATTGAGTTTATCCGTAAGATACGTTTCAAGGAGGCTTGCCTCCTGCTGAAGGAAGGCCGCTATAACATAGCGGAGATCAGCACAAAGGTAGGATTCAATACTCCTTCGTATTTCGCCACTAGTTTCAAGAAGTATGTAGGATGCTTGCCTACTGAATATGTAAAGCGCCCTAAGAAAGGAGAGGGATAAACGGATTTTGATTGATTTGTAATTACTACGTTGATAAGATTGAATTTGATGAAGGAGGATGCCTGACGCACCCTCCTTTTTGTTGAAATAATTTAATGTACGATTGCCTGTGGGGATGGAAAAGCCGGGAATGGGAATCCGGGGGGTACGGTTGGAGGCAATATCGTACAAATTGGGAGACTTCCGTTTTTGTTCATGGTTTTTAGTGATTTGAGAACATGACACTGGGACAAATTTCCTGTGAACGAGGTGATTTAGGGTAAAAGAAGACAAAATTGAAAGTTATTTCAATAAAAGTGATAGTATAAATACATTTTTGAATAAACCAAAAACAATTAATATGGTTGAACATTTTGTTTTATAATACTTTTGCAATCAAATAAAATCTCCTTTTTATAACTAAAACTAATAGGTATGAAACATTTTTTCTATGCTTTTTGTTTGTTGTCTTTATCTTCTTTAAGTGCTTGCAGTGATGAGGAAGTAACTACTTCACAAGAAGTAGGTGATGGGGTTCAGGTACTTCCGCCTTCTCGTCCCAATGAGGTAATCGATGCCCGTTTGTTCGAATGCATCAATCTGGATTATCCGGGATTGGAAAAGGTAAAAGAATTCTATGAAAACAACGAATATTATTATGCCGCGAATGAACTGTTGAAATATTACCGGAATCGTTCGGACATTTTTAATACGGGTATTAACCTGGTGAATCCTTCTATTACGGCTTCTGAAAAGAGAATTGCCGACCAGGCTTTGGAAAATCGTTTTTACGTACGCAACTTTGAAGAATCCGGCGAAGGGGAAAATGCCGTGTATTACTCCTTTGAAAAGGATGGAAAGATCGACTGGAATTTTATTCCCGAAGGTATAGAAGACCAGGAATTCGTTTCTCAGAAACATCGTCATCAGTGGCTGCCGGCTCAGGGAAAGGCTTATCGTGTGACAGGAGATGAGAAGTATTTCAATTCTTGGAAAACAGTATATACCAGCTGGCTGGAAACTTTCTCTTGTCCGGAAGGAAAGGTCAGCAAAGACCAGGTAGAATGGTATGGACTGCAGCCTACTGAACGTCTGGTGGACCAGATTGATGTCTTCGCTTATTTTATCCAGTCTTCCAACTTCACTCCTGAATGGCTTTCTACTTTTTTGGTTGCCTTCTATGACCATGTAGAATGTGTACGTAATAATTACTTTACTGATGGGGGAAACATTGAGGCTGCCATGTACCAGGCGGTTACTACTGCGGGTATTCTGATGCCTGAATTTACGAAGTCGGCTGAGTGGCTGCAGGAAGGTGCTGCCGCAATGGGTAAGCAGGTAACCGACCAGTTCCTGGAAGACGGAGTGCAGAACGAACTGGATCCTAGTTATCACATCGGTGTGGTTGCCGGTTTTTATGACATGTACCAGCTGGCACTGCAGAACGGCAAGTTGTCGCTCTTCCCTGAAAACTATACCGAACAGCTGAGAAACTCGGCCCGTTTTGTAATGGATATCATTTATCCTAATTATACCATTGATAACTTTAATGATACTCGTTCGGTATCATGGACCAAGAATGTGCTTCTGAAGAACCTGAAGAAATACGTGGATATGTTCCCGGATGATCAGGAACTGCGCTGGGTGGCTTATGAAGGACGTCAGGGAAGCAAACCTTCGTATCGTTTCAAGGCTTACGACAAGGCTGGTTATTATATGTTGAGAAACGGCTGGGATGCTTCTTCCATGATGATGATTCTGAAAAACAACAACAACCCGGAGAATAAATGGCATTGCCAGCCGGATAACGGTACTTTCGGACTCTATCGTAACGGACGCAACTTCTTCCCGGATGCCGGAGTATATTCTTATGGGGGAACTTCTTCATCGAATGCAGACCGTCAGACCTATCTGGCTACCAAGAATCATAATACGATGACTGACTTGAGTAAGACCATTGCCAACGGTTTCATGAACGGAAAGATGTTGAAGCATGAGACACAGAGCGGCAACGTGCAGTTGCTGGTTACCGAAAATCAGTCGTATGCGAATCTGACTCACCGCCGTGCAGTGTTCTTTGTCGAGGATAAGTTCTTTGTCCTGGTGGATGAGGGATACGGCAATGGCAACTCGGACAAGATCAACCTGAATTTCCATCTGTTGTCGGATGCACAGTATGTAACAGCTTATGATGATCTTTCTGCCAGCGGACAGTTCGGTGCGCACACTACTTTCGACAGCAATAACCTGCTGATCCGTACCGTAGCGGAAACCGCTCAGGATTTCAGTGTCTCAACGGTCGATTCCGATACTTCCAATGACCTGGGTAAGGTTACCGGAACACGTAAGGGATATCAGTACACTATCCGCAAGCCGGCGAACGGAGCAGCCCGTTTCATTACGGTGCTTTATCCGTTTGACAAGACCAGCGACCTGAGTGGATTGAACATTGAAGCACGCTTTACTGATAACTCATCGGAAAATGCCGGAACATTCCATCAGGAAGGGGCTGCGGTTTCTGTGAAGATCGGTGAAAAAGAATATCAACTGAAATATACATTATAATTATAACAATCTAAAAAATGGAACTTAAGTTACAAAAAATCTGGTCTAAGATCTTGTTTGTCTTGCTGACACTGGGTTTCTGTTTTTCGCATTCTGCTTGTACAGATCCGGAAACAACAGATTCCACTGATTTTGCTCTTTACTATGCCGGTGTGACCGACATAGGTCCTTCGATGAATTTTACCCTGGATGCTCCTACTTACATAGGAGGACAGCCGTATGATTTTGCGATAATCGGTGTGAAACATGACGGGGAGCCTTATGAAACCGATTGCTTTACCATTACCAGCAACGGAGCGATTGAAATACAGAACACGGGAGCACTTCCGGTGGGATTGTATACGCTGAGCATTTCTTGTTTCTCAAACGGCGACTATTATTCGTTTGAAGATATCGTAAGCATCAACATGATGAAGACAGTGCCTGATGGAATTACTGTGGAACCGAATGAAATTACAGTTGATTATGCAGATATCATCGACACCGAGAGTGAGGTGGAACTGCCTACTGCACAGGTTTCTACAGATGGAGATCATATCTCTATTTCTAAATACCTGATTGCCAATGTACGCAAGGACGGTGTGAAGGTGACTGAAAATGATTTCTTTAAGATTGATGCGGCTACCGGAGAGATTTCCATCGTAAGAGGGGCTTCTGCTATCCAGCCGGGTAAATATGTACTTGACCTGAAACTGACTACTGCTGTGGTAGGTGAGGATTCTGAGGAGGGTATTTTCCAGGATGCACTGACCATCGACGTGACTTCTCGTCCTTTGGCTCTGACTTATGTGCCCGAGGTAGCAAGAGTGGAAGTAAATTCTGCTTTCTCTTCAGTGGCTCCGGTTTGTACGGGTTCTCTGGACGGACTGACTTATGCCATCAAGTCGGTTTCTCTGCCGGATGCTCCGGTAAGTATTGATCCGGCTACAGGAGTGATCTCACTAGCTGCCGACAATGCTCTGGAAATCGGTGAAAACTGTGTGGTTTCGGTGACTGCAACCAATAAATACGGTTCTGCCGACTTCGAGAATGTATATACCATTTCTATCGTGGCCTTTATCGAACCGATTACCAAATTGGCTTACGATGACCTGGAGGTTATTCAGAATACGGCTTTCGAAATCGAACCGACAGAGAAAGACGGTGGTGAAGTTACTTATTCATTTGTAAATCTGGATAGCAAGCTGAGCGATCTGCAGATTGATCCGTTGACGGGTGTGATTTCTGCCAAGAAAGGCAACTCTATTCCGCGCGGTGTATATACGGTTACGGTTTCTGCCAAGAATATCAAGAGTGAACTCACCGACGAGTTTACACTGACTGTAAACGAGAACCCGAACTACTTTACTTATGTAAGTTGGGGTAACAACCTGAACCTGACTCCTGCCAAGAATTATGCAAGTCAGTTCCGTGCGACTTCACAGGCTGAATTCGAAACATTCTCATTCGATGTGGTAGATACCGACCTGGGCGAGAATGCAACTAACGTAGAGTATTCTATCGATACCGAATCTTCTTCTGCACCAAGTGCCATCAGCATCGATAAGACAACGGGTAAGTTTACCGTACGTGCCGGAAAGGGCTGGAAAGACAACAAGGTGATCATGGTGGTTGTCAATACAACTGCCGGAAAGGGTACACCTGCTGAAGTAACGGTCAAGACTCCGATCTTCTTCGACTGTTCAGTTCCTGTCAAAGGAGTAACTGTCAGATATACTCCGTTTGTAATGCAGGTGAATCCTCGTACCGGAGGTGTTTCTGTAGCTCCTGAAGTAACCGGTGTAGCCGACAGAAGTAAATTCCTGATGGATTACAGACGTACTTTCGATTATTATAACCTGAACGGACCGGCTGAACACCTGAAAGGACAGCCTAGTGTGAAGGGATCGTTCATGAACAGCATGTGGCAGGCTTATTACGATGCCATCGGAAAGGGTATCAACACGGGTGCAAGAGCTCCGTTGTCATACTATGACAATGCCGGAAAACTTTCTGTAGCATTGGGTTATGTGGATGAAACAGCCAGTCAGGCTGTGAAGATTAATGCAAACAAATGGCAGAACGATTATGGATTTGCAAACGGTGTCATGATCGGACAGATGACATTTGTTACTGATGGAAACAGCAACAATGTAGGAAACGGAACCGGTATTTTCCCGATTGCCATTTGGTTTGATACGCGATTTTAATCTGTAATATCTATAATAATATTATTTAGGAATGAATACATATAGTCTTGTAAAAATGTGGAGCAAAAGAGGGGTATTTACCCTCTTGGCTCTTCTGATGGCCATCGCTTCTTTTGCGCAGAAGATAGAAGTGAAGGGTGTGGTACTGGATGAAAACGATATGCCGATGATCGGAGCGACTGTCCAGGTCAAGAAATCGAATGTAGGTGCGGCAACCGACCTGGATGGTAATTTCTCATTGCAGGCTCCTGAAAATGCGGTACTGGTAGTCAGATATATTGGATATAAGGACCAGGAAGTGAAGGTGAAAGGTGCCAAGAAGCTGACCATTAAACTGGTGCCGGATAATGCACAGCTGGATGAAATCGTGGTTGTGGGATACGGTGGTATGAAGAAGAGTGACTTGACAGGTTCTGTTTCTTCGGTATCTTCTAAGTCTATCGAAAACTTCAAGACCAGTTCTGTAGTAGAAGCACTGGGTGGACAGATTGCCGGTGTGCAGATTACACAGTCGGACGGTACTCCGGGTTCTGGATTTGATATCAAGATCCGTGGTGTGGGTACAGTCAACGGTGATTCTTCACCTTTGTATATTGTCGATGGTTTTGAAGTTGACAATATCGATTATCTTGCAAACAACGATATTGAATCTATCAACGTATTGAAGGATGCTTCTGCATCTGCTATCTATGGTGCCCGTGCGGCAAACGGTGTAATCCTGGTAACTACCAAGTCGGGTCAGGAAGGAAAGCCTGTCATTACTTATAACGGATCTACCAGCCACCGTGAGATTGCCAAGACACTCGACTTGCTTTCTCCTTATGAATTTGTGAAACTGCAGCTGGAAATCAACCCTACCAAGTACGGAAGTACTTATTTCAAGGAGGGTATCAATGAAGAGACTGGTGAACCTTATGCTTACCAGAGCCTGGAAGATTACCGCGACGTAGCCGGTGTGGACTGGCAGGATGCGGCGTTCAAGCCGACCTGGTCACAGAACCATGATTTCAGTATCAGTGGTGGTACAAAATCTACTAAATATTCTGCTTCGTTCTCTCATTTCGATGAAAAGGGTATCTTTACCAACAGTGGTTACAAGAAGAATACAGGAAAACTGCGTCTGGTACAGGATATCAACAAGTCCATCAAGTTGGATGCTACCGTTAACTATGCAAATACGGTGAAAGACGGTATCGGTACTTCAGGTACCAGTGGTACACTGAGTGTATTGTCCAGTTTGCTGCGTGCAAGACCTACCGGTGGTCTGGAAACTACAGACGATGAGTTGCTGAACTCTGCAGTCGACCCGATTGAACTGGAAGAAGGTAACTATTCTCAGGTGAATCCGATCAAGCAGGCAGAAGCTGTTGACAACCGCAAGCAGAGTGAATACTGGGGTGCGAACATGGCTTTGAGCGTGAAACTGCTGAAAGGACTGACACTGCGTATTGCAGGTACTTATAATACTACGAACACTCGTTCGGATACGTTCTATGGAGAAGAATCCAGCCAGGCATACCGAAGCGGTGGTGTGTATGGTTCTACACAGATGGCAAAGGATTTGCGCTGGTCGAACAGTAATACATTGACATACGATACGAAGTTCAAGAAGAAACATTCCTTGAATGTAGTGCTTGGACACGAATATTCTTTCAGAAGTTCTGAACTGCTGTACGGACAGGCTAAGGATTTCCCGTTTGATGACTTGGGTAATGATAATCTGGGCCTGGGTGCTACTCCTAGCTCGGTAACTACTTCAAGAGAAGACAAGAAGATGTTGTCTTTCTTTGCTCGTGGTGTGTACAACTTCGGTGAACGTTATATGTTGACGGCTACAATCCGTGCCGATGGTTCCAGTGTATTCTCTGACAAGCATAAGTGGGGTTACTTCCCGTCATTTGCTGCTGCATGGCGTGTGTCGGAAGAGAAATTCATGAAGAATATCAAACCGATTTCCAACTTGAAGCTGCGTGCCGGATGGGGTGTGGTTGGTAATGACCGTATCAGTAATTACCTGTCTATGAACCTGTATACTGAAATGAAGTATGGTGTAGGAAACAAACTGATTACTTCGTTGTCTCCGAAACAGCTGGCAAATCCGGACTTGAAATGGGAAGGTTCTACTACGACTAACGTGGGTATCGACCTGGGATTGTTCGACAACCGTATCAACCTGACTGCCGACTTCTTCATCAAGAATACGAAGGACTTGCTGATGGCACAGGACCTGGCATACGTAACCGGATTCAGCTCACAGTGGCAGAACATCGGTAAGATCCAGAACAAGGGTATGGAATTCAACCTGAATACCGTGAACTTCCAGACTAAGGATTTCAGCTGGACTACCGACTTCAATATCTCTTTCATCAAGAATACGCTGAAGAGCCTGCAGGATGGAGCTACTGAAATGTATGTAAGAACCGGTTTCAACAGCAACTTTACCGGATATGACTATATCGCAAAGGTGGGTGAGTCTCTGGGATTGATGTACGGTTATGAATTCGACGGTGTTTATCAGTATTCTGACTTCAACCAGACTCCGAACGGACTGGTACTGAAACCGGGCGTTCCTGATATGAGTGAACATGCCGGACGTACTACTGAGCCGGGTATGGTGAAGTATAAGGATATCGATGGCGACGGCAAGATTACTACCAACGACCGTACGGTAATCGGTAACGGTCTGCCTGACTGGTACGGTGGTATCACCAATACATTGAGATATAAGGGACTTGACTTCAGCTTCCTGTTCCAGTTCAACTACGGTAACGATGTGTATAATGCTACCCGTATGTTCCAGACTCAGTCTCAGGACGAACGTACCAACCAGCTGGCAGAGGTAGCCGACAGATGGACACCGACCAATGCTTCAAACCGTGTGCCTTCGGCTAAGGGATATGTGAAGTATGAATTGTACTCACGCTTTATCGAAGACGGTTCTTTCTTGCGTCTGAAGAACATTACGCTGGGATATACCTTCCCGAGCAAGTGGACCAAGAAGGCATATATCAGTCGCCTGAGAGTATATGGAACTGCTCAGAACTTGCTGACATTTACCAAATACAGCGGTTATGACCCTGAAGTCAACATGAAGAACAGTCCGCTGATGCCGGGATTCGACTGGGGAGCTTATCCGAAGAGCCGAGTATTTACTTTTGGTGTAGAAGTACAATTTTAAATGATTAAGAGCATGAAAAATATAAAATATTACGCTGCAGCGCTGGCCTGTGTATTTGCTTTCTCTTCTTGTTCGCTGGAAGAGAATAACTATGGGGAAGTTGAAAAGGAAAATTACATGAAAACGGCTTCCGAAGCGCAGAATGTTTTGTACGGGGTATACCGTAACATGGTAGAGGAAAGCATGTACCGTTATCATCTTTCACTGCTGTTTACTTTGCCGAGTGATATTGCGAAATGTACCGGTAACTCTACCGAAGGTCTGCGTCTGGTACCTTCCAACGCTTATACCAGTACACAGGATGAGGTCCGTGCTACCTGGGCCGGACTGTACAAGGCGATTTATTGTGCGAACGATTTTATCGAGACATTGAACAGCCGCATCGGAAGTTATACAGCCCGCGAACAGGAGCAGGCTGTGGTATACATGGCTGAGGCCAGAGCCCTCCGTGCTTTGTATTATTTCGAACTGGTACGCTGGTATGGCAATGTGGCTTTGATTACCAATACGGCTCAGTCTTACGACTCTCCATCGACTTTCACACAGGCCGATCCGGTAGATGTATATAAGTTCATTGAAGAAGATCTGCAGTATGCGGTAGACAACTTGCCGTATACGGTAGACGATAACGTGAGAAGTGACAACAGCTTCCGTTTCTCCAAGGGTGCCGCACTGGGCTTGCTGGCCAAGGTATATGCTACCTGGGCCGGTTATCCGATCAAGGATACCAGCAAGTGGGAAATGGCTGCAAAGACAGCCAAGATTCTGGTGGAATCGGGCAAGCATCATTTGCTGAGCGATTTCGAACAGCTTTGGAAAAACACTTGTAACGGTGTATGGGACGGTACGGAAAGTCTGATTGAGGTCAGCTTCTATTCACCGGCCATCACAGGTGTGGCTGCTTCTGACCCGAGCGGTCGTATCGGTAAGTGGAACGGTGTGGCTGCCAGCGGTATCCGCGGTGTCCGCAATGCCGGAAACTGGCGTGTGATTCCTACCTTCCTCCGTTCTTGGAGAGACAGTTCTCCTAAAGACGGTGACGACCAGCCGATGGACAAGCGTTATGCCATTTCGTTCGCCAACTACCAGTATGGCAAGAATGACGAAACCGGTGAGAACGGTGTGATGAAACCAATCAGCAAGAAGTATACACTTGACGAAGCCTTGAAGGATGATGCTCCTAATGATGCCAAGAAGTCATATATGGATGGTATCTGCCCGGCTAAATGGGATACTGAAAAGTATGTGAATGACGCGAACTACCTGGTAGATGCCAACTTGTCGAACATCAACTGGTATATACTGCGTTATGCGGATGTGCTGTTGCTGTATGCAGAAGCCCTGAACGAATGGAAGCAGGGACCGACCACAGAAGCTTACGAGGCAATCAACATGGTACGCCGCCGTGGTTTTGGCTTGCCGGTGGAGGTTGCAAGCAGCACTTGCGACTTGTCGGGACTTGATTATCAGGGATTCCAGAAAGCCGTTCGTACTGAAAGAGCTTACGAGTTGGCCTTCGAAGGACATCGCCGTCAGGATTTGATCCGCTGGGGAATCTATGTGGATGCCATCAAGGAAACCTTTGACAATATTGTAACATGGTATAACGATGGAGGTGAATGGTACATTTGTTACGAATTTACCAAGAAAAACAAGCATGAACTCCTTCCTATTCCTCAAAGAGACAAGGATTTGATGCCTAACTTCGTTCAGAACCCGGGTTGGTAATCCCTCCGAATCATATGAAAGAAGGAAGAATAACTATTTATCCTTCCTTCTTTTTTTATTCTTTGTGGGTCACTTTAATGTTGAAGATATTATAAAACTATGAAATCAAAACTTTGTTTACTTAGTCTTCTGGCTCTTACTTCTTGCCTGAAGTCGTATGCTCAGATTTATTCTTTCGAAGACCAGCGTGTACCGCAGCACTGGAGCATTGATAAGGGGAAGATGCAGGTAGCTGCAGATAAATACAAATTGGGGAAACATGCACTGAAGATTACCTGGGAACCGGGAGCGCAATTTCTGATGCCTTCGCCTCAGGGAATTGACAAGGCGGCCAAGAGCCGGAACGGTGGAATTACTGCGTGGATTTATAATACGCGTCCGGTGGAGGCACCGATGGTCTTTTCTTTCTGTGATGCTTCGGGCAAGGTGGTTGCCCAACTTCCTTTTTCTTTGAATTTTACAGGCTGGCGTACGTTGTGGAGCCAGTTTCAGGCCGATCTGAATGTGCCTGCCGGTACTAGGCTGAAGGATGTGCGGCTGACATTCCCGGAAGGAAAGACGGGGGGAGAAATTTACCTGGATTTCGTAGAGTTTACTCCGAAGGTTTCCTGGCAGAAGATGTCGGATGCGCAGTATACGGTCAATCACAAGGACTTCAGTCTGATTCCTGATTTTATCGGTTACCGGAAGGCTCCGGAACAGGTGGACCGGGTGATTGCGTCTACCGACCAGGACATTGCCCGTATTTCCGACCGTCTTACCCGGTGGTATCTGGGCGAGGGAACGGCTTCCGACTGGAGCCGGGTGAGAGAAGAGGCTGAAAAGGGATTTATCGGCAAGGGACTGAAACAGGCAGCGGAGATTAAGGTGAAGTATACTGCCGGACACGTACCGGTAGGGGAGCCTCTGTATCCGATGTGTGCCCCGTCGGTCATCGACGGACAGAAGATCAGGATGTTCAGAAACGTCAACGAGAAGATGCTGTTGCCGCTGGCTTTGGATTATCGTAAAAACGGTAATCGGGAGAGTCTGGAAAAGGCGAAGTTCATCTATGACTGGTTCAATGACCAGGGATGGGCCGACGGAAGTGGTATGGGAACCTTGTGTTTCGAGAAACTCCGCAGTTCCGGATATTTCCATTCGTTCTTCCTGCTGAAGGATTACCTGGAGCCTGAGGTGTACCAGCGTGAACTGAATGCGTTCAACTGGTTTACGTTGTTCGGACTGTGCTATCAGTTGCCGCAGCATGCGGGAGAGGTGGCCGATAATCTCCGGGCACTGGCTATTCCGAAACTGATTTATGCGTTGTCGCTGACTGACCCGGAAAAGAGACAGGTGGCCATGACGGCTTACAAGCAATATATGGATAATGCCTTGGGCATTGCACCGGGATTCTTCGGAACCCTGAAGGCCGATTTCTCGGGTTATCATCATCGGGGTCCGTACAACAGTGCGTATTATCCGCATGCATTGTATGCAGGGGCGCTGGTGGCTTACCTCTTGCACGATACGCCCTATGCCTTGTCGGAGGAAACGCTGAACAACCTGAAGCAGGGCTTGCTGACGTTCCGTTTCTTCAGTGCGAACCTGGAGGTGCCTGCGGGAACGGTTGGACGTTTCCCGAAGAGCCAGCAGGTACTGGAGACGCTGTTGCCGGCCTTTGCGTATGTGGCATTCTCATACGATACACCTGACAGGGAATTGGCGGCTGCTTTCAAGCGCATCATCAACCGACCGGAGAACGCACAGGCGGTCAACGACTATCTGAAGGATGTGAATTCGAACCTGGCTTATACGTCGACGGTGGGAGAAGCCGAACTGATGGATAAGCTGGCACGGACGGAGGGGGCTGAAGAGCCTGCCTTGAAGGGAGCGCTGTTCATGCCTTATTCGGGATTGCTCGTCGAGAAGGACGAACGGGTGCATTTTAATGTCAAGGGTTTCAGCCGCTATATCTGGGATTTTGAATCGTCTAATTCTGAAAACCTGAAGGGACGGTACCTGGCGTACGGACAGATTGAGTATTTCGACCTGAAGAACGGCAAGAAGTCGTTCCATCCTGAGCAGGAGCGGTTCAACTGGAACCACATTTCGGGTACTACGGTAAAGGTGTTGCCCGATGACAAGCTGATTGACAAGGGTGGCTCCAGTTCCGGACACCGTAATTTCTCGGATGAGACCTTCCTGGCCGGAGTAGACGGCTCGGAGAAATGTGCCCTGTTCTCGTTCCGCATGCACGATATCTCTTACGACCTGACGTTCCGTGCGAACAAGTCGGTCTTTGCATTTAAGGATTATCTGTTCTGTCTGGGTTCGGATATCCAGAACAAGGATGAGGTGTATCCGACTGTCACTACGCTGTTCCAGGCGTTCGAGGGAAAGGTGCGTGAGCAGCAAGGCAAGCAGGGAACGATCCTGAACGATCCTTCTTTCTTGTATGTAGTGAAAGAAGGCAAGGTAGTACTGGACAAGGAGGATGAATATGCCTGTGCCTACATTGATCATGGCAAGGCGCCTCAGGCAGCCGGTTACCAGTATTACATTGTGAAGAGCCGTGACATGAAGCAGGCTAAGAAACTGCTGTCCGGCAAGGAGGGCATCGAGGTGATTTCGGCAGACAACGAGGCTCACATTATCCGGAATGCAGCGGAAAATGTGGTGTGCGGTGCGTTGTTCAAGGCCGATAAGGCATTCCAGGATTTGTGTGTGAAACAGGTGAATGTGCCGCTGGCGTATGTGCTGGAAGAGAAGGAAGAGGGGATGGACTTGTTTATCTGTGAACCGGACATGCGCCGTATTTCCCGGGCACACATGGGCCTGCTTACCGAAGAGGATGTGATTCAGGAGGAAAAACCGTTTGATACACAGATTACGCTGAACGGCATTTATGAGGTTTCCTGTCCGCAGAAGGCGGTGAAGGTGACTCATGATGCACAGAAAAATGAGACTTATGTAGTGATTTCAACCATTCGTGGTGAGAACTATCATTTATCAATCAAGAAGTAAAGATGAAAGTTAAATATTTGATTTTGGGGTTGTGCCTGGGGTTGGGAGCCTTTGAAGGCAAGGCACAGCCGGCAACCGACTGGACATTGTGGTACAAGTCGCCGGCACAGGCCTGGGAAGAGGCGTTGCCGGTGGGTAACGGCCGGTTGGGAGCCATGGTTTTCGGAAAGACTGACAGTGAGCGGATTCAGTTTAATGAGAATACGCTGTACAGTGGAGGTCCTGAGCGTCCGCTGGACATTTCGGTACCGTCTCTGCTGCCGCAGGTGCGCAAGTTGCTGAAAGCAGGAAAGAATGCGGAAGCCGGTGAACTCATGCAGGCACAGTGGATCGGCCGGCTGAATGAGGCTTACCAGCCTTGTGGGGACCTGTGGATTGATTTTGCACGCAAGGGAGTGATTACCGACTATGTGCACAGCCTGGATATGGAACGGGCGGTGGTGACCACTTCGTACAAGGAAGACGGGGTACAGGTGAAGAGAGAGGTGTTTGCCTCTTATCCTGCCCAGGCCATTGTGGTGAGAATGACGGCGGAGAAGCCGGTATTGAACTTTACGGCCCGTCTGTCTTCCGAGCATCCTGCCAAGGTGACCGGCAGCAAGGACGGCCTCAGTCTGCAGGGGCAGGCACCGTCTCATGCGCAGCGCAGGGACATTGCCAATATGAGAAAGTTCCATACCGAAAGACTGCATCCGGAGTATTTCAACGAGAAGGGAGAGGTCATCCGGGAGGCACACGTAATTTATGGAGAAGAACTGAAAGACCGGGGCATGCGGTTCGAGGCGGCCTTGTATCCGCTGTCGTATGAAGGAGAGAGCTGTAAGGTGGTCGGCAACCGGATGGAGGCTACCCGTTGCAGTGAGGTGGTATTTGTCATCTATGCGGCTACCAGTTACAACGGACCGGACAAGAGTCCGGTGCTGGAGGGACTTAACCCGCACCAGTTGATTTCAGAGGCTGTACGGATTAATCAGGGAAAGACTTTCAGCTGGTTGTATGAGGAGCATGTGAACGACTTCCGTTCGTTGTTCAACCGGGTGGATTTCCGCCTTCCGGCTTCCGAAGAGCAGAAGGCACTGCCGACCGACGAACGTCTGAAGCGTTTCCACCAGCAGGAGGATCCCATGCTGATTGCCCAGCTGTTCCAGTTCGGCCGTTACCTGATGATCTCGGGGTCGCGCGGCAACGGACAGCCGCTGAACCTGCAGGGACTGTGGAACGACAAGGTGCTTCCGCCATGGAACTCGGGATATACGCTGAACATCAACCTGGAAATGAACTACTGGCCGGCTGAAGTAACCAACCTGTCGGAGTGTCATCAGCCGCTGTTCGGTTTCCTGGAAGGGGCAGCCGAGCGTGGAAAGAAACTGGCGCATGACATGTACGGACTCGATGGCTGGGCCATTCATCACAACATCTCTATCTGGAGAGAGGCTTATCCGTCGGACGGATTTGTATACTGGTTCTTCTGGAATACTTCCGGCGCCTGGTTGTGCAGCCATATCTGGGAGCATTATCTGTATACGGAAGATACATCCTTCCTTCGCCGGTATTATCCGATATTGAGGGAGGCCTGCCGTTTTTATGCGGGATGGCTGGTGAAGAATGACAAGGGTGAGTGGGTGACTCCGGTAAGTACTTCGCCCGAGAATGCTTACCTCATGCCCGACGGAACTCCGGCTTCGGTCTGTGAGGGAAGTACCATGGACCAGGCACTGATCCGCCATCTGTTCCGGGTAACGGTCAAGGCTGCCGGGGTATTGAATACCGACAAGGATTTTGCCTTGCAGCTGGAAGATAAACTGAAAGACCTGAAAGGCTATCAGATCGGCAGCAAGGGACAGTTGCTGGAATGGGACAAGGAGTATGGAGAAAGTGAACCGCAGCATCGTCACGTGTCTCATCTGTTCGGCCTGTATCCAGGCTATGACATCACTGCCGATAATGCTCCGGTATTCGAGGCTGCCCGCAAGTCGCTGGAGGCAAGAGGCAACCGTACGACGGGATGGAGCATGGCCTGGAAGATTTCCTTGTGGTCGCGTCTGTACGAGGCAGAGAAGGCTCACGAGGCACTGACGAACCTGGTCAACTTCATTGATGCGGGCAAGCAGGCAGAGAATCAGGGCGGACTTTACCGCAACCTGTTGAATGCGCTGCCGTTTCAGATTGACGGTAACTTCGGGGCCACGGCAGGTATTGCCGAAATGCTGCTGCAGAGTCACCGGAACAACATTCACCTGCTGCCGGCTTTGCCGCTCAGCTGGAAAGAGGGTAGCATCAGTGGCTTGAAGGCCCGCGGAGGATTCACGGTCAGTCTTGCCTGGAAAGAGGGTCGTCTGCAGACGGCTGAGATTACCAGTGCGTCCGATAAGGAGGTAGAAGTGGTCTATCAGGGACAGACCCAGCGGCTGAACTTCAAGCGTGGCGAAACCAAGTGCTTGAATTTCTGACAGAAAATAGGAATGGGTACACCTTTTATTGAAGCATATCTATGAAAAAACTGATATTGTGGGTTTGTGGTTGTTTATGTACATTCAATGCATTTTCCCAGAGCCGTGTCTCTGTGGAAAATGCATTTGTAAAGGTTGTCTTTCAGCAGAATGAGATTCAGCTGAAAAGTAAGAAGACACAGTTCCGTACCCAGCGGTTGAGGCTGGAAGGCAAGATTCTGGAAGCCGAGAAGAGTCTGCTGACCGATTCGTTGTGGGGACAGGGGCAGCAGCTTGAAGTGAAGTGCGACAATGGGTTCGTGACTACCTTGCGGGTGTTTGCCCGGAATCCGTTTGTACAGGTGCATTCGGTCATTCACAACGGGGGAGAGCAGAGCCTTCACATCCGGAAGCAGCGGATTGCTTCGCTGGAGATTCCGGTGGCTCAGCCGGCCGCTTCGTTCCGTTCCCTGGGTTCGGGAGGACTGCAGCCTCTGGAGAAGGCAGAGGGCAGTTTCTCGTATTCACTGCTGGCCGATGCCGGCAGCTATCAGTCGGTGCTGACTGCCTGGCTGACACAGTTCCAGGGCATTGGAGTGATGGAACCTCGGTGGGATCCGGCTTCGAAGACGTATACGATTGAGTCGGGACTCGATTTCGGACATTATCTGGTGCCGGTGGGAAAAAGCCGGGGTACGGATGTGCTGATGATCGGTTTTTTTGAAGACGGAAGAGAGGGACTGGAACTGTATGGGGATTTCCTGGCAAAGGCCTACGGCATTCACTTGCCGGAAAAACCGGAGGTATACAGTACCTGGTATCACCGGAACCTGAGCGGTTCGGGGGCTTCCAACGAGAAAATGTTGTCGGAGAATACCGATTTTGTGGCTGCATCGCTCCACGATTACGGACTGAATACGATTCAGATAGACGATCATTGGCAGAGTTCCATGATCGACGGCATCACGTATAATTCGCCGACGGGAGTCAAGGGAGGCATCCAGTTGAACGGTGGCCCGATCAAGAATTTCATGAAGGGCAATGAGAATTTCCCTTCCGGCATGCAGGCCATGGCCGATAAGATTCACCGTGCGGGACTGACTCCGGGTATCTGGTTCATGCCGTTCTCGGGAGATGCGAACAGTCCGTACTGTAATGCGGAAATTTTTGCGAAGACGAGGGAGGGCAAGCCGTATACGGCACGGCTCTGGTCGGGTACTTGCATCGATGCTACCGGTCCGGAGGGAGAGGCTTTCCTGAGAGACCGTTTCCGGACGATTTACGGATGGGGATACCGCTACTGGAAGATTGACGGACTGCATACCGGTGCGCCTTCGGAGAATGTGTATGTGCAGCGGGCTTATAACGGCAAGCCGCTCTTCGGAGAGGCGGTGCTGAAGGATTCTACGCTGACTTTCGTGCAGGCTTTCCGCAAGGGTATGGACATCCTGAACGAGGAGGCTCCCGGAGTCTTCCTGCTGGGATGCAGTGCCACACAGAATATGAGTTCGTTTGCGGGGGCATTCGGAAGGGTGCATGCCATGCGCGTAGGTCCGGACAATGACGGGGCCATGCACGGGAAATGGAGGATTGTCACCACGGGTGCCGACTTTGCGGGTAATCTGTACTTCCTGAATAATAAGGTATGGTACAACGACCCCGACCCGTATTATGTAAGGGAGAGCAATCCGCTGGAAAAGGCCCGCTGGATGGTTTCCTGGCAGGCGGTTTCCGGAGCGATGAGTACCACCAGCATGCAGTATGCACAGTTGCCGGCAGAGCGCCTGGAACTGATCAAGCGGGGACTGCCTACGCATAGTCTGAATGCGCGTCCGGTGGATATTCTGGAGTCGGAAAAGCCGCGTATCTGGCGGGTAACCGACGGCAGGACATTCATTGTGGGACTCTTCAACTGGTCGGATAAGGACAGTACCGCGGTTTCGTATCCGTTCGGGCGGATGGACCTGGATGAGAAAGGGGACTATGAGGTATTCGACTTCTGGAAGAATGCTTATCTCGGACGACTTTCCGGCCGACTGACGGCTACGCTGGAGCCGGCTGGCTGCAAGGTGTGGTCGCTGCGTAAGGTCAGCCGCTGTCCGCAGGTGCTCAGTACGTCGCGTCACATTACTCAGGGACTGATGGATGTGAAGGCGGAAAACTGGGACAGGCAGGAGCAGTGTCTTTCCGGACGTAGCCGGGTGGTGAAAGGTGACCGGTACGAACTGCGGCTGGTGGTTCCGGAGCAGTGGAAGGTACGGAAAGCGACATTCGGCGACCGTGAGGCTGAGGTGAAGGTCGAAGGAAGACTGGTCCGGGTATCGTTTGTTCCCGACAAGACGGAAGATAAAGAGTGGGCAATCGGTTTTGACAAGCAGTAAGAGAGTGAAGGCGGTTGCCTGCCGGACAAGATAAAATAGGTAGTGCGGCTGTGGCCTCCCGAGGAAGTGGCAGTTGCACGGGGAAAGGTTGTGAATCAGGAAACAAGTAAGGGTACCATTTTCGGATTTTCCGAAAATGGAAGTGCCCTGAGATCTTAGCCATTAGAAATGATTGAAAAAAATCCAGCTGCTCCGTATGGGGCGGCTGGATTTTTTTATGTCTGTGGTGGAACGGTCCACGATTTATTGACTGTTTTCCACCGCTTATTTACGGTGTTCCACGGAACCGGATGTCTTGGGAATCCGGATGACCAGCGGTGAGGCGGCATACAGTTCCGACTGATAATGGTATTGTGAGGCGTCGCGGCTGTCGGGCAGTTCCACGGTCACTTCACTGCCGGTGCCGTAATCGGATATGCGGATGCATTCGCCCTTCACCCGGTTGACTCCCTGCGGGGTATAGGCATAGTTGCCTGCCGGCAGGCGGGTAGACGACCAGAAACGGAGGGTCTGTCTTTCTCCGTCCGGAGCAGGATTGCCTACGCTCAGTGTCCATTGGGCTTCATCCTCTTTCAGCATGACCATGGCTGGGGCTTCCGAACGAATCTCCGTACCCCCGATACGGAGGCTTCCGGGAGCGAAGAAGGCATACTGTCTGATTTGCTCCTTGCGTGAGAACACTCCGTGTATGGAATCGGATGCACAGCGGTATTCCAGGTCCTGCAGCACCTCCCGGAGGCGCTGAGGCATTTCTGCTGCCGATACGTTCGGGATTTCCAGGTAGGCATACCGGTCGTCCAGGTCCTCTTTTCCCGGATGGATGCCGTGCTCCAGAGCTACGATGAAGTTGGGCGTTCCGTCGGCAATCTCCCGGTCGGTCACATGGATTTCCTTTCCCGTACGGATTTGCAGCCGGATCCGGTGCGAGGGAAGGACGATGTATCCCTTTTCGCCGGTATGTATCCAGCAGGGCTTTGTCGTATGGATTCCGACAGCCACCGATTCTCCGGGCACTGCCTGATGCAGCCGGCCGTCGGCATACCAGGTCAGGGTATCCCTGAACTCCGACTGGTCGATGAAGGTGTGGATGGCCTGTCCCTGTCCTTCCCTTAACCGCTGGATGTGACTTCCCAAAGCCAGGATCCGGTCTTCCAGGAAATAATAGCTTTTCAGGGCCGTAGCCGAACTGTAGGTTTCCTGAGGCAGGTGATGATAGATTCCCATTCCATAGGTCCCGTCTGCCAGTACCCCGGCCACCTTGTTGGCTCCCGGGAGGGAAGCCTGTGAACCTCCTTCGGCAGGAAGCGGGTCGTTCCGCCATTCTTCCGTAAGTCCCGGAAGGGCATGCCAGTCCATGTTGCTCAACACCTGCTGGTCGTATTCGTCTCCCCTGACTTTCAGTTGCAGGATACCGTATCCCCCGTGCCAGGATTTGCGTACCTTACTGAAATCTTCGATGCCTACCGTCCGTTCCGATTTCAGCTTGAGGGAGGCATAGAAAGGCTTTTCCTGTGCTCCTCTGCGGTGGATCAGGAACTCGTTGACCCAGTAGGCCCGGGTACCCGAGCATTCGAAGCGGTTTTTGCTGATTTCTTTGGCCACTGCCTTCAGCTTGTCCAGATTTTCCAGTCGCGTATCCCGGCTCTGTGCCGCTTCCAGGGCCTTGACTGCCTGAAGGTAGGTCTTGGAAACAAACTTTTTCAGGTCGCTGAGATAACTTCTTCCGGCTACCAGAAAATCCATCTGGCCTTTGTAGAAGAAGAACGGATATACCTCCAGCAGGCGGTCGAGCTGGAACTGGTAGTAGGGACTGTCAATCCGGAAATCGGTATCCTTGAAGTAACGGAAGCCGTGACTGCAGTCGGTCAGCCATTCGAAGCCATAGGCCACCATGGCCGCATCCGTTCCGTGTCCGATGTGGTGGGAGACGGTGCCGTCGGGGTGGAATCCCGATTGTCCGTACCGGTGGGCAGGAATGCCGAACTTGGTCATCCACCGGCTGACGTCGGCCATGACTCCGTGCGGACTCCATCCCGGCGAGAAACTGAAGCCCTTGAAAGGCGGGTTATGATAGAAACTGCTGTACCAGTAGGGAACGTAAGTCACCGGACGGTTGTAGTCTCCCCAGATCAGGGGAAGGGCCAGCAGGGTGCGCGAACGGTGTCCCAGGTTGGCATCCGCCCAGGCTCCTGCCGAATAAAGGGTATCGGTCAGGTTGCCCCACCGCTGTTCGGGGTTGTCGATTTCCCGCCGTTTTTCCGTAATGGAAGTAAACAGCTGGAAGTAGCGTATCAGGCTCTGGTGAAGGCGCAGACTGGTACTGTCGTTCTGTCGGATACCTTCCAGGATGTCGGGCATCAGTGCCAGGGCCGGTACCACCAGCGGGTCCGACAGTTTCCACTGGTGCGTAGTGGTACTGTAGTTCATCAGTCCGTAATTGTGCAGTAGACTGATGCCGTCTCCGGTGTACTTTCCGATGGGCTGCCCGTTGATCAGTACGTCATCTCCCTCTATCGGTACGCACGAGGTGTAGGCCAGCAGGGCCTGGTAAAGGGCTTCTTTCAGGGCTTCCCGTGCCTGAGGGTCTCCCTCCGTGCCATAGACCTTCGAGAGACAGTAGGCCCGTCCCATACCTCCTATCAGGTTGCAGACCTGGATCCATTCGTCGTCCAGGGGCTTGAGGGAAGGATTCTTTTGTTTCGGGGTGTACTGAAATTTCAGGGGAAGCGGCCGATAGCACGAGAATCCCTGAAAACGCCCGTTGCCGGCTGTTACCTGCCGGATGAGCCGGGCCACCTTTTCATCCGACAGCCGTTTGCTGCCGTACAGCCTGCCTTGTGAGAGGGCCATGGGAAGGTAGCGCTCGTAGCACAGTTCCCACAGGGTCTGCCGGGTAATGTGGATGGCTACCGGGAAAGTCTGCAGGGTCCGGCTGCCGCTTTTCAGTGCCACTTCCATGCGGCAGGTCTTTTCCTGAAGCCCGGTGTTTTCTCCTTCATCGACCCGGAAGACGCCCATGATGCGTCCGCAGGCATCGAACTGGGTCTCGACCCGGAACAGCGGCCGGTCATCCTGACGGAGAATCTCGAAACGGTAACCGGCCGGAATTTTCCGGGAGGGAGCTTCCTTGTTGCTTTCCAGGTGAATCCGTCCCGTGACTTCGGTATTTTCCGGACTGCCGGTCGCTACATCGAAGTATCCGGCAAAGACGATTTCCTGTGCCTTGCCCGATGTCACGGTCAGTAACCAGAGAAGTCCTGTAAAAATGAGTTTTTTCATGTGTGTCATCAACTTATCTATTCAATCGGATTTGTCTTTGTGAGTGATGGGTGTTCTTTACGTTACGGAAAGGAAAATCTTTCTTTATGGATCACATCCTTTCTCGTTTTGCGTGCGGCAAAACCTCGCGGCCTTTTGGAAAAAGCTGGCGAGGTTTTCAGTAAAACATCGCCAGCTTTTGCTTCAAATTCCTTTATGCATTTTCCTACAGAGCTAATTGTGCGGCACTTCCTCTGCTTGTCTTCCGAAAAAAGAGTCTGTCGGGAGGCAGACAGAGGAAGGAGCCGGAGACTCCCGGGAGAAATTCCGGAAATCAGTTGTTGGGCAGCGGCACCATCGGACGGCGTCCGTGGTTCAGCTTCAGTCCCTCTTTATAGGCTTCCGGTCCGTGGAGGTCCTTGATTTTCATTTCCCCGAGGTTGACCAGGATGCCTCTGGCCATCAGTCCGGCATCTTCATTGGCCAGACGCGGCAGAGTTTCAGCAGCCTTTTTCAATTCCGGAAGGAAAGGACGGATAAACGACTGCATGGACTTGTCGAGCGACAGGCATTCGAGAGCCGAATAGCCGATTTTCCGGTGCTCTTCCTTTACCGGGGTGACGAGGCGTGCCACACCTTCGGGGGCATGTCCCAGGTAAGCCACCGCATAGGCAGCTTCGGCAGCCACATAGGGGTCGGCATCGTGGAGCAGGGCCAGCAAGGCATCCGGACATGTTTTCAGCTGACCGCTTCTTCCCAGTTGTGCATAACCGGCGGCTCCCCAGAATCTCATGTCAGTATATGAACTTGTGATGGCTTTCCGGAACAGGGCCTCGTCCTTGAGGGTAGCCGTACCGGCGGTTTCGGCCACTGCATACAGGTCTTCCATCGGGTATTTCTCCTTGCGCACGGTTTCATAAAGGATGTGTCCGGTACGGGAAGTAGGCAGGAAGAATCCCAGGTCGAGGGTTGCGCGGATGTGTCCGGCGAGTGCCTCCCTCATTTCTTTCAGGATGGCGGCATGGTCGGCCGAGGCAGACAGGTCGTGGATTTCCCCCGGATCGTTCTGCAGGTCGAACAGCATTTCGGCCGGATGCGCATCGAAGGTCAGTGCCCATTCGGGATGAGTATTGTGTCCTCCCAGTACCAGTTCATCCCAGGCCTTGTTCGAAGGCATTCCCCACTGGTAGTAATTGCGCAGGGCAAACTGGCGGTAAGGAAGGTAACTGCGGATGTATTTGTAGCGTCCGTTGCTGACGGCACGTACCGGCATGAAGTGGTGCAGCTGGTTGGCCGCGATGGCAAAGTTGTACTCCCGTTTCCGGTTGTCGGCATATTTTCCGAACAGCGCCTTTCCCTGCATCTGCCGGGTCGGTTTGACTCCCGCCAGACTCAATACCGTAGGTCCCAGGTCGGTGAAGTTCACCAGGTCGCCGACCTTTCCTTGCAGGTCTCCTGCCAGGTGCTTCCACTTGGGAGGGAAGTACACAATCAGAGGCACTCTCAGTCCACTTTCGTACAGATAGCCCTTGCCGCGCGGAATACAGCCACCGTGGTCGCTGAAGAAGAAAATGATGGTATTCTCATCCAGTCCCTTTTCCTTCAGGTCTGTCAGGAAGAATCCGAGCCACTGGTCGACGTCCTGCACGGCTTCCAGATGTCCGGCATAGTCGGAACGTACCTCCGGCAGGTCGGGCACGTAGCTCGGCAAGGTGAGCTGCTGAGGATAGATGCCTTCCTGCGTATAGTCGCGGCGGCCGTCGGTGTGGAAGGTCCGGATGCGGCCCATGTGCGAAGTCACTGTATTGAAGACGGCAAAGAAAGGCTGGTCCTTTCCCCGCTTCGGACTGTTGTAGCTGGCTTTCTTGTTGCACTCGTCCCAGCAGCTTTTGTTGTTGGTCGTC
This sequence comes from Phocaeicola faecicola, assembly GCF_013618865.1. GTDB lineage: Bacteria > Bacteroidota > Bacteroidia > Bacteroidales > Bacteroidaceae > Phocaeicola > Phocaeicola faecicola. Next base: position 56,789 of record NZ_JABSOE010000001.1, read on the forward strand.
GAATTATAATGCGTCTTGCTGTTGTTGGTACAGTAATAACCTGCCTCGCGCAACCGTTGCGGGAAGAAGATATCCGCCGGAGTATCATAAGGTACGGGGTGCACGTCCATTCCCCAGGTCGTGGCATAGCATCCGGTAATCAGTGACGAACGGGCCGGAGAACTCTGGGGAGCGACCGACCAGGCATTGGTAAACTGTATGCCTTGTGCCGCGAGGCTGTCGGCATGAGGAGTATGTACGTCGGGGTTACCGTAACAGCCGAATTCGGCGGCACTGGTATCCTCGAATGTCAGCCAGAGGATATTGGGACGTTCCTGGGCGGCTGCCTGATTCCCGAAAGCTGCACAACCGGCAGCGCATACGAGTAAAGATAGGTTTTTCATATCGCAAAAGTTTTGTATGTTTTTCAGTTCCCAAATGTAGCCAGCCCGTTTGTATTTGCGTTGCTGGTATGTGTAAAAGAATGGTGTTCTTGTTGAGTATCCGGCGATTGTACAAAAGTAATAGGATTTTCAACAAAAATGAGATAGGGGTTCTACAGAATGGAATCTTTTTTACAAGACTTTAAAATCGTGGCCGGGCGGAATCTTTTATTTTTGTGAGAAGTAATATTAATGGAAAAACACATGAAACGGATTGCTTTTATCTTCTTATTTTTTTGCCTGATTTCGGGAGGATATGTATCGGCTGCGGAACGCAATGACGCGGGTACTGAATTGCAGGATGAGTCTTTTGCACTTTTGCAGGAGTGGATGGACCGCCTGCTGGATTTCCAGTGTGAGAACGTACATCCGGCACTCGACGGGGGACTGCTGTGTCCGGCCTGTGCCCGCATGCACGGACGCATCGGGGATGCGGTGCTGCCGCTGATGTACCTGGCCGACCGCACTGGGGACGAGAAATACCTGTCGGGAGCCAAGAGACTGATGGGGTGGATGGAAAACGTGCACCGTCCGGACGGTTCCTGGATGAACGATGTCAATGTATCCGACTGGAACGGTACGACGGTATTTGCAGCCATTGCACTCTATGAGGCCCTCCATTACCACGGACATCTGCTGGATGAGGCTACCCGCCGCGCCTGGGAGGAGGATTTGCGGAATGCCGGTCATTTTATGATGAAGAATCCGTTTATCTACAGCCGCAAGCGTGAGGGAATGCGCAATATGAATGTCAATTATTCGGCTTCTGCCACGTATGCGTTATATGCCATCGGTACCTACTGTCAGGTGCCCGAGTTCTGTGAGAAAGCCCGGGAAATCGCCGCCGATGTCAAGGCTTATTTTACCCGCCCGAATGCTTTCCTGTTTGGGGAAGGTCCCAATATCTGGTCGGCTACGGCCCACGGCTGCTATCCGGTCGATTTGTTATATAATGTAGAGGAGTCATTGCCCAACCTGGCTTATTATGCACGGATGGCCGGTGACGAAGATATGCTGAACCTGGTGGAGAAGTCGATGAGGACGCATCTGGAGTTCATGCTTCCCGACGGTGCATGGGACAACAGCTGGGGTACCCGCAGTTTTAAATGGACATATTGGGGCGGAAGGACCAGTGACGGTTTTATGGGAGGATATTATGCCCTGGCTGCCCGGAATCCGGAGTTTGCGGAAGCGATAGCCCGTAACCTGGAGGTGTTGAAATCGGCTACGGCCGACGGCTTGCTTTACGGGGGCATGCATTACCGGGCTACCGGCATGTGGCCGTGTATCCACCATACTTTCGGACATGCCAAGGCCCTGGCTTCCTTCCTGGAGCAGGAAGCAGTGGAATTGCCTGAAAAGGCCTTGCCCCGCGATGCGGCCTATGGAATGCGCTTCTTTGAGGAAATCCGTACTTGGCTGCTGGCTTGTGGCGACTGGAGGGGTACGCTGACCGGTTATGACTCGGAATATAAGGTAAAGGGTACGCATCCGATGGGAGGGGTATTGTCGATGTTGTGGAACCGGAAGACCGGACCGGTGTTTGCCAGTACCATGAATACCTACCGGATGATTGAATCTCCGAACATGCAGTTGCACAACCGGAAATACCTGACCAACGGTTCTCCGCGCGTCGAATGGATGAAGGAAGGAAAGGCATATACCAACCTGGACGACCTGGAGGCGGAGATTACCTGTGTGGAGAAGGATGGAGTTTACATCTTTGACGTGAAATGCCATCTGGTGGATGCCGAGCAGCATTCTCCTTTAGAAACCTCTGTCGCGGTCAGTCTGCATTATGAATTCTCAGACTCGGAAATTGTGATAGAGGCAGCTGGTTTGCCTGCCGAAGCCAGTCTGATATTGCCGGTGATTGCTTCTCCACAGGAGAAAGTGGTATTTTCTCCTCAGCAGATGACCGTTGAAAAGGAAAAAGGACGCTTGTCCGTGTTGTGTCAGGAAGGAGCAATGAGTCTGCTGCCGGCCGATGCCGACGGACGGGTCATCAATCCGGTGCCGGGATTTGCGTTTGTGCCGGTACAGGTAAAAAATAATGAAGGGCATCCGCAAAAGGTCCGTGTGAAAATCAAGGCGGACTGATGTTTTTTTGATAAATTTGTGCATTTAGTTTGACCGGCTTATGAAAACAAAATTCAATTGGATATTCATTACCCTGCTCTGTTGCCTTGCGTTCCGGACGGTTGCTGCCGAACGCAACGGACTTCGTTTTTATCATCTGGGGCAGGAAGACGGTCTGTCGCACAGTACGGTCTTTTCCATCAATCAGGACAGAAAAGGCTATATGTGGTTTGCCACTTCCGATGGACTGAATAAATTCAATGGCTATAACTTTACGGTGTACCGTCATGCGTACGGCGACTCTACCAGTATCGCCAGCAATACCTCGCGCTGCATTATGGTGGACGGTTCCGGAAGGATATGGGTGGGCACCAGCGAAGGCTTGTCGCTGTACGACAGTGACAAGGAGCGTTTTGTCAATTATTACATATCCCGTAAAGGAAAACATGTGGCAGTGGTGAACATTGTGCAGATGCAGCGGGGCAAACTGCTGCTGGGGACTCCCGAAGGGGTTTTTGTCTTCGATATTGCGCAGCGCCAGTTCCTCGACGACGTATTGCCGCAGGCCATGCAGGAACTGAAGAATGCGGCTATGGTGCGCCAGGCAGACCGTATTTATATCGGGGCTTCGCGAGGTCTGTATGAGTATGCGCCTCACGACAAGATGTTCAGGCAGCTGGCCGTGCTGGAGAGCAGTGAGAATGTACAGACTGTATTCTGTCAGGAGATGGACCGTATCTGGGTGGCTACGGAAGGAGGCGGACTGTTCCTGTACAATAAGATTTCGAAGAAACTGAAGAATTATTACCTGGGAGACGAGAGCGGACTGAGGTCCAATTTTGTCCGTTCGCTTGCCCTCGATCCCGATGACCAGTTGTGGGTGGGAACATATAGCGGACTGTACATCTTCCGGGAGAATACCGGACAGTTTGACCTGCTGAGTGAGCAGTCGGAGAGTGAAGGTGACCTTTCCCAGAATTCGGTACGCTGTATCTTCAAGGATGCGCAGGGAGGCATGTGGCTCGGTACGTACTGGGGTGGGGTGAATTATTATCATCCGCTGTGCAACCGTTTCCGCCACATCAAGCACATTCCTTTCGTGAATTCATTGAGCGACAATGTGGTGAGTTGCATTGCCGAGGATGTCGACGGCAACCTGTGGATCGGTACCAGCGGAGGGGGACTGAATTTTTACGACCGGAAGAACAATCATTTTCAGGTATATTCTCCCGAAGTGGGAGTCAAGGGAATTTCCTTCAAGGATATCAAGTGTATTTACATAGACGAGGCGCACGACAAACTTTATGTGGGGGCTCATGCCGGAGGAATGATGATACTCGATCGGAAGACGGGCAGACGGGAATACCTGAACATGAAGAACAAGGGGCTTCCGACCAATAATATTTATTCCATCCTTCCGGACGGAAACGGGGGACTGTGGATTGCTGCCTTGGAATATCTGCTTCATTACGACATTACCCAAAAGTCTTTTTCCGTGGTGGAAAAAGGGGGTACGGGCGAGGGTACGCTGCGCAGGCGACTGCTCTTCCGCGATTCCAACAATACGCTCTGGATGGGAGGGGAACGCGGGGTAACGGCGTACAGGAGCAATGGAAAGGCCTTGGAGAAGAAGTCGATGGAGGGAGTTCCTGTCCTGCTGAATCAGTCGTTTATCAGTTGTTTTTACGAATCGGCTTCCGGAAAACTCTGGATCGGTACCAACAACGGTCTTTTCGGGGTGAAGAACAAGGAATATTTTCATTATACGACGAATGATGGATTGAGCAGCAACGTGATTTACGGTATTATGGAGGACGTGTTCGGACGGCTGTGGATCAGTACCAACCAGGGTCTGAGCTGCATGGACAGCAAGTCGGGCAGTTTCCGCAATTTTACCATGCAGGACGGACTGCAGAGCAATCAGTTCAATGCCGGTTCTTTCTGCCGCACGAGTTCGGGGGAAATGCTGTTCGGAGGCGTGAACGGAATCACTTCCTTCATCCCCGAGACACTGGTGGACAATCCGTATGCTCCACAGCCCATCATCGACCGTCTGCAGGTCTTCAACAAAGAGATTCTTCCGGACGACGGAACCGGTATTCTTTCGGAGAGTATCGAGAAAACGGAGTCCATCACGCTGGATGCTTCCCAGAATTCGTTCTCGCTGTCGTTTGTCGTACCGAATTACATCGCGCGTACGCACAATACCTTCTCTTACAAGCTGGACGGATACGACAAGGACTGGTTTGAACTGGAGGACTCGCGTACGGTATCCTATGCCAACCTCCCGGCAGGGGTCTATGTCTTTTATGTGAAGGCCGCCAACAACGATGGCAAGTGGAACGAAGAGTCGGCTTCGCTCCGGATTGAGATTCTGCCCGTGTGGTACCGCACCTGGTGGGCGACGACCTTGCTTGTCGTGGTGCTTGTCTTCCTGGCGACAGGGGCGTTCCGCTTCTTCTGGAGCCGCAAGAGCATGCAGGCTGCCATTCTGATGGAGCGGAAAGACCGGGAGAAGATGGAGGAGGTCAATCAGATGAAAATCCGTTTTTATGTCAATATCTCGCACGAACTCCGTACGCCACTGACACTGATTACGGCTCCGCTGCAGGACTTGCTGGACCATGTGCCCAATTACTGGGAGCGTGAGAAACTGACTTATATCCAGCGGAATACCAACCGGCTGCTGCACCTGGTCAACCAGCTGATGGATTACCGGAGGGCGGAACTGGGAATCTTCAAGTTGCAGCTGACCCGCTCGAATGCGTATAAGCGGGTGCTGAACTGCTTCCTGAATTACGAGCATTGGGTGAAGAAGAAGGATATCGACTATAATATTTATACGGAACTGCAGGACAAGGATTTTCTGTTCGATGCGAACTACCTGGACCTGATTCTGAACAACCTGCTTTCGAATGCCGTGAAATATACCGAGGCGGGGGAGAGCATCACCGTCAAACTGTATGAAGAGGGTGAGTACCTGGTCTTGCAGGTAAGTGATACCGGTGTAGGTATTCCGAAGGACAAGCAGAAGAAAATTTTTGAGCGCTTCTATCAGGTAGACAGTGACCACCCGGGAAGCGGCATCGGACTTTCTCTGATTCAGCGCCTGGTAGAACTGCACCACGGTCGGATCGACCTGAAGAGTGAGGTGGGCAAGGGCTCGACTTTTACGGTGTATATTCCGCAGAACGAAAGTGCGTATACCCTGGAAGAACTTCAGAGCAATACGGGCAATTCCACGGAACAGGTGGCTTATTCTACGAATGCGAATGATGCTTACGTAGGGGAAACCATGGATACCGACTTGTCGGCGGATGCGGAGGACAGTGAAAAGAAAATCACGATACTGGTGGTAGAGGACAATGAGGAACTCCGGAATTACCTGGTGAGCGGACTGAGGGATCTGTTCAATGTGACGGTAGCCGGCAACGGACAGGAGGCTCTCGAACTGCTTAAGGACAAGGAGGTCGACCTGGTTGTCACGGACGTGATGATGCCGGTCATGGACGGTATCAAGTTGTGCCGGCAACTGAAGCAGAACCTGCGTACCTGTCACATTCCGGTGTTCATGCTCTCGGCAAAGACCGATGTGAAGTATCAGCTGGAAGGACTGAAGGTAGGCGCCGATGATTACTTGCCGAAACCGTTCTCCATGTCTGTCCTGAGGACCAAGATACAGAATACCCTCCGTACCCGGAGCCGCGCCTTCGAACGGTATTCCAACTCCACGGAAGTGGAGCCGGAGAAAATTGCCATGAACAGCATGGACGAGGAACTGCTGAGAAAGGCCATCGAGGTGGTGGAGCGGAACATGGACAACGTGGAATTCTCTACGGAGCAGTTTGCCAGTGAGATGAACATGAGCCGTTCGAACCTGCACCTGAAACTGAAGGCGATTACCGGTAAGTCGGCTATCGAGTTTATTCATAAGATTCGTTTTAACAGGGCCTGCCAGTTGCTGAAGGAAGGCAAGTATTCCATTGCGGAAATCAGTTATATGGTAGGATATAATACCCCGTCGTACTTTGCGGCCCGTTTCAAGAAATACATGGGCTGCCTGCCGACGGAATACATCAAGAAAGAGTCATGAACAGATTGAGAGGTTGGATATTTTATGCGGTGCTGCTCCTGATAGGGGGAGGATGCCGGACACATACGAAGACGGAGGCCGGTGTGGAAACCATCGACTGCGGAAAGACGGAGAAAGGAGAACTGTTCCAGTTCCGCTTGTCGAACGGGAAGGGAACCACCGTTTCGGTAACCAATTGGGGGGCTGCCCTGATGGACGTCTCCGTACCTGACAAACGGGGAAACCTGGCTTCGGTGGTACTGGGATTCGACAGTGCCCACCAATACCGGCAATCCCACCCCAAGTTCGGCAGCGTGGTAGGGCGTTATGCCAACCGCATTGCCGGGGCCTCGCTGGAACTGGATGGGGTAACGTATGCTCTTGACAGGAACCAGCGGAACAACTGTATTCATGGAGGGACTGAAGGTTTTCACCAGCAACTGTTTCAGGTGGATACGGCCTATGTATCCGCAGATACGGCAGTGGTGCGTATGTCTTACCTGAGCCGGCACCTGGAAGGCGGTTTTCCGGGCAACCTGCAACTGGAGGTGGCTTATAAGCTGAACAGCCGGAATGAGGTGATTCTGGAGTATACGGCTACGACCGACCGTCCGACCGTAATCAACCTGACCAACCACAGTTATTTCAATCTCTCGGGAGGAGAGCGGGATGTACTGGCGCACCGTTATCGCATTGTGGCCGATTCGGTAACTCCGGTCGACTCGGCCGGCATTCCTACGGGAGAACGGATGGCAGTGGAAGGTACGGAATACGATTTCAGACAGGCCGATTCACTGGGAGCGCGGATGGACAACGGAGCCTCGTACGATATCAACTATGTATTGGACAAAGGTCCCGGAACCCTTTCTCTGGTTGCAGTGGTGGAAGATCCGGCAAGCGGAAGAATCCTGAAAGCCTATACTACGGAGCCGGGAATGCAGTTTTATGTGCCTAAAACGGATATGGGCAAGTACGGCGGGCGGAATGGAAAGCCTTATGGCAGGTATTATGGTTTCTGCCTTGAGATGCAGCATTATCCCGACGCCCCGCATCATCCGGCATTTCCTTCTACTGTATTGCGTCCCGGAGAAGTGTACCGGCAGGTGACGGTATACCGGTTTGAGACTGAAGGAGAAGGAGGTTCACAAGAAAGAGACAATGATTAATTCTTAAAATGATAGCTAATTGATTCATGAAAACAACGATTTTACTACTAGCCGTAAGTTGCCTGCTGTGCACCCCCGGAAAGGTGAAGGCACAGGAACGCAACGAAGTAACCTGGCAGAAGGTAGAGGGAGTGACCATTCCCGTACCTCCTCAGGTACATCCCCGTCTGTATCTCCGTGCTGCGGATATTCCTGAACTGCAACAGCGGATGAAGCATCCTGAAATCAAGGAAACGCTGAAGCTGATGAAGCGTCTGGGAAAAGACCGTACGAAGAAAGAGGAGGCAAAGGCACCCGCCAAGGACGGTTTCCGTTACTATGCAGAGATGAGGGGGCTGACTACCCGTGCCCAGTTGCAGGCACTCGACTATCTGGTTTCGGGTGACAAGAAGCAGGCGCGTAAGGCCATTACGGAAATGCTTGACTCTTTGCAGCATACCGATTTTGGGGTGAAGGGTGACCTTTCCCGTGCCAGCGGTTCGATGCTGATGGTGGGAGCCATGGTATACGACTGGTGCTACGACCAGATGGAATCGTCTGAAAAGCAGGCCTACATCAAAGAGTTCGTGCGGATTGCCAAGACCATGGAATGCGGATATCCTCCAAAGAATACGGAACCGATTGCCGGACATTCTTCCGAATGGATGGTACTGAGGGACATGCTCTCGGCAGGTATCGCCATTTACGACGAGTATCCGGATATGTACAACTATGTGGTGAAGATGATGTATGAGGATTATATTCCGGTGCGCAACTTCATTTATTCGGGACATAATTATCATCAGGGAACAAGTTATGCGAATGTGCGTTTCAGCAATGACCTGATTTCTCTGTGGATATTGTCACGTATGGGGGCAGGGGCCATCTATGATCCGGCGCAGCAGTTTGTACTGTACGACTTTATTTACCGTCGTCGTCCGGACGGGCAGGTGATGCCGGCCGGTGATACGAATCCGGGAAGAAAGTCGATTGCCTCTTATGCCTTGCCTGCCATGCTGGCCTACAGCTATTACAAGGATGAATACCTGGCTTATGAGTATCAGCGCCGCCCGAAAATTGACAATCACTGTCTGATTTTCGATGTGCTGTGGAGAAATCTGGAGGTGAAGCCCAAATCGCCCAAGAGCCTGCCGCTGACCCGTTATTCCGGCAGTCCGTTCGGCTGGATGATTGCCCGTACCGGCTGGGGAGACAACAGCGTGATTGCGGAAATGAAAATCAATGAGCAGTTTGTAGGCAACCACCAGCACATGGATGGAGGAGCTTTCCAGTTGTATTATAAAGGTCCGCTCGCCATCGATGCCGGTGCTTATCAGGGTACTTCCGGAGGGTATAACAGTCCTCACAACAAGAATTTCTTCAAGCGTACCATTGCGCACAACTCGCTGCTGATTTACGATCCCGAAGAAAAGTTTGCCTGCTGGAACTACGGTGGTGCCGATAAGACAGAGTTTGCTGCCAATGACGGAGGACAGCGGATGCCAGGCGACCGTTGGGAAACCTGCCGTTCGTTTGCTGACCTGATGAGTGAGGCTTATACGACCGGTAAGGTGCTGGCACACGGTACAGGCAGTGATGCGATGCAGCCGGATTATTCTTACCTGAAGGGGGACATTACGAAAGCCTATTCTGCGAAAGTGAAGGAAGTGAAACGTTCGTTTGTATTCCTGAACCTGAAGTCAAGGAAAGTTCCGGGTGCCTTGATCGTCTATGACAAAGTGGTTTCTTCCCGTCCGGAGTTCGGTAAGTTCTGGCTGCTGCACAGTGTGGAAGAACCGGAGATGGGAGAAGGCGGCTTTACGGTGAAACGGACCAAGAACGATGATTCGGGTATGTTGTACAACCGGGTGCTGCTGCCGGAAGCCGGAAACGTGAAAATGGAGAAAGTGGGAGGACCGGGTAAGGAATTCTGGGTCTTTGGAACCAATTATCCTAACGCAGCGCAGCCCAACCGTCCGGACATTGCCAATGAACGGGGAGAATGGAGAGTCGAGATTTCTCCGTTGAAACCGGCTGAAGAGAATTATTTCCTGAATGTGATGCAGGTGGCCGACAACGACTGCCAGCAGTTGAATGACGTGAAGCGGATCGATGCCGAACGGGTAACGGGAGTGCAGTTGGCCGACCGTGTCGTGACTTTCAGCAAGAACTGTGAGCCGCTTTCCGGAAAGGTTGATCTGAAGGTAGAAGGGGAAGGTACATACAAATTCGTGCTGACGGATATGAATGCCGGAACCTGGCAGGTAAGAAAAGACGGAAAGCTCTTCCTGCCGGCAACTGTAGTCCGTGCGGACGATGGAGTACTGAGCTTTGAAGGTCCTGCCGGACATTACGAATGCTTCAGATAATGTATTACAACACTTAGTTTTTTCTTTTAAATATTAGGTCAGACAAGCCCTCTTTTCATGTGAAACCTCACATTGGAAAGAGGGCTTTGTGTTACTGTTTTTTCCTGTAGGTCAGCCGGAAATTCACCTGATTACCACTGAATGAGAAGAAAAAGTTCTAATAGCCTCATTCTCAATGTGAAAATTCGTCCTGATATTATGTTGGTCAGCATACTTTTATACAATTTTATCATTTGAAAAACGGAATTGATATCCGAAATAAGGATATTATCAGATACATTATACAATATAGACTCAGGTTTTAGGGGGCGTTTTTTATTTTTGTAATAAACAGATTTGTAATGTTAAACCTTGAATTAATGTATTATGTGTAGACTTGTTTTATTATTTGTTCTGTTCTTCATCGGGACATCGGCATATGCACAGAATATGACGGTTACCGGTAGAGTTATCGATGATGATGGTATTGAAGTAATCGGAGCCAGCGTGGTTGTAAAAGGAGCTACAGGGGTAGGTACGATTACCGATTTGGACGGTAATTATTCATTGACTGTAAATGACGCTTCCCGGGATGTCTTGGTTTTCTCTTATGTAGGTATGACATCGCAGGAAGTGAAAGTCGGCGGACGGAAAGTCATTAATGTAACCTTGAAGTCGGATGCGGTGATGCTGGATGAAGTGGTGACAATCGGGTATGCTACTGTAAAGAAGAAAGACCTTACCGGATCGGTTTCCTCTGTTTCTTCAAAAGACATTGCCTCTGTACCTATTTCGGATGTCACCCAGGCGCTCAGTGGAAAGGTTGCTGGAGTGCAGGTCATGCGTTCTCAGGGCTCCCCGGATGCGGACATCTCAATAAAGGTCCGTGGAGGTACTTCTATTACACAAAGCAACGAACCTCTTTATATTATCGACGGATTTCCAAGTGAAGACGGATTGAAAGGCATTGAGGCCAGTGACATTGCTTCGATTGATATTTTGAAGGATGCTTCGTCTACGGCTATCTATGGTGCCCGTGGTGCCAATGGAGTAATCCTGGTCACTACCAAGGGAGGAAATGTTGATAAGTTCAACATCAGCTACGATATGTATATCGGTTTTAAGAAAGTGAACAAGCGATACGATGTACTTGATGTGCTCGATTTTGTGAAACTGGAATATGAGAGAAGCATCAATGAACCTGATAAAATGAATGATTTTGTCCTTCCGATTTACGGCAATTATGATGAATACGATGAACTGTATGCCAACAGACAGGGCATAGACTGGCAGGACGAGGTCTTTAACCGTTCTACGGCAATGACTCAGCAGCATAAAATCTCATTGAGCGGCGGCAGCAAGACTTCTCAGTACATGCTTACTTATACCCGGAACGTAGATGACGGTATCTGGTATGGAAGTGGGTTGAAAAGAGATAACTTCCGCGTGAAACTGAGCCAGGAAGCGACTTCATGGTTGAAGTTTTCTACCAATATCAGTTATATTGATGAGGTGACAGAAGGACTTGGAAGTCTTCAGGAAGGAGGTGCGTCCAGCCGAATGCAGCATGTAATCCAGTATCGTCCGACGATTGGAAAGAATGGAAACGATGAACAGCTGCTGATTGACGATGATGACCCGGCACTGTTGTTGGAGGGGGCCAGTCAGATGCAGAGTCCGATTGCTTCCATCGAAAGTGAGCAGCGTACGAAACGGAATCAGATCTTGTCAATGAACGGTGACCTGGAAATCCGATTGCCGAAAGACCTGACCTATCGCGGAACCATTGGAATCCGCAGACGGACCATCAAAACGGATATTTTTTATTCAGAAAGATCCAAGCAGGCTAAAAATGCAGGAGCACCTTACGGCTGGAAGGAAATCGAAGAACAGTCCAGCTTTATGTACAACAATGTGCTTACCTGGGACAAGTCGTTTAATCGTGAACACCATCTGACACTGGTTGCCGGTCAGGAATACATTCAGTATGGAACCGATTATCTGAAGAGTGGAGCCAGACAGTTCAGTGACATCAATTTTGGCCTGGCAGATATGTCTTTGGGTGCCAGTCCGGACAAGGTAATTACACGCCTGGAAAGCGAGAAGATGCTTTCTTATTTCATGCGGGGTAATTATTCGTTGAAAGACAAATATTTGTTTGCTGCCTCTGTACGTGCAGATGCTTCCAGTAAGTTTGGAGATAACCATAAGTGGGGTGTTTTCCCGGCAGCATCGTTCGCATGGAGAGCTTCAGAAGAAGAGTTCGTGAAAAAATGGGGTATATTTTCCAATCTGAAAGTCAGATTGAGTTATGGTTCAGCCGGAAATAATAAGATTGACAATTACTTGAGTCTTTCAAAAATGGGATCGGTATGGATTCCTTATAACGGAACAAGTACGGTTTCCGGATTTGTCAGCAAGCAGTTGTATAACCCGGACTTGCAGTGGGAAACCAATGTGACTTCCAACTTCGGACTGGATATGGGATTTTTGAACCAGCGTATTCAGTTGACTGTCGACCTGTACAATATCAATACGAAGAACCTGTTGCTGGATGCCCCAATTCCTTTGTTGTCGGGATATAAATCGATGATGATCAATGCAGGAAGAACCAATAACAGGGGTATTGAACTGGCGCTGACCACGCATAACATCAATACGAAGGATTTTTCATGGAGCACTACCTTGAATCTTTCTCATAACCGCAATGAGGTAAAGGAACTGTATAATGCCGATTATATGGAAATTGTTTCCAACTGGGCACAGACTTCAGAGTTTAACAAGAGTGATTACATCATCCGTGTCGGAGAGCCGTTGGGGCAGATGTACGGATACCGTCTGGCAGGAATTTATACGGTGGACGACTTTACATTCGATGAGGCCACCCAGAAGTATACGGTAAAGGAAGGAATTCCATACGACAAGAATTTCTATCCGAAACCGGGATTCTGGAAATTTGAGGACCTTGACGGAGACAAGCAGATTACCGAATCGGACAAGACTGTTATCGGAAATGCCAATCCGAAACTGTATGGTGGTTTGACCAATAACTTTACCTGGAAAGGTTTTGATTTAAGTATCTTCCTGAATTTCTCTATCGGAAATAAGATTTATAGTGCCAATAAGATGTATTATACCAAATTCAACAACCGTTGGAGAAATACATTGAAAGATGAGGCCTTGCAACGGTTTACGATTATCAATGATAAGGGAGAAAATATCCAGAATGATCCGGTACAGCTGGCAGCTGTCAATGCCGGACGCAATTATGTCTCTGTAGAAGGCAGTTCTAACCTGTACTTCCATTCGGGATACGTAGAAGATGGCTCTTTCCTGAAAATCAATAACGTATCTTTGGGATATACCCTTCCAAAGTCGCTGATAAAGAAGATTCATTTGTCGAACGTACGTTTTTATGCTACCGGATACAATCTCTATACGTTTACCAAATATTCCGGATACGACCCGGAAGTGAATACTTATTCCAATGGTGGACTGACACCGGGTATTGACTGGGGAGCTTATCCGTCATCCATTTCGGTAGTGTTTGGTGCCAATATAACGTTTTAGTGAGAATAATTAATTAAATAGAACAGACTATGAAAACCATAAATTTTAGATATATCAGGTTGTTTGCCGCTGCGTTGGTTTGTATGATTTTATCAGTGTCCTGCAAGGATTTTCTCTCTGAAAAGCCTTATGACTTTTATGATGAAGCGGATTTTTATAAAAATGTCACTGAATTGGAACTGGCTGTGAATGGAGCCTTCGAAGTGTTGAGCGATAAAATGACTTACGGACATTTTATGCTGGTAACCGATTGCGATACGGATGTGAGCCATGTGAAGGGATCGGGTACGGGACATACGGCACGTGACCTGGGACATTACAACATTTATACGGCACATACGTGGCTGGAAGAAGCATGGGGACTTTATTATACAGGTATAGACCGGGTAAACCGGATCATGAAAAACGCCGACCGGGTAGACTTGCCGGATGAAGACTCACGGAAAACATTCAGTCGTCTGATAGCTGAAGCCAAATTTTTAAGAGCGATCTGCTATTTTGATTTGGTACGTATGTGGGGAGATGTTCCTTTCAAACTGACGGCTTCTGACAAAACCGAGAATTTTGCAGTGGAAAAGACAGATCGGGAAGTGGTTTATAATCAGATTGTTAAAGATTTTGAAGAGGCTGCAGCCGATCTGCCTTGGCAGGATGAGGTTTCTTCTTATGAAGGAAGACCGACGAAAGGGGCTGCTTTGGGATTGCTGGCCAGAGCCTATCTGTACAGAGCCGGTTACTCACTGCGTCAGAATGGAAACATGGAACGTCCTGACAATTATCGGGACTATTATCAGAAGGTGAAAGAAATTTGTGCAGAACTGATCAATTCACATCATCATGCCTTAAATCCAAGTTATGAACGTGTGTTCAAGAATGTATGTGAAAATATATTGGAACCTTCTGAAGTGATGTATGAAGTGCAGTTCTACAATCCTTCGGGTGAAAATGATCATAGCAGCAAGATCGGCTCGTATAATTCACCTGAAATCGACCGGAACTCTTCTTATGGACTGGGAAACTCTTTTATTAAAACCACTCATTTTGTCTACGACTGGTACGAGGAAGGTGACCTGCGGAGAGAAACGGCCGTGGCCACGTTTAAAATCGATGCACAGGATAATGTCATCCAGATTCCGCGTAACCAGAGTTATACCTGGGCTCCGGGCAAGTGGAGACGTAACTGGATTCCGGGACCTCCGAAGGATTTGGAGAACATGGATATCAATTTTATCCTGCTTCGTTATTCGGATATCCTGCTGATGTATGCAGAAGCGGTCAACGCCCTGGATGGACAGCTGGACCAGCTGGCGCTGGAATGTCTGAATCAGGTGAAGAGACGCGCCTATGGATATGACCCTACTGTGGCAAACAGTGAAATTGATTTGAAAGCTTCCGACTTTGCTTCTTCTGAAGACGTTACGGAGTATCTTATGGTAGAACGGGTACGTGAGTTGTGCTTCGAAGGTTTCCGTCGGTTTGATTTAATCCGGTGGAACAAGTTGGCTGAAGTGCTGGATGATTTCGCCTTGAAGTTCAACAATGCGGTGAAGGAAGGTATTTTGTCCAACTATGTGTGGGCCGCAGGTAATTATTTCCAGGCTGGAAAACATGAGTTGTATCCGATTCCGGAATATGAGATCCGTGAAACAAGAGGAACCTTGAAGCAGAATCCCAATTATTGAGAATACATAAGTTGGAAGGTGATAGTACATTTGGATTGATTTTGGTGAGCCTGGCGTGATGTCAGGCTCACTTTTTATGGAAAATATACAGAATTACACAAAATTATTGTCTTGTGAACAAAATTAGGGTGCAAAAATAAAAAATCTTAAACTTTTAAAACAAACCGGAAAGTACAATAAGTAAAAAGGTGATAGCTTTGCCTGTGTGAAAAACAATCAAATGAACTTAAAGTTAAACCTTGGATTTATGTATTATGCGTAGATTTTTTTTATTATTTGTACTTTGTTTGATAGGTGCATCGATATATGCACAAAGCATGAAGGTTACAGGAAAAGTAGTCGATGGTGACGGGCTCGAAGTGATTGGAGCCAGTGTGGTAGTCAAGGGGGCTGCCGGAGTGGGTACCATTACCGACCTGAACGGTACTTATTCACTTACTGTAAACGATGCTTCAAAAGACGTATTGGTATTTTCTTATGTGGGAATGGCTTCGCAGGAAATTAAGGTAAACGGACGCAGCCAGATTAACGTGACTTTAAAATCGGATGCAGTGCTTCTGGATGAAGTGGTAGCCATCGGTTATGCTACTGTAAAGCGTAAGGACCTGACCGGTTCTGTAGCTTCTGTAAACAGCAAGGAGCTCTCCAAGATTCCGACAAGCGATGTCACTCAGGCACTCGCCGGACGTATGGCCGGAGTTCAGGTAATGCAGAGTGAAGGTGCGCCGGGAGCTTCTATTTCTATCCGTGTACGTGGAGGTATCTCCATTACCCAGAGCAATGAACCGCTTTACATCATTGACGGTTTCCCGAGTGAAGACGGTATGTCTACTCTGGACCCGGCTGAAATCGAATCAATCGATATCCTGAAAGACGCATCTGCTACTGCTATCTACGGTGCCCGTGGTGCCAACGGTGTAGTGGTGATTACTACCAAGTCGGGTGCACAGGGTGGCGGAAAAGCTACGGTTACTTTTGACAGTTACGTAGGTTTCAAGAAAATCGCCAAGAAACTGGACGTGCTTTCTCCGTATGAATTCGTGAAACTGGATTATGAACGTAAGGTGTACGACCAGACTGACTCTCAGGAAAGCTGGGATGCAGCTGTCAAGAGCTTTGAAACAATCTATGGAAAATACAGTGATATCGAAGCCAACTATGCCAACCGTGAAGGCATTGACTGGCAGGATCAGACCTTGGGACGTACTGCGCTGACTCAGAATTACCGTATCGGAGTGTCCGGAGGAACTGATAAGTTGAATTATAGCATGGCTTATTCTTATTACGATGAAGAAGGTGCCATGGTATTCAGTGGAAGTAAAAAACATAACATTTCATTTAACCTCAACAGTAAGGTGAACGACCGCCTGACCGTGACTGCCCGCATGAGCTTTGACCATATGCGTGTAGAAGGTATGGGAACTTCAGAAGGGGGAGACCGTTTCAACAAGATGCAGCACATTCTTCAGTACCGTCCGACAATCGGTATCAACGGTTCTGATTCAGACCTGCTGGGCGATGAAGATCCGTTGTTCGTGGATGATGCAGGTAATGTGATGCAGAATCCGCTGCTGTCTGCTGCCGAAGAAACCAAGGATAAGGAATATCGTACCTTCCAGGCCAACGGAGGATTTACCTTCAAGATTATCAAGGGACTGTCATTCCGGAATACTACCGGTATGCGTTATCAGACCCGCCGCAACGATATTTTCTATGGAGACAAATCGGTTACCGGTAAGCGTTCAAGCATCAACGGTAGTATCGAGAATATCGAAAACGGAAGTTTCCAGACTTCTAACGTGCTGACATACAACTGGTCGAACGAGAGCAATGACCTTACGGTAATGGCCGGACAGGAATTTGTTTCTAAATGGACACGCAATTTCAAGGCATCTGCCAGCAATTTCCCGAACGATGAAATCGGTCTGGGTGACCTTTCTCTGGGACTTGCAGGTACACCGGAATCTTATCAGAACTACGATGACAAACTGCTTTCTTTCTTTACTCGTGTAAACTATAATTATAAGGAAAAGTATTTGTTTACTGCTTCTCTGCGTGCGGATGGTTCTTCTAAATTCGGAAAGAACAATAAGTGGGGTTATTTCCCGGCATTCTCTGCTGCATGGCGTATGGGTGAAGAAGAGTTCATCAAGAACCTGAACGTATTCTCTGACTTGAAGTTGCGCATCGGTTACGGATTGGCTGGTAATAACCGGATCAACAGTTACCAGAGTCTGGCCATCATGGGTTCGGTAACTTATCCGAACGGAGACTCTACCCAGTCGGGATATGCTTCCAATCAGGTGCCTAATCCGGAATTGAAATGGGAGGCTAACAAAACCTTCAACTTCGGACTGGATTTCGGATTCTTCAATCAGCGACTGACGATTTCTCCGGAATTCTATATCAACCGCAGTAGCAACTTGCTGCTGAGTGCCAAACTGCCGGATTCATCGGGATATTCTTCTATGGTGATCAATGCCGGTGAGACTGAAAACAAGGGTATTGACCTGACCATCAATACGGTAAATATTGAGACAAAGGATTTCTCATGGAATACAGCCATTACTTTCTCACACAATAAGAACCTGGTAAAGAAACTGACCGGTGAAGAAGTGCAGTTGTGGGAGGCTTCTTTCGGTTATTCACAGAATACACACATCATCGGAGTAAACCAGCCTCTGGGACAGATGTACGGTTATGTAACCGACGGTCTGTATCAGGTAGAGGACTTTGATTATGATGCGGCTACAAAGACTTATACTTTGAAAGACGGTATTCCTTACATGGGTGACAAGCAGAATGTACAGCCGGGTAACTGGAAGTTCAAGAACCTGGACGGCAGTGCCGACAACAAGATTACGGAATCGGACAAGACGGTGATTGGTAATGCGTATCCGATTTTCTATGGAGGTATCAACAATAACTTTACTTACAAGAATTTTGATTTGAGTATTTTCTTCACTTACAGTTATGGCAACGATGTGTTCAATGCTACTAAACTGACTAATACGAAGTCGGCACTGGATAATAAGAACGTATTGGACGTAGCCAACTCGGCAAATCGTTGGGTACTGGTGAACGACAAGGGAGAAATGATTACCGATCCGCAAGAACTGGCTGCAGTGAACAAGGGTAAGACCGTGGCTTCCATCATTGACAACGAGGTAGGAGATACTTACATTCACTCATGGGCTGTAGAAGATGGCTCTTTCCTGAAACTGAGCAACGTGACTTTGGGATATACCTTCCCGAAGGCTTGGCTGAAGAAGCTTGGAGTCAGCAAACTGCGTCTGTATGCTACAGGAAGCAACTTGTTTACCTGGACCAAATATTCAGGCTTCGATCCTGAAGTATCTACAATGGGCAACGGTCTGACTCCGGGAGTCGATTTCGGTGCTTATCCGAAGAGCCGTTCGTTTGTATTTGGTATTAATCTTGCTTTTTGATAATCTTAAAAACAGAATACAATGAAAAAATATAGAATCATATATTGTGCACTGGGTGCATTGTTGAGTATGGGGGTTGCTTCTTGCAGTTTGACCGAAGAACCTGACTCATATTATGAAAAGGATACCTTTTTTAATTCGGAGTCGAAGGCGAAACTGGCTGTGATCGGTGTGTACGACTGCCTGGCTGTAGAAGGTCATTACGGACAGCGTGAGATGGCGATGCCGGCTTCGGATGATACGTACTATATTCAGGGTACAGGTACGGACAATACCCGTCGTGATATTGCTCATTATATGGTGAAGAGTACGAATACCTGGGTAGCCGATGTATGGAAGTATAAGTATCAGGGCATAGACCGTGCGAATTTTGTCATTGCAGGTATCGAAGGTATGCCGGAATATGAAGGGAACCAGAATCTGCATTCCATGGTGGCTGAGGCTAAGTTCCTGCGTGCCTTTATGGCATTCGACCTGATTAAGTATTGGGGAGATGTACCTTTCAAGAGAACGTATACCGGTGGATATGAGGATGCTTTCCAGGCCAGAGTGAGCCGCGAGCAGATTTATGATTATATCATCGAAGACCTGAACTTTGCCAAGGAAAACCTTCCTGCGGTAGGTACAACGACTTCTCCGGAAGTGCCCGACCAGGTGGCGGCTCATGCCTTGCTGATGCGTGTATACCTGCAGCGTGCGGGATACAGTCTGCAGATGGATGGAAAGATGACCCGTCCTTCGGACGATTTGAGAAAGCAGTATTTTGAAGCTGTGATAGATGAATGGGAAGAAATCCAGAGAAAAGGCGGACACGGATTTTATGACGGCGGATATACGGAGCTGTTCAAGACATATTCTGCCTGTGTGCTGAACAATCAGGAGAGTTTGTGGGAAATTGCGTTCAATCCTACGGGAAGCAGTTTCAAGGACAATGCGGGTTATTGGGCTACTTACAACGGTCCGCTGGTAGATGCTCCGGGATGCAAGCCGACAGAAAATACGAAGTTTATGGGTCGTGCGAATGCGTTCTTCCGTGTATTGCCTTGCTGGAAAAGCTTCTTTGAAGAAAACGATGAACGCCGTGATGTCATGGTGGTGGATTATCAGTTGAAATGGGACAAGACTTTGTATAACCATGTTAAAAAAAGCAAGGCAGATGATCCGGCCAACTGGTATCCGGGAAAATGGAGACGTGAGTGGATGGAGCTGGGCTTCATCGACCCGAATCTGACAGGAGTGAATTATTGTCCGTTGCGCTATGCGGATGCAGTGCTGATGGCGGCCGAAGCATACAATGAAACCAATAATACACCGGAAGCCTGGAACCTGCTGAATCAGGTGAGAGAACGTGCGGGAGCGACTCCGGTCAGCTCATTGCAGGAGTACCGCCAGGTACAGCCGAATCTGTATGACCTGCCTTTCTTCAATGGAGGAGGTGCCGATGATTTCCGTACGGCACTGTATTGGGAGCGTGGCTTTGAACTGGCTTTCGAAGGTCAGCGCAAGTACGACCTGATCCGTTGGGGGGTATTGGGAGACGCACTGGCATTCTTCCAGTCGAAGATGGATCCGAAGCTGAAAGGTAAGTATGTGGCTGGTGACAAGTTTGTGAAAGGCAAACACGAACTGTTCCCGATTCCACTTGGGGAAATTCAGGCTAATCCGGCATTGGAAGGTCGAAATAATCCAGGGTATGAATAATCAATAAGTTGAAATAGGTATTGGTAGTGTTTGAAAAGATGCTTTATTTTCAGGAACTAGACAAATATGTAATTGTTTTCAATAAAAATGTAATTGTCGGTTCTTGGAATAAGGCATCTTTCAACATTATTGGAGGTGATTGTTTTTCAATCTGTTTATTTTTGCAGATAGAGGGAGGGTGAGACTGAAACCTCTTTGCATGTGGCTCGTATGAGTCTGCCGGCAACTGCAGTAACGTGCTGCCGGCTTTTTGAAACCGTAAATCTGAATTATCAAAATATTAATTATCATGAAATTGGCTAAGTACATATTTGCTCTTTTGTTTGTAGGCATCTCTTTAGGAGCAGGTGCGCAGGAATTGCGGAAAGGAGTTTTCGATTTGTTGAATCTGGATTATCCCGGACTGGAGAAAGTAAAGGCTTCTTGTGAAAAGGAGGCATGGGAGGATGCGGCGGAAGCGTTGCTGGAGTATTACCGTAACCGGACGACGATCAAGCATCCGGACATTGACCTGAATCATCTGACCATCTCTGAAACGGAACAGAAATGGGCAGACGATGCGTTGGAGCATACTTTCTTCGTGCACAAGGGGTATCAGCCTTCGTATAATTACGGTAAGGATATTAACTGGGAATACTGGCCGGTGCAGGACAATGAGCTTCGCTGGCAGTTGCACCGTCATAAATGGTTCACGCCGATGGGAAAGGCCTATCGTATTTCGGGAGATGAGAAATATGCGAAGGAATGGGCCTTCCAGTATATGGACTGGATCAGGAAAAATCCGCTGGTAGAGGTGGAGGAAGAAAAGCATGAACTGGGAAGTGCGGGCGAAATCAAGGCTACTGCTGACAATGTACGGTTTGCGTGGCGCCCGCTGGAGGTGAGCAACCGTCTGCAGGACCAGACCCTGCAGTTCTTGCTGTTTAATGTCTCACCGGCCTTTTCCCCAGCTTTTCTGACGGAATTCCTGGTAAATTATCACCGTCATGCTGAACATATCATGAAGAATTATTCGGACCAGGGCAACCATCTGCTTTTTGAAGCGCAGCGCATGGTGTATGCCGGCACGTTCTTCCCTGAATTTAAGGATGCGGCAAAATGGAGAGAGAGCGGTATCAGTATTCTGAACCGTGAAATCAAAAAGCAGGTGTATGCCGACGGAGGTCAGTATGAACTGGATCCGCATTATCACCTGGCAGCCATCAATATTTTCTGCAAGGCTCTTCGGATGACCGATGTGAACGGATTCCGCAGTGAGTTTCCGGTAGAATATCTGGATATCATCAAAAAGATGATTGAGTTTTATGCCAATATCTGTTTCCCGGATTATACAAATCCTTGTTTCAGTGACGCCAAACTGGGTGACCGGGAAGATGAAATACGGAATTATGTAGATTGGGCAAAGTTGTTCCCGGAATGCGAGTGGATCCGCTACTATGCGACTGAGGGAAAAGAGGGCAGTCTGCTGCCTTATTTGTCTCACGGTTCGCTGGCTTCGGGCTTTTTCACTTTCAGAAACGGATGGAAGGAAGATGCTACGGTGATGGTGGTCAAGGCCGGTCCTAAGGGAGAATGGCATTGCCAGCCGGATAATGGCACGTTTGAACTCTGGTTCAACGGACGTAACCTCTTCCCCGACAGTGGTACTTATGTATATGCAGGTGATGCAGAGGTGATGAAGTTGCGCAACTGGTTCCGCCAGACACAGGTGCATAACACACTGACTCTCGACGGACGTACACTGGAAACTACGGAATCGGTTACGAAACTGTGGAAGCCGGAAGGGGATATTCAGGTGCTGGTAACAGAAAATCCTCATTACAAGGACCTGACACACCGCAGAACGGTATTCTTTGTGGATGGAAACTATTTCGTGATCGTGGATGAGGCGGTAGGAAAGGCCACAGGTACGGTGAACCTGAATTATCAGTTGCAGGAAGGAAAGGTAGAGGTAGATAAAAAGCATTTTACACTGACTACTGCCTATGAAGGGAACAGCAATGTAAGACTGCAGTGCTTCGCAGACAAGAAGATGACGGTAAGGGATAAAGAGGGATGGTGCTCCAGAGCGTATCGTCAGCGTGTGCCGCGTACGGCTGTGGCTTTTGATGTACAAAAAGACAGTGAACAGCCTGTCCGTTACATTACCGTAATTTATCCGTCGGCTTCCGGAACGGCTTATCCGAAGATCAAGGCCCGGTTCCTGGACAAGCATTATCAGGACAACCGTATACGGGTAGAAGTCTCTGTAGACGGAATGATAAAACAACTGGAGTGTAATTTACAGTAATTCAGCGGGAAATGATAATGCCTGAAGGTCTGGGACGATTCATACCTTGGTTAATGTGACAGGGTACGGGGTACTGGCGGGCATTGTCGACCCCAAAATACGTAGACCATGAAAAAGATAGTAGAATGGATGTGTGTGTGCCTGTGTTTCCATGTTTGCGGAGCCTGGGCACAGAAATCAGTGTTAAGACTGACAGACGAGCGATTGATGAATGAGGTTCGGGTAGCTCCTTCTCCTGCCGATGGAGAAAAGGTGACGATGAATCCGCCGCGCTTCATGTGGCCGGATAAATTCCCTCATCTGGGAGCGGTACTCGACGGGGTTCCGGGCAAGGAGGAAAAGAAACCGGAAGTGATGTATCGGGTCCGTATCTCACAGGACCGGAATTTTGCCAAGGGGGTGATTGAAGGTGAACAGCCTTGGGCGTTTTTCAATCCGTTCCAGCAGTTGGCTCCAGGTACATGGTACTGGCAGTATGCCTATGTTGATCCGAAAGGTCATGAAGAATGGTCTCCGGTGTATGCTTTCCAGATGGAAAAGGATGCGGTGGATTTCAATCCTCCCGCTTTGGAAAAAGTGCTGGACAAGTTGCCGAAGGTACATCCCCGGATATTGATGGATGCAGCCGACTGGGATTATGTGATTCAGAAGAATGAGCATAATCCGGAAGCGAAAGTCTATATTGAGAGGGCAGAACGCTGCCTGACTAAGCCCCTGGGGCATCTGCAGGAGGAGATTGATACTTCTACGGTAGCTACTCTGGTCAATGTGGTGAAGCGTAATTCGTCACTGATCCGTGAAGGCCGTAAGGTGGTAGACCGTGAGGAGATTAATGTGGAGGCGCTGATCCGCGCGTATCTGCTGACCAAGGATCTCCGGTATTATAAGGAGGGTATGAAACGCCTGTCTGAAATACTGTCCTGGCAGCACAGTCCGTACTTTGCAGGTGATTTCAACCTGAGTACGCTGCTTTCCATGAGTACGTCTGCCTATGACGGATTCTATAATCTGCTGACGGCAGAAGAAAAAGACTTGTTGTTGGCAAACATCCGGAATATCGGGACCAAGTTTTATAAGGAATATGTGAATCACCTGGAAAACCGCATTGCCGACAACCATGTATGGCAGATGACTTTCCGTATATTCACAATGGCTGCCTTTGCGACCGTGGGTGAGCTGCCCGAGGCTTCATTGTGGACAAAATACTGCTACAATGAATGGGTTTCCCGTTTCCCGGGACTGAATAACGACGGAGCCTGGCACAACGGCGACTCTTACTTCCATGTCAATATCCGGACACTGGTGGAAATTCCTGCCTTGTATTCCCGGATTTCGGGCTTTAATTTCTTCAACGATCCCTGGTATGCCAATAATGCATTGTATGTGATTTACGAACAGCCTCCTTTTTCCAAATCGGGAGGACAGGGCAATTCTCATGAAAAACAGTTGGAGCCCAACGGCGGACGTATCGGTTATGCTGATGCACTGGCACGGGAATGCAATAATCCTTGGGCTACAGCTTATGTGACAGAGATTCTGAAAGAAAATCCGGAGGCTTTTTCGGTTCCGTATGAACTGAAGCCGGCCGATCTGACCTGGTACCGTTGTATCTCCCGCAAGGAACGTCCGGACTATACCCGTACGCTGGCGGAACTGCCTTCGTGCAAGGTCTTCAATGAGTCGGGACTTGCGCTGATGAATACGGATCTGGGACATCATGAACGAAATGCGATGCTGTCTTTCCGCAGCAGTCCTTATGGGTCTACTTCGCATGCGCTGGCCAATCAGAATGCTTTCAATACATTCTATGGAGGCAAGGCAATCTTTTACAGTACGGGACATCGCACCGGATTTACAGACAATCACTGTATGTATGCTTACCGTAATACGCGGGCGCACAATACCTTGCTGGTAAACGGCATGGGGCAGCGGATCGGTACGGAAGGCTATGGATGGATTCCCCGGTATTATGAAGGAAAGGAAATCTCTTATGTCACGGGAGATGCTTCCAATGCCTATGGAAAAGTGGTATCTCCGTTGTGGCTGGAGAGAGGGCGGCTTTCAGGTACTGAGTTTACACCTGAAAACGGATGGGATGAGAATCGTCTGGACTTCTTCCGCCGTCACATTGTACAGTTGGGAAACAGCGGATTGTTTGTCGTATTTGACGAACTGCGCGGGAAGGAAAGTGTAGAATGGAACTATCTCCTGCATACTCTTGAGTTGCCGATGGAAGTCGCAGAGGAGAACGGAGGTCTCCGGGTTACCGGAAAAAACAAGGAGGAGGGAGTTTCTGTCGCTCATCTGTTTGCTTCTGTACCCCTGTCGTATGCTCAGACAGATACCTTCTTCGTGGAACCGATAGACTGGAAGAACAGTGTGGACAGGGAGTTGACCAACCATTATCACTTTACCGCAACGACCCGGCCGGCGGCTGCGGTCTGCTTCTTGAATGTGATTGATGTACACGGCAAGGACCGGAAGGATGCAGAGATACAGCGCAAAGGAAATGTCCTGACCGTAGAGGGCTGGAGAATCGAATGCAGCCTGGATGGAAAGGGTGGGTCTTTCCTGAAGGTGGAACATCCCGGAAAGGGAGTCTCTTTGGTGTACGACCTGAACCGTGAGGAGGGGGTTACCCGAATCGTGGACTGGGTGGATGGAAAAAAAGTGGAGAAGGTGCTTACTGATGCGCTGCCTGAACTGGAAATTTAAGTTGTAAGAGAGGTATTCACGATGGTTTTCATAAAGTGAAGCGGCCTCGGGTAATTCTGTGTAAAATGTAAAAATGATAGAGTATGAAAAAATTATTGTCTTCCCTGACGTTGTGCTTGCCGCTGGCAGCCTGGGCGCAGGAACGTCCGAATATTATTTATATATTTACTGACCAGCAGACGGCTTCGGCAATGAGTTGTACCGGAAATGCTGATTTGCATACGCCTAATATGGACCGTCTGGCGGCCAATGGAGTGCGTTTTCAGAATGCTTATTGTTCGGCTCCTTTGAGCGGACCTTCACGCAGTGCGATGTTTACGGGTCATTATCCGGGAACCACCGGAATGCTCCGGAACGGGGCTGCCTTGCCCGATTCGTTAAAGGGAAAAACCTTGGGAGAGCGAATGGCAGCGGCCGGATACGACTGTGTGTATGGGGGAAAATGGCACTTGCCGGAATTGGATGTTCCCGATGGTGAACTGGGGTTCCGACGGCTTCATCCTCATACCGACAACGGACTGGCAGAGGCCTGTGTGGAATATCTTTCTTCGAAGCCTCGTAAGCCTTTCTTCCTGGTGGCTTCGTTCGATAATCCTCATAATATCTGTGAATATGCCAGAAAGCAGAATCTTCCTTATGGAAATATTGAGGAGCCGGATCTGAGGGATTGTCCGGGTATTCCGGCCAATTTTGCCAAGAATCCGTACGATGCCGGTGTGATTGAATTTGAGAAAAGGGCGAATTACAATGTATATCCTTCTGTCGATTATACGGTGGAGGACTGGAGAAAGTACCGGTATGTGTATTACCGTCTGGTGGAGAAGATTGATCAGGAAATCGGTAAGATTGTGGATGCCATTGATAAGAATGATTTGTGGAAGAATACCGTTGTTATTTTCTCCAGTGACCATGGAGACGGTATCGGAGCGCATCATTGGAACCAGAAGTCGGCTTTGTATGAGGAAGTGGTGAATATTCCGCTGATCGTGACTTTGCCGGGCAAGAAGCATGCGGGAAAGGTATTGCCTCAGGTGGTGAACAACGGAGTGGACCTGTATGCAACCGTATGCGACTGGGGTGGTGGCAAACTCCCTGAAGCGGCTGATGGAGTTTCGTTCAGAAAGGTAGTGGAAAGTGGAAATCCTGAAGTGGTTTCCCGGGAATATACGGTAACCGAGACTTTGTTCGACGGGGGATCTTCCCGTGGCTGGATGCTGAGAACTCCCCGTTATAAGTATGTCATTTATGATAAGGGAAACAATCGGGAGCAAATGTTCGACATGTGGAACGACCGTGGAGAGATGAGAAACCTGGTAATGGAAAAGGCATACCGGGAAGAACTGGAGCAGTTGCGTGACTGGATGGACCAGTGGATGAGAAAGAATCACATCAAGCCATCCAGAAGAAACCTGAACGATGTACCTGGCAGAGCTCAGCGATAAAGAGAAACATATATTTGTCTGTGTTCCCGTGATGGGAACGTTGTCTTTCATGAATGTAAGCGACTGAAAAGTAACAGGTAGGCAAGTGGGAATTGCCTGATATAAAAGTGGTTCAAAACATAAATGGTTGTATTGCAGTATCTTTAATTTTCAATGTTTTGGATAAAAGTAGAGGTAAATTCAACAAAAATGATATTTCAGAGTAGACATTTGAATACCTTTTCAACATTTCTGTCGCTTCATTCTTGGGATAAAATCTAATTTTGTCAACAAAGAAAAAATCTAATATTTTTATGATAATGAATAAATTTATAATGACTTTGGCATCGGCAGCGTTGGTGCTTTCTGCCTGCCAGACAACTCCGAAAGAAGATTACAGTTGGGTGAAAAAAAGTTTAGACGTATCTGCTTCACAGCTGCTGCTGACTGCCGATGAGATTGGAGACAGCAACCGGTTGCCTCGTGCTATCCACAAAGGATATGATATGGAATTCCTGACCAGACAGCTGGAACGTGATTCTGCTACTTTCAAGGATTCGCTCCGTCTTCATCCTACTCCAGATAAAATCGGACAGCGCCGTTATTGTTCAAGCGTGTACGACTGGACCAGCGGTTTCTATCCGGGCTCTTTGTGGTATGCTTATGAACTGACCGGAAAGGATTCTCTGAAGGCTGCGGCTACTAAATTCACCAACCTGCTGAATCCGGTCCGCTATTATACCGGTACACACGACCTGGGCTTCATGATCAACTGCAGCTATGGTAATGCAAAACGCCTGTCGCCGAATGATACCATCAATGCTGTGATCGTAGAAACAGCCGACAACCTCTGCAAGCGTTTCGACAGCAATATCGGTTGTATCCGTTCCTGGGATTTCGGAACCTGGAATTTCCCGGTAATCATTGACAACATGATGAACCTCGACCTGCTGTTTACGGCAAGCAAAATCAGCGGTGATAATAAATACAAGGATATCGCAGTGAAACATGCCATCACTACCATGCACAATCACTTCCGTCCGGACTATACCAGCTGGCATGTAGTTAGCTACAATAACGACGGTACGGTAGAAAAGAAACAGACCTTCCAGGGTAAGAACGACGATTCAGCATGGGCTCGCGGTCAGGCATGGGGTGTATATGGATATACTGCCTGCTATCGTGAAACCAACGATACTGTATTCCTGAACTTCGCACGCAACATTGCAGATATGATCATGACACGTGTACAGACCGAAGATGCCATTCCTTATTGGGATTACGATGCACCGGCAACTCCGGAAACTCCGCGTGATGCTTCGGCCGCTGCGGTTACTGCCGCTGCCATGCTGGAACTGAGCACAATGGTTGAGGACGGTCAGAAATATTTCGATTATGCAGAAAAGATTCTGAAGAGTCTTTCAAGCGATGCATACCTGGCTAAACCGGGAGAAAATCAGGGATTCATTCTGATGCACTCTACCGGTTCTTTGCCTAACGGCTCAGAAATCGATACTCCGCTGAACTATGCCGACTATTATTACATGGAAGCAATGCAGCGGTATATGAAACTGAAAAACTTAACTTATCAGAATTTGTAATTTGTAAGATGAAATTTCTCAAGCATATTGTTTTATTGGTCGGATTATACTTGTTCGTAGGAAAACTGGGAGCGCAGGAATTGCGCTCTGAAGTTTTCTCTTTGCTGAACCTGGATTATCCGGGCCTGGAGCAGGTAAAGGCCTTGCATGCTTCCGGTAAGGACAGTGAGGCGGCTTCGGCTTTGTTGGAATATTATAAGCAGCGCAAGGGAATCCGGACACCGGATGTCGACCTGAAGCGTTTGAAAATCAGTCAGGAGGAACAGAAATGGGCAGATGAGGCTCTGGAACATACGTTCTTTGCTCATAAGGGATACCAGCCTTCGTTCAATTACGGACAGGATATCAACTGGAAGTACTGGCCGGTGCAGGATAACGAGCTTCGCTGGCAGCTGCACCGCCATAAATGGTTCACTCCGATGGGAAAGGCTTATCGCCTTTCGGGGGATGAGAAGTATGCGAAGGAATGGGTCTTCCAGTATATGGACTGGATCAAGAAGAATCCGTTGGTGAAAATCAACAAGGATGACTATGAAATGAAGGGTAAGGCGGCAGAAGGAGAAGCCGAAAACGCACGTTTCGCATGGCGTCCGCTGGAGGTGAGCCACCGTTTGCAGGACCAGACTTCACAGTTCCAGTTGTTCATCACCTCTCCGTCGTTTACTCCGGAGTTCCTTACTGAGTTCCTGCTGAACTATCACAAACATGCCGTTCACATTCTTCAGAATTATTCCGATCAGGGAAATCACCTGTTGTTCGAAGCACAGCGCATCATGTATGCAGGTGTCTTCTTCCCGGAATTCAAGGAGGCAGCTGCATGGCGCAAGAGCGGTATCGATATCTTGAACCGTGAAATCGGAGTACAGGTATACGAAGACGGCGGACAGTTTGAGCTCGATCCTCATTATCATCTGGCAGCCATCAACATTTTCTGCAAGGCATTGTATCTGGCAGATATGAACGGTTTCCGCAATGAATTTCCTCAGAAGTACATGGATACGGTGGAGAACATGATCATGTTCTACCTGAATATTTGCTTCCCCGACTATACCAATCCTTGCTTCAGCGATGCGAAGTTGGCCAAGAAGAAGGAAATGATCAAGAACTACAAGGAGTGGCATAAACTCTATCCGGAGAATCAGACAATTCAGTACTTTGCCACAGAAGGAAAACAGGGAGCTCTTCCCGCTTACCTTTCAAAAGGTTTCCTGAAGTCAGGCTTTTTCGTATTCCGTAACTCCTGGGGTACAGATGCCGTTCAGATGGTAGTAAAGGCCGGTCCTAAGGCTTTCTGGCATTGCCAGCCCGATAACGGTACTTTCGAACTCTGGTTCAATGGCAAGAACCTGTTCCCGGATTCTGGTTCGTACGTGTATGCCGGTGACGAGGAAGTCATGAAATGGCGCAACTGGTTCCGTCAGACACGGGTACACAATACACTGACCCTGAACGACGAGACACTGGAAACGACGGAATCGGTAACCCGTCTGTGGCAGCCGGAAGGAAAGGAACAGATTCTGGTAACGGAAAACCAGGGTTACAAGAACCTGAAGCACCGCCGTTCGGTCTTCTTCGTGGATAATACCTATTTTGTCATTGTAGACGAAGCGGTAGGTACTGCGAAAGGAATGATCAACCTGCATTATCAGATGCCGAGGGGCAAAATCGCGAACAGTCGTGAGGACATGACTTTCGTTACGGAATTTGAACCGGGAAGCAATATGAAACTGCAGTGCTTCGGACCGGAAGGAATGAGTATGAAGAAGGAAGAAGGATGGCAGTCGACTGACTACCGGAAGAAGATGAAACGAATGAATGTTTCTTTTAACGCAAGAAAGAGCGACGAGACTCCGGTAAGATACATCACCGTTATCTATCCTGTGAAGAATACTCAGGATGCTCCTAAGATTTCAGCTGCTTTCAAGAACAAGAAGTTCAATGAACAAAGTCTGGAAGTGGAAGTGAAAATCAATGGCAAAAAGAGAATTTTGAAATAC
Source organism: Phocaeicola faecicola (assembly GCF_013618865.1). Taxonomy (GTDB): domain Bacteria; phylum Bacteroidota; class Bacteroidia; order Bacteroidales; family Bacteroidaceae; genus Phocaeicola; species Phocaeicola faecicola. The sequence goes on from NZ_JABSOE010000001.1 coordinate 87,281, forward strand.
AATCTGTAATAACTGTAGATTCTATTGTGGGGGAAACCTCACAATAGAATTTTATTTCTTTTATTTTATGAAAAACATTTCAGCAGCTTTGCTTCTTCCCGCTGTGGCTTTTCACCTGACCGGATGCGGTATACAGGAGAAAAAGGAGGTGAAACAGCCCAATATCATCTTCATCATGACCGATGACCATACTACACAGGCCATGTCATGTTACGGAGGAAGTCTGATTCAGACACCCAATATGGACCGGATTGCCAATGAGGGAATCCGTTTCGACAACTGCTATGCGGTCAATGCGTTGTCAGGACCTTCCCGGGCTTGTGTGCTGACGGGCAAGTTCAGTCATGTCAATGGCTTTACGGACAATGCAGCTACGTTCAACGGCGATCAGCAGACCTTCCCGAAACTGCTTCAGCAGGCAGGGTATCAGACGGCGGTCATCGGAAAATGGCATTTGATTTCTGAACCGCAGGGTTTCGACCATTGGAGCATTCTTACCGGACAGGAGGAACAGGGCGATTATTATTCTCCTGAGTTTAATGAGAACGGAAAGCGGATTACCGAAGAGGGATATGTAACGGATATCATTACCGACAAGGCGATCCGTTTCCTCGACAACCGCGATAAGAGCAAGCCGTTCTGTATGATGTTCCATCAGAAGGCGCCTCACCGCAACTGGATGCCGGCTCCCAGACATCTGGGTATATTCAACAATACGGTATTCCCGGAACCGGCTACTTTGTTCGATGATTATAAAGGACGCGGCAGGGCTGCGGCCGAACAGGATATGAGTCTGGCAAAGACGTTTACGGAAGACTGGGACCTGAAGCTCATGACCCGTGAAGAGTTGCTGAAAGATACCACCAACCGCTTGTCGAAGGTGTATCGCCGGATGCCGGAGGAGGTACAGCTTAAATGGGATTCGGTATATGCTCCGCGCATTGCCGAATACAGAAAAGGCAACCTGAAGGGAAAGGCATTGGTGAGCTGGAAGTATCAGCAGTACATGCGCGATTATCTGGCTACTGTACTTTCGGTTGATGAAAGCATCGGTGCCCTGATGAATCACCTGGAAGCCATCGGCGAACTGGACAATACGATCATTGTCTATACATCCGACCAGGGCTTCTTCCTGGGCGAACACGGATGGTTCGACAAACGCTTCATGTATGAGGAATGTCAGCGCATGCCGCTGGTAATCCGTTATCCTAAAGCCATTAAGGCAGGATCGGTCAGCTCGGCTATTTGTATGAATGTCGATTTCGCGCCGACCTTCCTTGATTTTGCCGGAGTAGAGATTCCTGAAGACATTCAGGGGGCTTCTCTGAAACCGATTCTGGAAAACGAGGGAAAGACTCCGGAGAACTGGAGAAAGGCGGCTTACTATCATTATTATGAATATCCGGCCGAACACATGGTGAAACGGCATTACGGTATCCGTACACAGGACTTTAAGCTGATTCATTTCTATAACGATATCGATGAATGGGAAATGTACGACATGAAGAAGGATCCGCAGGAACTGAACAATGTGTACCAGAATCCTGAATATCGTGAGGAACGTGAAGCCCTGATGACGCTTCTGAAGGAAACACAGGAGTTGTACAAGGACACCGACCCGGATGAAAAGGTAAAAGAATTGTTCCACGGGGACAGAAGATTTCAAAAGAGACAGAAATAAATAACGCAATAATAAATAATACTATGGACAGAAGAAAGTTTTTGAAGGTTTCAGGCTGGTCGTTTTTAGGACTGGCTGCTTCTGGAAGTTTGTTGGAGGCTTGTACTCCAGGTAGTAAAGAGGCTAAAAAAATAATGCCCTCACCCAGTAACCTGAAGCTGTTTTGGGGCGACTTGCATAATCATTGTAACCTGACTTACGGACATGGGGACATGAGGGATGCGTTTGAAGCTGCCAAGCAGCATCTGGATTTTGTCAGTGTGACTCCTCATGCCATGTGGCCGGATATTCCGGGGGCAAACGATCCTCGTCTTTCATGGGTGATTGATTATCATACCGATGCGTTCAAGCGTCTGCGTGCCGGCGGATATGATAAGTATGTGGCAATGACCAAGGAATATAATAAGGAAGGTGAGTTCCTGACTTTCATCGGATATGAGGCGCACAGCATGCAGCATGGCGACCATGTGGCATTGAACTACGACCTGGATGCACCGCTGGTGGAATGTACTTCTATCGAGGACTGGAAACAGAAGGCAAAGGGACACAAGGTATTTGTGACTCCGCACCACATGGGGTACCAGACCGGCTATCGCGGATACGACTGGAATTTCTTTACCGAAGGCGATGTGACTCCGTTTGTGGAAATGTATTCACGTCATGGACTGGCGGAAACGGATCAGGGTGACTATCCTTATTTGCACGATATGGGTCCTCGTCAGTGGGAAGGTACCATTCTCTGCGGATTGGAGAAAGGACATAAATTCGGTCTGATCGGTTCTACCGACCAGCATTCGGGTTATCCGGGAAGCTACGGTGACGGTCGTGTGGGAGTACTGGCTCCTTCGTTGTCGCGTGATGCCATCTGGGAAGCGCTTCGTACACGTCATGTGTGCTGTGCGACAGGAGATAAGATCAAGATTGATTTCCGTCTGAACGATGCGTTCATGGGCGACGTGGTACGGGGTAACAGCCGCCGCATCTACCTGAATGTAGAAGGAGAGAGCTGCATCGACTATATCGATATCATCAAGAACGGTCGTCTGCTGGCCCGCATGAACGGTCCGATGACTCCTGAAATGCCGGAAGGCGATATGGTTCGCTGCAAGGTGAAGGTGGAATTCGGATGGAACCGTGAAGAGCGCTATGTGACCTGGAACGGTAACCTGTCTATCGATAAGGGACGGATCTTGAGTGTCACTCCTTGTTTCCGTGGGGCTGCTTTTACTTCACCTCAGGAAGGAGAGACGGAGTTCCATACACATGTCAACAAGATTTTGTCGACATCCGAAAACAAGACGGAACTGGAACTGTATACTACCAAGAACCCGAATACCACTACACCTGCTACTCAGGCAGTGATTCTGGAACTGGAAATGCCGAAGGACGGTATTCTGACTGCGGATTTCAACGGAAAGCGTTTCAGCCACTCGCTGGGTGAACTGCTCGAAGGTTCTCGTTCGCACTTCATGATCGGCTGGTTGAGTGAGGCTATTTTGTTCAACCGTGCCATGCCGGAAAGCTGCTATAAGCTGGAGCATTTCATGGAGGATGCTACTCCGGAACGTGATACGGATTATTATTATGTGCGTGTACGTCAGCGCGACCAGCAGTGGGCGTTCAGTACACCGATTTGGGTAGAAAAAGTATAAATTTATGAGTAAGAGATTCGCTATAGGAATAGACCTTGGCGGAACTTCTGTGAAATACGCCTTGATTGACAATGAAGGCGTATTTCATTTTGAAGGGAGGATACCGTCAATGGCCGATGTATCGGCCGAGGCTGTAATCGGCCAGTTGCTGTTTGCAGTGGAGGAAGTGAAGAAATATGCGGCTGCGCATCAGTATGAACTGTGTGGTATCGGTATCGGTACGCCGGGTATTGTAGATGAGACCAACCGGATTGTACTGGGTGGTGCGGAAAACATCAAGGGCTGGGAAAACCTGCCTTTGGCCGACCGTATCGAAGAGGTGGCACAGCTTCCGGTGCAGTTGGGTAATGATGCCAACCTGATGGGATTGGGGGAAACCATGTACGGGGCCGGAAAGGGTGCCCGGAATGTGGTGTTCATCACGGTGGGTACCGGTATCGGAGGAGCGGTAGTTATCGACGGTAAGCTGTTCAACGGGTTTGCCAACCGGGGTACGGAACTGGGACATGTGCCTTTGATTGCCGACGGAGAGCCTTGTGCATGCGGCTCAGTGGGTTGCCTGGAGCATTATGCTTCTACTTCGGCGCTGGTCCGCCGGTTTAAGCAGCGGGCCGAAGAGCGGGGGATAACCTTTTCCGAGGAAGTCAACGGGGAACTGATTGTGAAGCTTTACAAGGCCGGGGATGCACTGGCGACCGAGTGCCTGGACGAGCATTGCCGTTTCCTGGGACACGGTATCGGTGGATTTATCAACATTTTCAGTCCGCAACTGGTGGTCATCGGAGGGGGACTTTCCGAAGCCGGTGATTTTTATATCCGTAAGGTCAGTGAACAGGCTTTCCGCTATGCGATAGTCGACTGTGCGGTCAATACCCGTATCATTGCGGCTTGTCTGGGAAACAAGGCGGGTAGTCTGGGAGCTGCTTCGTTGTTCTTAAATTGATTTTAGCCGTTATGAAAAAGACAGTCTTACAGTTGACACTGATCATGTGTTTCTGGTTCACGATATCGTTTATTACGAATATCCTTGGACCGCTTATTCCTGATATTATCCGTAATTTCCAGTTGACCGACCTGGCGATGGCCGGATTTATTCCTACGTCTTTTTTCCTGGCGTATGCCATCATGTCGATACCGGCCGGAATCATGATTGACCGGTGGGGAGAGAAACTGGTGTTGTTTTGTGGGTTCCTGATGCCTTTCATCGGAACGGTACTGTTCGCTTGTCTGCATACCTATCCGGCCCTGCTGGCTTCTTCGTTCATCATCGGATTGGGTATGGCCATGCTGCAGACGGTACTTAATCCGCTTCAGCGGACGGTAGGCGGAGAGGAGAATTATGCCTTTGTGGCCGAACTGGCTCAGTTTGTATTTGGTACTGCTTCTTTTGTCAGCCCCTTGGTATATGCTTATCTCATCCGGGAACTGAATCCTGAGGTGTATCAGCCGGGAAAGAATGTGCTGCTCGACTGTCTTTCGACAGTGACTCCTTCTTCGCTTCCGTGGGTATCGCTGTACTGGGTTTTTGCCTTGCTGCTGCTGGTGATGCTGGTGGCTGTAGCTTTGTCCAAGTTTCCTAAGATTGAACTGAAGGAAGATGAAAAGAGCGGCTCTCAGTCGTCTTACTTTTCGCTGTTCCGTCAGAAGTTTGTCTGGCTGTTTTTCCTGGGCATCTTCTGTTACGTAAGTACGGAGCAGGGAACCTCTATTTTCATGAGTACCTTCCTGGAACAGTATCACGGAGTCGATCCGCAGACGGAAGGAGCGGTCATTGTCAGCTATTTCTGGGGACTGATGACCGTCGGTTGTCTGCTGGGTATGGTATTGTTGAAACTGGTGGACAGCAAACGGCTGCTGCAGGTTTCGGGAGGACTGACCATCGTGCTGCTGCTGGTTGCATTGCTGGGCAGCAAGGAGGCTTCCATGATTGCCTTCCCGGCCATCGGCTTCAGTATCTCCATGATGTATTCCATTGTCTTCTCACTGGCCCTGAACTCGGCGTCTCAGTATCATGGGTCTTTTGCCGGAATCTTGTGTTCCGGTATTGTGGGAGGAGCCGGAGGTCCGCTGATCATCAGTACCCTCTCCGACATGACCTCTTTGCGTACAGGCATGCTGGTCATTCTGGTGTTTGTGGGATACATCACCTTTATCGGTTTTTGGGCGAAACCGCTGGTCAGCAACAAGACGGTCAGCCTGAAGGAACTTTTTCATCGTAAGTAATTCGTTATGTACAAGAACACGTTTATAGGAAGTCTGCTGGTGGCCTTGCTGTATGTATGTACCGCACAGGCCGCCTTGCCGGACTATTTGTATGAGGAGTGGCGCAAGTCGCCTTATCCGGCGAAAGGACAGACGGTTACCGTCAATCCTTCTCCGCTGTTGTGGCCTTCTGCCCGTTACTGGGAGAAGAGGGAGGTGTCGTATAATGTCTATTTGAGTCAGGACTCGCTGTTTCCGGCAGACCGGACTTACCGCAGCCTGAACCAGAAGTACTGCATGTATAATCCGCACCGGAAACTGGAGGAGGGCAAGTGGTTCTGGAAGTATGAGGAGGTGGAAAACGGAAAGGTGATTCCTAAGGGAACCTATTCTTTCCATGTGGCTTCCGGTACCGAAGGCACGGTGACTCCCGATTTCCGGTCGTTCGTGGAAAATATCATGAAGGAACATCCCCGGGTGATGAACTACGGACGAAGCATGGAAGAGATTCATGCGAAGGCACCTTCACATCCGCTGTATGCGAAAATGATCCGGGAGGCTGAGAAAGTAGTGGCTGCCGAACCTTACCGGGGGGCAGTGTCGGATGCCAATCCGGCGAAGGCCCGTCGGCTGAGTCAGAAGGCCGACAAAGAGGTAGAGGCTTTCCGTTGCCTGCTCGAGGGATATACCCTGTCGGGCAAGAAGGAGATGCGCGATGCCTTGCTGGAGCGGACGGATATTCTGCTGACCTGGCCTACGGATGATTTGCTGGGGTCAAAAGTGCTGACCAGTCTGGCACTGGTGTATGACATGCTGTATGAGGAACTGGATGCCAAGGTCAAGGGGCAGATTTTGCAGACAATCGACAAGCAGTTTCAGGCAGGACTGAAGAAGTGGCCGGGATATACCGAAGCCCGTCAGGTAGAGAATCATTTCTGGCAGATGGAGATTGCCGGAAACTTTACGGCGGCACTGGCTACTCTGCATCATCTGGAGTCGGCGGAGAAAATGCTGGAATATACGTATGAACTGTTTATTGCCCGTTTCCCGAACCTGGCTACTCCCGAGGGAGGATGGGCCGAAGGAGAAGGTTACTACAGTGTCAACCAGAGTGCCATTGTAGACATGGCGCTGCTCTTGAAGAAAATCGGACACATTGATATCTTCCAGACAGAATGGTATCGGAACCTGCCGGATTATTTCACTTACTTCTCACCGGTGGCCGCTCCGGTTTCCGGTTTCGGGGACATGCACGACAGGGTGGCCAGCGGAAGCTTGAAAGGGAAGTCGGAAATGCTGGTCATCGGTTGTGAGGAAAAGAATCCGGAGGCTATTTACCGGCTGTTTACTTCATTGAGACCGGTGGATTCGTATTATGGCAGTCCGCTGGAACAGGGATACTGGAAGTCTCCGCTGGCGAAAATCGAACTATGGTATCAGATTGTCAATGACATCCGTCTCTCGGACAAGGACGTCCGAAAGCCTGCACACCTGCCTCACGACAAGGTGTTCGAGGGAGTGGGAGCGGCTGCCTTGCATGTAGATGTATTGGATCCGGCACAGAATACGACGGTCTTTTTCCGGTCTTCTCCGTTTGGAGCGAAGGGACATATGCATGCCAACCAGAACAGTTTCAATATTTCGAGAAAGGGAGAAAGGGTATTCTATTCTACTGGATATTATACTTCTTTTGCCGACCCTCATGCACTGACGTCTTACCGCCATACCCGGGCGCACAATACGATTCTGCTGAACGGATACGGACAGGCTTTCGGACACGAGGGTTACGGTTGGATCAAGCGTCACCTGGAGGGCAGTGGCATGTCGTATGTATGCGGCGATGCCAGTCGTGCATATCAGGAGGTGACCGACCGCCAGTTCCTGGATTTGATGAAGCAGAACGGCATTGAACAGAATGCGCATTTCGGCATGGGCAAGTCGGGCATGAAGAAGTACGAGCGTCATCTGGTCTTTGTCCGTCCGGACCTGGTAGTGGTATATGATGTATTGCAGGCGGAACAGCCTTCGGAATGGAGCCTGTTGCTGCATACCTTGCAGCCGTCGGCACTGGACAAGGAGGGAAGACTGGAGGTGCAGACAGCACGCAGCATGGCTCAGGCTCAGGTCTATGGGTCGACGGCCCTGAAGGCAGAGGTGAGCGACCGGTATTTTTCTCCGGCAGTCGACTTCAAGAAGAAGTACAAGCAGGGTACTCCTCCGGCTTATCATGCTACGTTCAAAAATGAAGAGAAAGTGGCCGACATGCGTTTCCTGACTTTCATCCAACTGGGTGATAAGGGGGGCAGCCTGCCGGAAATCAAACCGGAAGGAAAGGGATGCTGGCGCATCGGTGAGGTATCGGTACAGGCCGAACTGGATGGTAAGAAGGCACCTCGGGCCATTGTCCGCTATAAGGATCAGGTACTGGAGATTACTGCTGACAAGACGCTGCTGAAGGATGGAAAACAGCAGAAGGTAGCTGAGAATCTGCAGCCGGTGGGCAACTATGCCTTTTAAGGAATCAGCCCCGGAGGCAGAATGAAAATCTCCCCTTGTACGCCCTTTCATCAGTTGGATGAGGGTTCGTACAAGGGGAGATTTTTTTGTCTTCAGAAAGGCTGAAACAGCTTTCCGGCAGTATCCGGATATCGGGTGAATTATTCTTCGATGTTCTTGAAGAATGAGAAGTTCACGCTACCGTAATGCCGTTGATCGATGAAATGGGGATCCTGTTCGAAACTGAGGTCTTTCCCGTGTTCCAGAACAAAGAGGCCTTCCGGTTTCAACAGCTTGTATTCGAATATCTTCTGAGGGATGGTACTCAGTTCTTTCAGTGCATAAGGCGGATCGGCAAAGATAAAGTCGAACTGCTCGTTGCACTTTTCGATGTACCGGAATACATCTCCGCGGAGAGGAAGACACCGGTCGGTCTTGACTTCCTTCATGACTTTGCTGATGAATGCATGATGCTGCGGGTCTTTCTCTACCGAAATCACCCGGTCGCAGCCTCGCGATACCAGTTCGATACTGATACTTCCGGTTCCGGCAAACAAATCCAGTGCAGTGACACCTTCCTCGAAATCGAGGTAGTTCATCAGTACGTTAAACAGATTCTCTTTTGCAAAATCGGTTGTAGGACGGGCTTTGAACGTATGGGGTACGTCAAAGCGGCGTCTTTTGTAAATACCACTTATTACACGCATGTCAGTAAGGTTTGCATATCAAACGGAATGGATTCCCCCTTTGTAAACTGCAGGTTTCCCAGTTCCGCCTGTGGGTTAATAATCATAATTTTCCGGATGTAGGAGGAGAGTATCTCCTTGATTTCCTCTACGGGATACTCGGCACAGGTCAGGTACATCTCATCTTCTTCCTGGTTGTACTTCAGCTGTTTCCAGAGGTTGAGCAGGTAGTAGCAGCGGTCGTTCAGCGTGCTTGCGGCAAACGAATTGAGCAGCTGCAGCCGGTTTTCCCTGAAGCAGAAGATGTCCATACTGCCCGGATGCAGGTTGGCATAGATGCGGTTGGCATGGGGCGCTTTATGGCGGGATACGATGTATTCTATCTGCGGACTGACTGCAGAGAAGAAACGGGCTCCCGGAAATTGCTCCGACAGAAACAGATGAGTAAGTTTGTCGATGGAAAACAGAACCGCCAGGTTACTGTGTCCCAGAATGTTGCACAGAATAATCTCGTTGTTCTGCTTGGGAAGGTTCTGGTAGAACAGGGTTTCGGCCTGTTCGTCCTCAAAAAGTTCAAAAGGAATGGAAGTATAGCGCTGGCTGTGTACCAGTATGTTGGTTTGTCCGAAAGGCTTTTTCAGAATGGGAGTATCATTCAGAAAGGCCTTGATATTGGCAGCCATGGAGCGCTGGGTGTTGACCGGATACCGCTGGTAGCACCCCTCTTCCGGACGCGAAGGGTGATGGATAGAAAAAGAAAATCCATCCGTACTGAGACGGATGGATAATGTATATTGTTCCGATTGGGTTAAATCAACGCAAAATTCGGTCATAGAATTATTCCCAGTTACCTGCGTTGTTGTTCGGCTGTTCGATGTCACCGACTTTCAAACCTGCATATTTACCCAATTTTTCCTGCATGTCTTTCAGGTTGATCAGTTCCTGCTTGTTCAAGTCACCCAGATATACGTCGTAAGCAACCTGTGCCTGGAACAAGTTCAAAGGAGCACCTGATTTAGTAGTATCCTTGCGGATAGCCATTTCAAATTTAGCGCCGTTACCGTAAGGAACGTAAGGCAGTGAGTCAGCGTTGAATCCCTTGCCGAAGATAGTATCCAGTACAGCTACCCAAAGAGTATCACGACGGAAGTTTGTCAAACCTTCTTTTTCTACATCTTTCCAGTTACCAGTCTTTTTAGCTTTTTCAATCAGTTCGATTGCCTTCTTTTCAGTCATACCGCTGTTCAGCTGGTCGTCAGTCAGAGTTCCTTCCTTCAGGATGAAAGGCAATTTGGCTGTCTTAACGAAATCAATCAGCGAGTCGAAATCTGCAGTATATGCACCGTTGTGCATACCACGGTATTCCTGCTGTGCCTTGCGGATGTCGATCAGACGTGCAATAATAGCTTTGTCGCGAACTTTCTTTTCTTTTTCAAAGTTGATAGGGCCCATAATACTGCCATAGCAGATGTATACCAAAGCAACAACACAGGCAGCTAACACTAGATTAATAACTGTTTTCATGATAATATTTGTTTTTTTTAGTTTATATTCGTATCGCAAAAATAAAATAAAATACTCGAACCACGTCAAAGTTACGTGAACTTTTTATGGAGCATTTATGTTAAATAATGATTTATCGCAGCAAATTAAGCGAAATTTTTTCTATAAACCAACAGAAGAGCAGGAATTTACCATTAATTCTTTTGCGGATTTTTGTTTTTCTACTGATGAGGATGCCGTTTTCCTTCTGAAAGGGTATGCCGGAACCGGAAAAACGTCATTGATTGCGGCTTTGGTAAAGACCCTGGATGAACTGAAACGGAGGTGTGTACTGCTGGCTCCTACCGGTCGGGCGGCCAAGGTGTTTTCCTTGTATTCGGGGCATCCGGCATATACGATTCACCGCCGGATTTACCGGCAGCGTTCGTTCTCGAACGAGCTGGATAATTTCGTCATGAACCAGAACCTGCACCAGCATACGTTGTTTATTGTTGATGAGGCTTCGATGATTGCCAATGAGGGATTATCGGGCGGTGTATTCGGCACCGGACGCTTGCTGGACGACTTGATTCAGTATGTGTACGGCGGACAGGGATGCCGGCTGATGCTCATCGGTGATACGGCGCAGTTGCCTCCGGTGGGAGAGGAGGAGAGCCCTGCCTTGTCGGCTTCCATGCTGGCGGGGTATGGTCTTACGGTTACGGAGCGGGTACTGACGCAGGTGGTGCGGCAGAAGGAGGCTTCCGGAATTCTTTACAATGCCACGGCACTCCGCTACCTGATTACGGGGGAGGAGTACGGTTGCCTGCCGAAGATCCGGACACTGGGATTTCCGGATGTCAAGGTGGTGCCGGGTTCGGAACTGATTGAGACCATCAACGAGTGTTACGACAAGGTGGGCATGGACGAGACGATGATTATCTGCCGTTCCAACAAGCGGGCGAATCTGTACAACCGCGGGATACGTAACTCGATTCTGTACCGCGAGGAGGAACTGAGCGGGGGAGACTTGCTGATGGTGGCGAAGAACAATTACTTTTGGAGCGAGGCATATAAGGATTTTGACTTCATTGCGAACGGTGACCTGGCCGTGGTGCGCCGGGTGCGGCGGACACGGGAGATGTACGGGTTCCGGTTTGCGGATGTCTTGCTGGAGTTTCCGGATTACGACCATCTGGAGATGGAGGCAAAGGTGTTGCTGGATACCTTGCACGTGGATTCACCGGCCTTGTCGAAGGAGCAGAGTGACCAGCTGTTTCATGGGGTATGGGAGGACTATGCGGACGTGACGACCAAGCGGGAGAAGATGAAGAAGATCAAGTCGGACCCGTGGTACAATGCCTTACAGGTGAAATATGCCTATGCGGTGACCTGTCACAAGGCGCAGGGCGGACAGTGGGAGCGGGTCTTCATCGATCAGGGATACATGACGGAGGACATGCTTTCGCCGGATTATTTCCGCTGGCTGTATACTGCACTGACCCGTGCCACGTCGGTGGCTTATCTGGTCAACTGGCCGGAGGAGCAGACAGAGTGACTGTCTGTGTCTTCCGGAGAAAAAAATAATGGATTCAACAAACTTCCTATTGTTTATTGAATCCATTACTGTGCGCTTGATAGGACTCGAACCTACACGTCTCACGACACCAGATCCTAAGTCTGGCGCGGCTACCAATTACGCCACAAGCGCGATAGAGGCTTTCTATTCTTTTTCTTTATTGCTTTGCAAAGATAGACCTTTATTTTTGAATAAGCAAGTGTCTGGTGAATTTTCTTTTTCCAATACTCTGTGGGCTCCGGAGGGGTGTCCGGAGAGGCTTATTCCTGTTTTTTCAGTATCTGACAGGCGGTTTCGATGAGGGTATCCTTTCCTCTTTGCATGTCTTCACTGGTCATGTCGACCTTTACATCGGGGTCTATGCCGAATTCCAGCTGTTCCATTGCGGGGTCGAACATGGGACTGGCAGAGAAGCGTATGGACCATCCGTTGGGGATTTCCGAACTGAAGGGGAGTCCGGAACCTCCGCCGGTCTTGTCGCCTACGACGGTGACATTCGGAAACTGTTTCATGCAGTTGACAAAGTCGTTGGTGGCGCTGTACGAACGGCGGTTGGTCAGTACCACTGCTTTCTTTTGCCAGCGGATGCCGTTTGAGGGCTCGATGTATACTTCCTTGGGGGCGGAGAAGTCCTGATGTCCGGGACCGGTCTTGTGCGAGATGTAGCCTACCAGCGTTTTCTCGTTGGTAAACCGTGCGGCCAGCTTCTGGGCTGTGGTCAGGTTGCCTCCCCCGTTGTTGCGCACGTCGATGATGATGCCGTCGCAGATGGCCAGCCGGTTCAGGGTCTGGTCGAGATTGCCGTCGCCGATGCCGTTGGAGAAACTGGAGCAGTAGATGTATCCGATGTTGTTTTCCAGAATCTGATATTCCAGTCCGGAGGAGATGATATAGTCTTTTCCCAGATAGTTGCTCTGGATGCTGTCGCTGAAATTGCGGGGATAGCTGTCGAACCACTCCCGGTATTGTGAGGTGGCCATGGAACTGGAGAGGTTGACGTGTCCGTCACGCAGTTCGTTGACCATGTCCGAGAGGACTTCGAACAGGTTTTCATTGGTCATCGAAGGGGTGATGCGGCGGGCATAGCGTTCGTGCACCTCGTTCCAGTCGAGCCCGTAGACTTCGTGCTTGTAGTCCAGGAAACAGTACTGCTGGTCGATGATGCGCCAGAGCGACTCAAAGTTGGCCTCTGGTGTATTTCCGGAAACATCTTCCCGGATGCATGAGACCGACAGCAGGGAAAATCCCGCTCCTATATATAATAATAAGGTATGTATAAACCGTTTCATGTGTATGGTAGGTGTGTGATAGAACTTGTTGAATCAGAATGGGGTTACTTTCTCGGGCATGCTGACGCACCGCTTGCCGCGTATCAGCTGGAAGTTGCGCACAAAACCGATCATGAAGTCGAACGAATAGGAGTGGCTTTTCAGCTGGTTGACTTTGGCCTGCTGGATGTCGATGAGGCAGCCCGTCCGTAATACGGTACTCCGTATCGGAAAGTCGAGCGTCAGCATCTGCCGCAGCGACGGCTGGTTGTGCAGGGAAGTGAATACCACGTTCCTTCCCCCGTGCTTCAGCGAGAATATTTCGTAATAAGACTCTCCGTATTCGGGCGAGAACATGAGTCCCAGCAGCGGCAGGTTGGCCTGATAGCGCAGGGTAAACGGGCACTGGAAGAGCTGGAACTTGTAAATCAGCATGGCCGATGCGCCCAGGTTGCCGTAGGCTTTGGCCTGTGCCGGATTATTGGAGTTGCGCTGATTATACACCACTCCGCAGTTGAGGTCGATCATCGGTCCGAAGAGCAGTTTCAGCTGTTTGCCGATGCGATGCTGGTAGTGCAGTGCATAGCTCCAGTTGATCATCCCTGCATACATGTTGGCCGTCTGGGAAATGTTTTCGGTATACGAGGCCTGCACCTGAAACAGGCTTTGGCGGGAGACTTTCCCGTTCATCAGCCGGGTCATCCGCATGCCTTCATGCACGAAACGCAACTCCGCTCCCGTGTATTCGAGGGGAGAGAGGTAGGTTTCGAACAGGTTATTGTGTCCGACACCGAACATGGCACTGCGCATGACGTAGTGCGAGGCCTTTACGCTGTCTGCCTGCGCATGGAGGCACAGGCAGGCGGTGACGGAGAACAGTAGGGTCAATATCCGTTTCATGTCAGTTAAAAGAGGTTCATTTGTCCGTTTTCGTCTTCGCCGCCGGGAGTTGCCGTGGTTTCTTCGCTTTCGCTTTCATTCTCTGCATTCTCCTCGTTCTCTTCCGTTTCCGGACGGCGGGTAGGTTCCAGTTCCATGATTTCTCCCACGGTATAGGTCGTCAGTCGTTTTCCTTTGGCCTTGAAACTCTTGACGCCGACAAAGTCGCTGGCTTCGACAATCAGGGCATCCCTGAAACTGTCGTGTCCGCCGAAGGTGATCTGGATGCGCGGATAGGCCTCGCACGAAAGCAGTACGAACTGGTTGTCCTTGTTCTCACCCAGGTAGTTTTGCTTTTTCGCAGAGTTCTCGAAGGTAAAGCGCTTCAGGTACGGGTAGTGCTGCTGGTCGGCATCGAACAGTACGGCCGTCCATACCTTTTCGGCATCGAACTTCTCAATCAGTCGGATATCGGCATCGTAGTGGTTGTTGAGGTCGAAGCTGGTGGTATAGAAATCCCCGTTCTGGTGAACCACCAGGATGCAGTCGCCGTTGAAGAACTCGCCCAGGTACTGGCCGCGTCCGTCGTAGTTCAGACGGAGTACGTCGTGGTCGAACCAGACTTTTCGTCCGCCCAGGGTAGAACCTCCCTTCTGTTTCAGTCCGATCTTGTGGACCTCATACTTGGTAAGCAGGTTACCCATCGACTGCTTGCCTTTGATATTGATGGTACTGAAGTCTTTTTCGAAGACCAGTTTCTTGATGTGCGGGTTGGGGCGCAGGGTCACTTTGATGACTTCGGCCTCACCGTTGGGGTTGGCGGTAAAGTATACAATCTTCGAGCCCGGATTGCCCTGCGTGATGTCGTACTCCCTGTCGCGTATCACCGAGGTGATGTTGAAACGCTTGATGTAGTGGAAGCCTTCCTTGCCGTCGCGGTAAATCACGTTGTAGATGGTACGCTTGTCGTTCTTCTTGAAAATGTTGACATACAGTATGTTCTTTCCGACGAAAAGCTTGTCGGAAATGCGTACGATCTTGTATTTTCCGTCCTTGTAGAAGATGATGACATCGTCGATGTCCGAACAGTTGCAGATGTACTCGTCCTTCTTCAGTCCGGTTCCGATGAAACCTTCTTCGCGGTTGATGTACAACTTCTCGTTGGCTTCGGCTACCTTCGTGGCTACGATGGTGTCGAAACTGCGTATCTCGGTCCGCCGCGGGAAGTTCTGCCCGTACTTTTCTTTCAGACGGCTGTACCAGTCGATGGTATAGTCTGTCAGGTGGGCCAGCTTGCGGTCGATGTCTTCGATCTCGCTTTTCAGGCGTGCGATAAACTCGTCGGCCTTGTCCTTGTTGAATTTCAGGATACGGGCCATCTTGATTTCCATCAGCCGGAGAATATCCTCCTTGGTCACCTCACGCACCAGTTGCGGATAGAAAGGCGTCAGTCTTTCGTCGATGTGCATGCATGCCGCATCCATGTTCTCGGCCTGCTCGAACTGCTTGTCCTTGTAAATCCGTTCTTCGATGAATATTTTTTCGAGGGAAGCAAAATGCAGGGTCTCCAATGTCTCTCCCCGCTGGATTTCCAGCTCTTTCTGCAGCAGCGAGCGGGTGTTGTCGGTCGACTTCTTCAGTACGGCACTGACGGTAAGGAAGTGCGGCTTCTTGTTGTCGATGACGCAGCAGTTCGGGGAAATATTGACCTCGCAGTCGGTGAAGGCATACAAGGCATCCAGAGTCTTGTCGGATGAGACACCGGGAGCCAGGTGCACCAGGATTTCTACCTTTCCGGCAGTGTTGTCCTCCACCTTCTTGATTTTGATCTTTCCCTTTTCGTTGGCTTTCAGTATGGAGTCAATCAGCGAAGAGGTTGTCTTTCCGTATGGAATTTCATTGATGCACAGGGTCTTGTTGTCGATTTTCGTAATCTTGGCCCTCACACGGATGACTCCGCCCCGTTCGCCGTCGTTGTAGCGTGACACGTCGATGGCACCTCCGGTCTGGAAGTCGGGATACAACTGGAAGTCTTCTCCTTTGAGGTAGGCGATGGCCGCGTCGCACAATTCATTGAAGTTGTGCGGCAGGATTTTGGACGACAGACCCACGGCAATACCCTCCACTCCCTGAGCGAGCAGGAGCGGGAATTTGACAGGAAGAGTCACCGGTTCCCGGTTTCGTCCGTCGTATGAAGACTGCCATTCGGTGGTTTTGGGATTGAAGACCACATCGAGCGCGAACTTGGAAAGCCGGGCTTCGATGTAACGGGGAGCTGCCGCGCTGTCGCCGGTAAGGATGTTTCCCCAGTTACCCTGACAGTCAATCAGCAGGTCCTTCTGTCCCAGCTGTACCAGGGCGTCTCCGATGGAGGCATCTCCGTGCGGGTGGAACTGCATGGTATGTCCTACGATGTTGGCTACTTTGTTGTAGCGGCCGTCGTCGAGGCGTTTCATGGAGTGCAGGATACGGCGCTGAACGGGTTTCAGACCGTCGTTGATGTGCGGAACGGCACGCTCCAGAATTACATACGATGCGTAATCGAGGAACCAGTTCTGGTACATGCCGCTCAACTGATGTTTTACGGCTTCGTCGGTTTGGTCTACAGGCTTATAGTCAGAATGTTCCTCTTTTTCGGGAAGGTTGTTTATCTCTTTGTCAAATGTATCTTCGCTCATATACTGATTTTAAACTAATGGAAACAAAAATACGAATTTTTTTAGTTCTCTCGGGCGAAAAATCGTGAGTTTATCTAAAAAAAGTGCGTGTCGGGAGAAGAATAAGTGGTTTCTTGTCGCCGATTGATAAGTTTCCGCCGTAAATCCAATAATCCACGTGGCTGATTATTCGATTTACGGCGAGAAGAATAAAATATCCGGAATGGCGTCCGATAATATGATTCGGCAGACTGAATTTAGTTCTTCCGGAAAGACTTTAATACAGGTACGGTCAGCGGTATGGCCAGGATGAACGAACACAGGTCGGCTGCTGCCTGACACATTTCCACGCCCTGCAGTCCCAGCAGATTGGGGAGTATCAGGATGAGCGGAATGAAGAACAGGCCTTGCCGGGCCGAAGACAGGGTGACGGCCCGTACGGGTTTGCGGATGGTCTGGAGCAGCATGTTGCAGAGTATCACCCAGGTTCCCAGGGGGAGGGTAATGAGCTGCCAGCGCAGGGCACGGGCACCGATGGCGATGACTTGTGGGTCGTCGGCACGGAACCAGGCTACTATCTCGGGGGCGTAAATGTATCCCACGATGGCGCAGACCGTCAGGAAGACCACTCCGGTACGAATACAGAACCAGAAGCCTTCCCGTACGCGCCGGTAAAGACCTGCCCCGTAGTTGAAGCCGCATACCGGCTGGAAACCTTGTCCGAATCCGATGACGAAGGAGTTGATGAACATGCATATACGGGTTACGATAGACATGCCCGCGATGGCGGCATCACCGTATCCTCCGGCTGCTACGTTCAGCAGGATGGTGGCGATACTGGCCAGTCCCTGACGACAGAGCGAGGGGGCACCGCCAAACAGGATTTCTTTCAGCAACTGGGCTTTCAGTCGGAAGTTCTTGAACCGGATGCGGATGTTGGTGCCCCGGCTGTCCATGGCCATCAGTACGCAGAAACTGCATATCTGACTGATGAGGGTGGACCAGGCGGCTCCGGCTACACCCATCTCGAACGTAAAGATGAGCAGCGGGTCGAGGGCGATGTTCAGTACGGCTCCTACGATGATGCCGACCATGGAGTAGACGGCATTGCCCTGAAAACGCATCTGGTTGTTCAGTACCAGCGAGGATGCCATGAAGGGGGCTCCCAGCAGGATGATGCCCAGGTAGGTCTCTGCATAGGGCAGGATGGTAGGGGTAGAACCCAGGAAACGGCAGATGGGGGTCAGGAAGAGCAGCCCCAGGCAGGTGGTCAGCGTACCGGCAATGAAGGCATAGAAAAATCCGGTGGAGGCCATGATCTCTGCGCTGGCATAGTCCTGTGCCCCTAATTTACGGGAGATGTAGTTTCCCGAACCGTGTCCGAAGAAAAAGCCGAAGGCCTGGATGATGGCCATCACGGAAAACGACAATCCTACCGCGGCCGTCGACTGCGTATCAATCTTTCCTACAAAATAAGTGTCGGCCATGACATAAAACGAAGTCACCAGCATGCTGATGATGGTGGGTATGGCCAGACTTCCGATCAGCCGGGGAATCGGAGCGGTTGTCATTAAGGTATGCTTGTCTTTGGTTTCCATGATTGTGCTTAAGTTTTCTGCAAAAGTAGGAAAAATAACTTCCTTCTTTCGAATATTCCTTTTATTCATAAGATAAATTAATACAAGCCTCGTGCTTTTTTGCTGATAAATGCCTATCTTTGTGCCCTATCTTGGAGGAATAAGAAAATAAGAAATCTAAATAAATTAAGGAAAAATGGCACAAGAAGACGTTTTCAAGAAACTTGTTTCACACTGTAAAGAGTATGGTTTTGTATTCCCGTCAAGTGAAATTTATGACGGACTGGGCGCCGTATACGACTACGGACAGATGGGTGTGGAACTGAAAAACAATATCAAACAGTATTGGTGGCAGAGCATGGTGCTGTTGCACGAAAATATCGTAGGTATTGATTCTGCAATTTTCATGCACCCCACTATCTGGAAGGCTTCGGGACACGTAGATGCTTTCAACGACCCGTTGATTGACAACCGTGATTCGAAAAAACGTTATCGTGCAGATGTGCTGATTGAAGATCAGCTTGCAAAATACGACGAGAAAATCAATAAGGAAGTAGCAAAGGCTGCCAAGAAGTTCGGAGATGCTTTCGATGAGGCTCAGTTCCGCAGCACCAACGCACGTGTACTGGAACACCAGGCTAAGCGTGATGCCCTGCACGAACGCTTTGCTAAGGCGATGAATGCAAACGACCTGAACGAACTTCGTCAGATTATCCTGGATGAGGAAATCGTTTGTCCGATTTCGGGAACCAAGAACTGGACGGAAGTGCGTCAGTTCAACCTGATGTTCTCTACTGAAATGGGATCGACTGCCGACGGTTCAATGAAGGTTTATCTCCGTCCGGAAACGGCACAGGGTATCTTTGTGAACTATCTGAATGTGCAGAAGACAGGCCGTATGAAGGTGCCTTTCGGTATCGCACAGATCGGTAAGGCTTTCCGTAACGAAATCGTTGCCCGTCAGTTCATCTTCCGTATGCGTGAGTTCGAACAGATGGAAATGCAGTTCTTCGTAAAACCGGGAACCGAACTCGAATGGTTCAAGAAATGGAAGGAAATCCGTCTGAAATGGCATAAGGCACTGGGCTTCGGCGATGACCACTACCGTTATCACGATCATGAAAAACTGGCTCACTATGCCAATGCAGCAACCGATATCGAATTCCTGATGCCGTTCGGATTCAAGGAAGTGGAAGGTATCCATAGCCGTACCAACTTCGACTTGAGCCAGCACGAGAAATTCTCTGGCAAGAGCATCAAGTATTTCGATCCGGAAATCAACGAATCGTATACTCCGTATGTCATCGAGACTTCTATCGGTGTAGACCGTATGTTCCTGAGCATCATGAGTGCTTCATACTGCGAAGAGAAACTGGAGAACGGCGAGACTCGTGTGGTATTGAAATTGCCTGCAGCCCTGGCTCCGGTGAAACTGGCTATCATGCCGCTGGTGAAGAAAGACGGTCTGCCTGAAAAGGCACGTGAAATCATGAACGACCTGAAGTTCCACTTCCACTGCCAGTATGATGAGAAGGATTCTATCGGTAAGCGTTACCGCCGTCAGGATGCAATCGGTACTCCGTACTGTATTACCATCGACCACCAGACACTGGAGGACAACTGCGTGACCTTGCGTAACCGCGATACCATGGAGCAGGAACGTGTGGCTATTGCTGATTTGAATAACATTATTGCAGACAAGGTAAGCATCACCAGCTTGCTGAAGACTTTGCAGTAACTAAGTGAATTGAGTATACATGAACAGAAATCTGATTTGGCTGTGGGGAATGCTGATGTTGGTATCGGCAGTATTTACGGCATGTAATAATGATGATACGCTGACGGCAGATCCGAACAGTGAATGGGCATTGAAGAACAGTGCCTACCTGGATTCCATTGCGGCTGTCGCAGCAAATCCTCCGGCTGGAGAACGTTGGGAGAAGTACTTGAGTTATAAGTTGCAGAACGACACGGAGGGAAGCATCACGACTCCTTCGTGGGGCAAGAACGATTATGTCTATGCGAAAGTGCTGCCTTATTTGCCCGACAAGGCTGAAAGTGAACAGCCGGCGAAGGGAGCGACTCCTTTGTTTACTGACTCCGTAATGGTGCATTACCGGGGTATGTATTACAACGGAACGGTGTTCGACCAGAGTTTCTCGGGTGACTGGGATGCGGATATTCATGAGCCGGTAGGTTTCATGGTTTCCGGTCTGATTACGGGATGGTCTACGGCACTGATGCATCTGCAGGAAAATTCGCATGTCATGCTGTATATTCCTTATACACTGGGATATGGCGAATACGGACAGAGTGACCTTCCGGGATATTCTACCTTGGTGTTTGACCTTCGTCTGGAGAAGGTGCTTCATAAAGAAGGACCGGATGACAGATCGCGGAAGAAGAAAACGGCCAGGTAAAGGAGCCGGAGCGGCGTGTCAGGAATGATGCGTAACTGGAGAAATAAGGAACCTGAACGGTTCTGTTTATAGCAACAATTCCCTTATATTGACAGGCAGGTAGTGATACTGCGGTCATTATAAGGGAATTTTTTTGTTTCGGACGGTGTAGGCTGGCGGTTGCCGGATGGTGAAAGAGAGGACGGAATGAGGGGGGCTCGCTGCAGAGAGGCTTTGGGCGGTTATGGGAAACAGTAGGAAGAATGTGAGAAAGATAAAAAAAGAAGTTCCGGTTCAAAGCAGCAATCCCTTTGAACTGGAACTTCTTTTTTATGGAATAATTACAGGGTATAGGGTCTGACCTTAATGGTAGGTTCAGGAGTCGAGCCAGATTTTCAGTGCATTGATTTTCTCCCGGCTGATCTGTATGCTGTCCTTATAGGGAGGATCGACCTGCACGATGACCTTTCCGTTGAAATACGGCTCTATGTGCTGGATGGAATTGGCCGAGAGAATCATCTGCCGGTTGGCCCGGAAAAACAGTTGCGGGTCGAGCTGTTCCTCCAGCTTGTTGAGCGGATAATCGATGATGTGCGACTTCCGGTCCCGGGTCACCGCAAAGGTGATTTTCTCTTCCGAATAGAAATAGGCGATGTCCGCTACCTGGATGGTATAGAATTTCCGGTTGCCTGAAATCAGGAAGCGGGTACGGTACTTCTTTTCTTCCTGTGCGGTCAGTGCCTGCATCAGTTCGTTCAGGTCCATCTGCTTGTTGAACTCCTTGCTGTATCCGGCGGTCAGCCGCTCGAACTTCTTGATGGCTTCCGTCAGTCGTTCCACATGAATGGGCTTGAGCAGATAGTCGATGCTGTTGACCGTAAAGGCGCGTATCGCATACTGGTCGTAAGCGGTGGTGAATACAATCATGCTTTCGGGCTGGGCACGTTCAATGAACAGGAAGGAAATCCCGTCGGCCAGTTGTATGTCCAGGAACAGGATGTCGGGGTGCGGGTTTTCATTAAACCATTGTACGGATTCGTCGATGCTTCCTGGCAGGAGGATAATCTCCCAGTCGGGACGGACTTCATGCAGCATTTTATGCAGCAGTCGGGCTGCCGGATATTCGTCTTCTATGATGGCGGCTCTGATAGGGGCTTTTTTATTCATACAGTAACGGTACTTTTACGGTAAAAATCTGGTCTTTATTTGATATGATAATCTCTTTGTTGCAGAGCAGCTGGTAGCGCTGCGACAGGTTGTTCAATCCTTTGCCGGAGGGAACGACCCCTTGTTTGGGGCGTATCGGGTTGCTTACGCATACCCAGTCGTTCTCATTGTCCTGCTCCGGATAGATGTCCACATTCAACGGTTTGCCGAAGCAGACGGTATTGTGCTTGATGACGTTCTCTATCAGCAGCTGCAGGGTGAGCGGCGGAAGCCTTCTTTTCAGCATTTCCGGCGGAATCCGGTTCTGCAGGTGCAGGCAGTCGCCCAGTCTGACATTCTGGATGCGGGTATAGGTCTCTACAAATTCAAGCTCTTCTTCCAGCGAGACGGACTGTTTGTCCTGACAGTGCAGAATGTACCGGTAGGTATCCGCCAGGTATCGGGTAAATTGGATGGCATTCATCGGATTATACTCAATTTCGGAAATAAGCGTGTTCAGGCTGTTGAAAAGGAAATGCGGATTCAGCTGGTTCTGCAGGGCTGTGTACTGTGCCCGCAGGTTATTCTCCTCCAGTTCCTTCGACCGCTTGTAGAGGCTGATCAGGTTCTTGTAAAACTGGTTGACCATGAACTGGCTGACAATGACCAACTCCACCAGCCAGATTCCCAGTAGCCACGACAGTCCCTTACCGTTCATGCGGAACGGAAAAGGAGAGCCGATGACGATTTTGGCAAATGCAGAAAGCAGGTAGTTCGATCCCAGCAGCGCGACGGCCGTGACGGCCAGAAAGAGCAGGAGCATTTTCCGTCTTTTCAGAAAGACCGGATAGGTCTCCGAGATTTTCAGGTTGATGTATTTCATGCTGATGCCTACTCCGTTGAAGAGGATGATGGCCGCCAGAATACCTTCGGGATTGATGAGCCGGTTCTGGTGGCGCACAGGGATATCGGTATAGTTGACCAGCAGGAAGTAGGAGATGCATCCCAGGCTGGAGTATAGCAGAAAATCCCAGAGATAGGAGACCGAAGCTTTGCTGAGTGAGTTTGATTTCATGAGCTTATCTGTTTTTTCCGATTGCTCTTTCCAGGCTGCTCTTGGCTATCTGTGCATTCAGCTTCGACTGGATATAATTGGTCCGGGCTTCCTGATGATACATCTGTGCATTCAGCACTTCCACAATCGACAGGTTTCCTTCCTTGTATTTATCCATGGCCAGTGTCTCGCTTTGAGCGGCTTTCTGGAGCGAACTTTCGGTGAGTTTGACTTTCTGTATGGCCTGTTCGTAAGTATAGTAGGCCGTTTCTATTTCGAGCCGTATGTAGTCGGAGGTCTTGTAATGGTTTTCTTTTGCCATGTTTACCCGGTACTTTCCGGCCCTGTGGGTATTCTTTCTCTTTCCCCATTCGAAGATGGGAATGGAGAGCTTGGCATATACGGCATAGTTCGGATCCATGTCTGCCCTGAAATTATATCCGGGAGAAGAATAGGTTCCTTCTGCGCCGATGCTCAGTTGAGGAAGATAACCGGCATTGGCGATGCGTGCGCTTTCCTTCTGTACCTCTACCTGTCCGTAGGAAATCTTCAGTTCTGGACGGGCTGCCATTCCTTCTTCGGCAGAGAGATGCGGCATCTCATTTTCCCGGAGAGGAGTCACTTCCGAATCAGTCGGAATGGTATCTGTAAAACTGACTCCGGAGAATGAATTCAGTGAGAGACGGGCCGTTTCTGCCTCGTTCTGAGCCTGGGTCAGGCGGTACGTTGCATCGTTCAGCTTTACTTCGGCCATCAGCAAATCGTTCCGGTCGGTATACTTCTCTTCGGTACGGTGTCTCACCACCTCTACCAGCCGCGATACGGAATGCTGATAGTCACTGGCAACTTTCACCAGTTCTTCCCGGGCGACTTTGTTCCAGTAACAGACATCGGCATCGTAGATGACGTTATTGATCAGGCGGTCTTTTTCGTATTGGGAGATTTCACTCTCTCTCCGGGCCTTATTGTAGCCGGCCTGCAAGGCTCCTCCGGAATAGATAGGCTGTGCCACTGCCACTCCGGCACCGTATCTCAGGTTCTTTCCTTGAAATTCCAGTGGAAGCTCCGTCTCCGGAAGAGTCACCGAGAGTTCATTCGGGTGACCGGTATAACGGAAGTTTCCCTGTCCGGACAACTGGGGCAGGAAGTCGGCTTTGGCGGCATGCTCCATCTCTTTCTTCATGGATACCGCATATCCGGCACTTTTTATGTCTTGGTTATATTGAATCACTTGATTACGATATTGCTGTAACAGACTGTTTTCCTGTGCCTGCGACGTCAGACAAGTAGACAGACCGAGGATGACCAGTAATTGTTTCATCTTCAAATGCGTTTAAAGTTAGTAAAAAAATAAATACCGCCGGAATCCGGGGACTGAAATGTCCCTAGATTTTAATCCGGTAGAAAACGGCATACAGTGCCGGAGTCACGAAAAGTGTAAGGAGGGTAGCGAACGTCAGACCGAACACGATGGTGGCGGCCATACCTCCGAAGACGATATCGAACAGCAGCGGCACACTTCCGAATACGGTGGTCAGGGCTGCCATCAGTACCGGACGTGCCCTGGATACGGTAGCCTCGATGATGGCCTGCTGCGGAGTCGCTCCGGCACGCAACTGGATGTTGGTTTCGTCCAGCAGTACGATGACATTTTTGATAATCATTCCCAGCAGTCCCAACCATCCGGCAATGCAGAAGAAGCCGAACTCAAATCCCGTAACCAGCAGTCCGAACACCATACCGATGAGCGAGAGGGGCAGAATCAGGAAAATGATGAGTGGCTGGCGGAAATTGCCGAACAGCCCTACCAGAATCAGAATCAGCAGGAGGATAGCCAGCGGAAAGTACTGCGTAAGAGCCTGCATGGCTTCTTTCTGGTCTTTGTACTGTGAGTCCCAGAAGAAAGTATATCCTTCGGGCAACTGGATCTGTTCGACTTCCTTTCTGATTTCTCCGTGCACCTCTTTCATGGTATATCCGGGCTGTACGTCGCACTGTGCGGCCATCGACAACTTCCGGTTGTAAGTTCTTACCAGCGGGTATTCCCATCCTGTCCGTATTTCTCCGGTCACCTGTGCCAGCGGGGCCGATTGTTTCCCGTTCCATATCTGCAAGTCCTTCAGGTTGTCGAGGTTCCAGTCCTCGTAACCCGGGGTATGAAGCAATACCGGTACCTTCTTGTCGCCATCACGGTAAGTGCCGATTGCCGTACCGTCCGTAAGACTTTTTACGGCAGTCATCATGTCGTTCCGTCCGATGTTCACCTTTCCGGCCTTGATCGGGTCGTATCCCGCCTCAATCATCATGGCTGTATTTCCCCATTCGTTTCTGGCATTCATTACTTTCGGGTTCTTCCGCATGATATCGATGGCTATCTGGGTCAGCGAATCCAGTACCGCAGGATCATCGCCGCAGAAGCGTGCCTCAATCAGGGCCTGCGGAACCGAGTTGATTTCGAAACTGTTGATGCGGATCATGCCGTCGGGTTGAAGAGTAGCTATTTCCTGCTGCAGCTGCTCTTGCAGTTGCCGTGAGATTTCGGGTGTCTCCGTTTCAATCAGGCACTGGGCATGATTCGGCTGAGGCCCGTATGCTGCATTCGACAGGTAATACCTCGGAGGCGTCTGTCCGGTAAAGGTGGTTACCTGCTTCACTCCCGGCTGGTTTTGCAGGTAAGCAGCCAGTTCGGCCACCTGCTTTTCGGTCTTTTCAATCCGGGTACCTTCCGGAAGCCACATGTCGATGGTGAAATACTGCTTGTTCAGCAGGGGAGTAAAGCGCTGGGGAATGAACCTGAATCCCATTCCGGCGCATACCAGCAACAGTACCATGGCACCTACAATCGTATATTTTTTCCGGATGGTGGTTTTCAGGGCCTTCCGGAACAGGTCGTAATATTTTCCCTGGAAAAGTTCTCCCTTCAGTTCCTCCGGGCGGGGACGTCTTACAAACTCCTGTACAAAGAAGATATTCTGACTGATGGCGAGAATCCAGCTCAGCAGCAGTGAAACTGCAATGACAATGAAGAGGGTAGAGAGCAACTCTCCGGTAATGTGCGGTGACAGATAGACTGGAAGGAAGGCCAGTACGGCAATTAATGTGGCTCCCAGAAGCGGCATGGCCGTAGACGAAACGGCAGAAAGGATGGCTACCCGTTTCCGCATTCCCCGCTGCATGTTGACCAGGGCCGCATCGTACACCACAATGGCATTGTCCACCAGCATACCCATGGCAATGATGATGGCTGCCAGCGACATGCGCTGCAAGGCGATTCCTGTAGCCTGCATGTAAATCAGCGTACCGAAGATGGAAAAAATCAGTCCGCTTCCGATTAGGAATCCGTTCTTGAGTCCGATGAAGCCAAGCAACACTCCCACTACGGTCAGTACGGAAACAATGAGGTTCAGCACAAAACCGTCGTTGGCCACTGCCGATTCATGTCCTTGGTCGTATATCGGAGTCAGCCGGAAGCCTTCCGGCATACGCTCGTTCAGTGCGTCTACGTGCTGTGCCACACGTTCCGCCATGTCAACCACGTTTCCGTCGGCCACCGTGGAAATGGCAATGCCGACAGCCGGTACCCCGTTAATCTTCATCAGGTTGCGTGCCGGATGCACATAACTCTCGCATACGTCGGCAATCTCACCCAGACGGAAATAACCTCCGTCTTTCGATACCACCGTAAGATTCTCTATTTCCTGCAGACTGCTGAAACTGCCTTCCGCCTCGATACGCAGCCGGAGCGACGCTGTCTCCATGCCTCCGGCATCCACAATCTTGTTCTGCTTTTCGAAGGCCGAAGCAATATCCGCCAGTGTCACCCCGGTCTGAGAGAGCATTCCCGGGTTCACTGTCACCTCAATGCTCCGGTTCTGTATACCGAAGAGCTCAATCCGGGCCACATCTTCCACGGCAAGCAGTTCGTTCTTGATTTCCTTTGCCTGATCCTCCAGCTCACGGTACGTACGGCTTTCGCTGCTCAGTCCGTAGAAAACTCCCAGTACATCACCGAAGTCATCGTTGACTACCGACGGCCCTGCCCCTGCAGGCAATTTCGACTGTACATCGTTCACCTTGCGGCGGAGCTTGTCCCATAACTGCTGCATGTCCTTCGCGCGGATTTCCTTCTTGACATATACCGTAATCTTCGACAAACCCGCACGGTTGTCACTTTTCAGGTAATACAATTCTCCCAGCGACTGGATGGATTCTTCCAGTACATCCGTTACCTGCTGCTGCACTTCCAGCGCCGATGCTCCCGGATACGTCGTCGTCACCAGGGCCTGCTTGATGGTAAACGGAGCATCCTCCAGTTTTCCCATGTTGATGTACGAATAAATACCTCCCAGTAAGATCAATGTCAGCAGCAACCAGCTCAGCGCCTTGTTCTGAAGAAAGAATTTTGCAATTTGTTTCATGATTTTCTTCCGGATAAAGGGTTAAAAACTGATCGGGTCATTCTCTGAAAGCTGACTGATACGGGAAGCTGCGATGCGGTCGCCCGGTTTCAGTCCGGCAGTCACTTCTACACGGTTGTTCTTTTCGATGTTACCCAGTCGGACCGGAACCTGCGTCACTGTCCGGTCGTCCCTTACCTGCCATACGAACGTACCTTTCTCCGGAGTGTATCCTACAGCCGTCTGAGGAATGAATACGGAAGTTTTCGGGTATAGGATAGATGAATTGTGCAAAGAGGGACTTCCGCTCATTCCTCCTAACAGACTGTAGTCTTGATTATCAATGATAGCTGTATAACGATAAGAAAGATTGTTTTCGGTCACACTCTGGGTCAGAAAGACCTCCGACGGCTCATAGTCGCGGTTGCCCGTCATGTGAAAGCGGATGCGGCAGTCCACCGAATCCGGCTGTTCCTTGATTCTTCCAGCCATGTCTTCGGTCAGGTATACCTCCGCCTTGATCCGGGAAATATCAATGAAACTGACCACCGGCGAAGAAGCCTTCACATCCTGGAAGCGCTCGATGAACACCTGCTGCACATACCCGTCGAAAGGAGCGGTCAGCCGTGTATCATTCAGTTCATTCACCGCCGTCTGATAGTCCGCTTTTGCCTTTTCATAATTCGCCTTTGCCTGCTCGTAGTTGGTTGCAGAGATATTATCTTTCTGATAAAGGTTTGAGATGCGGGCATAGTCGTTCTTGGCCTGTTCGAAAATGGCCTCTGTCCGTTCCTTGCGTATCACAAAATCGCGGTTGTCAATCTCGGCAATCACCTGCCCCTTGCGGAAAAACTGTCCGCTCTGCACCTTGAACTCATACACCGGTCCGCTGACACGGAACGACAGGTTGGTAGTGCGGTAAGGCTGTGAGATAAACGAATAACTCCTTTCGCCATTGAAGTCTCCAGCCTGAGCCTCAACGGTCTGTATGGGTATAACCTCTTTTACCTTTTCTTCTTTTGGACCGCACGCTACGAGGCCGCAGCATGCTCCGATCAATAATACCTTTTTCATACGCTTCTTTCTGTTTGATGTACACAAAGGTAGGTTTTCCTTTCTGCCGGGTGCGAAATACTTTTCCGAAGTGTCAGATTCCTCTACCCAACCGTATAAAGTGCCGGCTGTAGCTGAAAACCTGTGCGGGAGTATTTGATTTTCAAAGTTTTTTCTTATCTTCGTATATGGGTTGTCAGGACCGGACGCCCCTGTGTCCGGCGAAGTGGAAAGTAATTCCGACAGCGGCTGAGACCCGGTAATTTCTATTAATAAAATTAGACTGACTATGACAAAAGAAGAGTTGATGCGCAAGGCCATTGAACTTTCGGTACAGAATGTAGCCGAAGGCGGCGGACCGTTCGGAGCAGTCATTGCCCGCAACGGTGAGATTATAGCGATGGGGGTGAACCGTGTGACTCCCGACTGTGACCCTACGGCACATGCCGAAGTGAGTGCCATTCGGACTGCCGCCAAGGTGCTGGGTACCTTTGATCTGAGCGGATGTGAAATCTATACCTCTTGCGAGCCCTGTCCGATGTGCCTGGGAGCCATCTATTGGGCGCACCTGGACCGTATGTATTATGGAAACAACAAGCACGATGCGGCTGCCATCGGTTTCGACGATGCGTTTATTTACGAAGAATTGGATCTGAAACCGGAAGACCGGAAGCTGAAATCGGAAGCCTTGTTGCCCGAAGAGGCCATCAAGGCCTTCCGCGACTGGAGTGCGAAGGAAGATAAGGTAGAATACTGATGCCTTTTCTCCGTCTGCGGTGAGGCCACAGTACCGGTTGGTCGGCTGTCACCGTTCCGTTTGTAAAGATAAATCCGGGAAACCGTTCGGACCGGTTATTCCTTCTGGATAAAGAAAAATCCATGGCAACTGCCTTCAGACAGTCTGTCATGGATTTTTTATTGTTTCTACGATTCATGCACGTTTCCGCAGTATTGCCGGAATCAGAAGCCCAGGCGCTTGAACTCCTGTTCGAAATTCGGAGTGAAGACACCCTTTCCCAGGTTCTCCCTGATTTCCTCCAACGGCCAGAAACGCCCTCCGTCCAGTTCGTCACTGGGAGCAACCGGACCGTCATACTGGGTACGGAAACAGAACACCAGTTCCTTTTCCCTTTCCGATTCAAATACATAATGCGTCAGCTGAGTAGGCTCGTAATCCGTAATTCCCAGTTCCTCACGCACCTCCCGTTTCAGGGCCATATCCACACTCTCACCCAGGTCTACATGACCTCCTACGGCCGTATCCCATTTTCCAGGCTGAATATCCTTCCATTCCGGACGCTTCTGCAGGTACAGTTCCCCCTTGCTGTTGAACACATGCAGGTGCACTACCGGATGAAGCAGCTTGCTGCCTCCGTGACACTCCCCGCGACTTGCCGCTCCCGTAATATTACCCTCTTCATCCACTACCGGAAACATTTCCTCTTGATTATCTGTCATCATTTCCAACATGTTTTTTACTGATACAAGAAAAGCGAAGAACAGTGATAACCTCCCAGGGGGAGACTGCCACACGTTCTTCGCTATCCCTTAACTAAACAATACAATATGCAGTCAAATACTTATTTTTCTTCCAGTTTCTCATCAATTGCCGCAATCTTCTTCAGCACCAGTTCCATATCTCCCTTCAGACGTTCAATCTTCCGGTTGATTTCAATCACCAGCGTATTTCCCTTCTTCGAAGCCGAGTTCAGGAAGCCCAGGTTGTTCTCATATGTCTGAATGTCATTCTTCAATCCCTCGTACGTCCGCACCAGTTTTTCACGGTCGCGATACAGATTGTCTCCCTTGCCCAGTTTGGACTTGAAGCTGTTCAGTTTCTTTTCTGAAGCCGAGATATTCAGCTTGCCGAACAGTTTGTCCACCAGTCCGTGGAACTCGTTGTACAGACGGTCCTTTTCCTTGAAAGGCACATGTCCCGTGTTGTTCCACTCCTTGATCAGGTTGCGGGTAGTCTCTGCAGTAGCCTCATCCGTAGTGCCCGAAGCATCCAGGGCAGCCAGTTGCTTGATAATCTCTTCCTTCTTTGCCAGGTTGTCCACTTCTACCGAACGCTGTGAAGAAGTCGCCTTGTTCTTCTGTGCGAAGAAATAGTCGCAAGCTCCGATGAAGCGTTTCCATACCGCATCCGAATGTTTCTTGGCCACCGGACCGATGGTCTTCCATTCCTTCTGCAGCTTGGTCAATATCTCACCCGTTTCCTTCCAGTCGGTACTGTCTTTCAGTGCCTCAGCCTTTTCGCAAAGTGCCTTTTTCTTCTCCAGGTTCTCGGCCATGTTTTCCTTCACCGATTTGAAGAAAGCCGCTTTTCTTCTGAAGAACTCATCACAGGCAGCCCGGAAACGTTCGAATATCTTCACGTTCATTTTCTGCGGAGCATAACCGATGGTCTTCCATTTGGCCTGCAGGGCCAGGATTTCCTGTGTCTTGTCTTCCCAGTCGGCAAATGTCTTGAACGTATCGTATTCCATGGCTTCCGCAATTTCGCAGATAACGGTCTTCTGGTCCAGATTATGCTGTTCTTTTTCCTTCAGTTCCTCGAAGTGCTGCTGATGACGGCGGTTGACCAGGGTAGAAGCTACCTTGAAGCGTGCCCAGATGCTTTCGCGCAATTCCTTGGCCACCGGTCCGATGTTCCGGAACTCCTGGTGCAGTTTCTGCAACTGATGGAAGGCAGACACCACATCCGGTTCCTCGGTCAGCTTTTCGGCTGCCTCACACAGGCGGTTTTTCTGTTCCAGGTTCTTCTTGAAATCGTATTCGCGGAACTCGTTGTTCAGTTTCACCATGTCGTAGAACTTTTCGGTATACAACTGATACGTTTTCCACAGTTCGTTGACCTTGCCTACCGGAATCTGCTTGATTTCATTCCAGTCCTGCTGCAACTGCTTGAATTCGTTGTAAATCTTTCCCGTATCCTCCGTGTTGTCGATCAAGGCCTTCATCTTCTCCAGAATGTCCAGTTTTTTCTGCAGGTTTTCCTCTTTTTCCTGCTCCTGTTCGGCAGCCATCTTGCTCCGTTTTTCCTTGATGACGGCCATCACTTCCTTGAACGTATTTTCTTTGTCATCTTTTACAGGAGTAAACTCATCCGGATTTCCACCCTCGTCAATGAACGCTTTGCGTGCGGCCTCTTGCTCTGCCTTGTGCAGTTTGTAAAAGGTCTGTTTAAGTAAGTCTATTTCCTGTTTATCTGCCTGGCAAGGATCCAGACTGATTTCTTGCAAGCGTATTATGACCTCTTCTTTTGTTTGCTTAGGTACATAGCTACTGGTGTTCTCAGTAGTGCCGGCAGTAGGAACTGAAACTTCAGACTCGTTCATGGCTGTAGCTTCGGTTAATGGGCGGTTTGTTTCATTTACTTCCATCGTATGTAGATTTTAAAGAATAATATTTTTATTAACAGGCTTTTATATCGGATAAGGAAGGGGATTATCAGGATGTCATGCTCAACTTTCTTGTTCGATATAGTATCTTGATTATATTCAATAGATACAAATTAAAGGAATAAAATCTGATTTTCATATTTTTTTGCCAATTTTTTTTCCTTTTAGGTTTCATATTTTTATCCGTGGAGGAATTTGCTTTCGGCTCAGGGAGTTTTTGTCTGCCGGGCGGGGAAAGAAAGAAAAACGGATAAAGGAAAAGATGTGGAAGAACGCCCTGAGGTTCTGTGGAGAACGGTTTTTTAAACGGAAACCCGGGCTGCAAGGTCGGACAACCTTGCAGCCCGGGTCATACGACCCGCGTACGGAGGTTGTACGACTTCCGTACGCGGGGTAAAGTATCTGTCGTCAGGCGTATCTGATTACGAAAGCAGCACGGTAATTCCCATATACATAAGCATACCGATAATGTCATTGGTAATGGCGATAAACGGACCGGTCGCAATGGCCGGGTCGATTTTCAGCTTCTCGAGCGTCATGGGCACCAGTGTACCGAAGATGGAGGCAAACATCACCACGGCAAACAGACTGATGGAAACCGAATAGCTGACCGTTGCGTGTGCGCCGAAACGGATGAAGTTGTAAATGTAAACCAGCATGGAAATGATGGTGGCATTGATCAGGGCTACCACCGATTCCTTCATGACCTGCTGCAGGGTGTTTCCGGCATCGAGCGAACTGTTGGCCAGTCCCTGTACCACCAGGGCCGACGACTGGGTTCCCACGTTTCCTCCCGTACCACCGATCAGCGGAATGTACAGTGCCATCTCCGGGTGCGCCGCGAAAGTAGCATCGAAGTTGCCCAGAATCATGGAGTTTCCGATACCTCCCAGCATACCGATGAGCAGCCAGGGCAGGCGGGCGGTGGTCTGACGGAACACGTTATCGTGCGATTCAACGTCCTGTGACAAACCCGAAGCCAACTGGTAGTCGCGTTCGGCCTGTTCACGTACCTCGTCCATCACGTCGTCTACCGTGATACGTCCCACCAGGCGGCCGATGCTGTCCACTACCGGAACGGCCACCAAGTCGTATTTCTCGATAATCTGAACCACCTCTTCCAGTTCGGTATCCACGTGTACCGATATCGGGTCCTTCTTCATCACGTGCTTCACCTTCGAAACCGACGGACTGGTAATCATCTTCTTCAGCGGAAATACGCCCCGCAGACGCTCGTCGTCATCCACCACATACACGTAGTAGATCTCGTCCATCTCCTCGGCCTGGATACGCATCTCGCGCAGACACTCGGGCATACTCCAGTTCTCGTTCACGATCACCATCTCCGTACCCATGATACCACCGGCCGTATCCTCGTCGTACTTCAGCAAGTCGACAATGTCTCCCGCCTGCTCGATGTCCTCGATGTGCGAAAGCACCTCTTCCTGCTTGTCTTCATCCATCTCACGGATAATGTCTACCGCATCGTCCGAATCCATGTAGTCCACAAACCGCTTGGCGATGGTTTCCGACGGCAAAATATCCAGGAAGTTCTTTCGGGCGTCCTCGTCCATCTCAATCAGCACATCGGCCGCCTTCTCGTTGTCGAGCAGCAGGTAGATCGAACGGGCCTCCTCGGCATCCAGTTCATTACACAATTCGGCGATGTCGGCCGGGTGCATTCCTTCGAGCACCGTTTTCAGCTTTTCCGACTCCTTGTTCTCAATCAGTTCCGAAACATTCTTCAATACTTCATTTTCCATACTGATCCCGATATTTAAATGCATGCGGAAGCGTATCCGCAGCATGGTTTTTACTCAAATTTAAGACTGATTATTGTTGCGCTGCATCCGCACTCTCTGCCAGTGCCTGCTCCACCCGGTTGGTCAGTTCGATGAAATCCTGTACCGACAGCTGCTCCGGCCGCTTGTTGAAGATAGGGTCGGCACTGAGCGGATGATTCTTGTCGAGGATGGTCGAGATGGAGTTGCGCAGGGTCTTTCTCCGCTGGTTGAAAGTCGTTTTCACAATCTGCTTGAACAGCTTCTCGTTGCATCCCAGTTCCCGCGTCTCGTTGCGGGTCATGCGGATGACCGCACTTTTTACCTTGGGGGGAGGGTTGAACACGTGCTCATGCACCGTAAACAGGTACTCTACCCGGTACCATGCCTGTATCAGCACGCTCAGGATACCGTACGTCTTGCTTCCCGGTCCGGCAGCGATGCGTTCGGCCACCTCCTTCTGTATCATGCCCGTGCAGCAAGGTATCAGGTCCTTATAGTCCAGCATCTTGAAAAAAATCTGGCTGGAAATATTATATGGATAATTTCCCGTCAGTACGAAGGGCTTGCCGTCGAAAAGCTTCGACAGGTCCATCTTCAGGAAGTCCTGTTCGATGATGTGGTCTCCCAGCTGGGCGAAATGCTCACGCAGATAAGCCACCGATTCGAAGTCCAGTTCCACTACCTTGACCTCCCGCTGCTTGGGAATCAGGAACTGAGTGAGTACACCCATCCCGGGTCCTACCTCCAGAATCGGCAGTTCCGGACAGCTGTCTACCGTATCGGCAATATCGCTTGCTACCTGCAAATCCTTTAAAAAATGCTGTCCCAAGAACTTTTTCGGTTTAACTAATTTCATTCCTCAATGTATTTTCTTGATGTAAACTAAGATTTATTCGGGCAAGATATTATCTTTGCATCGTGCAAAGTTAAGCATTAATCTTTAATAAATGATTAGGTTTTGGAACGAACTGATATAAAAAAACTGATGAGCAGGGCAATTCAGATTGCTTTTCCGCTATTATTGGGAAGCGCAATCCTGATATGGACTTATCATGGTTTTGACTTTGGGAGTATAGGGGAAGTACTCAGCGGGGGAATCAATTATTCGTGGATGTTGTTGTCGCTTTTTTTCGGTGTGCTGTCACACCTGCTCCGAGGGTGGCGCTGGCTGCTGGCTTTGGCTCCGCTGGATGAGCATCCGAAGGCCTCGAACAGCGTCTATGCCATCTTTGTCTCTTATGCCGCCAATCTGGTGCTCCCTCGTGTGGGCGAGGTTTCCCGCTGCGGCATTCTGGCCAAATACAATGGGGTTTCTTTTTCGAAATCGCTGGGAACCGTCATTTCCGAACGGCTCATTGATACGGTGTGCGTGATGCTGATTACCCTGATGACACTGCTGCTGCAGTCGGGCACGTTCGCCACTTTCTTCCGGATTACGGGTACCGACGGGGCATTTTTCCTTCACCTGTTTACCTCTGTCAACTTTTATATTTCGGCGGTCTGCATTCTGGCGGTACTGATATTGGCGGTATGGCTCATAAGGCGGCTGGCTTTTTTCACCAAGGTGAAAGGAATCCTGCGGAACGTATGGCAGGGATGTCTGTCGCTGCGACGCCTGGATCATCCTTACCTGTATCTGTTTTATACACTAGGAATCTGGGTTTGCTACTTCCTGCATTTTTACCTCACCTTCTTCTGCTTCGGATTTTCCGAACACCTCGACTGGGTAGCGGGACTGGTGATTTTTGTGGTGGGAAGTATCGCCGTCATTGTTCCTACCCCCAACGGGGCCGGTCCGTGGCACTTTGCTGTCATCACCATGATGATGATGTATGGCATCAGTAAAGAAGAAGCAGGAATATTTGCACTTTTAGTGCATGGTATTCAAACCTTTTTATTAATTTTGTTAGGGATATACGGTCTGGTGGCTCTGCCGCTGACCAACAAAAAGCAGAAAACGGCCTGAACCGGAAGGAGGACGGGCCGGCAAGAAGGCATTAATTGGGATTAGAATATATATTTTAGAATATATCAGTTCTTAAGTGAATCAGTTTCATTCAGACTTATGAACTTGACAAATTACAATCTTTAAAAATAAACGTATGAGTGAAATTCTTTCTCTGGCTCCACAGAATGTGTGGAAGCATTTCTATTCGTTGACTCAGATTCCTCGTCCGTCAGGACATCTGAAGAAAATACAGGCATTTTTGCTGGAGTTCGGCAAGAGTGTAGGTGTCGAAGCGTTTCAGGACGAAGCTGGAAATATAATTTACCGCAAACCGGCTACTCCGGGTATGGAGAACCGCAAGACGGTGATCCTGCAGGCTCACATGGACATGGTGCCTCAGAAAAACAAGGAAACGGTGCATGACTTTGAAAACGATCCTATCCAGACCTATGTGGACGGTGAATGGGTGAAGGCCAAAGGTACTACACTGGGTTCCGACAACGGTATGGGTGTGGCTGCAATCATGGCAGTAATGGAAGACAAGACCTTGAAGCACGGTCCGCTGGTAGCCTTGATTACTTCCGACGAAGAGACAGGCATGTACGGTGCGTTCGGACTGAAGCCGGGTACGGTGGAAGGAGATATCCTGCTGAACCTGGATTCGGAAGACGAAGGTGAACTTTACATCGGTTGTGCCGGTGGTGAAGACCTGACTGCTACCCTGGAATACCGCGAAGAAGAAACCGATCCGGAAGACGTGGCACTGAAAGTGACACTGAAAGGATTGAGAGGCGGTCATTCAGGTATTCAGATTGGCTGGGGACATGCCAATGCCAATAAGCTGATGGCCCGTTTCATGAACCAGGTGATTGCTTATGATGAGGCTTGTCTGGTATCTTGGGAAGGCGGTAACATGCGTAATGCCATTCCACGTGAATGTGAGGTGGTGATTACCGTACCTGAGACTGAAGTGGAAGATGTACTGGCCTTTGTAGGCGAATGTGAACAGGTATGGCGCGATGAGTTCGATACCATCGAAGACAACCTCAGCTTCACTGCTGAAAAGGTGGAATTGCCGAAATACATGGTTCCGGAAGAAATCCGCGACAACCTGGTAGATGCAATCTATGCTTGTCCGAACGGTGTGGAACGTTTCATCCCGACCATTCCGGATACGGTAGAGACTTCTTCTAACCTGGCCATCGTGGAAATCGCCAATGGAAAGGCTGCCATCAAGGTACTTACCCGCAGCTCACGCGACTCAATGAAGGATTATCGCAATACGGCCATCGAAAGCTGTTTCTCTATGGCAGGTATGCACGTAGAACGCTCAGGCAGCTACTCAGGCTGGGAACCTAACGTCAACTCTCCGATATTGCACGCCATGAAGGCCTCTTACAAGGCTCAGTTTGGTGTAGAGCCGGCTGTGAAGGTCATCCATGCCGGTCTGGAATGCGGTATCATCGGAGCAGTGATTCCGGGACTTGACATGATTTCATTCGGTCCTACACTGCAGTGTCCGCATACTCCGGAAGAACGCTGCAACATCCCGACTGTGGCTAAGTTCTACGAGTTCCTGGTAGCTACATTGGAAAATACACCGGAAAAGAAATAATCCGGCTGGATATTATAAACCCGGCTTGAGAGGGGGGGGATTTTCCTGACTCTCTGGCTGGCTTGAACAAATCTTTTGGTGGGTGAGTGGTATTTTCTCATCTGCCAAAAGATTTTTTATTTGTGAATGGAACGGTTGGTCAATAAGATTTCAATCTCTCCTATTTTTATCATATATTTGAAAAAAGTTATTTGTTAATGATTTTACTATGAATGCAAACATGATTTCTTTGGGGATAATGGGGTACTTGAGTTTGTCGGCTGCAATGGCGGAGACACCTCCTCATATTATATTGATCATGACCGACCAGCATCGTGGGGATGCCTTGGGCTGTATGGGGAATCCGGTAATCTCACCGAACTTGGATCAGCTTGCGAGCGAAGGAACACTTTATACGAAAGGATATTCCAGTTGCCCGAGCAGTACACCGGCAAGGGCCTGCCTGCTGACAGGACAGTCGCCGTGGCACACCGGATTGCTGGGATATGGAAATGTGCCTGTAAACTGTCAGTATGAAATGCCGCAGATGCTGCGCGATCTGGGGTACTATACGTTTGGCATCGGTAAGATGCATTGGCATCCTCAGCGAATCAAACACGGTTTCCATGAAGTTTTGTTGGACGAAAGCGGCCGTATTGAAGATGAGAATTTTGAGAGCGACTATCGCAAATGGTTCCAGTTGAACTGCCCCGGAGGAAATCCGGATACGACAGGAATCGGATGGAACGATCATCAGGCAGGGATATATAAGCTGAAGGAAGAGTTGCATCCTACCCGCTGGACTTCTGAAATGGCCTGTCAGCTGATACAGCACTATGACAACGCGTCTCCCTTGTTCCTGAAAGTGTCCTTTGCACGTCCGCACAGTCCGTACGACCCGCCTCGCCGGTTTTATGAGATGTATGAGAAGGTAAATATTCCGGGGCCTGCAAAAGGAGAATGGTGTTCCCGTTATGAGCAATTATTGAATCCGGAGCAGGTGGCTACTGATGCACCTTACGGCAACTTCGGTGATGAGTATGCTAAGAATTCCAAGCGGCATTATTATGCCAGCATTACCTTTATTGACGAGGAAATCGGTAAGATTATCCAGGCATTGAAAGAAAAAGGAATGTATGACAACTCACTGATTGTCTTTGTATCCGACCATGGAGATATGATGGGCGACCATTATCACTGGCGGAAGACATATCCGTACGAGGGTTCCGTGCATATTCCTTATATCGTCAAATGGCCTGCAGCCTTGCACATTGCTCTCGGAAAAGTCGAGCAGCCGGTAGAACTCAGGGATGTGCTGCCTACCTTCCTGGAAATCGCTGGAGGAGAGGTTCCTGCACAGATGGACGGAAAGTCCGTGTTGCAGTTGGCGAAGGGAGATACCAGAGGCTGGAGAGAATTCCTGGACCTGGAACATGCTACCTGCTACAGTGACGATAATTACTGGATGGCACTGACCGACGGAAAACTGAAGTATATCTGGAATTTTAATAACGGTTCTGAAATGCTTTTCGACCTGGAAAAGGATCCTCAGGAGCTGAAGAATGTGGTGGATAACAAGAAATATTCAA
Organism: Phocaeicola faecicola; assembly: GCF_013618865.1. Lineage (GTDB taxonomy): Bacteria > Bacteroidota > Bacteroidia > Bacteroidales > Bacteroidaceae > Phocaeicola > Phocaeicola faecicola. The sequence continues at coordinate 125,808 of NZ_JABSOE010000001.1, forward strand.
GCCGGATCAAGGTGATGCGTCAGGCATTGGTGGCTCATCTTCAGGAAAGGGGAGAGGAGTTTGTAAAAGACGGAAAGCCGGTTATCCGGCAGAAAACGATGCTATACGGACCTAATTATAATAAAAAGTAATTGCATGGCACAAATGTGTCAGACCGTATCGGTAGATATGAAAAATCCTCCCTCGCCAATGTACGGCGGGGGAGGATTTTTTTGCTTGTATGTCGCTGTGATTATTGTGCGTCCAACTGTTCCAGTACCGTGTAGATGCTGCTGCAGATACCGAAAAGGATGACTCCTGCGAAACAGATAGCAAGAGAAACCCGGGTAAGCAGGCTGCTGCGGAACGCCGGAATCGGCTGGTCGTTCGGAGTGATGTACATGGCTTTCACGATAAGCAGGTAATAATACAGTGAGATGATGGTATTGACCAATGCCAGGAAAACTACCAGCCAGTGTCCGGCATGGAAGGCCGAAGCAAAGACAAAGAACTTAGAGAAGAATCCGGCAAACGGAGGAATACCTGCCAGTGAGAAGAGGGCAAGTGTCATCACAAAAGTCAGTCGGGGATTGGTCTGGTAGAGGCCGTTGTAGGCATCCCGGTCGACAGTTCCCTGGTGATGCTGTTCTACGGTGCTGATTACACCGAAGACTGCCAGGTTGGCTACAATGTAAACTACCACGTAGTATACCAGTGAAGCCATACCCTGTGTAGAGGCTCCCAATACTGCCAGCATGATGTAGCCTGCCTGTGAGATACTACTGTAGGCCATGAATCGCTTCAGGTCTTTCTGCAGGATGGCGAAAATGTTGGCAATGGTGATGGTTACCACGATTACCACTTCCAGCAACAGACTCCAGTTGTCTGCCATCGGTGCAAATACCCGGAGAAGGATGTTCATCAGGGCGAAGGCAGCCGCTCCCTTGGAGATGACTGAAAGGTAGCCGCTCACTGTAGTGGGGGCTCCCTGGTAGGTATCGGGTGTCCACATATGGAAAGGTACAAGACTCAGCTTGAATCCCAGTCCGGCAAAGAAGAATACCATGGCCATGATCTGAAGTGGAGTACCGCTGATGTGAGCAGTAATATCACTGAAGTACATGGTTCCGCAGGTTCCGTAGATAAGTGACAGACCGTAGAGCATCAATGCCGATGAGAACATGGAGCTGAGGATGAACTTGGCTCCGGCCTCGGCGCTGTGGCTCCGGTATTTGTCGAAGGCTACCAGGCAGGCCATAGGGATACTTGCCAGTTCCAGGCCTACATAGAAAATCAGAAAACTGCCGGCACTTACCATGTAGTACATACCCAAGAGGGTAGAAAGGGTCAGCAGGTAGAATTCACCGGCCTTATGACGGGTGTCCGGGCGTGAGAGCCAGGTATCTGCCTGCAGGAATACGAGCAGGGTACCTGCAGTCAATATGGTTTTTACCACCGAAGTCATCGGGGTATTGTGGTACATGCCTCCGAAAGCTTCTCCGGTAGAAGGTATGAGGTTCAGGGCAATCTGAACCACCAGCAGGCCACAGGCCAATACCTGAAGAGGCTTGTGTGCAGGGGCTTTCATTATCAGGTCGGCTACCAGTATGATGATCAGGATAAGCGCCAGACTGATTTCTGCCTGCATGGAAAATAAATTGCTTATATCCATTGTTTTTCTTTTTTAATTGATTCGATAACTAAATTAGAGTCCCAGTTGGCTGATGATCGGTTCCACACTGCCACTGATGAGGTGACTTACCCAGTAAGGAGCCAGTCCCAGTCCGGCTACGGCAATGATCAGACAGATTACGGCAAAGCGTTCGTCCCAGGTAGCGTCTGTCAGCTTCAGGTGCTCCGGATTCTTGCAGGTACCGTACAGGATTTTTCCTACCACACGCAGGATGTAGACTGCGGTGATGACAATACTCATTGTCGCAATTACCGTACAGGTGCGGTGGAACAAGTCCGGATGCTGGAATGAACCTACAAATACGGTCATTTCTGCCACGAATCCGCTCAATCCCGGCAGACCGAGGTTGGCCAGACCGGCAATGACATAACCTACTGCCAGGAAAGGCATGATTTTCATCAGTCCGCTCAACTGGCGGATGTCACGTGTGTGGGTACGTCCGTAGATCATACCGATCAGTGCAAAGAAGAGGGCAGTCATCAGACCGTGGCTCAACATTTGCAGGATGGCTCCGGTGGCACTGACACGGGTCATCATCAGCAGGGCAAACAATACCAGTCCGCAGTGGCTCACTGAAGAATAGGCATTGATGTATTTCAGGTCGGTCTGGACAACCGCACTGAAGGCTCCGTAAACTACCGAAATCGTGGTGAGTACCAGGAAGAAATCTCCCCAGATGGCAGCTCCGGTCGGCATCAGGAACATGGCGATGCGGAAACATCCGTAACCTCCCAGCTTCATCAGTACGCCGGCATGCAGCATACTGACTGCAGTCGGTGCTGAGGCATGACCGTCAGGGCTCCAGGTATGGAAGGGGAACAAGGCTCCCAGCACACCGAATCCCAGGAAGATGGCAGGGAAGAAAATGCGCTGCATCTCGGTCGGTATCTTGTGGTGGACAATTTCAAGAATATTCATGGTCTCTGCTCCGGCACCGTAGTAGATACCCAGGATTCCGATGAGCAGGAAGGCCGATCCACCCATCAGCATCAGCGTCAGCTTCATGGCGGCATATTCCTTCTTTCCGCTTCCCCATACTCCGATGAGCAGGTACATCGGAATCAAAGCCACTTCGTAGAACATGAACATGGTGAACAGGTCGGTAGAAATGAAGAATCCGAACACTCCGATGCTCAGCAGGGTAAACCAAAGGAAGTATTCTTTGGTCATGGGTTTCAGCTTCCAGGAAGCGAAGGTTCCGGTAAAGACAATGATGGCACTCAGCAGCAGCATGACTACGGAGATTCCGTCGACTCCTACCGAGTAGCAGATATGGAGGGGTGCATACCAGGAAATACTGTCAGTAAAAAGCATCTCTTCCGTAGCACCGGCATTACGCAGCCCGATGTAGGATACGGTGAGATATGCGGCCAGCAACAGGAGCAGGGAAGAACCTGCCACCATTACTCCACGGACCTGGTTCACGTTGCGGGCCATCCACAGTCCCAGCAACATCAACAAGGGTATTAAAACAAAAAGACTTAATAAGTTCATAGGATAATGTCTCTATTCTTAGTTCAACAATAAGATGAGTGTCAGCAGGATGATGCCTCCCAGGAACCACATGGTATAGCTCTGGATCTTTCCGCTCTGAATGGGTTGTACCGTTTCTCCGGCAGCGTGGGTGCTCCATGCCATGAAGTTCATGAACTGGTCGATGACGTGGCGGTCGAACCATGCCAGCGGAGTGGAAACGCAGCGGAAGATGATTCTCTTGGTCACGAACAACCAGATTTCATCCATATAGAAACGCTTGTAGGCGGCACGGTGCAGGGTGCTGAAACGGCTTGCCAGCTGTTCGGCTACCGGCTGTTTTTCGCGTGCATACATCCAGGTGGCGAGCAGGATGGCAACTACGGCCACAACGATGCTGGTAACAGCCACCTGAGTGTTCAGGCGAATGTCATAGCTTTCTCCGTTGGACGATACGAAATGTCCGAAAGGAATGAATCCTGCCACCAGGGTGACTGCCGCCAGGAACATCAGCGGGAAGGTCATGGTGAGCGGACTTTCGTGCGGGGTGTGGTGTGCATGAAGTTCTTTGTTTTCCTTGCCCCAGAAAATACAGTAGTACAGACGGAACATGTAGAAGGCGGTCATACCGGCAATCAGGGTCATGATCCATCCGATGGCGGGACTGAATGCGAAGCAGGCAGTCAGGATTTCATCTTTGGAGAAGAAACCTGAGAAAGGAGGGATACCTGCGATGGCCAGACAGGCAATGCCGAAGGTGATGTGAGTAATCGGCATATACTTGCGGAGACCACCCATGGTTTCCATCTCATTGCTGTGTACGGCATGAATAATACATCCGGCTCCCAGGAAGAGCAGGGCCTTGAACATGGCGTGTGTGAAAAGGTGGAACATGCTGGCCATGTATCCCAGACCACCTTCGTGCGGGTGCATGGCGGTGCAGACACCCAGGGCTACCATCATGAATCCAATCTGTGAGATGGTAGAGAAGGCAAGCACACGCTTGATATCGCTCTGTACGCAGGCTACGGAAGCTGCATAGAATGCGGTGAACGCACCTACCCAGGCAATGGCATGCAGGGTATGGGGAGCAAATCCGATGAAAAGCGGGAACATTCGTGCTACCAGGTAAACTCCGGCTACCACCATGGTGGCTGCATGGATCAGGGCACTGACCGGAGTCGGGCCTTCCATTGCGTCGGGCAACCAGATATGGAGGGGGAACATGGCACTTTTTCCGGCACCTCCCACGAACATCAGTCCCAAAGCCCACGGCAGTACCATGCCGGCTTTCATCAGCTGTTCCTCACCCGGCGTAAAGGTGAAGGTCTGCATGTAGTATCCGTAAATCAGAATACCGATGAGGAAGCCCAGGTCGGCAAAACGAGTCACGATAAAGGCTTTTTTGCTGGCTGCAATGGCCTCCGGCTTGGTATAATAGAAACCGATGAGCAGGTAAGAGGAAACACCTACCAGCTCCCAGAATACGTACATCTGGAAGATATTGGTAGCCACTACCAGTCCGAGCATGGAGAAGGTGAAAAGTGAAAGGAAAGCGTAGTAACGCTGGAATCCCTTTTCTCCTTTCATGTATCCGAATGAGTAGATGTGTACCATCAGAGAAACGGTAGAGATGACTACCAGCATCATGACCGAAATCGGATCGAGGAGGATGCCCATGTCAATGTGCAGCGATTCGGTGAAGGGCAGCCATTGGAAATTCCATGGAGTGAGTGTTGCATACACTCCTTCGGCCGTACGCGGTGCAGTGAAGTAGTTGAAGGCTGTCAGGTAACTGAGCAGTGTCACTCCTGTCAGTGAAAGTGTACCGATCAGTCCGGCCAGCCGGTGCTTCATATACATACCCGTCAGTCCCAGAATCAGGAAGCTGAGTATCGGAAGCAAGAGAATTAAAATCGTATATTCCATAATAATCTTTTAATTTCGTGAGTTCTGGGTTATCCTTTCATATCTGTAATGTCATCCGTAAGTACCTGCTTGATGTTGCGGTATACGTTGATGATGATGGCAATGGCCACAGCGGTTTCTGCTGCAGCGATGGCAATGCCGAACAGGCTGAAGAAGTGACCTTCCAGCTGGTCGGGGAAAAGATAACGGTTGAATACGGCAAAGTTGATGTTGGTGGCATTCAGCATCAATTCAACTGAAATAAGCAGTGCCAGCAGGTTCTTGCGGGTAAAGAAACCATATATTCCGCAAAACATCATGACCGTGCTGATCACCAGATAATGTATAACGTGTATTTCTAATTCCATAATGCTGAGGGATTTATTTTTCTTTTCGTGCGATTAAGATACTTCCTATCATACAGGCAAGCAGCAATACGCTCACTACTTCGAAAGGTAAAACAAACTGATGTTTTCCGGTGCCGATAAGCGCCAGACCGATTTCACGTGCCGGAAGTTCCACTCCCTGCGGAATCATGTTGAGAGCAAATCCGTTGGTGAATACCAGGAAGAGTACCAGTGCGGCACCTGCTAGGGTAGTCAGCAGTACACTGACAAGCTTGGCCTTCCGGATTTTGTATTTCATGTCTTTGTCCGACTGGGTCAGCAGGATAGAGAATACATACAATACCACAATACCTCCGGCATAGACCATCAGCTGTACCGCACCCAGGAAAGTGTATCCCAGGATACCGTAAAGAGCGCCTGTACCGAACAGAACAAACAGCAGATAGGTGGCAGCGCGCAGGATTTTACCTGTGGTGACTGCCAGAACAGAGCAGACTGCAATGGCTGCAGCTACTACATAAAATGCGATTTCTTGAAGTGTTATTCCCATTTTCTTGTTTATTTGGCAAGTGTTGAACCTTCGTGGTTGAGTGTCTGAACCAGTTTTTCTTTCTCGAATACGGCGTTTTCAAAATCGTTGCTGAATTCGATGGCGCCGTGAGGACAGGCATTGACACACAACTGGCAGAACATGCATGATCCTAAGTTGTATTCGTATTTGACAAGATATTTCTTTTTCTTGCCTTCTTCATCTTCCCGGGTTTCTGAGATGACTTTGATGGTGCCGTTCGGGCAAGCCATCTGGCACAGTCCGCAGGCAACACAGTGGTGCTGGTTCTCTGCATTGTGTACCATAATCAGCCGGGCACGGTGGCGTTCCGGAATGTGGAGCGTCGTGTGACGGTTTTCAGGATACTGTTCGGTGACCTTAGGCTGCCAGAATACTTTCATGGAAGTGCGCATACCTGTCAGCAGACTCTTTACTCCGGAAACATATCCTTTGATATATGAATTGAAACTACTCATTGTCTTAAATTTATTAGTCAGTTAATTAAAATACCCAGCCGAATACCTTGCAGACTGTCATGGCGAGCAGTACCAGCAGTGACAGCGGCATCAGGTATTTCCATTCCAGAATCAGTACCTGGTCGATACGGAGACGGGGGAAGGTCCAGCGTATCCACATCAGGAGGAAGACGATAAAGAAGGTCTTTCCTACAAACCAGAGTACACCGGGGATGTAGTCCATTACGGCGTTGAAGCCATCAAGGCCTGCAATGTGCAAAGGCATCCATCCGCCCAGGAAAAGAGTGGTTGCGATACCGGCGGTAATGAAGAGGTTCAGGTATTCTGCCAGATAGAAGAATCCGAAATGCATACCCGAATATTCCGTATGGTAACCGGCGGTAAGTTCCTGTTCTGCTTCTGCCAGGTCGAACGGGCCACGGTTGGCTTCCGCATTACCGGCAATCAGGTAGATGATGAAGGCTACAATGGCTGGCAGATGGCCTTTGAAGATGTTCCATCCGTTGGCCTGGTTGTTTACGATTTCCTGAATGTCCATCGTGCCGCTCATCATGACCATGGTGAGTACCACCAGTCCGATGGACAGTTCGTAACTGATGATCATCGCTCCGCTTCGTACCGCTCCGATCAGCGTATACTTGCTGTTACTACTCCATCCGGCAAGCAGAATACCCAGTACGCCGATGGAAGAAGCTGCCAGAACGAAGAAAATACCGATGTTCATGTGAAGGATTTCTCCTCCCTTGTTCCATGGCAGACAGGAGAAAGTCAGGATGGAAGCCAGAATCACCAGGAACGGAGCCAGGTTGTACAGGAAATGGTCGGACTTTTTCAGTTCGATGATTTCCTTGGTCAGGATTTTCAATACGTCGGCCGGTACCTGGAGCAATCCTCCCTTACCTCCTACACGGTTCGGACCGATACGGCACTGGAAGGCCGCACATACCTTACGTTCCATGTAGATCAGGATAATGGCCAAGACGGCATAAAGTACCAGAATGAAGACTCCGACTGCCAGTCCTTCCAGAAAAATGGCCAGCTCTTCGGGCATAATACTGCATAATGCAGCATGAATGGCCGTCAATAAAGGTTGAAGGTTATAATAATCTAAAAACATAATTACTAATTGAAGGGTTATACTTAACGGTCAATGTCTGGAATCACATAGTCCAGCGTTCCACCGATGGCAATCAGGTCGGCAATCTTGTTTCCTTTGCATACCGTATCCAGTGCATGTACCAGAGGAAGTCCGGTAGAACGGTAGTGCAGACGGTAAGGCGACTTGTCTCCGTGGCTTTCCAGCATTACCGCAAACTCACCACGGCTGCTTTCTACGGCTGCCGAATAATTGCCTTCCGGCAGTTTGATGATTGCTTTGGTCTTTACGCGGTATTCGCCTTCCGGAATGTTGTCAATCAGCTGTTCGATGATGTGGCAGGATTCCATGATTTCATCCATACGGACCATGTACCGTGCAAAGGAGTCACCTTCTGTATAAAGGATTTCCTTGAAGTCAACCTTGCCGTACATCGCATACGGATGATGCTTCCGCACGTCATTGGACCATCCGGATGCACGTCCGGAACCACCGGTCACACCCAGTGAGATGGCATCTTCCCGGCGCAGCAGTCCCACACCCTTCAGTCGGGTAGTGGCAATGACGTTTCCGGTAAAGATATCGTGATAATCCTTGATGACACTGCGCAGGTGCTTGATGAATTCTTTTACCTTACGCTGGAAGTCCGGATGAATATCGGCCTGTACACCTCCAATCATGTTGTAGTTCTGTATCAGACGTCCGCCGGTAGTCTCTTCGAAGATATCCAGAATCATTTCACGTTCACGGAAACCGTAGAAGAACGGTGTCAGTCCACCCATATCCATTACCAGACAAGAGTAGAACAACAGGTGTGAGTCGATACGCTGCAACTCGTCCATGATGGTACGGATGTACTGGGCACGCTCGCTGATTTCAATGCCTGCTGCCTTCTCGATACACATACAGAGGGCATGGCGGTTCTGATGTGCGCTCAGGTAGTCCAGACGGTCGGTCAGTGCCAGTGTCTGAGGATACGTAAGACTCTCGTTCATCTTTTCGATTCCCCGGTGGATGTATCCGCAAATCGGATCAACCTTGGATATGGTTTCTCCTTCCATTGAGGTACGCAGACGAAGCACTCCGTGAGTAGAAGGGTGCTGCGGACCGATGTTGACCACAAAGTCTTTCTGGTCGAAAACAATGTTTTTACGGTCGGCAATCGTACCGTCTGGGTTCAGGTAATATTCGTCGGTGATATCGGCATTTTCCTCATTGTCCATGTTCAGCGGGTTGGAATTCATGTCGTAATCCTTGCGCAACGGATATCCTTTCCAGTCTTCACGCAAGAAGATGCGTCGCATATCCGGATTATTCAGAAAGCGGATGCCGAAGAAATCGAATACCTCTCTTTCCTTAATTTCCGCAGTCTTCCACAAATCACAGACCGAAGGAATGAATGCCTGTTCGCGGTTGTTTACGCTTGTCTTCAGCACAATCTGCTGATGAGTCCGGGTAGACTCCAGATAATATAAAGCTCCCAGTCCGTTTTCTCCCCAGTCCATACCTACGATGTCGCGCAGGTAATCCATCGGTTCCTCGGGATCATGGCAGACGCGTTCGGCCACCATACGGAATGACTCCACCGGAATTTCGGCTATCCAGTCGCCTTGCGTAGAAATTGTAATATCGGCAGCCAGTCCGGAGATTTTTTCTTTTATATCCATGATTTTAATAGTTTATGCGTTAACGAACGTGCTGTTCGGTTTCGTTTTCTTTAGGCTCTTTTTCTTGGCGGTTCACTCCTCCGAGGAATTTTTCCACCTTAATCTTACGCTGGAGCTGCATCATTCCGTAGTAGAAAGCTTCCGGTCTTGGAGGACATCCCGGGATGAATACGTCTACCGGAATGATTTTGTCAATACCGTTCACTACGTGGTACGATTTGATGAAAGGTCCTCCCGAAATCGTACATCCTCCTACAGCCACTACGTATTTGGGCTCTGCCATCTGGTCGTACAGACGCTTCAGTACCGGAGCCATTTTATAGGTGATGGTTCCCAACACCATGATCATGTCCGCCTGACGGGGAGAGTTTCGCGTAACCTCAAAGCCGAAACGGGCCATATCGTAGCGGGCAGCTCCCAGCGCCATGAACTCGATGGCACAACAGCTGGTACCGAAGGTCAGTGACCAGAGGGAATTGCTGCGTCCCCAGTTAATCAGATCGTCCACTGTTCCCAGAATTACTCCGGCTCCGTCGCGGTTCAGTTCCTTGACCAGTCTTTCCAGATAGTCATTGTTCTTGAACTCTTCGTATTTCATGGAGCGGATCTCCGTCTTTTCTTTTACTCCCATTCCAATGCTCCTTTCTTCCAGGCATAAGCCAGACCTAAAATTAATATCACTAAAAAGAAACCGACACTAACCAGTGCGTAGGCTCCAACTTCTGAAACCACTACAGCCCATGGGAACAGGAATACCGTTTCGATGTCGAACATCAGAAACAGGATGGCAAACAGGTAATATCCTACCTTGAACTGTACCCAAGATCCTCCGCGTGTCGGAATACCGCATTCATAAGGCTCTCCTTTCTGTGGATTGAATGAGCGGGGAGCTATCAGCTTGGCAATGGTCATTGCGGCTACCACCAGGGCTATAGCTGTCAGAATAACGACAATAATGAATGTAAAAAACATATATATAAAATTTAATTTTTAATAGACACCCTATATGTAAAATGAGCAACGTCGGATAAAACGCTCTTTATCCGATACAATAAGGGGTAAATTCCTTATTATCAAGGAATTTTTCAGATGAGAATTTTCTCGAGGGTATAAATGTAGTAGTCAATTCTTTTACAGGCAGGCAGCCCGTTGTATTTTCCCGGCAGCATGTTCTTGTACATGCCATATTCGGAATGATGGCCCAGGGGCAGGATGGTGCAGCGCAAGGCCCATTTCATGTCATTGTTGCTTCCGCTGTGAAAAGCCAGCGAAACCGGAATGTTGGCATTGTCCGAATTCAACAGAAAATTAATCAGGATATCTGTTTCGGAATGAGAGGCAGTAACCTGCTCGGTCATCTTGCTGTCGGGGATAATTTCTTGATTCGCAATTTCTTCGGAAAGGGTATAAAATGCACTTCCTATAACCTGTGTTATAAGAAAAAAGAAGATAACTGTAATTGTTTTTATCCACTTATCCATACCCTACCTACTGAAAAACGCTGCAAATATAACATATTTATTTTAAGTAAGGTACGCTTATCCCCATAAAAAATTAAATGGCAGTTATCGCACACGGTCAATTTGCGACAACTGCCATTTTATTGTATTTCTGAAATCCGTAACGGATCAGTTGAAAAATTTTTCCAGTTTTTTGATCATCATACCCAGGCAGAATACTACCACATGGTCGTTTTCCTGGATGGTGGTATTACCTGTTACCAGGATACCTTCGCCGTTTCTGATCAGTCCACCGATGGTCGCCCCCTTGGGAAGTCCTACGTCCTTCACCTGTGAGCGTGTAATCTTGGAACCGGCCTTGGCAGTAAACTCTGCCACATCGGCGTCTGCGAATGTCAGACATTTTACATTCGATACATCCGCATCCAGCATCATCTGATAGATGTGACTGGCGGCAATGAACTTCTTGTTGATGACGGTACCGATATCCAGACTTTCCGCCATACTGATGTAGTCGATGTTCTCTACTTCGGCCACTGTCTTGCTTACTCCCAGTCGTTTGGCTGCCAGACAGGCCAGGATATTGGTCTCCGCACTTCCGGTCAGAGCCACAAATGCCTCGGTATTCTTGATGCCTTCCTCCATCAGCAGTTCGATGTCGCGGCCGTCTCCGTTGATGATCATCACATCATCGTCTACCAGTTCGGTCAGTCGGTTGCAGCGGTTGAAATCATTCTCAATGATCTTGGTATGCATGTACTCCGGCATGTACTGTACGGTACGTACGGCAATCCGGCTTCCTCCCATGATCATGACATTGCGGATGTCGGCGTAGTTGTCTTTTCCCGAGATTTTCCGGATGTACGGAATGTATTTCTTGGTCGTCGTAAAATACACCACGTCATTCAGCCGGATGGTATCGTCTCCTCGCGGGATGATGGTTTCGTTGTTCCGTTTGATGGCTACGATATGGAACGGAATGTTCCGGCCTCCCAGTTCGTGAAGCGGTACGTTCAGAATTTCTGCCGTATCGGTCATCTTGGTTCCCAGAAGCACCAGTGCTCCTCCGGCAAACTCCCACCATTGTCTGATCCAGCTCATTTTCACTGCATCTACAATTTCCTTGGCAGCCAGCATTTCCGGATAAATCAGCGAATGCACTCCCAGTCGGGCAAAAAACTCCTGATGCTTGGGCAACAGGTATTCATAGTTGTCAATTCGGGCAACGGTCTTTTTGGCTCCCAGACTGGTAGCCAGCATGCAGGCAGTCATGTTCTGACTTTCGTTGGGAGTAACGGCAATGAAAAGATCCGCTCCAGCCACTCCTGCTTCTTTCAGGCCGGAAATAGAGGTGGGCGACAGGTTGACTGCCATCAGGTCGAAATTATTTCCCAATTTCCCCAACTTCTCCTCATTTTCATCCATCAAAATGATGTCTTGCTTCTCTCCGGACAGCAGTTTTGCCAGGTGGGTACCTACTTCTCCTGCTCCTGCAATAATTATTTTCATGAATTCAGTGTATCAGTTAATGTATTATATATACTTTCTTTGTCAATTTTACAAATCCTGTAAAGGTCCTTGACCGGTCCGTGCTGGACAAACTTGTCGGGGATGCCCAGGCGTCTGACAGACGGACAGTAGTTGTTGTCGGAGAAGAACTCCAGCAGGGCACTTCCCATTCCGCCTTTCAGCACTCCGTCTTCTACGGTAATGACTTTCTTGAAACGCTGTCCGATTTCGTGCAGCATACCTTCGTCCAGAGGCTTCAGGAAGCGCAGGTCGTAATGTGCTATGCTCTTTCCGGTTTCCTCCTCACACCGTCTGATGGCCTCTCCGGCTTCGTTTCCGATGGGTCCGATGGTGACGACAGCCAGGTCGGTTCCGTCTTTCAGTTTCCTTCCTTTACCGACTTCAATGGCTTCCAGCGGACACTTCCAGTCGGTCAGTACCCCTCTGCCACGCGGATAGCGGATGGCAAAAGGTCCCATATCCGGCAGTTGGGCCGTATACATCAGGCGTCTCAATTCCTTTTCATCCATCGGGGAAGCAATGGTCAGGTTGGGAATCACTCTCAGATACGCCATGTCGAACACTCCGTGATGTGTCGGTCCGTCTTCTCCTACCAGTCCCGCACGGTCCAGACACAATACCACATGAAGCTTTTGGATAGCCACATCGTGGATGATGTTGTCGTATGCCCGTTGCATGAAAGAAGAGTAGATGTTGCAGAAAGGCACCAGCCCCTCCTTGGCCATACCTCCGGAGAATGTAACGGCATGTCCTTCGGCAATTCCCACGTCAAAAGCCCGTTTGGGGTATGCCTTCATAAGCATGCTCATGGAGCAGCCTGTCGGCATGGCCGGGGTAACTCCTATGATCTTGTCATTCTTTTCGGCAAGTTCCACCAGGGTAGTACCGAATACATCCTGGAACAAAGGCGGCAGGTTCTGGGTATCATTGACGATACGTTCTCCTGTTTCCTTGTCGAATATTCCCGGTGCATGCCAGATGGTAGCGGCTTCTTCGGCCGGCTTGAATCCTTTTCCCTTTTTGGTATGTATATGAAGCAGCTTCGGGCCCTTCATGTCCTTGATTTCTTTCAGTACCTTTACCAGGGCATGTACGTCATGTCCGTCTATCGGTCCGAAATAACGGATATTCAGTCCCTCAAAAATATTCTGCTGCTGGGTGATTACTGATTTCAGGCTGTTGTTGAAACGGATCATGCTCTTTCTCCGCTCTTCATTCAGCCATCCCCACTGATGGAGCAGTCTGGACAACTTGTATCTCATCCGGTTATATCCTTCCGAGGTCTGCAGATTGAGCAGGTACTGTTTCATGCCTCCCACGCTCCGGTCGATTGCCATGTTGTTGTCATTCAGTATGATGAGCAGGTTGTTTGGGGTAGAAGAAGCGTTGTTCAGTCCCTCAAAAGCCAGTCCCCCGCTCATGGAACCGTCTCCGATGACGGCCACTACATGACGGTTCATTTCCCCTTTCTGGGCAGCGGCCACTGCCATACCCAATGCTGCGGAAATGGAATTTGAGGCATGTCCGCAGGTAAAAGTATCGTATTCGCTTTCAGCCGGTGAGGGGAAAGGACACAATCCGTTTAACTTGCGGTTGGTGCAGAAACGGTCCCGGCGTCCGGTCAGAATCTTATGTCCATACGCCTGGTGTCCCACATCCCATACAATACGGTCCTCCGGGGTGTGGAATACATAATGAAGTGCGACGGTCAATTCAATGACCCCCAGGCTGGAACCAAAATGTCCAGGGTTACGTGACAGTTCATCTATGATCTTTTGCCGGAGTTCTTGACAAACCTCAGGCAATGCATCTTCTGCCATGTGGCGCAAGTCTGCTGGGCTATCAATTTTGTTTAACAGTTCGTATGATGTAGGCTGTTCCATCCGTTTTCTCAAATATTAATTGCACAAAAATACGATAAATATATGTAATGTGTTTACATTTGTATCAAAAATAATGTATTGTGTTGGAGTATGGAATTTAGAACTAGGGTAGAATTACCGGAAAAGGGACCGGAAATCAAGCATTCCGACAGTTTGATGCTGTGGGGATCGTGTTTTGCGGAAAATGTGGGCAATCTGTTGACCGACAACAAGTTTTCGTGTGATGTCAATCCGTTTGGAATCTTGTACAATCCTTTGTCCATCGCCAAAGCCTTGCAGCAGTTGCTTGAGGAGAAGGTTTATGAACTTTCGGATTTGGAGTACCGTAACGGTCAATGGTTCAGCCTGATGCATCATACTTCTTTTTCTTCGGCCGACAGCCGGCAGACGTTGCAGTGCATCAATGAACGGCTGGAATCGGCTGCCCGTTCGCTGAAAACGGTAAATTGGATGATTTTTACATGGGGAACGGCCCGCGTATACGAATGGAAAGAAAATGGAGAAGTGGTAGGAAACTGCCACAAGTTGCCCGACCGCCTGTTTTCCCGCCGTCTGCTGGAAGTGGACGAAATCACCCGGTTGTATACCCCTCTGCTGGACCGTATCCGGCAGGTCAATCCCGGTGTCCGCTTTCTGTTTACGGTCAGTCCGATCCGGCATGCCAAGGACGGGATGCATGGCAATCAGCTTAGTAAGGCAACTCTCTTGCTGGCCGCCGATTATCTGTGCAGCCGGTACAGCGACTGTCATTATTTCCCTTCTTACGAAATCATGATGGATGAACTGCGCGATTACCGTTTCTATGCCGACGACATGCTTCATCCTTCCCCTCTGGCGGTAAAATACATTTGGGAATGTTTCTGTTCTTCCTACATTACAAAGGAGACAGAAACTGTGATGAAAGCCTGGGAAGACATCCGTAAGGGGATTGCCCACCGCCCTTTTGATGCAGAATCGGAAGCATATCATCGCTTTTTAAGTCAAATTCTGTTAAAAATAGAGCAGCTAAAAGAAAAATTTCCGTATTTAGACGTGCAAAATGAAATAGAAATATGTCAAGCTCGATTGAAGAAATAGCTTCCATCTTGGGAGCCAAAAGATTAGGAAACCATCCCTCAACTATTGACTGGATACTGACCGACAGTCGTTCCTTGTGTTTTCCGGAAGAAACGTTGTTTTTCGCCCTGAAAACCAAGCGCAATGACGGGCATAAATATATCCCGGAACTTTACGTCCGTGGGGTTCGTAATTTTGTGGTATCTGAATTGCCGGAGAAGCCCGGTGATTATTCCGATGCCAACTTCCTGCAGGTAGGCGATACCCGCCGGGCCTTGCAGCGGCTGGCAGCCAAGCACCGCGAGCATTTTCAGATTCCGGTAGTGGGCATTACGGGAAGTAACGGAAAGACAGTCGTAAAGGAGTGGCTGTATCAGTTGCTGAGTCCGGAACGCACCGTTACCCGTTCTCCGCGGAGTTACAATTCGCAGATTGGAGTGCCGTTGTCTGTATGGCTGCTGAATGAGCATACGGAACTGGGTATCTTTGAGGCCGGTATCTCTGAAATGGGAGAGATGGAGGCACTGCAGCCCATCATACAGCCTACGATTGGAGTGATTACCAACATAGGGGGGGCACATCAGGAGAACTTTGCTTCGTTGCAGGACAAGTGTATGGAGAAACTCCAGTTGTTCAAGGACTGCGACGTGATAGTATACAATGGAGACAATGAACTGATCAGCAGTTGTGTAGCCAAGAGTCTGTTTACTTCGCGTGAGATAGCCTGGTCAATGAAGGATAATGAACGCCCGTTGTATATTGAACGGATTGAAAAGGATGATAAAGGTACGACAGTCAAGTACCGCTACCTGGGCTTCAATAAGGAATACCGTATTCCGTTCATCGATGATGCTTCCATTGAAAACTCACTGAACTGTCTGGCGGTGTGTCTGTACCTGATGCTTTCACCTGAAAGCATTGCCGAACGGATGGCCCACCTGGAACCGGTAGCCATGCGTCTGGAAGTCAAGGAGGGAAAGAACGGTTGTGTACTGATTAACGACAGTTATAATTCTGACTTTGCTTCTTTGGATATTGCGCTCGACTTCATGGCCCGCAGAACAGAAGATAAGGGACGGAAACGGACCCTGATTCTTTCGGATATACTGGAAACCGGACAGCCCAGCAAATTGCTTTACCGTCAGGTGGCCGAACTGGTCCACAGCCGTGGGGTAGACCGCATCATCGGAGTGGGAGAGGAAATTTCGGCTGCGGCTTCCCGTTTTGAGATTGAAAAAGCGTTTTTCCGTTCAACTTCTGAATTGCTGGAATCGGGACTGCTCACTTCTTTACGCAATGAAGTGGTGCTGATCAAGGGGGCACGCGCCTTCCATTTTGATGAGATTTCCGACCGTCTGGAGCAGAAGGTACACGAAACTATATTGGAAATCAACCTGAATGCATTGGTTGACAACCTCAATTATTACCGCAACAAACTGAAACCGGAAACCAAGATGGTGTGTATGGTCAAGGCATCGGCCTATGGAGCCGGTTCGTTTGAAATCGCCAAGACGCTCGAAGATCATCGGGTGGATTATCTGGCTGTGGCGGTGGCCGATGAAGGTGCTGACTTGCGCAAGGCAGGTATCAACAGTTCCATCATGATCATGAATCCGGAACTGACTGCATTCAAGACCATGTTCGACTATAAACTGGAACCGGAGGTTTACAGTTTCCATCTGCTCGATGAACTGATCAAGGCTGTCGGCAGGGAAGGGGCTTCCAGTATTCCGATTCATATCAAGATTGATACGGGTATGCACCGTCTGGGCTTTGCCCCTTCGGACATTCCGCAGCTGATTGACCGGCTGCAGCGTCAGACTGCCGTAATTCCCCGCTCAATCTTCTCACACCTGGTGGGTAGTGACTCTGCTACTTTTGATTCGTTTACACGCCGTCAGATTGAGACCTTCGAGGCAGCGGCCGATGCGCTTCAGGCAGCTTTCAGTCACAAGATCCTCCGTCATATCTGCAACACGGCAGGTATTGAACGCTATCCGGGAGCACAGTTTGAGATGGTCCGTCTGGGTATCGGTCTGTATGGGGTGGATCCGTTTACCAACAAGATGCTCCGTAATGTCAGTACCCTCCGCACAACCATCCTGCAGATTCATGATGTGCCGGCCGAAGATACGGTGGGATACAGCCGCAAAGGTCATCTGGACCGGGATTCGCGGATTGCAGCCTTGCCTATCGGATATGCGGACGGTTTGAACCGTCACCTGGGCAACGGTCACGGATACTGTCTGGTTAACGGACAGAAGGCGCCTTATGTGGGCAACATCTGTATGGATGTATGTATGATTGATGTGACCGACATTGATTGCAAGGAGGGAGATTCTGTCATTATCTTCGGGGATGATCTGCCGGTTACGGTATTGGCGGAACAGTTGAATACTATTCCTTATGAGGTGCTTACAGGGGTGTCAGCCCGTGTAAAACGGATTTATTATCAGGATTAGTCGGCGAACGGAAGAACGATTCTGCAAAAAGCTGTATCATTTCGGCTGCTTCGGGGATTGTTTCCGTTCAGTATTACATAAATAAGAGTCATGACTGACGTTGGGGCCGTGGGATTGCTTCAAAGTCGGTCATGGCTCTTCTTTTTTGACAGTATTTCTTGCTCCGGAATTTGGATGAGGCAGCTGCAGTGTGGCGGAAGGGTTGCAAAACGTAATTAAAATCCCCTTGTATTTTAAAAAATAATTATATTTGCATAATGAAAATATCGAAGTAGAAGAAAAACACATTCCAATAACTTTAAATGGATATATTATGGATCATACTTATATTATCGGTGAAAAAATACATGTACTCAGAACCGTTAAGGAAATCAGCATAGAGGCTTTGTCGGAACGTACGGGACTGACGGTGGAGCAGATTATCCGCATTGAGAACAATACGGACATTCCTTCGCTGGCACCGCTGGTGAAGATTGCCCGTGTACTGGGAGTGCGTTTGGGTACTTTCCTGGATGATCAGGCCGATGAGGCAGCCCCGGTGGTATGCCGTCGCGGAGAGGCCGACAATACCATCAGTTTTTCGAACAATGCGGTAGATGCGCGCCAGCATATGCATTATCATTCGTTGTCGCGCAACAAGACCGACCGTCATATGGAACCTTTTATCATTGATATTGATGCTCAGGAGGAACAGCAGTTCCATCTTTCGGCCCACGAGGGAGAAGAGTTTATCATGGTATTGAAAGGACTGTTGGAAATCAGTTACGGCAAGCATACTTATGTGCTGGAACAGGGAGATACCATTTATTACGACTCCATTGTGCCTCATCATGTGCATGCTTTTGAAGGGCAGGGAGCCCAGATCCTGGCTGTCATTTATACACCGGTTTAATTTTTCGGCTTATGTTACAATTATCAGAACGTACGTTGGGCGACTGGCTGGAGCATTGGGCCGCCGTTACCCCCGATAAGGAATATATCGTTTATTCAGACCGCAACCTCCGGTTTACGTGGAGCCAGTTCAACAAGCGGGTGGACCATATGGCCAAGGGCTTGCTTGCCATCGGTATCACACACGGTACGCACGTCGGTATCTGGGCGGGAAATGTCCCCGACTGGCTGACTTTCCTGTATGCTTGTGCCAAGATCGGTGCGGTAGCGGTTACGGTCAATACCAATTACAAACAGGCTGAGCTGGAGTATCTGTGTCAGAATTCGGACATGCATACGCTGTGTATTGTAGATACGGAGAAGGATAATAATTTCGTGGAAATGACCTACCGGATGCTTCCCGAACTGAAGACCTTTGAGCGTGGCTATATGAAGAGCAAGCGCTTCCCGAAGATGCGCAACGTGATTTATATCGGTCAGGAGAAATTCCGTGGAATGTACAATACGGCAGAGATTTTATTGCTGGGCAATCATGTGGAGGATGAGGCACTGCTCGAAGCCAAGAAGAAGGTTAGTTGTCACGATACTGTCAATATGCAATACACCTCAGGTACCACCGGTTTCCCGAAGGGAGTGATGCTGACGCATTATAACATTGCCAACAACGGCTTTTTGACGGGTGAGCACATGAAGTTCACTGCCGACGACAAACTCTGTGTCTGTGTACCTCTGTTCCATTGTTTCGGTATTGTACTGGCTACGATGAACTGTCTGACACACGGTTGTACTCAGGTAATGGTAGAACGGTTCGACCCGTTGGTAGTATTGGCATCGGTGCATAAGGAACGGTGTACTGCACTTTATGGGGTGCCTACCATGTTTATTGCCGAATTGCATCATCCGATGTTTGACCTTTTCGACCTGTCAAGTCTGCGGACCGGTATCATGGCCGGTGCCTTGTGTCCGGTGGAACTGATGAAACAGGTGGAGGAGAAGATGTTTATGAAGGTAACCAGCGTGTACGGGCTGACGGAGGCATCTCCGGGCATGACGCATACGCGCATTGATGACCCTGAGGAGGTGCGTTTTACAACCGTAGGCCGTGATTTTGAGTTTACGGAAGTCCGGGTCATTGACCCCGAAACCGGTGAGGAGTGTCCGGTGGGGGTACAGGGAGAGATGTGCAACCGGGGATATAATACCATGAAGGGGTATTATAAGAATCCGGAGGCGACTGCCGAAGTGATTGATGCCAACGGTTTCCTGCATTCCGGTGACCTGGGTGTGAAGGATGAAAACGGTAATTACCGGATTACGGGACGTATCAAGGACATGATTATCCGCGGTGGAGAGAATATCTATCCGCGTGAGATAGAGGAGTTCTTGTATCAGATGCCTGGAATCAAGGATGTACAGGTGGCCGGAATCCCGTCCAAGAAATACGGGGAGGCGGTGGGAGCCTTTATCATTCTGCACGAAGGTGTGTCGATGAGCGATTTTGATGTGCGTGATTTCTGCCAGGGAAAGATTGCGCGCTATAAGATCCCGAAATACATCTTCTTTGTCAAGGAATTCCCGATGACAGGTAGTGGAAAAATCCAGAAGTTCAAGCTGAAGGATATCGGACTGGAGATGTGCCTGGAACAGGGAATTGAAATTATCTGAGCCTGATGCTTATATATATAAGAACGAGAGGGTTGGTCTGTGGATATCGGACCAACCCTCTCGTCTTCAGGCAAGGGGATAGACTTGCTTTTCCCGTTGTGTGGTTTTGTCTTTTATTTAATGATTTTCACCAGCAGTTTCTTTCCGTGAAGCTTTCCTTTAGTATCAAATGCTTCCGATTTGATCAGTCCTACCTCTTTAGCATACCATTCGGTAATCCGCAACGTTTCTGTTTTCAGCAGAATCTTGGTACGTTTCAGGTAAGAGATCTTGGTACAGTCAAATTTACCGGCAGTTGTGCTGATACGTTCTTCTCCCATGTAAGCAGCTCCCGATATATTTACCTCATTCTTCAGCATGTTGTTGATGTATGAGTATGAATAGTCGGGAATGGTGACTCCGGCACGTGCACCGTCTTTGATGATGAAGGTGTTGTCACCCTTGAACTTGATTTCTTCGGCCATTGCTTCACGGGTCTTGGCATCGTATTTGGCAGGGTCGGAATCCGATTTGATGTACGGTCCGTACATCAGGTCCTCCTGGCAAACCGTCTGACTGCCGTCATAGCTCCAGTTGTGCAGCGTATAAGAAGTATTGTTTTTGGTCTTGTTGGTCACAATCTTGGTCAGATATTGTGCCACAGTGACTCCGTCTTTGTTTCCGGCATTGTATACAGTAGTGGTTTCGTTGGAGATACTCTGTCCGGCTTCATCGTAATTTACATAATGAAGTTCCGTTTTGTTGGCCGTACAGAAGTATTGTGCCCGTACGGCAGTGCACAGCAACAGGGCTGCGACTAAGAAAAGGCTCTTTTTCATTGTGCTATTTTGTTTATTTATTTTCTTATTCACGCTGCAAAGTTACTACAAAAAAGTGAAATGCGGAAAGATATAGTGATAGAATTGAGTTACAAGGGTTTTGGTTGAAGTGGCGATAATCCGTGAAGCCATTACAATCCCTGCCGAAGCCAAATCCTGACGCCGCTACGTTACTTGTTCGTAACCATGCCCGAAAATGCGACAAACGGGTACGAATAGCGAAACAAGGCTCTAAGGAATAGTGAGTTATCCATAACTCATGCGAAAAATCAGGTTACGGAAAAAGATTGCGCCGTTCCTCCCCGTTTTGCGTACCAACACCGGACTCTTCACCAACTAATTTTGAAACCCAAAAATTAAGGACAATGAAGAGTACATTTTCAGTAATCTACTACCTCAAAAGATTTTTATATCAAATTACATTCTGATATAGAATAACTTACACGGATTTTACATTTTAACAGGTTACGATTTGCCAACTTGCAGACTTCATCGTATTTCTCAAATTTGCTTTTCAAATAACGCTTGTATTTTGGGCAAAGGTACTACTTTCTGCTGAATATATAGCGCATTACCAAATAAAATTTTGTATTTTTGCAGTCGTTAATCAAGAATGATGTGTGCATGAATCGGATAAAAGAGGAATTGGAAGCCAAGGGTATTAGCCAAACAGAATTGGCGAACAGGCTTGGAAAGACTTTTAATATGGTCAATTTATATGCCACAAACAAAGTACAACCTCCTATTCCTGTGCTATATCAAATTGCAGACATTTTGAATATTGATGTGCGAGTTTTACTCGTTCCCAACAAAATCGAAGAGTAATCACTATATGGCGAAGAAAGAGGTTAAGACAGACCTTTGGGTTTATGAATTATTGCAAGAAGCAGATATTTATTTAACGCCACAAGGGTGTGATATAAAAGAAATAGACGAAGCTTTAAAAACAGCTTCAAAATCAAAAACAGGTCATGCAGGCTATCCCGAATACTGTGGGGTGGTCAAGGATTTTGTTCTTGTGATTGAGGATAAGGCATCTCTTGATAAACACGCCTACAAGGATGAAAATGGCTTGCTCTCCCAAGATGTAAAGTTTGTTAAGGATTATGCTGTCAATGGTGCTCTGTATTATGCTTTGCATTTAGCAGCCAACACTTCATACAACAAAGTCTTAGCCTTTGGCGTGTCGGGGAATGAAAAGCATCATAAAATCACACCCCTTTTTGTGAATGAGCGCGGCGATTATCAAGAGTTGCCCGATGTGGAAACATTCATTTCTTTCAATGAAGCCAACATCAATGAATACTACTTGAAAGAAATACTGCAAGAAGAAACCGATGTAGAAAAAACAACGGCTGAAATTCTAAAAGATGCCGAGAAGCTGCATAACGACTTGCGTAACTATGGAAATCTGACAACAGAACAAAAACCGCTGGTCGTGTCAGGAATAATGCTGGCATTGAGGGAAATAGAGGAAAAAACATTCTCCATCGAATCCCTGATTGGCGACCCGATAAAAACAGACGGCCAGAAGATATATGAAGCTATTGAAAGCAATTTGAAGAGGGTTAATGTTACGCCTGATACCAAACGAGATAAACTACTCAGCCAATTCTCTGTCATAAGAGACACAACAAAAATAAACGAGAAAGATGCCACATTGGGTAAAACGCCATTGAGACATTATGCCGAGTTCCTGTATAACAGCATATTCAAGAACATCAGGTACCATAATTCGTCAGAAGACTATTTAGGACGGTTTTATGGCGAGTTTATGTCCTATTCGGGTGGGGATGGGCAGACATTGGGTATAGTGCTTACGCCAAAGCATATAACGGAATTGTTTTGTGAATTGGCACAACTCGAACCGACAGATAAGGTATTTGACCCCTGTTGCGGAACGGCAGGATTCCTCATTGCTGCAATGCACAAAATGGTGAAGATGACAGAGGATACAAACCAACAAAAAAGCATTAAACGTGACCAACTATTTGGCATTGAGCTACAGCCGTATATGTTCACGATAGCGACAACCAATATGATTTTGCGTGGCGATGGAAAAAGCAACCTGCACAATAAAGATTTTTTGAAAGAGAATCCCAAACAGCTACAACTGAAAGGATGTACAGTCGGCATGATGAACCCTCCCTATTCCCAAGGCTCTAAAGCTAATCCTGATTTGTATGAGATTAGCTTTACCGAGCATTTGCTCGACTCATTGACAGAGGGTGCGAGGGCTATTGTCATTGTACCACAATCTTCTGTTACCGGCAAAAGCAAAGAAGAACAAAATATCAAGAACAGCATACTGAAGCATCATACCTTGGAAGGTGTTATTACCTTGAATAAAAACACTTTCTATGGAGTTGGAACAAACCCATGTATAGCAGTATTTACGGCAGGAATACCGCACGACAAGAAACATCTCTGCAGATTCATCAATTTTGAAGATGACGGATTTGTAGTGAGCAAGCATATCGGCTTGGAAGAGACCGCAAGTGCCAAAGACAAGCGTCAGCATTTGCTTGATGTATGGTTTGGACGGATTGAAGCAGAAACCAAGTTCTGCGTGGAAACTACTATTGAAGCGGAGGACGAGTGGCTTCATGCTTTCTACTACTTTAATGACGAGATACCCTCGGAAAAGGATTTTGAGAATACTATGGCCGACTATCTGACCTTTGAGTTCAATATGATAACTCACGGCAGGGGGTATTTGTTTGAAAATTCTGTAAATCCAACCGTAAACGAGCATGAATAAGTTTGAAGATAAGAATTGGAAAGACTTTTATCTGTCAGAGTTTTTCTGCTGTGAGAAAGGAAATCAAAACAATATGGCATCATTGCAGACAGGCGACATACCTTTGGTTTCAGCAAAAAAATGTGATAACGGATATAAAGATTTTGTAGCTCCTAACGGGAAAAAACAATTTCAGGGAGATATTATTACCTTGAACAATGACGGAGATGGTGGAGCTGGTATCGCATACTATCAACCATACCAAATGGCTTTAGATAGTCATGTAACTGCGCTTATTCCATTAGTGCCGATGAACAGGCATATACTCTTATTCGTGGCAATGTGCATCACCAAACAACGTGAGCGGTTCGGGCATGGATATTCATTGAACAGCAACAGGTTAAGGTCGTTCAAACTAATGTTGCCATTAAACCAAGATGGTACAGCACCGGATTGGGCTTTTATGGAAGCCTACATGAAGCAAAAAGAACAGCAGATATTGAAACCTACAATAGAAAGATTATGCAAACAACTGATAATCAACAATATACTGGGGGGGGTAAATCGCTACACTCCAATTGGAAAGAGTTTGTCTTTGGTGAAGAATTTTCTATTCAATCCACTAATAGCGGCATAGACAAGAATAAACTTAACCAAAAGGAAGGAGTTATTCCGTATATTACTCGGTCTGACTTGAATAACGGAATGGATATGTTTGTAACAGAACAGTCATCTCGCTATAAAGTTGATGAAGGTAACGTAATAACCATCGGTCTGGACACACAAACAGTATTCTATCAGCCCACTTCTTTTTATACAGGGCAGAACATACAGATTATCAGACACGCGAAGCTGGACAGATACAATGCGATGTTCTTGATTGTTGCAATAAAGAAACTCGTGGAAAAGTTCAGCTGGGGAAGTTATGGAGCAACACTTACGAGATTAAGGAAAAGTCGCGTATATTTACCTGCCACCGATAAAGGCGAAATAGATTTTGATTTCATGTCAGCATTCATGAAAGATGTTGAGTACAATATACTCAACACCACGCTTAATGTCTTCAAGGACAGAATAAGTGTTAATAAATCCAAATCGGGGGGGTGATTTGGAAGAACTTCCTCTTGTGTGAACTATTCCCTACTCTCATTGCAGGAAAATCGAAAGGACTTAACCATATTGAAAAATCAGATAGAGGTATTAGTTATCTTGGTGCAACCAATCAGAATAATGGTGTACTATGTTTTGTAAGCAGAGATAAAGCGACAATTCAAAAAGGCAACTGTATAGCCTTTATTCGTAACGGAGAGGGGTCAATGGGCTATTCTGTGTACAAAGCTGAAGATTTCATAGCAACCTCCGATATGACATTAGGCTATAACAACCACCTTAATAGATATACAGGTACATTCATTACAACCATTGCAGACCGTGTCAGGGGGAAATATAATTTTGGATACAAACGAAGTGCCAATCGTTTATCCAAAGAAATCATTACGCTTCCTGTTGATAATAATGGCTCTCCCGATTGGGAATATATGGAGAACTATATGCGTAATATCGAAAGCGAACAAATATTATCGTATCTAAAAATGATACGGAATGACTTTTCTCAAATTTAGAGATTAGGATTCCGTATCAATGAGTTAAATGCTTTATAACCTCATACCCCGTTTGCATTTCTTCTTTCTGCGAAGTATCTCCGCCATTTCCTGATTGGCTTCCGCATCAGCGGCATTGTAAGATGAGCCACTGCCATTCAGCAGTCCCAATGAACCGTTGAACAACTCGCTTTGTGCCGTGCCGGATGGTGCACTTGGTATAACCGCTTCATGTGCTTTGGCAGTCATTCCCATACGTTCCTTGCATCTGTTGTGCTGCAAAGCATTGTCTATTTTGGAATAGCTGAAACGTCTGTCCACTTTGGAGCCGTTGAAGCGATAGCCGTTCTTGGTGAAGACAACGCCCTGTATCTCATTGGTCTGTCCTCTGTGGCTGAAATGCACTTCCACACCTTGCCGTTTCAGGTTGGCGACAAGCACGTCCCAGTTGCCGCACCTACCGACTTCGGCTTTGAGAATGTCGTAAAGCTCGTACTTCGTCTTGTCCGGCTCTTTCAGGCGGTTGCGCTTGACATTATCCTTGCCATTTGCCATGTGCAAGCCGTATTTCAAGGTCAGTTCCTTGCAGATACGGGTACTGCGCAGACGCTCGTGCCTGTCCGAAATGGTATTGCCGTTGTTGTCTATGCGGTTGAAGGCGATATGCACGTGCGGATGTTCCTTGTCAAAGTGCCGGGCGATAAAGAATTGCGTGTTCTTAATCCTCATCCGTTCCATGTATTCAAGTGCAATCCCTGCCATGACACGGTTCGTCAGTCGTGGCTCATCCTCTTTGGAAAAGCTCAAAGCGATATGCCCGACAGGTTTGGCTACCTTGCCGTTCATCTGCGACTGCGCATTGAAACTCATAGCGATGGTTTCCCTGTTTTCCATGAACAAATCCTTGTATGCGACAAATTGGGCATTTTTGCCTTTGTCAAGGATGTAGTCCACCACACCCTTGAAGTCGCTTCCCTTTACGATTTTCGCCATCATATCCCTATCTTGGTTATCAGTTCGTGAATCCTTGCCACCGCCACCTTGCAATCCCACTTTTCATCATGGAAACCTCCGGCATTTGCCTTGTGCGCAAGCTGGTTGAGATTGTTCGCCATGCCGCAGAGCTGGCGGATGAATCCGGCGTGTTCCTCCGACAGCCGTTCCTTCACATGACCGTTGCGGAAACATTCCCTCATGTACTCGCTCGGCGGTACGCCTGCCTCATACGCCCGTGTCAGCAGACGAAAGTAATCGGCAGCCGCCATCTTCACCGCGACACGGTATTTCAGTTTCTCGGTCGCTTCCTTCTTGGGGCGACCTCCCTTATTACGTTCCTTGTGTTCCTTATCTTGTTCCATATTTCATTTATTCCATTACGTTAGTGATTATACTGTATAGACCAACGGGATGCCACCTCCTTCAACATGGATGGTGGGTAGCAGGCGGTTTCGGTACACCCGAAACACAAACTTGCTACCTCCAAATCCTTAGGGAATGAGTTTTGAGCAACTCCCGTTTTTCCCATTCGGGAAGTCATAATCCAATCCCTTTCTTCTTGGGTCTTACGATAGTTCTTGGAGGTGGATTAACTGTTAAATTCCGACGGATTCCGCAGAGGTAATCGTTCAGGTCTTTGTGTCCGCTGTAGTTATCGGAGAAGTCGCGGATGCGTCCGCTGAACTCCCTTGCCAACTCCCAATACGCCTTTCTTCCTGCCCCGTCATTGTCGAGCAGGCAGTGGATGCGCCCGTACCCGTGCAGCGCATCTATGGCTTTTGGAACATTGGCAACCGAATTGAGGATGATGTAATCCTGACCGTCAAGGTTCGGCATGGTCGGGCAGTTCCTCATCCGCAACGTGAGGAAGGACAGGTAGTCCATCATGCCCTCGAACACGAGGCATTTCTCTCTCGGCTCTCCCTGCTGAAGGATATGGCTGATGTCTTTCGGAGCAATGCAGCCCTTGAAGAAACGGTTGCGCACTTCATATCCTCCCGCCACATTCGGGAAGCCGATGGCGAAATAGGGCTTGCCGTTATGGATGAAGTGCAGTTCCTTACATTCCGACCTCGCCAAATCGGTGTTTATGCCCCGTTCCTGCAAGTAATGGAGTAATGCAGGATGGGTAAGTTCTCCAATCTCCAACTGTTGGAAACTCGGTTCGGATGCTTGCTGGCGAAAAGAGAAAGATACGGGACGGATGTGTGGAGCCTGTTCCGCTATCTTATTGAGCAGATAAGGCACATAGTCGGAGGCATATAGTTCCCCTGCCAGCGCGATGATGTTGCCACCTCTGCCCAGCCCGTAATCGAACCACAGGTTACGGTTGGTGTTCACCTTGAACGAGGCTTCCGTTTCCTGACGGAACGGGGATTTGTACCAAAGGCAGTTGCCTTGTTGCTTTACGGGCGTGTAGCCCAGACTTTGCAGATAGTCTGCGATTCTGATTTGTGTTGCTTCTTGGATGTTCATGATATATTGTTTCTACGGATTTGATGATGACTGTAAAAACGTTGATTTGATGAATAATTGGTGTAATCTGTTTATATTCAATATTATGACCGCTCAACATCTTCTCAACAAATCACTCACAAATAGGGAATCCAACAAACGGTTGCCGTTCCTCCCTCAACATCATTTTTCGATTGTTGAGCATTTGTTGAGAGCGTATGTTGTTTGTTTTCAGCATGGTTATATACCTGTTCAACAATTCAACAAAAAGAGAAAGATATTATAGGGAATCAAGCTGCTCCCTTGTGACGGTATAGAAACGCCCGACCCTTTTGATAGGCTCATACCTGCACTCCCGATTGTAGTTGAACTGGTAGGTGGTATAGGTCAGCCCATTGGAGGCAGGAGTGAGTTTCCAACACTCCTGCAAGACTTTCCGTACCTGATGCTTCTCCACCTTTACCTGCGAGTGTACCAGCAAAAGAAGAATGTCGTTATAACAGAACGAGAAGGTGTCCGTGCCTACACTCTCCATGATATCAAGTATAAGCTCGTGCATATCTATCTCCAACCGGTTACGGTTGCTGCGGATAATCTTCCGCAAGGCTTCGGTATGCAGCAACGAGGGAGCAAACCACATACGGCTTTCTTTTTTCGTTGCCATCGTCCTGTGCTGCAAGTGATACAGGAAAGCCGGGATTTCCGTCTTCAGCTTTTGCAGGAAGTCGGTATCATCGGATTGCAGGCGGTCTATCTTGCGCACCCAATAGCGTGTTTCCCCCGCGTCTATGATTACGGGTAGATACTCGTTGTTGGAGCATAGCACGAACTTGGCGAAGAACGCTATCTCGTCACGGTCTTTGCCTTTGGCTTCAACCTTGTAGGAGAGTGTGGTGCTGAGGTTCTTCAACCTCTCGCTGTCCTCCCTGCGGTTGAGCAGCACCTCGTCCACCACGATGAGCAGCTTGCCAGCCCAATCGGAATTGAACTGGCTTCGGAAGTCCTCGTTGGTATTGAAGGTTACATTGTTCTGAAACACGGCTTTCAGGAAGTTCAGGAACGTGCTCTTGCCCGTGTTGCGTTCTTCCGATACCAATAGCAGGATAGGTAGTTTCTGAACGGGTTGCAGGTAAAGCAGTTGCAGATAGTCCATTCCCAACTCGTACTGTTCCCCGAAGATGTGGCGTACCAATGATTGGATATGCGGGAAATCGCCCTCCTTTGGTACATGGCCTATCGGCTCGTAGAGGTTCAGGAACTTGTCCACCACGGGACGGTATTCCACATGGTCGGGAATGGTGCAGAAACCGTCATACTTCGGCACGGTGGCGAGATAGTCCTTGCCATAGTCCTGCCGAAGTGTCTCGTTGTTCCACACGATGCGCTTTTTCACATAGCCGCCGTTCAGACGGGGCTGGTTCACTAACTTGTAGAGGGTCGTACCCACCCGGATAAACTCCTCCTTCTCATTCTTTGTCTTTGCCATTTACATTTTGCTTAAACCGTTAATAATTAACCGTGTGCAAAGCTACGGCAAGTGACGCGAAAGCCTGATAAGCAAATCGCAGCAGAACGGCGCAAAATTTACACGGCAGGAAAAACTTGCTGTGAATTGCGCGGGAAACAAGAATGGAGCAAATAAAAACAAGCCCGAAAAAGCATCCATTATAGGTTTGCTCCTTCGGGCTTGTCGTGGTCATTCGTATTGTTGATAAAACAGTAATACGTTTGTTCAACTGACCACCAATACGTTTTATCAGCAATACGTTTTATCGGCAATGGCTTGATATATAAAGAATTGTCAGTTTCACTGCACATGATTAGCCCTCATGCCTGATAATTAAATACTTTCGCACCGTTACTGCCCAGCGAAAAGAAGATACTTGTTTTCTCTTTTCGCAAGTACAGCCTTTTAAGTAAGGCATTACGCACCTGCTCCGCTCCGAAACTGTCAATACGGAAAGCAAGCGCGACTATCATCGGGAAACTGAATACATCAGCATTATAGCCGTTCTCCAGCCGGACATATTTCTGCACCTCATACTCTTTTAATGCTCCACTTTTATATATGGCTCTGATGGCAGAACGGAGTGTCGGGGCGATTATCCCGAACAACTCCACCAATTCCGGTTCGCTCATCCAAATGCTGGCGACATTCTCCGGCATGGCGATATTGCCGGATTTGCCTATTGTTATGATATTTCTTTTCATGTCTGCGCTTTCAAGTTTATACAAGTTTCATTCTGTCACTGATTTTACTTTCCAGCATGGAAAAATCCTTGTCCAACTTCTCCGTGGTTATCTTGGCGTAATGTTGCGTGGTGGTAATTTTTGTATGCCCCAATACTTTACTTACGCTTTCTATCGGCATACCGTTTGAGATAGCCATCACCGCATACGAGTGGCGGCTCATGTGAAACGTCAGATTCTTGTTTATTCCACACTCTGCAGCAATCTGTTTCAGCAGGACATTCGTCCAACCATTTCTGTAAACATTGAACAAACGGTTTCCTCTGCGAAACGGTTCGTAACGGTCAATGATTTTACAGGCACTTTCCATCAACTTCACACGGAACGGGATATTCGTCTTTTGCCGTACCGATGAAATCCACAAACTACCGTTTATAGTGACAAGGTTATCTGTGGTAAGATTCTTGATGTCAATGAACGATATACCCGTCAGGCATCCAAAAACAAACAGGTCTCGAACCACCGTCATTGCCGGGTCATCAAAACGATGCGCCATGAGTGTCCGCACTTCTTCCTCCGTGAGAAACTCCCGTTCCTTCGTGCCACCGCTGACATAGCAGTTTGCAAAAGGGTCTCTCGGTATCAGTCCGTTTTTGTGTGCATGAGTCACAATAGACCTCAACGGGGTACAATACAATCTGATTGTGGACTGCTGCACACCTACCTCATTGCGAAGGTAGATGCAGAACTGGTCGAGAAAGTCCCCTGTAAGCTCGTTCATGCTGATGTCGTTCCGCTTATAATAATACTTGATGAAATTTGCCACATGGGTACGGGAAATGGAGTGCTTGTATAAGGTCTCTTTTGTTCTGTCCTTGCCTACACGTTTGGCAAAGTCCGCATTATGCTTATCGAAAGCACGTAGCAATGTTTCATATTCCGTGCCGATACCCTGATAGGCATTACGTACCATTTCTGCTGTCACGTATGCCTCGCGGTCGGAAATTCGTTGGTAATGTTTGATAATTTGTGCCCTGATGTTGTCAAGCGCAAAATTGATGTCCCGCGCCTCTTTGCTCTTACCTTTTACTTTGTTGGCTTTAGTGTCCCATTGTTCCACAGCAATGGAATACTTACAACTGAACTGTGCCTGCGTTCCGTTGATTGTCACTCGTCCCATGATTGGGACAATACCGTTTTTCTCTTTACTTCTGTTCACGAAGAACAGCACCTTGAATGTTGCTCTCATACTCGTCTGCTTTTTGGTTGCAAAATTAGTTTCACCTGCGCTAAATGGCTGTAAGCAAACCTCAGCAGAACGGCGCAAAATTTACATCTGTCTGTAAAATTGCAGATTTTTCGGGGTTACGATTTGGAAACTCAACTGTTTCTGTAATCTGCGTAATTTTGCATTTTTGCTATTCTGCAAAGCTAAGAGAAACATAGATAAAATCACTGGTACACAAACATTTGTCCTTGTGTGTCTTCAAGTGGCGTAAATCGGAGTTTATTCTACCTCAAGCGTCAGGTAGTGAAAAAGGACGGGACAGTTCCCGTCATGGGACGCATCACGGTGGACGGCAGCCAGACACAGTTCAGCTGCAAACTGACTGTCGATCCGAAACTGTGGGACACCAAAGGTGGACGTGTCACGGGCAGAAGCACGGCGGCACTCGAAACGAACCGTAT
Source organism: Phocaeicola faecicola (assembly GCF_013618865.1). GTDB lineage: Bacteria > Bacteroidota > Bacteroidia > Bacteroidales > Bacteroidaceae > Phocaeicola > Phocaeicola faecicola. The sequence goes on from NZ_JABSOE010000001.1 coordinate 157,433, forward strand.
GCTTGACAAGATGCGGGTACGCATCAACAGGCATTATCAGGAAATCATGGAGCGTGACAACTTCGTCACGGCGGAGAAGGTGAAGAACGCCTTTCTCGGACTGGAACACCGCTACCACACGCTGATGCAGGTGTTCCGCCAGCACAACGAGGACTACGAGAAGCAGGTGGAGGCAGGCATGAAAGCCAAAGGCACGCTGCTGAAGTACCGCACCGTTTACAAGCACATGCAAGAGTTCCTCGACATCCGCTACCATGTGAAGGACATCGCCCTAAAAGAGCTTACCCCGGCTTTCATCTCCGACTTCGAGATGTTCCTGCGCACGGACAAGCACTGCTGCACCAATACCGTGTGGCTGTACGTCTGCCCGTTACGGACGATGGTATTCATCGCCATCAACAACGAGTGGCTGACGCGCGACCCGTTCCGCGAGTATGAAATCAAGAAGGAGGAAACAACACGCAGTTTCCTGACCAAAGATGAGATCCGCCTGCTGATGGAGGGGAAACTGAAAAACGCCAAACAGGAATTGTACCGCGACCTCTACCTGTTCTGCGCCTTCACGGGGCTGTCGTTCGCGGATATGCGCAACCTTACGGAAGAGAATATCCGCACCTACTTCGACGAACACGAGTGGATAAACATCAACCGCCAGAAAACGGGCGTGGTGTCCAACATCCGCCTGCTCGACATCGCCAACCGCATAATCGGCAAATACCGGGGACTGTGCGGGGACGGCAGGATATTTCCCGTTCCGCATTATAACACGTGCCTTGCCGGTATCCGTGCCGTCGCCAAGCGTTGCGGCATCACCAAGCATATCACGTGGCATCAGAGCCGCCACACGGCAGCCACGACGATATTCCTCTCCAACGGTGTTCCCATCGAAACGGTCAGCTCCATGCTCGGACACAAGAGCATAAAGACGACGCAGATTTACGCAAGTGCGCCCAGAATGGTCGCTTAATAAATACTTCTTTAGCAAGAAGTTAGGATTGGGTTCGATATAATCCTATCGTCAATCAGTTTATCCAAAGGGGAAACCCGATGGGGAGTGTAGCATACTGATT
>NZ_JABSOE010000010.1 GCF_013618865.1 Phocaeicola faecicola
AGTTTGATTCCCTAAGATACAAAAAATTAGGGAAACGGGCAAGTTCTGACTTAGTGAAGTTAGGGCTTGCCCGATTTTTTTTGCAGACACAAAAAAGGCCATCTCAAAGTATTTTGAGACAGCCTCTTTTTCTTTTTTTATCTATTTTAAAAAGGTTGAATACAGGAAGGGCTACGTGGTTCCCCAAAGCACCGCCCCCGTGGATGCCTTAAACCAAGACGAACCTCCACTTACAAAATACCCGGCCACTGTATCCTACAATGGCCGGGCAATATTTTTTTATTCAGCAAATCTACTCCGACAGCAGAATATTCCTATCCCTTTTTCTGCTTCTTTTTGCGCTTGGCCACCTGTTCGGCTGCCTCGGATACAATCTGTTTGTTCGCAAAACGCTGCGTATACTGCGTATAGTCAGGATGAATCCGCTCGTAATTCGGGTCGGAGAAAAGCGGACTGGTGATGATATGGTCGGCAGTCGAACGGTTGCAACAGAAAACAATATTCTCCACCCCTGCCAGTCGCGTAAGTGCCTTGACATCCGTATCGTGAGGCTGCAAGGTCATCGGGTCGGTAAAGAAAAACAAATAGTCAATCTCTCCCTCCACAATGCGCGAACCGATCTGCTGGTCACCGCCCAACGGACCTGATTTCAGAATCACAATATCCCATTCCACATCAGGGTGCTTCTCCTGAAGCGCCTTTTTAATCAGCGAACCGGTAGTACCAGTACAATAGAACTTATGTCCCATCAGACGTTCTGAATTCCACAGAACCCATTCTATCAAATCTTTCTTCATGGCATCATGTGCCACGAGTCCAATCTTGCGTGTAACAGTCTTTTCCATAACATTAAAATAAATTATTCAGTCCATTCAAACACAGACTGAATCAAATGAAAACCTGAAAACTTTTAATCCTTTTACTTGATAAATCTAATATCTATATTACAAATAAACGGAATTTAGTCCTAAAAAGCAAATAAAATGCAATAAATATCACAGAAACGACAAGCAAAATGACATTTAATTGATTTACATCATCCCAAGACAGATATATACCCATAATGAAACATTCCTGAAAGAAACCCGACATGAATGCATTCCGGCAATCTTCTGTTCTTCAACCCCCATACGCAGGTCGAAGAACCTCCGCAGGAAGGTCGGACAACCCTCAATGGGAAGTTGCCCGACCTTCCTGCGGAGGCCAGTCAGAAGCCGAAAGTCCTTCAGCAACAAGACCATCAGCGACAACCATCTCTTCAATAATACTTTCCAGACGGTTTCTTTCACCAGCATTAATGCGAATCAGCCTCATCCGGCAGCTCTCCCTTCTGCAAACGATACTGCATGGGAGAAAAGCCCGTCTGTTTCTTGAAAAAGGTTCCAAAATAAGAAGCATTAGGGAAATTCATCTCATCTGAAATTTCCTGGATAGGCTTCTGTGTATTTTTCAACAGAGAGATACACTTTCGGACAATCGCTTTGAATACCAGTTCCTGGACCGTATATCCACTGATTTGCTTTGAAACCTGCGACAGATATTTCGGAGAAAGACAAAGTTTGTCCGCATAAAACTCTACTCCTCTCTCCTGCATGTAATACCGGTCAATCAGATCGATCAACTTCATGAACACTTCGTTCTTATGACCTACTTTTTCACTGGCCGTCTGAAGTTTCCGGCTGTAAATAGAGCATAGTCTGTGCGTCAGAGCCAGCAACAGCAGTTTGCATTCGTAGGAAGCCATCACATTGCTCCGGGCAGCTTGTGCGCTTTCCAGCAAGGACATATACTTCAGAACCTCCTCCTCTTCGCCCGTCTTCCACACGTAGCAGGGCTCTGCCGACAACTGCGAATAGGGGTACATGGAAAGTACCAAAGTGCCCATGATATCTCGGATAGGATCTACCTGATACACAAAGACAAAGACCTCCAGTCCGGGATCCTCTTCCAAGATCTGCAAACAGGAATATTCCGGAATGAAAAGTGTTTCACCGGCTGTGGCTGAATACGGTTTTCTGTCCAGCATGAACCGGAAACCACCTCCGTTACAGACAATCAGTCCGATACCATTCACCATATAAGGTGTTCTGAATGCCTCAGGGAAAGTATGCAGTACTCCCCCTGAAGAACAGATATATGCATTGCCTAATAAGGCTTCATTCAATTTTTCCAATCTTTCCTGACAGTGGTTCATGGCGACATATTTTAAAGGAGAATCCCCCCTGGAACATGCCGCTAAGTTAATAATTTTCGTTTAGGATAACGCAGGACCAGTACAAATATTGCACAAGCCATACAGCCGTAGAATGTCCATCCGGACATCTCTTTCACAGCCGACAGTGTGGCCTGCACCTGTACTTTCCCCTTTGCCGACAACGCAGCCATCTGTGCTGCCTCCGTCTCACTCTTTCCCTGGAGCCTCATGCCCATAGCTGTCTGTTTATAGGAGAGGGAAGATTCGGGGCTGACCCCATCTACTCCGTGAGCATAACGGGTAACATAATACTGCTGGCGCTCCTGGAGCACGTTGGTATACAGAGCCACTCCCGTACCCGGCCCCAGCACCATACGCACAGTCAGCATGATGCATACCCAGGTAGAAAGATATTTGTAAGGCATTCGCTGATTGGCATATACAGCTGTCAGGGCATACAGAATCACCATTCCCACCGAACGGATAATGATGGGATACTTCATCCGCTCATACAGCCCCATGGTCTGCACCTCGAAATACATGAACAGGGCAGCAAGGCCAATGAACAGGAAACCCATGGCAAAGAGGTACTTGAAATGTACTCCCTTATTGCGCAGCACTAGAATGAGAACGATGCCGATGGCATACCCCGCCAGACACCAGTTGCCCAGCGTAGCATTCTGCCAGTTGTCTATCTTCATGCCCACTCCGGTAAAGACATTGACCAGCATCGAACTGGAATTGAGTACCATCAGCAGGAAAAACAGGACAATCCCGACACGGATGGTACGCAGCTTGAAAATATCCAACAAGAAGTAAGGCGAACGGCGGGTAGACTCCATATAAAGGAAAATGCCGCCCGAAGCAAAGGCCAGCGCCGTAGCCCAGCAGATGGAAGGATCGTCATACCAGTCGAGCACCTTGCCGTATACCAGTACATAAACGACCGAAACCCACAGCACGGAGAAGATGACCACATTGCCGAAGTCACGAAAATTGATGGGAAAGCGCTGCCCCACATATGTATGAAAAGGCATCGTAATGAATATGAGTAAAATAGAGACCAGCAACATTCCCATCATATAATAGTAGACATACTGCCATTCGTATTCATAGGCCAGCCAGGCAGTGAGCCAGGTACCCATCTGCCCCAGGATCATGAAGAAAAGGTAAATCATCGGCTGACTGTTACTCTTCTCCACATCAAGTTTATCCCATCCGGCCTCATCCTGCGGCTCCAGACCCGGAGTTATGTTACGGGTAGCCTCCATACCGAAGGCATACCTGATCAGTGTAAACAGGTTGACCATCATCAGCACCATCCGGAAAAATCCCATAATGAGACTGCAGAGGGCAAGGATAAAGATGCTGTCGGTCACCGCGCACACATAGCTCAGCCCGTACATGATGGAAAATCCGACCAGGCACATCAGTTTCTCCCGGCGAATGCACACCAGGCGATAGAAAAACGGACAGAATGCCGCCATTCCTACCGAGGTCACAAAGCCGGCAAACTGGATGTGTTCGGAAATGATACCCAGTCCGCTCATCATCTCACCGCTGTTGGAGGTATAGACCCCTCCCACAGTCAGAATCGGCAGAAACAGGAAAAGCAGGATGACAATTCCTACGGGTTTGGGTACCCAGTTATAGAACGGATAATTTTTAGGATAAGAAGCCATAATCTTAAAGTTTTGCTTTCACGACCACCATCATTCCGGCAGCCAGTCTTTCATTTTCTTCTTTTGACAAATTGACAAAGTCAATGCGTACAGGGATGCGCTGCTGAATCTTCACAAAGTTGCCTGCCGAATTATCGGTCGGTACCAGTGAATACTTGGACCCGGTAGCTCCCGAGATGGCCGTAATCACTCCCTCAAATTCCTTGTCGCTGACCGCATCGACCGAAATCGTTACCTTCTGTCCTTCCTTCAGGTTTTCAATCTGAGTTTCCTTATAATTGGCAATCACCCATTTCTGCGTTTCGGGGATGATGTAAGTAATGGTCTGTCCGGCATTGATAAACTGTCCTTCTTCCAGGGCACGGCGTCCCAACTGTCCGTCGCAGGGGGCCACTACCACCGTATAAGAAAGATTCAGCCTTGCCATATCGAGCGCAGCCTGTGCACGCTGGATAGCTGCTTCGGTGTTGACCTTTCGCTGTGAGACCTCATTGACACCCGACTTGGCAGCCCGCTGCTGACGCTTTACAGCTTCCAGTTTTTTCAAGGTAGCCGCATATTCCGTTTCAATCTGCTCCAGCTGAATCGGCGTAGCGGCATTCCGCTTCACCAGATTCTGATAACGCTGACGGTCTTTCTCCAGTTTCGCCAGTCGGACCTCAATTTCCGCTATGGAAGACTCGAAGACTGCCGCATTGTTCTGCGTCGTCTGCAAGGTCGCATCGATTACCGTCGCTCCCGCCATCGCATCCTTCAGTGCAGCCTCGGCCTCCATCACCCGGATACGATACTCACGGTCGTCGAGTACCAGCAGCGTATCCCCTTTCTTCACATGTTGATGTTCCGTAAAGCAAATCTGCTTGATGTATCCCGAAGCCCTCAGGTTAACGGGTGATATATACTGTTCAATCTGAGCGTCATTGCTTGTTTCAGTCTGCTTGTAGTCTAAGAACAGAAAGACTACCTGAACCAGTCCAATTGCCAGCACCAATACCCCCAGCAGACTGGCAATCTTCTGCCAACGACGTAATTTCCTTAATTTCTGTGCTTTTTCCTGATGTGTATTTGAAATATTTGTTGTTTCCATAATGATTCTTTTATTATTGGTTATCTAATGATGGTAATGAATAAATCTATTTTCTGCCTGCCGTCAACGAAGCAGGGTATCCAGTTTCCCGGTCAGCTTGAGCAAGGTCAGGTTGTTCAAGCGGTACGAATAATGCGCACTGATGTAATTGTTCTGCGCCTCGGTCATCCTCATTTCATCCTGCAAGACCTCCGTCATCGAGGCAATGCCTTCCTTATACCGGCTGCTGGTCACCTCATACACGTCTTCCGACAACAGATAATTGTCTTTCTGCTTCCGGAAGTTGCGCTGACTGTTCATCAGATCGTTCGTGGCATTCAGGTACTGCGTCTGCAAGCTCTTCCTTGCATTTTCTTCTGCCAAGGTAAAATTGGCCACATCCAGCTTTGCTTTTTTCAGTTTCTGCCGCTTATCGAGCCCGTCGAATATCGGTACCTTCAGAGACACCCCAATTCCGTAAGAACGGTACCACTTGTTGGAAGGGTGACTGTGAAACCAGTGATATCCCTTATCCGTATATGCTGAAAAAGAAAGATTCCCCACCAGACTCAAAGATGGCAGATAGCCGTGTACCACTGCCTGCTGCTGCTTTCCGGCCAGTTCCTTCTGTGAGCGTACCAGCTGCAGTTCATATAGATCTTCCGAGAGTCCGGAAAGTTCAGCCGTAGCAATCTGTTCCGTATTGACAGGCTCCGGAAGAATCTCCTTGTCGGCCGGATAATCCATCAGGTACTTCAGCATATTCATCTGCTGGGTGAACATTGCCTTTGCATTATCGTACTGTACACGCAAGTTCTCCAGATTGATGTTTACTCGTTTAACATCCACCTCAAGCGCCATGTCGTTGTCGTAAAAGGCCACCGTAATATCCTTCAGTTCCTCCAGTCGGCGGATATTTCCTTCCACCAGCCGCAACTGCTCGGCAGTAGTCTGCCCCAGGTAATACATCTTCGTAATCTCCATGATCAGGTCCTCACGCGCCTTTCCGTAATTCTGACGGTTCATACGGTCGGTGATACGGGCAATGGAAACTGCCGTATAAAGGGTCTGGTTGTAAAGCGGCATCTGCAACTGAATTCCGGCATTCGCCGTATACTGCAGTGTCTGTGTGACATTGTATGGCACCCCGAAAGCACTCCCGTCGGTCACAGATACCGGAGGATCAATGTTGTCATTAAAATTGGCGAAACCGTTAATCTGAGGCAATAGCCTTGCCCGGTTTTCCGAAAGCGTATATTTCCCTTTTTCCATATCATTCCGCTTGGTCTGCAAAGAAAGGTTATTCTCTATACCTATATTCAGACATTCCTCCAAGCTCAACACTTCTTGACTGTTACCTTGAACAATCCCCGCTCCTAGTAAAGCAAATATGAACAATATCTTTCTCATAAATTATGTTTTGTAAGACATTGCAAATGTATATATTAACAACTTTACAAGTCTCTTTATATTGTTTGCAAGAATGTTCATATTTTCGCTATTCACGGTTTGACTGAGTATTTTTTCATCCCTCAAAGCCGACAGCTGCTCTGCTGCGTTACTTCTTCCCCTCCTTTCCCCACGGATTTATTGTAATTTATATACATTTTTTATACTCTTATTCCCCGTAAAACAATTATATTTGTAAAATCAATTTTTACAAAACTATTCAGACTTAATTCTATCAGACTTGACAGCTATGAAAAGAGCATTATTGTTTGCCCTTGTTTATGGCTTTTTCACGACTTGCCTGTATGCACAGCACGTACCGGAAGGTCTTGAAAAAGCAGATTCAACCGCCTCCTCCCCACCAACAGCCGGAGAGTATTTCCAGAGCCGCATGTCACTCATGGGGATTCCGCTGATTGCCTCCGGACTGATTGCCCAGCGCCAAAATGAGAATTTCAAGGCGCTGAGAAACCGTTTCGACGAAAAGTTCCATCACCGCTACGACGATTACCTGCAGTATGTGCCGCTGGCAAGTACCTGGGTCATGAAGGCGGCAGGGGTGGAAAGCCAGAGTTCCTGGAAGGAACTGGCACTCAGCAATACGTTTTCGGCCCTCCTCATGGCGGGCTGCGTGAATGCGTTGAAGTATACGGTCAGGGAAGAAAGACCGGACCAGAGTTCGCGCAACTCCTTTCCTTCCGGTCATACGGCTACGGCTTTCATGGGAGCCACCATCCTGCACAAGGAATACGGCAGAATCAGTCCGTGGATCAGCATCGGAGGATATACGCTGGCTGGGGTGACCGGAGTGATGCGCCAGTTGAACAACCGCCACTGGGTGGGCGACGTACTGGTGGGGGCAGGTATCGGAATCACGACTACCGAACTGGGGTATTTCCTCTCGGACGTGGTACTGAAGCCCCGGCATGCCACCGGCTATTCGAGGGATATCAGCGATACTTCTCCTTCGTTTCTGGGATTCGACTTGGGAATGCGGACGGGACCGTCGGTACTGAAGAGCCCGGAGATATACGATACGGAAAACGGGACTCCGCTGGACATGCGGCTGAAGATAGGCAGCAATACGGTGGTAGGAGTAGAAGGGGCTTATTTCTTCAATTCGCTGTGGGGAATAGGCGGAAGGGTACGGATTGCCACGCTCCCGATTACGGCAGACATTCCGGCGGACAACCTGGAGCTGTTCGACCTCGATTCGGACCGGCTGAACGGGGCTCCGGTAAATATGTTTCTCTTTCACGGACTGGAGTCCGACCACCTGGGAATCTGCGACACCGACCTGGGTGTGTATTTCTCGCTTCCGTTCGGACAGCGTTTCCGGGCAGTGACGAAGTGTCTGATCGGCAGAAGATGGAATGCCGGATTCAGCCTGAACTCCATCAGCAGCATCAATCCCGAAATCTTCGACAGGACGAAGGTTTCCGAGAGTGAATATCAGAAATATTACCGGGAGGACGTGGAGTATTACATGGCACAGGAGAATATCACGGACCGGCGCACCTTGCTGGCCACGGAGTTTGTGGACGAGGAATTCCTGAACATACGCAGAGGGTCGACATTCAAAGCCGGAACCGGTATCTCCCTGCATTATCAGTACAAGGACAATGCGGCCTTCAAGATATTCTGCGACTATGATTACTCGAACCTGAAACTGACGTACGAGTTCAACAACTCCTGGGCAGACGAGCACGGAAACACCACTACCCGGATTTACCGGCAGCGGACACCGATGCACAACCTGACGTTCGGCTCCTCCATCCTCTTCCTGTTTTAAAAAGGACACACAACGGAAGTCGGGAATGAACGGATATTGAATTATTTTTCGTAATTTCGTGGCTTGATATGATAGACCAAGCCACCATAGACCGGATATTGGATGCAGCCCAGATTGTGGATGTTGTATCGGAGTTTGTTACCCTGCGCAAGCGTGGGGTGAACTACATCGGCCTGTGCCCTTTCCACAATGAAAAGACACCTTCGTTCAGTGTGTCCCCCAGCAAGGGAGTATGCAAATGCTTCAGTTGCGGAAAGGGCGGAAACGTGGTGCATTTCATCATGGAACACGAACAGATGTCGTATTACGAAGCCCTGAAATGGCTGGCCAAGAAATACAACATCGAAGTGAAGGAGCGGGAGCTGACCGACGAGGAGAAGCAGGCACACAGCCTGAGGGAAAGTCTGTTCGTCGTCAACCAGTTTGCTGCGGAATATTTCCAGGATGTATTGTACAACCAGCTGGAGGGACAGCGGATCGGTATGACGTACTTCCGCAGCCGGGGATTCCGGGATGACATCATCCGGAAATTCCAGTTGGGATACAGTCCGGACAAGCGTACGGCACTGGCAGATACGGCCTTGCAGAAAGGCTATAAGGAAGAATTTCTCGTCAAGACCGGACTCTGCTACCGAAAGGACGACGGAAAACTGCACGACCGCTTCTGGGGACGTGTCATCTTTCCGGTGCATTCGATTTCGGGCAAGGTAGTGGCTTTCGGCGGACGTGTGCTGAGCAGTGCGACCAAGAACGTACAGATGAAGTACGTCAACTCCCCGGAATCGGAGATTTATCACAAAAGCCGGGAGTTGTATGGTATCTTTTTTGCCAAGCAGGCCATCGTACAGCAGGACCGATGTTTCCTGGTAGAAGGATATACCGACGTCATCTCCATGCACCAGAGCGGCATAGAGAATGTGGTGTCCTCATCGGGTACGGCACTGACTTCCGATCAGATCCGGCTGATACATCGCTTTACCAATAACATTACGGTACTTTATGACGGGGACGGAGCCGGTATCAAGGCCAGTATCCGCGGAATTGACATGCTGCTGGAAGAGGGCATGAACATCAAGGTGTGTCTTCTCCCCGACGGTGAAGACCCTGACAGTTTTGCACGGAAGCACAACGCGACGGATTACCAGGCTTACATCAACGACCATGAGGTGGATTTTATCCGCTTCAAGACCAACCTGCTGATGGAAGAGGCCGGAAAGGACCCGATCAAGCGGGCGGCCCTGATTTCTAGCATCGTAAAGAGCATCTCTGTGATTCCCGACTCCATTGTCCGTTCGGTGTACATCCGCGAATGCAGTCAGCTGCTGGAAATGGAGGAAAAGATTCTGGTGGAGGCTACTGCCAAACTGATTGAGCAGGCCCACGAGAACCGTTTCAAAGAGGCGGAAAGGAAGAAGCAGCGCGAAGAGCGGGAAAAGCAGGCACTGCTGGCAAAGGAAGAAAGCGAAAAAGCGCCGGACACAGGAACAAACGGTGAGAACCGGCCCGCAGAAACCGGTGAAAATACAGTACTTCCGGCAGAAGAAGCCATTCCCCTGCCCGTAGCCCCCGAAGATACGTACCGCTCGTTTATTCCGGCAGAAGGCAACGACCAGAAACTCTTCTACCAGAAAGAACAGGAGCTGGTCAAGATGCTGGTGCGCTACGGAGAGTGCGTAATGTGTTACATCGAGGACGAAAACGGAGAGGCCGTACCTTATAAGGTGGCCGAATTCATTATCGATAACCTGAAGGAAGACAACCTGCAGTTCCACAGTCCCCTGCACCGGAAGATGCTGAGGGAAATCGAACAGCAGCTGCAGAACCCGAACTTCATCGCAGAAAAGTATTTTGTGGCTCATCCCGATCCGGAAATCAGCAGGCTCGCAGCGGAAATTGCCAGCGACAGGTATCAGTTGAGCAAGTACCACTTCAAGGCACAGAAAATCGTAACCGACAAGGAGCGGTTGCACGAACTGATTCCGAGACTGGTCATCGACTTCAAGATTTCGATTGTCGACGAGGAGATGAAGCAGACTTTGCGCGAGCTCTCGGAACCTGCTGTACAGAACGATCCGGAACAGTCCAGAAAAATCATGCAGCGGTACATCGAACTGCAGCAGATACAGAGTGCCATGGCCAAACGTGCGGGAGAACGCATCCTGCTGATTTAAGCATTCAATGTCAATATCAATAATATAACACACTATGAAAACAAGATTATTTTCGTTTTGCATGGCTTGTCTGGCATTCATGCCGGCCACTTATGCCATGGAAAAAATGAACGAGCCGCAGAAGGCTGTAGAAAAGACATGCAGTCTGGCCTTTATGTTCGACAGCGAATCGGAATGGGAGGCTACCGGAGACAAGGGTGTAGTACGCAAGATATTGGGCTACAACGGACAGGTAATGATGGTGAAAATCAAATTTGACAAAGACGCTGTGGGAGCGACTCACCGCCACTACCATACACAGGTGACATACGTAGTCAGCGGAAAGTTCGAATTTACCATCAACGGAGAAAAGAAGGTAGTTTCGGGCGGTGATGCACTTTACATGGAGCCGGATGTAGAACACGGATGCAAATGCCTCGAACCGGGAATGCTAATCGACTGTTTCTCCCCGATGAGAGAAAGTTTCCTGAAATAATACCACACGGACAGTTGCATACGGACGGAGGATTCACCCCAACTGCGGACTGAAGGACACTGACCGTACCTCTACAGGTTGCAGATAATATGATTTGCAGCCAGCCGATAACCGCATTCATTCTGTTCCGTGTGAACCGGATAATAAAACAGCCTGCCATTGAGAGAGTCACTCATCAACGGCAGGCTGTTATTTTATGCCTGTACCAAAAGGATAAATATCCTTCGGTATTATCTCATTTCAGTATAAGAAATCTTGTCCATATCTCCATAGTCCAGGTTTTCACCGGCCATACCCCAGATAAACATGTAGTTGCTGGTACCTGCTGCAGCATGGATAGACCATTCCGGAGACATTACAGCCTGTTCGTTAGCCAACCACAACAGACGTTCTTCCTGAGGTTCACCCATCAGGTGGCAAATCATGTTGCCCGGAGTCAGGTTGAAGTAGAAGTAAGCCTCGATACGACGAGAGTGAGTGTGAGCCGGCATGGTGTTCCATACGCTACCCGGTTTCAGTTCAGTCAATCCCATCTGCAACTGGCAAGGACCTTCCTGAAGTACGTTCTTCACGATCAACTGGTTGATGACACGGTCGTTGCTGTCTTCCATCTTTCCGGCAGCGAAAGAGTTGGCTTTCAGTGAACCTTTTCTTCCGTCCAAAGTAATCAGCTGAGTCTTGTAAGACTTGTGAGCAGTAGCAGAGTTCAGATAGAATTTAGCAGGCTTAGAAGCGTCCTTGCTCTTGAAAGTCACCTTCTGGTTGCCGCTTCCTACATAAAGCGCTTCCTTGAAGTTCAGTGTATATTCCTTACCGTCTACAGTCACGATACCTTCGCCACCCACGTTGATGACTCCCAGCTCACGGCTGAACAGGAAGTAAGGTGCCTTCAGGTTATCAATGGTTTCCAGAGTCAGTTCTTTGTTCACCGGCATCGCACCACCGAAAATGAAACGGTCGTACATAGAATAAGTCAGGTTGATTTCATCGGCAACCAATACTTTTTCCATTACGAAACTGCTGCGCAGTCTCTGAGTATCATAAGTCTTCACATCCTGAGGATGGCATGCAGTCTGTACACTTACACTCGCAATCTGGGCATTGGCAGTAAACGCTGCAAAACCCATCATCATTGCAATCGCTAATTTTTTCATATGCTTCTTGTTTATTTAGTGATTAATTATTTTAGTAAACACAACGGTCCGATCAGTTCTGACGGCTTTCCTTGATGATTCTCCGGCGGTTGAAGATAGCCAGTCCCAAAGTAAAGATGACCAGGATTCCTGTACCCACAAGTTTCATGTTATAGATGGCATAGAAAATCACCCAAGAGAAGATGCTGGAAGCGAAGTCGAGCGCACCGCCCTGGAAACCTTCCGGAATCTTCACAGCTGCATCACCTGTCTTCACATATACGTCCTGTGCAGCCTGAGTAAAGAACGGAGCCAGGTCGGTTACGAAATAAAGACCGATTACCAATACTACCAGACCGATGATGAAAGTCTTCAGTACATTACCCTTAGTGATAGGCAGGACTGCCGGGAAAAGATAGAACATACCGGCCAGTGAAGCCAATGGCAGGAACTGGTTGCCGGGCAATACTACAGAAAGGAAGAGTGCCACCGGAATCAGCAACAGAGAAACTACCAGGGTAGTCGGATGACCGATAACCAGTGCCGGGCTCATACCGATGTTCAGTCCTGAAGCATTCTTGAATTTCTTTGCAATCAGTTCACGGGTAGCGTCAGAAATCGGACGAAGACCTTCGATGAACAGTGCAGTAATTCTAGGAATCAGCTCCATTACGGCTCCCATCTTGATACCCAGACCCAGAATGGCAGGAATACCGTCTACCAGTTCTTTGCCGTCCTTGCAGGCCAGCGCTCCGATACCGCAGCCTACTACCACTCCCAGGAAGAGAGGCTCGCCCATGATACCGAATTTTTTCTTCATGCCTTCCGCATCGATATTCAGTTTGTCAAATCCCGGAATCATATCCAGCACCTTGTTGACAACCAATGCAAACGGAACGAATCCCTGACAGAAAGGCTGAGGGATGGAAATACCGTCCATTTTCTCGTAATATCCCTGGAACTGCTTGCAGGTCAGGTCGGCCATTACCAGCGTAATGATGTAGCAGATGACTGCAGCAAAGAATCCCCACCAGATATTATCAGTAGCGAAATAAATCACCGCACCGATAAAGGCAAAATGCCAGTAGTTCCACAAGTCAATGTTGACTGTCTTGGTAGTCTTGGTCAGCAGCATGACAATGTTGACTGCCAGACACACCGGGATGATGAATGCTCCTACCGAAGTATTGTAGGCTACCGATGCGGCAGCCGGCCATCCCATATCAAAAATACCCAAACTCAATCCGTAAATTTCTGTCACTTTCTTCAAGGGATCCCCCAAGCTGCTGGTAAGCAATCCGGTGATGACTGACAGTCCCACAAAACCGACACCTACCAACAATCCGCTCTTCAGCGCCTTGCCGAACTTGATACCGATACATACTCCCAGAATTGTAAATAAGATAGGCATCATTACGGCGGCTCCCAAGCCTATGATATAACTAAAAACTTGTTCCATAAATTCATTTAACTATTTAACTTCTACGTGTAATGGTTTCTCAATCTTACGCGCGTATTCTTTCAAATACTGTTTCCATGTTTCCATGTCGGGCATATCCGCCTTGCTCCATCCGCTTCCCCAATAATATACATAGGAAGCTCCCGGCTGGTAAGTGGTATATCCCAGCAAATGTCCGATGGCACCCGGACGCTGTGCCTTCTCTTCCTCAGAGAACCACTGAACTCCTGTATTCTCCAGTGAAGGTTCGAAAGCAGCTCCTACAAAAATCACACCGTTCTTATTCTGTGTATTATTGGTAGAATCGGCATATGCGATGTATCTTTCTTCTGTACTGAAAGCATAACCGTCAGGATGCTGCGGATGCAGTACGATACCGGTCACCACGGTTGAGGCACCCGATAAGTTTTCGTAACGGATTTCCGTTTTATTCAGGTACGATCCCTTATCCAGCGTAATGATTCGGGTTTCTACCACATTCGAATCATTCTTGACTACCGAAGGATGATAGGTCAGTTTCACAGAAAAGCGCAACGGACCATTGTCCAGGATGGCATACTCTTTATAACAATATGGATAAATAATCGTTGAATCTTCCATAAGTGCAGCCGTACCTCCTCCCAGAGTGGCACCTACGCTGTAACAGTCCATACCGTTGCCATGATCGACATGGTAAGACTTGGTATTCAGCAAGCTGTCGGCCTTTTCCTTTTGTCCCTGTTCTCTAAGAAGACGTATCTGCGCAATGGTTGCAGAGTCAGTTTCCATCTTGTATCTCTGCTCTACAACGGGTTCTGACACCGACTTAGTGAAGACATCATATCCATAAGATTTTTCTCCGGTTTTCTGAAGTGCCGGTCCATAGGCTCTGTATGCAGCCTTGTCATTTTCCCAAGCAATGTCATCCAGACGATTCGGGTACATTTTTCCGCACGCAATCGTATCCACTTTTTCCGGAACTCCCGCCGATACAGTATATACCACTGCCTGATTCGGACCTACCGTAGCCGGAAAGATCAGCAAACTATCATGAGTAATCTGATAAGGCACCTGATTGTGCTGCGCATCGGTCACTACCCATTCCCCATTGGCAGCAGCCAGTTTTTCCAGATTCCGTACAGGAATCTCAACCATTTCGTTTTCACGGTTTAAATCTGTAGAGTTGGTTACAGTAATCTCTACAGTCTGCTTGTTGGAAGAACATCCTGCCAGGCAGCAGGCTGCCAGCAGGACGTTCATTGATTTAGTAATAAGACTCATCCGTACTTATATATAGGTTATATTACAATGTTATTTAGGCTGCTTACCGATATAAGCCAAAATACCACCATCTACATACAATACATGACCGTTTACAAAGTTAGATGCGTCTGAAGCCAAGAATACAGCCGGACCCATCAGGTCTTCAGGATTACCCCAGCGAGCAGCAGGGGTCTTAGCGATGATGAATGCATCGAACGGATGACGAGAACCGTCAGCCTGAGGCTCACGCAACGGAGCAGTCTGAGGAGTTGCGATGTAACCCGGGCCGATACCGTTACACTGGATGTTGAATTCACCGTATTCAGAAGCGATATTGCGAGTCAGCATCTTCAAGCCACCTTTGGCAGCCGCATAAGCAGAAACTGTTTCACGACCCAGTTCACTCATCATAGAACAGATGTTGATGATCTTACCGTGACCTTTCTTGATCATTGCAGGGATCACAGCCTTAGAAACGATAAACGGAGCGTTCAAGTCTACATCAATAACCTGACGGAATTCAGCTGCAGACATTTCGCACATCGGAATACGCTTGATGATACCTGCGTTGTTTACCAGAATATCGATTACACCTACTTCTTTTTCAATCTGGGCAACCATGGCATTTACAGCTTCTTCATTGGTTACGTCGCATACATAACCGTGAGCTTCGATACCCAGTTCCTTGTATGCAGCCAGACCTTTGTCGACCAATTCCTGCTTAATATCATTGAATACGATTGTAGCACCAGCCTGAGCAAAACCTGTTGCAATAGCGAAACCAATACCATAAGAAGCTCCAGTTACCAAAGCTATCTTACCTTCAAGTGAAAAATTAACCATACGTCGTTAAAAGTTTTAATTTAATTAATCAATATATCTTTTGAGTGTTACAAATTTAGGCTGAAAAATTGAGAATCTGCCATTTTAGGCCAATTCTTTTGTATATGTTTGTACAAAGAAATGATAATTCTGTTCAATCTTCCGGATTTTTTGTGTTCGTTAACAGAAAATCGCGGCAAACGTTTTGAAAGGGGCTGTTCACAGGGATTGACGACTGGATGTAAAATAAAAAATAACTGCAGACCCTAACGCTCCTTCTTCTCCCGGAAAAGCCCTGTTCGGAACCAGCCGCCGACTGATGAAACAGCCTGCACTTCCCTCTTTCCGGAACTTCACCTTCCCCCATTTTCCAGGAGGCTTCTCCCCATGACTCTTTTCGAACTTACAGCAAAGGAGCGAACAGGCGCACGATGGACTCCGTAGCTTTATTCATCCGGGAGCGCTTGCCCCAGACCTTGGACGAAAGCAGCAGGCTGTCCTTCTGGTCTGCCAGAAAAATATTCTTCATCCGCAACACGGTCGGACGGTCATAGAAAAAAGCATTGGCCTCAAAGTTGTGTTCGAAACTGCGGAAATCCATATTGACCGACCCGACCGAAGCGACCTCATCGTCAGAAACCATCATCTTGGAATGCAGAAAGCCTCGCCGATAGAGATAGACCTTGACTCCGGCTTTCAGCAGGTCGTCCATATACGAAAGCGATCCTTTATGGGCAAGGAAGGTATCTCCCCGCTTGGGCAGCATCACCCGCACGTCAACTCCGGCAAGGGCAGCTATCTGAAAAGCATTCATGACCTCATCGGTTGGCAGGAAATAAGGAGACTGTACGTAAAAATAATGGCGGGCACGGGTCAGCCCGAGAATAATACCCTGCATCATGTCATGCCATTCCCCTACGGGATGCGAGGTGACTATCTGAGCCACCGAATCGCCGGCATCCTCAATTTTCGGAAAGAACTCCGCCGCCGTCAGCAAGGTACGGTCCATGGCATACCAGTCGGTCAGAAAGGCCGTCTGCAAACCGTATACGGCCTTGCCGGTGATCCGCACGTGGGTATCTCTCCACTTTCCCCACCCCAGTCCGTGCAGGTAGCGCTCGGCAATGTTCATGCCTCCGATGAAACCGACCTTTCCGTCGATGACCACTATCTTGCGATGGTTACGGTAATTGACTTTGCTGGTGAAACGGGGAAAACGGACTTTCAGAAAGCTTTGGACCTCGATTCCCTCACACAACATGTCGTCGTAAAACATCGGACTGACTTTCCAGCATCCGACGTCGTCGTAGAGCAGGCGTACCTGAACACCCTGTCTGACTTTATCAATCAACAGGTCCCGAAGCAGCCTTCCCATCGGATCGTCTTCGAAAATATAAAACTGAAGATGAATATGATGGCGGGCCTGAGCTATCGACCTGATCAGTTCCGACAGCATCGTATGACCGTCGGTAAACACATCTACCTTGTTTCCGGAAAACAACAGGGCCGAATTTACCCTGTAAAAGAAATCACCCAGCCGGTTCAGTTCCGACCACTGGAAGGAAGTATCCTGCTGCTGAAAAGCCTGCACCGGACGCTTGCTCAGTCTCGAATACCCTTTACGGGTAATCAGGCGTTCCTTTCGGGTACTCCTCCCGAGGAAATAATACAAGAACCATCCTATTACCGGCAGGAAAAAAAGGACCAGAATCCATGCCATCGTCTTGACCGGATTCCGATTGTCCAATATCACGATGAAAATAGTTACCAGAATCACCGCCAAATAAAGTACATGGAACAATCCCGAAAAGACTTCATTTATTACAGCAGCATCCATACCCCGTTCAATTATCCAATTTTCAACAAATTTATAAATTTTATCCCACAAAAACAAACGAACCTGCAGTCACCCACGGCTTTCCGCCCGACAATAACGGCTTATTTTCAGTTGATTTGTCCGTTTTTATGGTCTAAAAATACATAAATGCCGAGTAAGAAAGAGGGAAATGACCTTTTCTTGTTTTTATTTTATATTTTTGTCCTCCTAAAATTAAAGCACATGATATATAAAATTAACTGTTGGAAGAAATACCACTACATATACATATTGTTGCTGTTTTGGGGATGTATCTCCTTTTCCTGTAGGCTATCGGCCAACACCCCGGACAGTTTGGACAACTATTTTAAAAATTATATCTCTTCGGATACGCTGTTTGTCCGTTATTTACAGGAACAGCACATCAAAACCACTTTCCACAATGAGTTGGAACTGCTGACGAGCGGAAGAGAAAAGTTCGAACACCTGTTCCGTGAGATAGAAAAAGCCAAGAAACACATTCATCTGGAATATTTTAACTTCCGGAATGACTCTATCGCCCGCGAGCTGTTTGAAATCCTCATCCGGAAATCCGAAGAAGGAGTCAAGGTCAGAGCCATGTTCGATGCCTTCGGAAACATGTCGAACAACCGCCCTCTGAGAAAAAAACACCTGAAGATACTCCGCGACAAAGGAATTGACATAAGGGTATTCGACCCGATCCGTTTTCCCTACATCAACCACGCATTCAGCCGTGATCATCAGAAGATTGTCGTCATCGACGGAAAAGTTGGCTACACCGGAGGAATGAACATTGCCGATTATTACATCAACGGCCTGCCCAAGGTCGGTCAGTGGAGAGACATGCACGTGTGCATCAAAGGTCCGGCAGTGGAAGAACTGCAGAAAGCCTTTCTGCACACCTGGAACAAAGAAACCAGACAGCACATCAACGGTCCGGAGTTTTTCCCTTTTACCGCAGCAGCCACACAGGCCGACTCCACCCGGGGAAGCCAGGTAGCCATCGTGCAGCGGATACCGAAAGAGACCCCGGAAGCGATGCGGGATGCCTATATTGCAGCCATCAACTCCGCACGCCATAAAATACAGATTATCAATCCGTACTTTACTCCGACGGCAAGCATACGCAAGGCATTGGAAAAGGCCATCAAGCGGGGAGTACGGGTAGACATCATGATTCCGGGAAAATCGGACATTCCCTTTACGCCTGATGCCGCCCTCTACATCGCCAACTCACTCCGGAAGAAAGGAGCCCACATCTACATCTACAACGGAGGATTTCATCATTCCAAAATCATGATGATAGACGAACGCTTCTGCACGGTAGGCAGTACCAACCTGAACAGCCGGAGCCTGAGATACGATTATGAAATCAATGCATTCATCCTCGACCTGCCGGTGACGGCCGAACTGACAGAGATTTTCCGCCAGGACAAGGCAGACAGCACCGTCCTTACCAAGGAAGAATACAAGAAACGCAGCATCAGGAAACGTATTTTAGGCTGGTTTGCCCATTTGTTTACTCCCGTTCTCTGACATCGGCTCATAAAATATCTTTTCAGGACATCTGTTAGAAAGTACCACATTTTTTTGTATTTTTGCGAAAGTGCAATTAAAATTCAAACAGATACAAAGATAACGAAATGAGAGTAATCGATTTAATCACATCACGACCTGAGCCTATGTTCTCTTTTGAACTGCTTCCGCCTATTAAAGGAACAGACATAGAGAAGCTCTATCAGGATATTGAGACTTTGAGGCCGTTCAACCCACAATATATCAATATAACCACCCACCGCAGTGAATACGTATATATGCCCCTGCCCGACGGACAGTTCGAACGCCGACGGATCCGCCGCCGTCCGGGAACGGTAGCCGTAGCGGCTGCCATCAAAAACCGCTATGACATTACGGTGGTACCTCATCTGCTGTGCAGCGGATTTACTCAGGAAGATACGGAATACATGCTCCTCGACCTGCAGTTCTTAGGCATCACCGACCTGCTGATTCTCCGGGGAGACAAGGCCAAGCACGAATCTTCCTTTGTTCCGGAACCGGGAGGACATGCACATGCTCTCGACCTGGAACGGCAGGTGAACGACTTCAACCGGGGGGTGTTCATCGACGGTTCTCCCATCAAGGCACCGCTTCATCCTTTCAGCTACGGAGTAGCCTGCTACCCGGAAAAGCACGAAGAGGCCCCCAACATGGACATGGACATCATGTACCTGAAGCAGAAGGTAGAAGCCGGAGCGGAATATGCCGTTACCCAGATGTTCTTTGACAACCGCCGCTACCTGGAGTTTGTGAAACGGGTACGGGAAGAGGGTATCCACATCCCTATCATCCCCGGAATCAAGCCTTTCAGCAAACTGTCACAGTTGAGCGTCATTCCGAAGACCTTCAAGGTCGACCTGCCGATGGAGCTGGCTGCCGAAGCGGTAAAATGCAAGGACGACAGTCAGGCCAAGCAACTGGGTATCGAATGGTGTATCCACCAGTGCCGTGAACTGATGGCCCAGGGAGTTCCCAGTCTTCACTTCTACACGGTAGGAGCGGTAGACAGCGTAAAACAAGTAGCCGAAAAAATTTTCTGATATGTTATTGCAAGATGTCATCGGTCAACATAAAGTAAAAGAGATCCTCCTTTCCATGTTACGTGAGCAGCGAGTTCCTCACGCTATCATGCTGTGCGGAGCCGAAGGTACCGGAAAGATGCCTTTGGCACTGGCTTTCGCAACCCTGCTGTGTTGTGAAAACCCGCAGCACGACGATGCCTGCGGACAATGCCCCTCGTGCGTGAAAATGAGAAAACTCGTACATCCGGATGTACATTTTGCCTTTCCTGTCATCAGGAAAAAGCCCGGACGCCCCGTGGTTTCCGACGATTGGATAGAGCCCTGGAGACAGATGCTGACAGAATCTCCTTACTTCTCCCTTTCCCAATGGATGCAGCGCATTGAAGCGGGAAATGCGCAACCCGGCATTTTTGTGGACGAAAGCGATGAGATTTACCGGAAACTGTCGCTCAAGGCCTCGCAGGGAGACCGGAAGATCATGATTATCTGGCAGCCGGAAAAAATGAACGCGGAATGCGCCAACAAGTTATTGAAACTTCTGGAAGAGCCTCCCAAGGGCACCGTCTTTCTGATGGTGACGGAAGAACCCGACATGGTACTTCCCACACTGGTAAGCCGTATGCAGCGCATCAACATCCCCTTACTGGAAGAAAGCGACCTGAGCCAGATGCTCGAAAAGCGGTACATGCTCCCCCCCACTGATGCAGCCGATATCGCACACCGTTCGGAGGGAAGTGTACTGAAAGCCCTGGAGACCATCCATACGCACGAAGAAAACAATATCTTCTTCGACCTGTTTGTCTCACTGATGCGCCTTGCCTATGCCAGACAGATCAAAGAAATGAAAGCCTGGAGCGAGCAGCTGGCCGGAATGGGAAGAGAAAAGCAAAAGCGCTTTTTATCCTACTGCCAGCACATGCTGCGCGAGAACTTTATCTACAACTTCAGGCAAAAAGACATGAACTACCTGTCGGTTTCCGAACAGCAGTTTGCTGTCAGGTTCGCCCCTTTCATCAACGAAAGGAACGTGATAGGTATTCTGACCGAAATCGAACTGGCTCAAAGACACATTGAGCAGAATGCCAATGCCAAATTTGTATTCTTCGATTTCTCACTGAAAATGATTGTATTACTAAAGCAACCTTAATATAAACCTAATATAAAGAATATCCTCCGGGGCCTGCCGATACGAAGCGACGGACCGGAGAGTCTGCATAAAAAATAATATATATGAGTAAGTTCCTGCTGAAAAACGGAAGTGGAAGTCTGTCCTGCAAAGGCTGTGGCAGACAGAACAACAAATTAAATACATACGACTGGCTGGCAGACATTCCTGCCGATCCGGAAGAACAAGATATGGTGGAAGTGCAGTTCAAGAATACCCGAAAGGGATATTACAAGAACAGCAACCGTCTGAAACTGGAAAAAGGGGATATCGTGGCTGTAGAAGCCAGTCCCGGTCATGACATCGGAACCGTCACTCTGACCGGACGGCTGGTGTTGCTGCAGATGAAGAAAAGCGGCATGAAACCGGACGCTGAAATCAAGCGTGTCTACCGTAAGGCCAAACCGGTGGACCTGGAGAAATACGAGGAAGCCAAGAGCCGCGAACATTCCACCATGATCCGCTCCAGACAGATTGCGGCCGACCTGGGTCTGCAGATGAAAATCGGTGACGTGGAATATCAGGGAGACGGCAACAAAGCCATCTTCTACTACATTGCCGACGAGCGTGTGGACTTCCGTCAGCTTATCAAGGTGCTTGCCGAAGCCTTCCGGGTCCGTATCGAGATGAAACAGATCGGAGCGCGTCAGGAAGCCGGCCGTATCGGAGGTATCGGTCCTTGCGGACGCGAGCTGTGCTGTGCTACCTGGATGACCAGTTTCGTATCGGTTTCAACCAGTGCGGCAAGATATCAGGACATTTCACTGAATCCGCAGAAACTCGCCGGACAGTGTGCCAAGCTGAAATGTTGCCTCAATTATGAAATCGATGCATACGTAGAATGCCAGAAGCGCTTGCCAAGCAAGGAAATCACGCTGGAAACACAGGATGCGACTTATTTCTACTTCAAGGCAGACATTCTGAAGGGAGTCATCACCTATTCTACCGACAAGAACTTCCTGGCCAATGAGGCAACCATTACTGCCCGCCGTGCCTTTGAAATCATCAACATGAACAAACGGGGTGAGAAACCGGAAAAACTTCAGGACGACGGACATACTGAGACCAAGCAGTCGAAGGACTTGCTGGAGCAGGAAAGCCTGACCCGTTTCGACAAGAACAAGGCAAGCAAGAACCGGAAAAAGAAAAAAGGAGAAAAGCCAAATGCTCCGGGCGTGAAGAACGAGAAAAAGAACGGAGAAAAGAAAAAAGGAGGAAATAACGAGCCTCAGCACAAAGAAGTGAACGGTGTTTCTCCGGAAGCTGAAAAGACGAATCAGCCCGCAAAGAACGAAAAACCGGTCAAGGCAGAAAATGCCAAGCGTCCCCCTGTTGCCTCGGAAAACGGCAATGCACCGCGTCCTGCCGCACGACAGGAAAACAAGAAGAACAACGGAGGAAAGAACAACCGCAACTTCAACCGGAAACCGGCCAATGAGCAGGCTGGAGATAAAAAGCCGGCCGGTCCTAAGGCCGTAGCAGAAAAAGAACAGCCTATTTCCTGATTACTTTACAATTTCTGTCTGATACATCACCTGTATCAGGCAGAAATGATATGTCATCCCACTGAGTATGTATAACGTTTTTCATTTTTTTACCCGACACTTACGGTCACTGTCCGTATGCATCTGCCTGTGCAGTCTGCTGATAATCATGACAAGCGGCTGTCAGCCTTCTCCCCAATACCACTCGTACCAGCAGGTCGGTCCATCGTGGGAAAATAAAGATATGCTTTCTTTCCAGCTTCCCCACTCACTTACGCTTCCCGGCACCTATTCGCTGGAAATCGATATCCGGCACACCATACGCTATCCTTACCGTGACATCTGGCTCGCCTTGAGCCGTCCGGCACAGCCCGATCTGCCTGCAGATACCTTTCATCTGTATCTGTCGGACGAGGAAGGCAACTGGAAGGGCAATGGAAAGACACTGATTCAGTACGTACAGACTGTCGGTACCATCCGCCTGCAGGAGACCGATTCCATTCTCCAGCTTATCCACCTCATGAAAGAGAATCCGCTGGAAGAAGTCAGTGACATCGGTATCTGCCTCTTACCCCTCACGGGAAGCATCGATACGCAGAAAGACGAAAAGCAGGATGGTGAATCCCCACAGGGATGATCCTCCATAACTGAAGAAAGGCAAGGGAATACCGATTACAGGAGTAAGTCCCAATACCATCCCCACATTGACAAACAGGTGGAAGAAAAAGACACTCAGCACACAGTATCCGTACACCCTGCCAGAGCGGGAACTCTGCCGCTCGGCCAGCCAGATCAGGCGCCAGATGAAAACCGAGAACAAAAGAATGACAGCAGATGCTCCTACGAAACCCTGCTCCTCACCCACCGTACAGAAGATAAAGTCGGTATCCTGTTCCGGCACATATTTCAGTTTGGTCTGGGTACCGTTCAGAAAACCTTTTCCCAGGAAACCGCCCGAACCGATGGCAATCTTACTCTGGTTGACATTATAGCCCGCTCCCGTCGGATCGTCCTCCATACCCAGCAGCACCTTGATTCTCACCTGCTGATGCGGCTCCAGCACATCATTAAAGACATAATCGGCCGAATAGAAAAAGCCTACAGAGCCCAGGGCAAAAAACAGGATATACAGATAGCTCCGGAGTCTTTCCCTCAGGAAGAGATAAACCAGGTAGATGCACAATGCCAGAAAGACAAACGCCTGCAAGACGGCCACGTCGTAAGGAATTACGTACAACGAGAACAGAACTCCCAGCAATATGGTACCAAGGCCTGCCAGCAGGATATAACCGAAAGCACGACTGTAATTCTTTCCGTAGGCCTTCACCAGCAAGGCCGAGAAGATAACAATCAGGGTCATCACCGAGAAATCGCCCCACGAGGTACATTCGTCGGGCATCATGACCTCACTGAAACGGATACCCACAATAAAATAGACTACCGCACAAATACCGGAGAACAATACCGCTCCGGTCATTCCCTCCCGGTACAACACCAGGAAAAAGGAAAGATACACCAGTGCAGAACCCGTCTCCTTCTGACACACAATCAGCACCATCGGTACCAGAATGATTCCCAATGCCATCATCAGGTTCTTTCCCTTCTCCATCGAAAAGGTATATTCACCGATATACTTGGCAAGTGCCAGGGCCGTAGCAAACTTGGCAAATTCGGCAGGCTGCAGACTCACCGGTCCCAGCACGATCCACGAACGCGACCCCTTGATTTCATGAGGATTGAAGATGGTTCCGAACAGCAGAAGCAATAAGATGCCATAAATCAGATAGGCATAAGTATCATAGAAGCGCTCCTCAATCATCAGCAGCACGAAGCCCAGACCGAAGGAACACCCGATCCACATCAACTGCTTTCCGGCACGGGTAGACAGACTGAAGAAATCAGGGTCACCGTAGTCGTAGCTGGCTCCACAGATACTGAGCCAGCCACACATGACCAGTATGACATACAATGCAATCGTCCACCAGTCCACCGTCTTCCATATACTATCTTTCCTGTAAGCCATAATCAATTCTTCTTTTCTGAATATCCGTAGCCAATACCTCGTCTTCCGGGCTGAGTTTTCCCTTTAAATACTGTTCAATCATCAGACGGCCGATAGGAACCCCGTACGTAGCTCCCCATCCTCCGTTTTCCACATACACCGCAATGGCGATTTTAGGGTTGTTCATCGGAGCAAATCCCATGAATGCCGAATGGTCCTTTCCATGGTTCTGGGCCGTTCCCGTCTTGCCGCACACCTCAATGTCCGGCAAATTCGCCATCCGGCAGGTACCTCCCGTCACAGCGGCCCTCATGCCCTGCACCACTTCATCGTAATGACTGGCATCCACCTTGGTATACCGGCGCTGGGTATACAGCGAATCAAGAGCCTCTCCTTCCACCTTTTTCACCACATGAGGTGTCACGAAATATCCTCGGTTGGCAATGGTCGCCCCCAGATTGGCAATCTGAAGAGGAGTTGCCGTCACCTCACCCTGTCCGATAGAGATACTGATGACAGTCAGCCCGTTCCAGGACCCGCGATACGCCTTATCATAAAAATTCGCATTCGGAATCATTCCACGCTTCTCACCGGGAAGGTCGATGCCCAGCGTATAGCCGAAGCCCATCGAAACCATGTAATCACGCCAGGTATTCATGGCCTTCTGCACCGTACCGTATTTCTGGCGTGCCCCGATCATATAATACAGTCCCCAACAGAAATAACCGTTGCAGGAAGTCGCAATGGCAGGCACCAAAGACAAAGGCGAAGGGTGTCCGTGACAACCCACATGCAGTCCCTTATACGAAAATCCCCCGAAACAAGGATAACTGGTACCCGTATTGATAATCCCTTCCTGAAGGAAGGTCAGCGCCTGAGTCGTCTTGAACGTCGATCCGGGAGGATAAGTACCCATAATTGCCCGGTTCAGCAACGGCTTCCAGGGATCGCGTGCCATTTCATTGTGATTCTTTCCCCGGTTTCGTCCAATCATCATATGAGGGTCGTAAGAAGGCGAAGACACCATGCAGAGCACCTCTCCCGTCTCCGGTTCGATAGCCACGATACTTCCGATTTTTCCTTCCAGCAGACGCTCACCCAACATCTGCAAGTCGATATCCAGACTCAAAACCAGGTTCTTTCCCGGGACGGAAGGCTTGTCGAACTTTCCGTTCATATAATTTCCCTGTATTCTTCCGTGAGCATCCCGCAGCAGTACCTCTACCCCTTTTTCACCGCGCAACTGCTTTTCGTACGACCGCTCCACTCCCAGTTTCCCGATGAAGTCTCCCGGCAGGTAATACTCATCGTCCTCCATTTCCGACTTCGAGACTTCCGCAATATCCCCCAGGATATGGGCCCCCGCATTGTAATTATACTGACGGATGGTACGCCGCTGAATGTAAAAGCCCGGAAATTTGAACAGTTTTTCCTGAAAGACCCCACAGTCTTCGGCCGAGAGCTGGGTCATGAACACCTGATTCGTATAAGGAGAATACCCCGGGTTCAGCCGCCGGTTTTTCATGTCCCGGAAACGGTTGCGGACAAACTCCGGCGTAAGGTTCAGGGTCTGGCACAAATCGGCCGTATCCAGACTCACCATCTCCTTCATGACCACCGTAATGTCATATGCCGGCTGATTGTACACCAGCAAACGGTCGTTGCGGTCGTAAATCACCCCTCGGCTGGGATACTGTATTTTCTTCAGGAAAGCATTACTGTCGGCATTCTTCTTATAATCATCGCTCATGATTTGCAGGAAGAACAGCCGCACGATGAACAGGAGAGCGACGAAGAACACGGCCCCCCCGATGACATATCTTCTTTTTACCAGATCATAGTTTCTGTCCACTATCTTTTCCTCCTAGCCATATCAACACATACCACACAGATTACCGTCACGCACACATCCGAGAGAATCTTCCACAGCAGGTTCTTCATCTGCCACAGTGAGAAAGCATCGATCAGATGCAGCAGCGTGATGTGAATAAAGACACAACTGATGACGTATCGCAGAAAAGGCGAGGTTCCCATCGTACGCATGCCCGGAGCATAATCTTCCGTCATTCCCCGCAGCGTCTGCATACGCAGCAGTCCGTTACGGACAAAAGCCAGAAACGTACTGGCCGCCGCATTCATTCCCGGAGTATTACTGAAAATATCCACGCACAGCCCCAGGAAAAAAGCCTGCAACATCAGTTGTTTGCGGGAAGTCTCCGTGCGCTGCATCAGTATAAAGTACACATACAGTACCGGAGTCGCATAACCGGATATATGCACCCGGTTGAGCACCAGCACTTGCAGCAATAAGAAAAAGACAAACCAGGCAGAACGATATACTAACTGTATCATAAAAGTTCACACTAAACGTCAATAAAACTCCCGGCACGGTTCAGTCGCCACCGGACACACACATTATTTAATACTCTTTTCCAGATTCGCCTGTTCGGCCGCTCCCTGGAAACCGATCACACTTACATCATTCAACCGTGCAAAGTCAGTAAACAAACGTATCTTCAGCAAATACGACAAACCGTCATGACTGTCGCTCATATCGTCTACCGTACCCACCGGAATACCCTCCGGAAAGACCGCACTGTGTCCGCTTGTCACCACAGTGTCTCCGAGGCTGAATTCCGAATGACGGGGAATGTCACGCAAATAGGCATATTGTGAAGAGCCCCCCTCCCATTTGAGGACTCCGAAATAATCGGTACGCTTTATCTTACAACTGATACTGCTTTTCGAATTCAGGACAGAAAGTACTACGGCATAATGGGCCGAGGCCTGATACACAATGCCTACCACTCCCGTACCGCATACCACTCCCATCTCGGCATACACACTGTCTGCCTCTCCCTTGTCGATGGTCAGATAGTTGTCCGTACGCACAATGCTGTTGTTCACCACGCGCGCAGGAATCACCGAATAAGTGTCCTCCAGATAACGGTTTACCAAAGCCACTTGTGTACTGTCTTTCTCATAATGATACAACAGGCTCTTCAGGCGTTGCGCCTCTAATTCCAACTGCACATTACGCATCATCAAATCCCGATTCACACGGCGTAATCCGAAGTAGGAAGTAACATTACCTGCCATCTCACATACAACCCCAGTCACATAATTGGCCGAAGTAAAGAAAACACTTCCCTGATAATTATTAAAACGAAATAACAG
This sequence comes from Phocaeicola faecicola, assembly GCF_013618865.1. Taxonomy (GTDB): domain Bacteria; phylum Bacteroidota; class Bacteroidia; order Bacteroidales; family Bacteroidaceae; genus Phocaeicola; species Phocaeicola faecicola. The sequence continues at coordinate 27,730 of NZ_JABSOE010000010.1, forward strand.
AGTGAAACTGACCACTTCCAAAAAGATAAAAAGCAGCCAGTGGTCATGTTTCAACAAAAAATTCAGCAGATTTCTCATAATCCAATGTATGGCAATTGAAAATTGACAATAGACAATTCAATGAAACCTGTTCACCTCATAAACTGTCAATTGTCAATTGCCTGTAATCTTTATCGCATCAGGAACGAAAAACGATCCACATTCTTTAACGCAATACCTGTACCTTTGGCTACACTCAGCAAAGGATCCTCTGCAATATGGAAAGGTATATTGATCTTATCGGTCAAGCGTCTGTCCAGACCTCTCAGCAAGGCACCACCACCTGCCAGATAAATACCGTTGCTCACAATATCGGCATACAGTTCAGGAGGTGTATTTTCCAGTGCGCTCAGGATGGCAGTCTCGATTTTAGCGATGCTCTTCTCCAGACAGTGCGCGATTTCCTGATAGCATACGGGAACTTCCATCGGGAGTGCCGTAATGCGGTTAGGACCTCTTACGATGTAATCTTCGGGAGCCTCATCACCCAGGTCGGTCAAGGCAGCTCCTACGTGTATCTTGATACGTTCTGCCATTCGTTCACTGACCTTCACGTTGTGCTGGCGGCTCATGTATTCCTGAATGTCGGCAGTCAGATCATCTCCCGCAATGCGGATGGAGTTGTTCGACACGATACCTCCCAGAGAGATAACCGCGATTTCCGTCGATCCACCACCTATATCCACAATCATATTACCTTCGGGCGCTTCCACGTCCAGACCAATACCTATAGCAGCAGCCATCGGTTCAAAAATCAGGTACACGTCACGTCCACCTGCATGTTCCGCACTGTCGCGCACCGCACGCAGTTCCACTTCCGTACTTCCGGAAGGTACACCGATCACCATCCGCAAGGAAGGAGTAAACAGACGGCGTCCCGTATTCACCTTCTTGATCAGCCCGCGCATCATCTGCTCACAGGCATTGAAGTCGGCGATGACTCCATCACGCAACGGACGCACCGTACGAATGTTCGGGTTTTCTTTCTCATACATCAGTTTCGCACGCTCACCCACTGCAATCATCTTGTCAGTCCGGCGGTCAAGTGCAACCACAGACGGCTCATCTACCACAATCTTGTCATTGCTCAATATAATCGTATTGGCAGTTCCAAGATCCATTGCTATTTCTTGTGTAAAGGAAAATAATCCCATTTTTAAGTTCTTAGTTTAAAATTTAGTTCTTGAGTCTCAGTCTTGATTTACAAGTTCCCGGACCAGACGCCTGTCCGATCCGGGAACCGTAAAGCTTTCAACCGCTTCCTTTTTAATTATTAATGTTTAAAGTGACGGATTCCAGTCAGTACCATAGCCACTCCATGTTCGTTGCAGTACTGGAAAGTCAGGTCGTCTCTTACCGATCCGCCCGGCTGGATAACTGCCTTGATACCTTCCTTGTCGGCCAGTTCCACACAGTCAGGGAACGGGAAGAAAGCATCGCTGGCCATTACGGCACCGTTCAGGTCGAATCCGAATGACTTGGCCTTTTCGATAGCCTGTTTCAAAGCATCTACACGTGAAGTCTGTCCCACACCGCTGGCATACAACTGTTTGCCCTTAGCCAGTACGATGGCATTACTCTTGCTCTGTTTTACAATCTTGTTGGCGAACAGCATATCTTCAATTTCAGCTGCAGTAGGCGCCTTTTCAGTTACCTGCTTCAGGTCTTCCGGAGTATGAGACTTCGTATCCTTGTCCTGAACCAGCACTCCGTTCAGCAAAGAGCGGAACTGCAGGGTAGGCAGTTCAGTTTCCTTACGAACCAGGATGATGCGGTTTTTCTTCTGAGTCAATATCTGAAGCGCATCTACGTCATAGTCCGGAGCAATGATAACTTCGAAGAACAGTTTGTTGATTTCTTCTGCAGTAGCCCGGTCTACAGGAGTATTGGTAATCAGTACACCACCGAATGCAGATACAGGGTCACCGGCCAGTGCATCCTTCCATGCTTCCAGCAAGGTAGGACGTGAAGCCAGACCGCAGGCATTGTTGTGTTTCAGGATAGCGAAAGTAGTCTCACCCTTGAATTCATCGATCAGGTCGACAGCCGCATTGATGTCCAACAGGTTGTTGTAAGAGATTTCCTTACCGTGAATCTGGTCGAACATTGCACTCAGGTCACCGTAGAAAATACCTTTCTGATGCGGGTTCTCGCCGTAACGCAACGTCTTCGGTTCTTCTACCGCACAACGGAATGCAGAGTGTTCACCTCCGTCAAACCAGTTGAAGATAGCCGAATCATAGTGAGAAGACACTGCAAACGCTTCTTTCGCAAACCAGCGGCGTTCTTCGCGTGTAGTCACCGCACCGTTTTCCGTAATGATATCCAGAAAAGGCTTATACTGTGCCTTGCTGGCTACGATTACCACGTCATTGAAGTTCTTGGCAGCCGCACGGATCAAAGAGATACCACCTATATCGATCTTCTCGATGATGGCCTGTGCTTCCGCACCCGATGCAACCGTTGCTTCGAACGGATACAAGTCTACGATTACCAGGTCGATTTCAGGGATTTCATACTGAGCAATCTGCTGCTGGTCCTGTTCCAGTTCACGACGGCACAAAATACCACCGAATACTTTCGGGTGAAGTGTCTTCACACGGCCACCCAGAATAGAAGGATAGCTGGTAAGGTCTTCCACAGCCTTGCAAGGATAACCCAGGCTTTCGATAAACTGACGTGTACCTCCTGTTGAGAGAAATTCCACGCCTTCTTCTGCTAAACGACGGATAATGGCATCCAGACCGTCCTTATGGTAAACCGATACTAAAGCGGTCTTAATTCTCTTTGACTCTGACATTGCTATTAAGTTTTAAAATATTTGGATACAAAGGTACTAATTTTCGGGCGATAAACCCACTATAAAATAGTGAATTTATCTTTCTTTTACTTTGTAACACAAATGTAACATCTATGACATCTCAGTATAACATGTTTCATCTAGTTTTGCAGCCGAAAAAATATCTCAAGTTAAACATATGGAAACCATTTATCTGGGAATAGTTATATTCCTTTTTATGCTGGCAATCTTTGATTTGCTGGTAGGTGTCAGCAACGACGCTGTCAATTTCATGAATTCAGCAGTGGGCGCCAAAGTGGCCCGGTACAAGACCATTATCATTGTAGCTGCTGCAGGAGTTTTCGCCGGAGCGATCATGAGTAACGGAATGATGGATATCGCACGTCACGGCATCTTCCAACCGGTAAATTTCAGTTTCTACGAAATCATGTGTATCTTCCTTGCGGTGATGGTTACCGACGTGGTGCTGCTGGATGTGTTCAACACCTTGGGGCTCCCTACTTCGACCACCGTATCCATGGTTTTTGAATTGCTGGGAGGAACCTTCATTCTGGCCATTCTGAAAATCATCGGTGACGAGACCGGCCTGCTTACGCTGGGTGACATGATGAACACCGAAAAGGCACTTTCCGTCATCATGGGTATCTTCCTTTCGGTAGCCATCGCCTTCATCGCCGGAACACTTGTACAGTACATTTCCCGTCTGATTTTCAGCTTCAATTACAAAAAGAAACTTTCCTGGACCATTGGTATCTTCGGAGGTATTTCAGTCACTTCTCTTTCTTATTTCGTCTTGATCAAAGGACTGAAAAGCGCTCCTTTCATGACACCCGAAGCAATGGGATGGATTGAGGCGAACACCACCATGCTGGTGACTGCCTGCTTCCTTTTCTTCACTGCATTCATGCAGATTTTACACTGGTGCAAGGTCAACGTATTCCGCATCATCGTATTGCTCGGAACCTTCTCACTGGCACTTGCGTTTGCCGGCAACGACCTTGTCAACTTCATCGGAGTTCCTCTGGCAGGCTTCTCTGCGTATACCGACTATGTGGCCAACTCCAACGGAGCCGGTGTACACGACTTCATGATGTCATCTCTTATGTCATCCGCACAAACACCCGCTATATTCTTGTTCTTGTCGGGCATTATCATGGTATATGCACTGGCAACTTCCAAAAAAGCTAAAAATGTAATCAAAACGTCTGTCGACCTTGCCCGTCAGGAAGAAGGTGACGAAATGTTCGGTTCTTCTGCACTGGCACGTACCATCGTACGCCGCGCGACCTCTATCAATGAGTTCATGGTTCGGGTCATCCCGGTGGGAGTACGCCGCTGGATTGACAGCCGTTTCAACAAAGATGAGGTGATTCTGGAAAACGGAGCAGCCTTCGATATGGTACGCGCTGCTGTGAACCTGGTACTCTCCGGATTGCTCATCATCATCGGAACCACCATGAAACTTCCGCTTTCTACTACTTACGTTACCTTTATCGTAGCCATGGGTACCTCACTGGCCGACCGCGCCTGGGGACGTGAAAGCGCAGTTTACCGTATCACCGGTATGTTGTCTGTCATCGGAGGATGGTTCATCACTGCCTTCGTAGCCTTCACCATCTGTGCCCTGGTTACTGCCATCATGTTCTATACCAGCTTCGTAGGTATGTTCATCTTCATCGGTGTTGCCGTATTCCTGCTGGTACGCAGCCACATACAGTATGGCAAGAAAGAAAAGGCCGAACATCAGGATGATATCTTCAAGCGCATGATGCAGAGCAAAGACAAGGGAGAAATCCTTACCCTGCTCCGTATGCACTTCCAGGAAACAATGACCAGCTACCTGCGCTTCAGCGAAGAAAGCTATGTGAAGATTACTGACGGATTCATCAACGAAGACCTCAAATTGCTGAAAAAGGCGATGAATGCCGCAGACGAGCAGAAGAAAATGCTCAAGAAACGCCGCCGTAAGGAAATTCTGGGATTGCGCCGTATTCCTATCACGGTAGCCATTGAAAAGAATACCTGGTTCCACCTGGGCAGCAACAGTTGCGAACAGATGCTGTACTGCTTGAAGCGTATCTGTGAGCCTTGCAAGGAACACGTAGACAACAACTTCAATCCGATTTCAAAAGAGAGCATTGCAGAGTTCCTGCCGATCAGAGAAGAGCTCTGTACGCTGATGGAACGGACTTGTGCATCGATTGAAGCCAACAACTACAGCGAGGCTGACGACATCCTGGTAAAGGGAGATGCCTTGAAAAATAAGATTTCGGCACTGCGTAAACAGCAGATGAATCACATGCAGGAGGCCGACAGCACCAGCCTGAAAGCTTCAATGGTATACCTGAACATCCTTCAGGAATCACAGGAGCTGGTAAGTATCTGGCGACACTTGCTCCGCGCAAGCCGCTTCTTCCAGAGCGACTACGTTCCTCAGGAAGTACAGCAACAGGCTGCACTGGTACGCGAATAATGCATAGGTAATATATTCCGTCATTCAAACGGAAAGAGCCCCGTGGAAAGTCGTTTACGACTGATCCACGGGGTTTCTTTTTGCCTTTGCTTTCCTCATCGGAAAGCTCCCCTTCATATCTTTCATTTCGAAAACCGGCTTCCGAAATCGTTTATCCACATCATTCTCCACAGGTTGTCACCAATACAGGCAATCCGCCGACATCCTCTCCGAGAAGCTTCCCGCCGGCATCCTTTTAACAGAAACAGCTGCAAGGCCAATGGCATAAAAGTTTCCTGATTGTGAAACTCCGGTTGCACGTCCATGCAACTTTTGTTGCACAACCAGGAAACTCCAGTTGCATAATCAGGTTACTTCCAGCCTAAGCCATTCACTTTCCCCACAAGCGTCTTCCCGCTTCTTCCCGTTTGCCTGCAGACACCATGAAAAAACAGTGAGGGACAGCACGATAGCATCGGCTGCCCCTCACCCCACTTATGATTTTACCTTAAATTATAGAATCATTGATACATATAAACCGAGAAGCTCATTATATCTACTCGTCCCGGCACATTAATCATCTGATATTTCAGGAAACGAGTATCCACTCTTTCGTCCAGTTTAACGGTCTGAGTAGATCCACTGGTATCAAACTGTCCCAATGAAACCCAATCCAAGCCATCATCTGAACGGAACAGTTCTATTTTAGTCGGAGCATAAGAGGCTCCCCAGTGCCTAGTCTGAATACCTGATACTGTCTTGACAGTCTTGAAATCGACAGTAAACCAGAAAGGAACTCCATCGGTAGCCACATCACTGCTTCCGGTACCGGCTACTGAATTGGCATTGGCATTTTCCACACCATCCATGAAGGTGAAGATCCATTCAGTCGGAGTAGAAACCAGCTGCTCCTGTTTCGGTCTTTCTGCAGCTTTTACAATCTTGAATGAGAACTTCTGGTTGAACTGGCTGAGAGCCACGTCATCGTCGGCACAGCTCATGCCTTTTACATTAATGTCGAGCGTATATTCAGCAGCATCTTTCACCTTTTCAAGTTCCGACCAGTCGGTAATACTCAATGTTACCGGTTCAGAATTTTTCTGACCCGCCTTGATTACCATAGACTGTGCACTCAGTGCGATTTTATCCTCACTGACAGGAAGAGTAGTTGTAACTGCAAAGTCAACCGTTACATCCTGTTCTACCACTTCTGTCGCATAAGCCATAAAGGAGAATTCCATGGTTCCTTCTATACCCGATCCCTCAGCATGAGTCAGGTTAAAGGTAGTTGGAACAGGTCTCAGATAATCAGCCTGAAGCAATGAGACATAAGTCATATCCCATTCGTTCAAAACTTCCTCATCGTCATCGCATGAAGCCAAGGGGACAGTTCCGCCTATGAAAGCGGCCATCAATATATATTGAAAAAACTTTTTCATAAACTATTACTTTCTGTATGCAAGTCCATGATTTTAATGCAATAAAACCATGAACTTGCGGTAAGTTAATTATTAATGATTATTTAGGCCACTCAGTAGATGTATCTGTAGACAAGATACCGTCTACCCAAGTCACCTTCTGGTTAGTAGCCAGTGAATGATTCTTTCCGGTAGCATCTTCGAATGAATTTCCAGAACCTTCATTCAAGCGCCAGTAAGCTTCCAGACCGCTTGATTTCGGACTAACCTGTGTCATACTGTTCTGGATCTGTGCAGCAGAACGAGCTACTGACCAGATACGGGCTTCACTGATCAGAATCTTACAGTTGCCCCACCAGCCACTCTGGTTACCGTCACCGTCAGTGAACCAGTTTACAGCCTTGAAGGTCTTACAAGCATCCGAGCATGCCAGCATACCACTGTCGACACCGTTGATATAAATACGATAGTTCATACCGTCGAAAGTAACTGCCAGGTGCTGCCACTTGTTGACTTCAAAATGATGAGTCGGGTTTACATAACCATTGTGCAGCTGGATCTGAACCAAAGAATGCAGCGGATGATCCGGACTTTCCGCATTCGGGTCTTCAAATCTCAACAGGATATAGCGTCCGTCTCCGTCATCAGTAGAGAATACCGCACGGTTTCGGTTGCCTGTATCACTGATCTGGAAACGAACTTCAATAGTGTACTGTGAATAAGTTTCCGGATTGTCGATATAACTCTGAGAGAAGAGTTTGGCACCACCTGTAAACATCGGAGCAGAGAAACGGATGATACTTTCAGCCAGAATGACAAAAGTACCTGTATTTTCCATTACCGGATAAGCACCGTCTTTTGAAACCAGACGTACAGGCAAAGCATATGATTCACCTGATTTCATCATTTCATCAGAGAAGGGTTCCAATACCACCTTCGTTTCAGAAGCATTATACTGACCGGCTTCGATGACAATATCTTCCGGCAATACATACTGTCCTTCTGGCATAGTAATATAGCTGGTACCGTTAATACGGTTATATTCATCCAATACCGAAGAATCTACCTCCAGTTTAAAGTGGCTGTCCATGGCAGCAGCGTCACTCACATGGATATCCAGTGTAGTAGAACTCTCGTTATTTACATCTACGTTCACTTTCACGCTTGTACCCGACAAAGCCTCATTGATATAAGCATGGGTATCCAGCGTATTGTATTTCGCATCATCGCAAGATGTCAATCCCCCCAATCCTACAAATAAAACCGAGAGAAGACATATTTTCATATAATTTTTCCGTTTCATAATATTATCTATTTTTTAAGTAAAGAATGACCCGACGGGTTCATAATCTGAATAGCATTTCTCAAGTTCTTGTACTCCGGATTGGTTCCGAATTCAGCTTCCATATGGTAAGTACCTACTCCCGCTTTCCGGAAGCCGTTACGCGGCTGCCAGCGTGCAAAGCCTTCCAGAGACTTCATGCTGTTTCCCCAACGGTCAGTATAGTTATATCCACCGTTCATTGCCACATCGACTGCTTCAAAGTTTTCGGTCATAATGGTCATGTTAGTAACTTTTTTCTCACCCAGTACTTCACCGAAAGTTTCCACCAATCCGCATTTATAGGCTCCATAGCCTCCCAGAAGACGTCCGTCCAAGTTATTGTCACTTCCTGAGTTGTAAGCCTGAATGACAAAATAGTCAAAATAAGCTCCCAGTTCCGGTCTGTCGTTCATACTCTGCGGTTCACCGTCAATCAACAGCAGTTTTCCAGTACCCGACTTCGGGCCAAAATATTTACCCAGTTCATCAAGGAAAATCGCAAAGTTTTCATTGTTGGCATAATGTCCTCCCGAACCCGGCTTAATCAGGTTACCCACATGCGGTCCGGCATTCGGTTCGTAATCAATATCAAATCCGTCGTAGCCATACAGATTCAGAGTATCTGCCACAGCCCGCGCATATTTACGGATAGAAGCCTCAACTGCCGCCTGGTCACTTTCGTCAGAAGGGAATCCCCAGAACTCATTGACCGCATTGCGGTATTCCTGACCTTCCAGTCCCTCACCTACATAAGACGGGGTAAAACCGTCACCTACATAAGCCAGGATTCTACAGAAAACCACCTTGGTACCTTTCACCTGCTGTACAAACTGCATGTCGCGCTTCTGTGCTTCAGAAAGTCCCAAACCGTTATCCCAGATAGACACGATGTCTACACTGTCCGGGATTCCGGCAAGTGATTTCTTCATAAAGGCACCTTCACCGCTCCAGCCTCCGAACCAGCCGAATGCAAGTTGGTGATCGCTTCTCTTATACTCACGCAAAGCTTCATAATATTCTTCAGAAGTGATGTCTTCGGGGAAGACCTCAGCCTCTACATCCGTCCAGTCACTGCAACTCGTCATGAAAGAAGTTGCCAATGACAACAATAAAGTAGGTAATAAATGTATTTTTTTCATACCGTTGTTTTCATTTAAGTTTGTTTATTAATCCTTCTTTGCCCATTTCAGGTCGGTAGCAGGCGTATCATTTCCACCCAAATCCAATGCACCCTGATCGCAGTTTGCCTTATTATTCTGTTTTTCAGTGTAAGGGAATGCCAGACGGCGGGCACCTCTGGATGTACTTACCACTCCGTCAGAAAGGTTATCGATACAAGGATAGAATTCCGGATAACCGGTACGGCGCTGTTCGGCCCAAGCTTCCAGACCCAACGGATAGTTGGCAATCCATTTCTGAGTAATGATGCGCTGGAAGTTTTTACCTGTAAGTGTATTGTCTGCATCATCCCATTTTACACAAACGGTATTTGAGATAGTTGCCGGAGCCTTCTGTACATTATCACTTACGTGAGTAACAGTCGGTACAGTCTCATCAGTCAGGTAATCAGCAGCAGAAACGCCATACTGAGACATTGAAAGCGTAATACCTTCTTCATAATATTCCTTGGCAGTTTTCGAACCCACATTCCAGCCACGCAACTTACCTTCTGCGCGCAAGAAAGCAGTTTCGGCAGCACAGAATACCAACAGTTTATCCGAGCCGGAAATGTTTGGAGTAGAGTATCCACCCGCATCAGCCTTTGCAAAATCCTTGTCACCCATACGCATACCTGCATACTGTCCGTTCAATCCTGCAATAGTAGAAGCATTGAAATACTTGGCAGCACGCGGATCCTTATAGGCAGCCATATAGTCCACGATATTTGCATTTACACGCAAGTCACCCCAGGAAACAGCAGCCAGCTGATAAGGATTGGTCTGAGTACCACAATCCATCATGGCATTATCGTTATTAGCTTCAATCAAACCGGCTTTATGTGAGGTTGCAGCTTCGGCAGCTTCCTTAGCTACATCCGGCAAGAAAGAGCTGATACGCATTGCCACACGCAGACGCATAGAGTTCGCCAGTTTTGCCCAGCTGGCATAGTTGCCGGCAAATACAGGGTCATTGGCACCCAGCGGAGCATTTCCGTTGGTTTCTACATGATAGTTATACAACACTTCTGCCGCATTGGCCAAGTCCTCCAGGATTGCCTTATATACCTGTTCCTGCGTATCATAAGACACATAGAAGTTACCTTTCTTTACCTGGCTGTAAGGCATCGGGCCGTATGTATCAGCAATGCGCAACATATTGATGGCACGTATCATACAAGCAAATGCATAGTAGTGTCCAGATGAATTGGTAGCTTCCTTAACCTGGAAGAAGTTACCGTAAATCTTCTGGAAGTTAGTGTTCCAGGGAGATGCGTTCCATGCATCACTCTGATTATAAGTACCGAAGTTAGTGCCACTCCATACATTAGAAGCACAGAAATATCCTCCGTACTGTCCGACCATCTGATCCTGCATCTGTGAGTCATTCTGCTGGATATTGACAATTGTCTCTATCATTGACTTCATCAATGTGGCAGGGTCAGCCTCATGAATCTGATACTGATTCGTATTATATTCTTCAAACTTGTCCGTACAGCTTCCTACCATAAGCAGTAAAGCAGCACCAGCTGTTATATTTCTTATAAATTTTTTCATGACCTTCATTATAACCTTTAGAATTGAACTTTTACATTGAATCCAACATTACGCAAACTCGGCTGCATAAAATAATCCACATTCATATAATAGTTACTTGATGTAGAAGCAGACAGTTCCGGATCGAACGGAGCCTTGCAGTAAATCATCCACAAGTTACGTCCTACTACACCCAAAGTAACGTTAGCCACATTCTTGAACCATTTCTTAGGAAGTGTATAGTTCAGGCTTAATTCCTGCAGACGTACGTTGGTAGCGCTGTACAGATAGTAACGTCCGTAACCACCTTCACCGGTACCGATAGTCTGATAATATTTCTGAGCCTCAACCATACCGTTGTTGATAGGAATACCACCGTTTTCACGTGCTATAGCAGAAGCCTCAGATACACCATAATAGTCCAAAATACCCTGAGTAGCTGAATAAGCCAGACCACCTACACGTGCAGACAATACAACTCCCAGGTCAATACCTTTATAAGTGAAGTGGTTGGTCCATCCCAAGTTGAAATCAGCATCCAGGTCACCTACCTTAGTCGGAGTTGAAGAGTCTGACATACTGATATTTCCGCTCTGATCAACTTTGATATTACCGTTGTTGTCCTTAGTCAATTCGTTGTAAACATAGATATCAGTCATAGAGCCACCTTCTGTCAGAATTACACGAGGAGCAACGTTTTCCTTACCCAGCCATCCTACATGCATTTCATCCATCTGAATCAATTCACCGGTTACCGGGTTCGTGCAGCCGCTGGCCAAACGTTTTACCTTATTACGGTTCAATGTAAAGGTAGCATTAGAAGACCATCCGAAGCCAGCCCATTCATCTCTGAATCCCAAAGCCAGTTCAATACCCTGGTTCTGTACGTTACCAGCCTGAACAATTGCCTTGTTATATCCTGATGAAGGCGGGATATCTACGCTGAAAGTCTGGTTCAATGTATTTGAACGGTAGTAAGTAGCATCCAAGCTAAAGCGGTTTTCCCAGAATTTCAAGTTCAAACCAACTTCCCATGATTTGGTCTTTTCAGGTTTCATGTTCTTCATCGGGTAAGTAGTCGGATTTTCCCAGTTGTGTGTCTGTCCGTTATATACATATCCCGGATTAGTCAGGAAGCGGTCGAATGAAGAAGCTACTACTGTATAAGAACCTCTCACCTTTGCATAAGTAATTACTTCCGGCAAATCAAACATTTCTGACAATACTGCAGAAAGTCCCACTGACGGATAGAAGAAAGAAGGCTGGTCAGAGAATGCCAGTTTTGAATCCCAGTCGTTACGGCCGGTCAGTGTCAGATACAACTGATTTCTCCAGCTCAATTCAGCACTTGCAAACACACTCTGAATTTCATCTTTGTAACCGCTAGGTTCCGGTTTATAGTTTGCAGAGAAGTTGATATTGTTAATCTGGAAGAAGTTCGGGATAATCAAGTCACCGGCAATGGAGATTTCATCCATCGATGTATGGTAAATAGAAGCACCGAAGTTGGCATTCAGGCGGAATTCACCGAAAGTCTTGTCGATGGTACCCAATACATCGGCATACAATGAACGCTCCTGGCGCATTACATCTTTCAAACCACCGCTCACACCGCAGAAAGTAGTCAGAGTAGATGCCGACTTTTCTTCACGGTTACGATAATCGGAGTTGTCCAGGTTTACACGACCTGTAATATTGAACCAGTCTGTAACCTTCCACTTCAAAGAAGCGTTCAGCATGTAACGTTTCTTTTCAGATGTACGGACAATACGGTTCTGAATCCAGTAAGGGTTCTGCAATGACATACCTCCATCACCATAAGGCCAGTACTGTTCCATATAACCGTAGTTTGTATTATAACGTTCGTACAGACGGACTTCATCAAAGTTCTCACCGCGCGGGAAAATATACAATGCCGGAATCGGGTTATAGTACTGTCCCTGAGAAACCATGTTCTTGTTGTTCTGTACGATGTACTGAGCACCCAGATCCAATGTCAGCCTGTCGTTCAGGAAGTTGGTTGTATTACGGGCAGTAAAGTTATAACGGTTATAACTGTTGTTAGGAAGGATACCGTCCGAATTGGTAGTTGAAGCAGACAGGTAAGTCTGGTTCTTGTCATTACCGGTTGACAAAGAGATTGAGTTGATGATATTGGTACCGGTGTTGAAGAAATCGGCCGGATCATATCTTCTGTCTGTATAGTCACCCCAGCTGAACAGACCTGAGCTGGTACCAAAACGGTTCTGCATTTCCGGCATCATATAAGCCTTAGAGAAAGTAGTACTGTTGGATACTGATACAGAAGTACGTTCCACTGCACCTTTCTTTGTAGTAATCAAAACCACACCATTGGCAGCAGCCGATCCATACAAGGCAGCTGCAGAAGGGCCGGTCATCATACTTACACTGGCAATATCATCCGGGTTAAGGTCGGCTACTGCATCTGAGCCACCCATTTCTCCGAACTGACCTTCACCGCCACTCTTTCCGGTATTGAACATCGGCACACCGTCGATTACGTACAATGCGTTATTATCTTTAGTCAAAGACTTCATACCACGCATTACCACACGGGTAGCACCACCGGCTCCTGTAGCACCGCTACTGATCTGAACACCGGCAACTTTACCAGCAAGTGAATTCATGAAGTTCGCATCCTTTACCGCAGTAAGTGCATCCCCTTTTACTTCCTGCACGTTGTAACTCAATGCTTTCTGAGAACGTTTGATACCCAAGGCTGTAACCACAACTTCATCCAGGACTTCCGTATCCTCCGACATTACAATCTGTCCCAAATTAGGCTTTACCCCCAGGCTCAATGTTTTATAACCGATATAAGAAATTTCAAGCGTAGCACCTGCAGCTGTATTCAGTGTGAAATTACCGTCGATATCGGTAATGGTACCATTAGTAGTTCCTTTTTCAAGGATGCTTACTCCAATCAAAGGCATTCCTTTCGTATCAACGACTGTACCCTTGGTTGTTACAGATTGCTGTGACATAGAAATGTCATTGGAATCCAAATTATTATAAGAAGAAGCCCAAACGGCATTCCCCGGAACCAACAGCAAAAACCATAGTAATTGAGAATATTTGCTCCGTTTCATCTAGATAAGGTTAATTAAATGTTTATTAATTTAATGATCAAATTTCTAATTTCTTTTCTTCATAAAATACACGTTCCGAGAAACATGTAAGTGCTGTTTAAATTTACGTTTTCATAGCCTTTACTTTTTTATTTTTCATTGTTACTCTCTCAATTCACCTAAAAAAGAACTAACCAATCTACAACTTATTTAAAGTACTTACTTGTCAAAGAGCTCTAATACATTATTATATTGTTGGACAAAACTTGATTATTCCTGTCCGTCTTATAGGTTCAATAGATTTATTGGTCACAAATTTAAAGAAAAAAATAAACCATTCAATAAATCTTGAAAAAAATGTGACAATATTTTAATGAAATATCAATATTAAGGGCAAAAAAGAGAAGAAAGAGTTATTTACGGAATATTTATTCAAATCACATTCACATTATCAAAAATGAAAAAGGAAACCCGACAGGATAATTAAAAAATTTAATTATTGACAGTCAAGGGAAAACAAAACCGATAAGTAAATCTTCAAATAGCCATCTTTAAACAGCCAGAGATGTATATTTCACATTTATTAAGAATAAAAACGCAAAAATATAGCAGAATATGCATATAATTTCCACTTAATCCGTATATTTGCAGCCAATAACAGAATAATTATACACGATGAAAAGTAAAAACAGCAGACTCGACTCTATAAAAATGATTATCTCGAGTAAAGAAGTAGGAAGCCAGGAAGAATTGCTTCAGGAATTGGCCAAAGAAGGCTTCCAGCTCACCCAGGCCACTCTCTCGAGAGATTTGAAACAGTTGAAAGTAGCCAAGGCAGCAAGCATGAACGGAAATTACGTATACGTTTTGCCCAACAATACCATGTACAAGCGTATGACCGAGCCGCAGAGCGCTTCTGAAATGCTACGTCATAACGGCTTTGTTTCCATCGAATTCTCAGACAACATTGCAGTCATCAAGACTCGTCCGGGATATGCAAGCAGCCTGGCCTATGACATCGACAACAATCATTTTCATGAAATAATAGGTACCATTGCCGGTGACGACACCATCATGCTGGTAGTCCGTGAAGGATGTACACGTACCAGTGTCAAGCAAGCTCTGGCACACATTATACCGAATATCAATCATATTTAAAACAAGATCAAGATACAGACAAAAAATGGACACCAAACAAATTGACGTAATGGTAGCCGACGCCTCACACGAGGTATATGTTGACACAATTCTTGATACCATCCGCGAGGCAGCCAAAGTACGTGGAACAGGTATCGCCGAACGTACACACGAATACGTAGCCACCAAAATGAAGGAAGGAAAAGCCATCATCGCGCTCTGTGGAGATGAATTTGCAGGCTTTACCTACATCGAATCATGGGGGAACAAACAATATGTGGCCACTTCCGGACTGATTGTACATCCCGAATACCGGGGATGCGGACTGGCCAAGCGAATCAAGCATGCATCTTTTACCTTGTCACGCCTGCGATGGCCGAAAGCCAAGATATTCAGTCTGACTTCGGGAGCTGCAGTCATGAAAATGAATACGGAACTGGGATACGTACCGGTTACATTCAACGAACTGACAGACGACGAGGCCTTCTGGAAAGGATGTGAAGGATGCATCAACCACGAAATCCTGGTCGCTAAAAAGCGCAAATTCTGTATCTGTACCGCCATGCTTTACGATCCGGCCTTACATACAGACGATAAAATAAACAATTTCTGATGACATATATACCTTAATATATATAGACACAGAAATATTCCGCAAAACTCATAATAAAAATATAACCATGGAAGAAAAGAAGAAAGTAGTCGTTGCATTCAGCGGCGGATTAGATACCTCATTTACCGTTATGTATCTGGCAAAAGAAAAAGGATACGAAGTGTACGCAGCCTGTGCCAACACCGGGGGATTCAGCCCTGAACAGTTGAAGCAGAACGAAGAAAATGCCTACAAGCTGGGAGCTGTAAAATATGTGACTCTGGACGTTACTCAGGAATATTATGAAAAGAGCCTGAAATACATGGTATTCGGAAACGTACTGCGCAACGGAACCTATCCGATTTCCGTAAGTTCGGAACGTATCTTCCAGGCACTGGCCATCGCACGGTATGCCAATGAGATCGGTGCCCATGCCATTGCACACGGTTCTACCGGAGCCGGCAACGACCAGGTACGCTTCGACATGACTTTCCTGGTCATGGCACCGGGAGTGGAAATCATCACCCTGACACGCGACATGGCGCTGAGCCGTGACTATGAAATCAATTACCTGAAGGAACACGGTTTTGAAGCAGATTTCACCAAACTGAAATATTCATACAACGTAGGTATCTGGGGTACTTCTATCTGTGGTGGAGAAATCCTGGATTCTACCCAGGGACTTCCTGAAAGCGCTTATCTGAAGCAGGTAAGCAAGACCGGAAGCGAACTGCTGAAACTGGAATTTAAAAAAGGAGAACTGTATGCGGTCAACGGAGAGGTCTTCGAGGATAAGATCAAGGCCATCCAGAAGGTGGAAGAAATCGGAGCCGCTTACGGTATCGGCCGTGACATGCATGTAGGAGATACCATCATCGGTATCAAGGGAAGAGTCGGTTTCGAAGCGGCTGCTCCTATGCTGATCATCGGTGCGCACAAGTTCCTCGAAAAATATACCCTGAGCAAATGGCAGCAATACTGGAAAGACCAGGTAGCCAACTGGTACGGTATGTTCTTGCACGAAAGCCAGTATCTGGAACCGGTGATGCGTGACATCGAAGCCATGCTGCAGGAATCACAGCGCAATGTCAACGGTACTGCCATACTGGAACTTCGTCCGTACAGCTTCGCAACGGTGGGAGTTGACTCAAAAGACGACCTGGTGAAGAACAAATTCGGGGAATACGGAGAAATGCAGAAAGGATGGACAGCCGAAGATGCGAAAGGCTTCATCAAGGTACTTTCTACCCCGCTTCGCGCTTATTATGCGAACCACAAAGACGAAGAAAATATTTAAAAGACAAAGACTCAATTCATGATTAAAGCAGGAATCGTAGGAGGGGCAGGATATACGGCAGGCGAACTGATTCGCCTGCTGATCAATCACCCCGATGTAGAGATAAAATTCATCAACAGTTCCAGCAACGCTGGAAATAAGATTACAGACGTACACGAAGGTCTGTACGGAGAAACCGACCTGGTATTTACCGACGAACTTCCTCTGGAAAGCATCGACGTATTGTTTTTCTGTACGGCACATGGAGACACAAAAAAATTCATGGAAAGTCATGAGATTCCGGAAGACCTGAAGATCATCGACCTGTCTATGGATTACCGTATCAAGAGCGAGGAACACGACTTTGTATATGGTTTGCCTGAACTGAACCGCAGAACCATCTGCCAGAGCAAGCACGTAGCGAACCCGGGATGTTTTGCGACTTGTATCCAACTGGGACTGCTTCCGCTGGCAAAGCATCTGCTGCTGAACAACGACATCATGGTGAATGCCATCACCGGAAGTACGGGAGCCGGAGTTAAACCGGGAGCTACCTCGCACTTCAGCTGGAGAAACAACAACATGAGCATTTACAAACCGTTTTCTCATCAGCACGTACCCGAAATCAAACAGTCACTGAAGCAGTTGCAGCAGAGTTTCGATGCCGAAATCGACTTTATCCCGTACCGGGGAGACTTCGCACGGGGTATCTTTGCTACCATCGTTGTCAAAACGAAGGTCGAACTGCCGGAAATTGTCAAGATCTACGAGGATTATTACGCCAAAGATTCATTTACGCACATTGTGGAGAAGAACATTGACCTCAAACAGGTGGTCAATACCAACAAGTGCCTGATTCACCTGGAAAAACACGGAGACAAACTGCTCATTGTTTCCTGCATCGACAACCTGCTGAAAGGGGCCAGCGGACAGGCCGTGCACAACATGAATCTGATGTTCAACCTGGAAGAAACAGTGGGACTGACACTCAAGCCTTCTGCCTTCTGATATTATGCAGTAAACTATGAAACTATTTGATGTATATCCATTGTTCGATGTGAACATCGTACGTGGAAAAGGATGTCATGTATGGGATGACAAAGGAACCGAATACTTGGATCTTTACGGCGGACATGCGGTCATCTCTATCGGACATGCACATCCGCACTATGTGGAAGCCCTGAGCAAACAGGTTGCCACACTGGGATTTTATTCCAATTCGGTCATCAACAAGCTGCAGCAGGAAGTAGCCGACCGCATGGGAGAACTCTGCGGATACGATGACTATCAGCTGTTTCTGATCAACTCGGGAGCCGAGGCCAATGAAAATGCCTTGAAACTGGCGTCTTTCCATAACCAGCGTACCCGGGTGGTTTCTTTTGCGAAGGCTTTTCACGGACGTACCTCACTGGCAGTTGAGGTGACGGATAATCCGAAGATCATTGCTCCGGTCAATGCCAATAACCACGTGACTTATCTGCCGTTGAATGACACCGAGGCCATGAAGGCTGAACTCGGAAAAGGGGATGTCTGTGCAGTCATCATAGAAGGCATACAGGGCGTTGGCGGCATCCAGCTGCCGACTACCGAATTCATGCAGGCCCTCCGCCAGGAATGTGACAAGACCGGTACCGTACTGATTCTCGATGAAATCCAGTCGGGATACGGAAGAAGCGGTAAGTTCTTCGCTCACCAGTACAACGGCATCCGCCCGGACATGATTACCATGGCCAAAGGCATTGCCAACGGTTTCCCGATGGGAGGGGTACTGATCAGTCCGAAGTTCACTCCGGTTTACGGTCAGCTCGGAACCACCTTCGGAGGCAACCACCTGGCTTGCGCCGCTGCCATTGCCGTACTGGATGTCATGAAGAGCGAGCACCTGGTAGAGAATGCCGCAACGGTAGGCGCTCACTTGTTGGAAGAACTCACTCATTTCAAACAGATCAAGGAAGTCAGAGGAAGAGGTCTGATGATCGGTATGGAATTTGAAGAGCCAGTCAAGGAAATCAGAAAACGCCTCCTCTTCGAACAGAAAGTCTTTACGGGAGTCAGCGGAACCAACGTAATCCGTCTGCTTCCTCCTCTCTGTCTGTCTCAGGCAGAAGCCGATGAATTCCTGGAACGCCTGCATCGGGTTCTCTGCTGATAGCTGCAGCCGGCTGACGAGCAGTTGAAGAGGCTTTTTCCCGAAAGGAAAGGCAGGTATCAGAAAAAAACAGTTGAAAGCACATATAAACAACCGGCAAGGCCGTGATTTCCTCATCTCATTAGGAATCACGGCCTTACTTTTATCCCCCAGCCTTGTTGACCTGTTAATAACTTGCCCTCTTCCTCAATGTCTTCCTCTTTTTCAAAACCGGCAAAATAAGAAGTACAAAATAGGATTCTTTCTTTTTTAATTATAACTTTGTATATCACATTAATCTGACGAATTATGAAAATAGCAATCATCGGAGCCGGAAATATGGGAGGTGCCATTGCCCGCGGACTTGCCCGGGGACACTATATACAGGCACAGGATATCATTGTGACGAATCCCAGCAACGAGAAACTGGAGCGGCTGAAAGCCGAATATCCGGATATTCACACCAGCAACTGCAACAAAGATGCTGCAGAAGCTGACATTGTAATCATTGCGGTAAAACCCTGGAAAGTAGAAGAAGTCTTAAAGCCGTTGCGGTTGCGCCAGCCACAGATACTGGTTTCGGTTGCCGCCGGACTGACCTTCGAGGACCTGGCTCATTTTGTGGATCCGGAAATGCCTATCTTCCGCGTCATCCCGAATACGGCCATTTCGGAATGTGCCAGCATGACCTTAATCGCCCGAAGAAACGCCACGGAACAGCAGACCCAGATTATGATGACGCTGTTCAATGAGATGGGACGCTCCATGCTGATAGAGGAAAAACTCTTTGCTGCGGGTACCTCACTGGCTTCGTGCGGCATTGCATACGTAATGAAGTACGTGCAGGCTGCCATGCAGGCAGGTATAGAAGCCGGCTTACGCCCCAAAGATGCAATGACGCTGGTAGCACAGACCCTGGAAGGAAGTGCCCGGTTGTTGCTGCAGCACGAGCAGACACACCCGGCTCTGGAAATTGAAAAGGTAACCACCCCGGGAGGAATTACCATCAAGGGCCTCAACGAACTGGAAATTTCCGGTTTCAGCGCAGCCATCATCAAGGCACTGAAGGCCAGCATGTAAGTTACAGGAAAGCATTCAACAGCAAACCGTATGCTACATAATAAGCATCGCCCTGCCGTACTCCTACAGAGAGAATAGCAGGGCGATGCTTGTAAACAAGTATGTCCGTTCAAAGAAAACCTCCTCCCGCACACACCAGTCCCTTTTACCGGTTTGTTCCGGCTGTATTCGCTGATTATTTCACAAATCCCTTTTTGGCCCATTTCAAGCTGCCCCATCTCCGGACAAAAATGAGGGCCCGGATATTCTCATCCAGCAGGAAGGCACACCACATGCCTATCAGTCCCCATCCCCAGTAGATACCCAGCAGATAACTGAGCCCTACCGAAACCGTCCACTGCACCACCAGTCCCACATAGAAGGGGAAGTTCACGTCACCGGCAGCGCGCAGGGCATTCGTGGCATAAATATTGACGGCCCTGCCGATTTCCACGGCAATATCCACCACCATAATCGTTACCCCCATACGGATAATCTCCTCGTTATCGGTCAGCAACGAAAAGATGGTATGTCCGCACACGGCCCAGATGCACGACAGGACAAGGGATACAAGGATGGAAAGCCGCATGACATACCGTCCCAGCAGATAAGCCGCATGAATCCGTTTCTGCCCTACCAGGTGTCCGATACTGATGGCACCTCCCTGGGCCATCGCTATGGCAAACAAATACACAAACATTACGATGTTCACCGTATAGGTACGGGTTGCCAGGGCATTGTTGCCCAATATATTGATGAGATACGTAATCACCACCTGTGAAAAACTGTAGGAAAGGTTCTCTCCGGCCGAAGGCAGACCCACTTTCAGCAAGTTCTTCAGTTCGATCCAGGGGAAAGGACGGAAGTATTTCAAGGGGAAACGCGAGATGTGTTTCCGGAACAAAATCACAAACAGTACCACCATGCTGACACCTCGTGCCACCGAAGTGGAAATAGCCGCTCCCTCGGCACCCAGTTCGGGGAAACCGAACTTACCGAAGATCAGTGAGTAATTACCGATGATATTCATAATGTTCACCAAGACCGTCACCATCATCGGATAAATCGCCTTATTGGCACTGCGCAACGAGGCAGAGACTGTCAGTGAAAGGGCCTGGAAAAAGGCGAAGGCACCCACAATCTCCATGTAGCCGATACCGTATTTCAGCAGTTCCGGACGCAGTCCCATCCAGCCCAGCAGGGTTTCCGCACCAAAATGAAGAATGGCACTGACCACCAGTCCGACCACCAGGTTCAGCAGCAAAGATACTCCTACCACCTGAATCATGTTTTTATAAAGCTTTCCTCCCAGGTACTGCGAGCACAGCACCGAAGTTCCGATGTTAATCACCTCGAATACCAGAAAAGCAAACATGACAATCTGGTTGACTACACCTACCGCCGCCACACTTTCGTCGGAATACTGGCTCAGCATGATGGTGTCTACTGCTCCCAGCATCATAATCAGCAGGGTCTCAATGAATATCGGAATGACCAGACGGGTCAGTTCCTTACGAATATTTGTCTGATGAATTACCTGTTCCACAATCTTTCCCCTTTTTTCGGCTGCAAAGTTACCATTTTTCCAAGAAACCCGGATTGACCTATGTCATCGTTTCAGGAGGTTTGAAAAAGAAAATCAGGCGTTTGGAAAAATATTTGCCTAAAAATGCGTATCTTGCATCTGTAAACTAAAAAACAAATACTATGACACATCTTATGCCTCAACTTCCGTATGCTCACGAGACACTGGCTCCTCACATGAGCAAGGAAACCATTGATTTTCATTACGGGAAACACCTGCAAACCTATGTGGATAATCTGAACCGGCTGATTACCGGCACTCCGTACGAAAACGCATCGCTGGAGGAAATCGTAATGACTGCCGAAGGGCCGCTGTACAACAACGCTGCCCAGACCTGGAATCATACCTTCTTCTTCGAGGCACTGACACCGGCTCAGGGAAACCTGCCAGAGGCACTGGAAGCCCGACTGACAGCGGCTTTCGGCAGTGTGGCCGACTTCAAAAAGCAGTTTACACAGGCTGCCATGGGCGTTTTCGGTTCGGGATGGGTCTGGCTGACTGCCGACGCTGAAGGACATCTGTCCATTACGGCAGAACCCAATGCCGGCAACCCCATGCGAAAACAGTTGAAACCGCTGCTGGTCATCGACGTATGGGAGCATGCTTACTACATCGACTACCGGAACCGAAGGGCTGATTTTATTGAAGCTTTCTGGAAACTGGTCGACTGGAACAAGGTGGCAGAAAGACTTGCACTATGATCCGGGCGGGGCTTCCCCGTTCTATCCTCAGGAATTCACCCTGAACACGTAAAGAACCTGATACACATTGAATAAAAAGAAAGGGTACGCACCGTCATACAGGATGCGCACCCTTTCTGTCATGATATACTTTTATTCTGTCTTCAGCAGATACTGCCTGTCTCCTCCCCTTCTATCTGCCCATTCTCAGAAAGTGACTCCAAAAATCATGCGGGCCATCTCCGTATTCGGGTTAAAGACCAGCTTGGCAAACAGCGGCAAGGAATATCCGGAAGCAAAATGAATCTCCTTGGTAGCCTTTACACTCAACAGCGATACGGCAAATCCTTCCGAACCGTTGTTATAGAAATCCGTCGTCCAGGGCACCGCTCCGGCCTCCGCCTCCCATTCCAGTCCTCCCAGTCTGAACGGGACTCTCAGGGAAAAGAAAGAAGAATACGCCCGGTTGCCTTCCAGGTTTACCCCGTCATATCCGGCAAAGTTCGTATACCAGTTCACATCCAGAAAACCGAAATCATATCCTACCTGCGCCTCAAACGTATGGCCGGTATTCGTCGAGCCGAAATGAAAGAACCCACTGGTACCGTCGAGCCAATAATCCGTCACCGAAACAGAAAAGCCCTTTTCACTTTCATATCCCAGCGTCAGGTCGATTTCAGGTGTATTCTCCCTCTCAAAACCGGCATTTCCCCATGCAGCCAGATAAAATCCTTTCCACGAAAGCGTCAGTTCCGGCTGGATACTCACCCCCTTCGGCTCCTGCGCTCTCCACACATTGACACTGACCACATCGGCCTTCAATTCCACCTCCGGCTTCTCCTGAGCCATTGCGGGCATTATGCTACCTGTTCCGGCCAGCATCCCTACTGCTAAAAAGAATGTTCTCATCAGTCTACTGCGGGTCCTCCATGTGTTTGGCTTCTTCCATCTTTCTCTTGACGAACTGAATCTTCAGGTTCGCCTCCTTCTGTTCCTTCCGGATTTCTTCCATGGCCGACAATACACGGGCCAGTTCGGAAATAGCCACTACCGCCTTCACATCGTTCGGCTGCATCACCGTACGGTAATTGCGGTCGCCCAGGAATTCCAGCTGGATTCTTTTCTTGTCCTGATTGGAAACAATGAATGCAGCTACACCGCCGTCGTTTCCGACTTTGTAATCCGCCTTTTCGATGGCACGTCCCAGGTCGGTAGTCTCATAACTGTCGGGGGAAGCAGGAGTCTCGGCAAACATGTCTCCGTCTGTACTGACCTTCACTGCAGTATGATGAATGTTTCCGCCGGCACAATAGATGGAAGTCAGCGACATCTCCCCTATCTCATTGACCTGTGCACGGAGGAAAGAACGTCCGATGTTCTTTTCCACCACCTGAGTCGGGTAAAAATAATTACCGATTTCCTGATAAGCCGTATCCTTCTCCAATACGAACTGCCCTTTCAGCTCATCAAAAGCAGCCTTTTTCACCTGCATCATACTGTCCAGATAGACCAGCGTCTTCTGCTGCTCGCTCAGATCAATCTGCTGCATCAGACGGATACCGGCCTTGCGCACCTCGAATGCCTCGGGATAAAAATTCCGGATACTGTCAATCCGCAGTTTGGCCAGGCTGAAATCACCTGAAGCATAAGCGGTTTCTGCACGCTGCAGCACCTCCGCAGCCTGCTTCTCGTCTCCATTGCAACCGGTCAGCACGGTTGCCAAAGCCAATAAGGCCCATAATATTCTCTTCATAATTCTCTTCTTTGATTTAAAGAACAAAAATACAATTAAATCAACTCATACTCCTTAAAGCTCCCCTTTTTTTTGTAATTTTGCATCCCAATTTAGAAAAATTCAAAATGGAACTGAAAGAACACTTTACTGGCAAGATATTCAAACTGATCTCAGAAACCGCCGATGAGCTGGGGCTGGAATGTTATGTAGTGGGAGGATACGTAAGGGACATTTTCCTGAACCGCCCATCGAAAGACATTGATGTAGTAGTAGTAGGAAGCGGGATAGAAATAGCCGAAGCGTTCGGAAAGAAACTAGGACGGGCTGCACACGTTTCCATTTTCAAGAACTTCGGTACCGCACAGGTGAAGTACCACGATACGGAAGTCGAATTTGTAGGAGCCCGCAAGGAATCGTACAGTCATGACAGCCGGAAACCCGTGGTTGAAAACGGTACACTGGAAGACGACCAGAATCGGCGTGATTTTACCATCAATGCCATGGCTGTCTGCCTGAACAAAGAACGCTATGGAGAGCTGGTAGACCCGTTCGGGGGACTTGAGGACCTCAAGGAGCGTATCATACGCACCCCGCTCGACCCGGATATCACCTTCAGTGATGACCCGCTGCGCATGATGCGCTGCATCCGGTTTGCCACACAGCTGAATTTCTATATCGAAGACGAAACCTTCAATGCCCTGGAAAGAAACCGGGAACGGATCGGCATCATCTCCCACGAGCGGATTGCGGACGAGCTGAACAAGATCCTGCTGTCGCCGGTACCTTCGAAAGGATTCATCGACCTGGACCGCTGCGGACTGCTTGCCCTGATTTTCCCCGAACTGGTGGCACTTCAGGGAGTGGAGGTCAGAAACGGCAGAGGGCATAAAGACAATTTCTACCACACCCTCGAGGTGGTGGACAATATCGCCAAGGTAACCGACAACCTCTGGTTGCGCTGGGCTACCCTGCTCCACGACATCGGCAAGCCGCGCACCAAGCGCTGGGAGCCCCGTGCAGGATGGACCTTCCACAACCACAACTTTATCGGCGAGAAAATGATTCCGGAAATCTTCCGGAAGATGAAATTGCCGATGAACGAAAAGATGAAATACGTACAGAAGCTGGTCGGCCTGCACATGCGTCCTATCGTGATAGCCGACGATGTAGTCACCGATTCGGCAGTCCGCCGCCTGCTGTTTGAGGCCGGAGATGACATCGACGACCTGATGTCACTGTGCGAGGCAGACATCACTTCGAAGAACGAAGCCCGGAAGCAGCGTTTCCTGGACAATTTCAAACTGGTGCGCCAGAAGCTGAAGGACCTGGAAGAAAAAGACCGCATCCGCAACTTCCAGCCACCGGTAGACGGGGCGGAAATCATGCAGGTCTTCAACTTGCAGCCCTGCCGTGAAATAGGCAGCCTGAAGAGCTCCATCAAAGATGCCATTCTGGACGGAGTAATTCCCAACGAACACGACGCGGCCTTTGCCTTCATGCTGCAGAAAGCCGCCCAGATGGGACTGAAACCGGTGAACCTGCCCAAGCAGGAATAACCGCCACGAAATATCCTTCATGGAAAGCAATCTCACCCTTGCTTTCCATGAATTTTTCCTTAAAAACTGCCCTAAAACATTGCTCTATATTATCTATCTGATGTCATAAGAAAGTTTTCATATTTTCCAAATATAAAATCTTTTATAAATTAAAGTTCTCCAAAAACACCCTCTACAGATAGCCATAAGCAGATTTTCTTCAGAAAAAGTTATCTAATTTAGAAAACCGGGCAAAATCATCATTTTTAAAATCCTTTCCCCTTTCCTATATTTGCATCGTTTTTCAACGGTAACTATGTTTCAATAGGGAATGCTGTGAAAATCGGCAACAGTACCCGCTGCTGTGATCCTCGATGAACCGGAAAATGCAACGAGCAACCACTGTATGTCATCCATATGGGAAGGTATTCCGGGAAGAGTTCAGTCAGAAGACCTGCCAGAGAAAAACGCCAATGTCAAATGTTTAACTTACTCAATTAAAAGAAATGGACGCAACAACCACTTGCATCATTAAGCGTGACGGAAAGCGGGAAGACTTTTCGGCCTCTAAAATCAAAAATGCAATCCACAAGGCATTCGATGCTACAGGTATCAGCAATTCGGACAGTGTAATCAATGCCATTACCCTGCGCGTGATTTCACACATCACCCAACCGACCATCGGGGTGGAGGAAATTCAGGACCTGGTAGAAACCGAACTGATGAAAACGCAGCCGGAGGTAGCCAAGAAGTACATCATCTACCGCCAGTGGAGAAATACAGAAAGAGACAGAAAGACTCAGATGAAGCATATCATGGACGGTATTGTGGCCATCGACAAAAACGATGTCAACCTGAGCAATGCCAACATGTCGAGTCATACACCTGCCGGACAGATGATGACCTTTGCTTCGGAGGTGACAAAAGACTATACTTACAAGTATCTGCTGCCGAAGCAGTATGCCGAGGCGCATCAGATGGGGGATATCCACATCCACGACCTGGATTATTATCCTACCAAGACCACAACTTGTATCCAGTACGACCTGGACGACCTGTTCGAACGGGGATTCCATACCAAGAACGGCAGCATCCGCACACCGCAGTCTATCCAGAGTTATGCGACGCTGGCTACCATCATCTTCCAGACCAATCAGAACGAACAGCACGGGGGACAGGCCATTCCGGCTTTCGACTTCTTCATGGCAAAGGGAGTACTGAAAAGTTTCCAGAAGGCCATCGTATCCATCCTTTCTTTCCTGCAGGAGATGAAAGACTGCCTCATCGACGAGAAAAAGGTACTGGATATTACACGAAATACGATCCGCTCCATCAAGCCGGCCCAGGAAGCACAGAGCGAGTTTCTGACTGCCCTCCGGGAAAACGGCATCGAGCTCAGTGAGAACGAACTGACACACATCCTGCATAAGGCTTATCTGCAGGTTCAGAAAGATACCCACCAGGCTATGGAGGGATTCATACACAACCTGAACACCATGCACTCGCGCGGAGGTAACCAGGTGGTATTCAGCTCCATCAATTACGGTACCGATACCTCGGCCGAAGGACGTATGGTCATCGAGGAACTGCTGAAGGCAACCATCGAAGGACTGGGAGCCCGGGGAGAAGTTCCGGTATTCCCGATTCAGATCTTCAAGATCAAGGACGGGGTATCTTATTCGGAAAACGATTTCCAGAAGACCATGGCGCATTTCGAAGACGCTCTCGAAGGAAAGATTGAGTTCGAGGCTCCGAACTTCGACTTGTTCCTGAAGGCTTGCCGCACGACTGCCAAAGCCCTGTTCCCGAATTTCATGTTCCTGGATACACCGTTCAACCAGAACGAGAAATGGGATGCGAACGACCCGAAGCGCTACCGTTACGAACTGGCTACGATGGGATGCCGCACACGTGTGTTCGAAAACCTCAACGGAGAAAAGACTTCGCTCGGACGAGGCAACCTGTCATTTACGACCATGAACCTGCCAAGACTGGCCATTGAGGCCCGTATCAAGGCAGAGAACATGCACGAGGACGGAAATCCGGACGCTATCGAACGGACGGCTAAGAAGGAATTCCTCGAATCGGTACACCGCATGGCTGAGTTTATCGGAGAACAGTTGTATACCCGCTACCAGTACCAGCGGACGGCACTTGCCCGCCAGTTCCCCTTTATGATGAGCAACAATGTATGGAAGGGAGGCGACCAGCTGAACCCGAACGAAGAAGTGGGCGACGTACTGAAGCAGGGTACCCTGGGCATCGGCTTCATCGGCGGACACAATGCTATGGTAGCCCTGTATGGTGAAGGACACGGACACAACCAGAAGGCGTGGGATACCCTTTACGAGGCAGTGCAAGAGATGAACAAGGTGGTTGCCGAACTCAAGCAGAAGTATCACCTGAATTATTCGGTACTGGCCACTCCGGCCGAAGGCCTGTCCGGACGCTTTACCCGGATGGACAAACGGAAATACGGCATCATACCGGGAGTGACCGACCGGGACTATTATGTCAACTCCTTCCATGTAGACGTAAAGGAACCGATTACCATTGTCGAAAAGATCAAGCGCGAGGCTCCGTTCCATGCCATTACCCTGGGCGGACACATTACATATGTAGAGCTCGACGGGGAAGCACAGAAGAACATCAAGGCCATCGCGAAAATCGTGAAGGTGATGCACGACGAGGGCATCGGATACGGTTCCATCAACCATCCGGTGGATACCTGCCACAACTGTGGATACAAAGGGGTCATCTACGACAAATGTCCGATATGCAACAGCGAGAACATCCTCCGTATGCGACGCATCACCGGATACCTGACCGGCGACCTGAGCAGCTGGAACTCTGCGAAGCGTGCGGAAGAAAGAGACCGGGTTAAACATGGATAATTTTTAATATTCATACACTTGTTACATTATTTATATACATATCCGGAAACCATTGTGGACGGTGACGGAATCCGTTTTTCCATCTACCTGGCAGGGTGCAGGCATCACTGCCGGGGATGCCACAATCCGGAATCGTGGAATCCGGCTGCCGGGCATCCGGTGACCGATGAGGTCGTGGAGCAATGGATTTCGGAAATCAACCGGAACCCGTTGCTGGACGGCATCACCTTTTCGGGAGGAGATCCTTTCTATAACCCCGAAGAATTTCTGGCGCTGATACGGAAAATCAGTGAGGCAACGCGACAGCCTGTCTGGTGCTATACCGGATACACCTACGAGGAGTTGCTGGCCGACCCGCTGCGGTCTCCCATTTTAACATATATCGACGTACTGGTGGACGGGAAATTCGAACAGGCGCTCTACTCCCCTCTTCTGGAGTTCCGGGGAAGCAGCAACCAGCGTATTTTGCATCTTAAGAAATAGCGATATGTTAAATTCAAGTTCCTCACCCCGGATATAGTTAACAAAAACGCAACTTAATCTACAAAATCAGGTAGAATGTTTAAAAGCTGTTATCGCACACAGCAAAAAACGCCCCTTTTCTTGATATAAATCATGAAAAGGGGCGTTTTTGATAAAAACCCGGTGCATAGTATTGTCAGTTAACGAAAAAGCCATACCTTTGCAGTGTAGTTGTGAAACTAGAAAGACAAAAACAATAAGATTTATAGAAAAACATACGAATTAAGGTAATTTAAGGTATTAGTAAAAGGTAAAAAAGCAATTTAGATTAAGGTATTAGATTTTTGATAAGGTATTAGATTTGAATTTTAGTTTTAAGGTATTAGTAAAAAGGTAATTGTTTTCAGGGATAAGTTTTTGATAGGTTAACAGGAATTGCTTTTAAGGTAAAAGAAAGAAAGAAGGATAACAGGATGAGATGAAGATGCAAGAACCCTTAAATGGGGGTTCTTAGGGAAACCGGCGGTATTCAGATAGTTGAATATTCGCTTTTTTTGTTTTATGGCGGTACCCTTCCCCGGAAATTCCCTGCCTCTTGCCGAAACGGCTTCGTACCCGTACTCTTTTCCACATGGATGGCATTCTGCGTGATTGCCTCACCCGATTCACTGTCATTTTCAGTATAAATGTTTTTTTGAGAAGTCTCCGGCACCCCGGCCTCTCCCACTGGATTTTCCTCCGTTCCCTGCCATACAATACATAAACATGCAAGGCCCTTCCACTTCATCCGGCCTCCGGCGCAGGATCTCTTTCCGACAAGCGTATATTTTATCTTCCCTCACTAAATGTTCGTAACAGCCCCTCGAGGTGCCAGCCGACCTGCGCACGCGGGTCATACAACCTCCGCATGCAGGTTGTACAACCCACGTACGGAAGTTGTACCACTCCGGTACGCAGGTCCGGGAACCGGTAAATAAAAAGCTAAAACCTTGCAACTATGCACAGAAAATGCGTATCTTTAATTTTGAAACTTCAATATTCACTTAATCATAATCAAAGCAAGAATGAAACAGCTGAAAAAACTATTATGGTGCATCTTACTGATCTGTAGTGTACAAGTACAGGCCACCAGCTGGAATGTATCCGAATGGACACTGGAGGATTCTTCCGGTAAAGCACGCGTAAGTGTGGAAAACGGAATCATGGATATCCTCTCTCCCGACGGACTGACACTCTGGTTCAATGAAAGGATTACGGGTAACTATGAAATCAGTTATCGTATCCGGGTAGTCATGAACAACGGGAAATACGACCGTCTGAGTGACATGAACTGTTTCTGGGGGGCCAATGACCCTGAAAATCCGGATAATATCTTTGCCAAGTCCAAACAGCGGAAGGGGCTTTTCCGCAACTACAACCACCTGAATCTTTTTTATGTGGGCTATGGAGGCAATGAGAACAAGACCACCCGCTTCCGGAAATATCATGGAGAATTCTACGGAAAGGATGAGAATAAGATAAAACCTCTCCTGAAGGAATATACCCAGATGCCTTACCTGCTCGAAGCCAACCGCTGGTACGACATCGTCATCAGTGTACACAATGACTCTACGACTTTCAGCCGTGACGGAGAAGTACTGTTTACGCATGTACTGAAGGATAAGGAAGGAGACGGACATTTTGCCATCCGCCTGTGGAAAAACCACGTGCAGTTCAGTGATTTCACCATACGCACCGGAGAGCAGGAGTTTGCCTATCAGAACTTCCGCCGGTATTACCGGGAAGCGCTGGCTTACCGGCCGGCCGAAAAGACAGAGGCACTGGCACAGCTGAGGACACATTTCAGCAAGACTCCGTTCCGGGTAGACAAGAGTTTCAAGCCGGAGAGCGCAGAGAAATATCTTTCTCTGCTGACCGAGGAAGGTACATTCAGTGACCTGGATGCCACCGAAAGACGGTTTGAACAGGAAAACCGGTATCAGCAGGGGTACCTCAATACGACGGATGACGAGGTGGGTATCTTCATCGGTCATGCACTGACCCGTCTCTATTACATCGGAGATGCTTACCGGAAGGGAAAACTGAGCCAGGAACAGGCGACGGACGAAAGGGTATGGAAGGCGATGGTGCATTACGGCAATATCGAGATTTCACGTCCGAACAACAAGCCCCGTTTCCATGCGTCGTGCTTTGCCATTCCGGCAGCTGCAGCCAATACGTATTTCACTTTCCTCAAGGAAATGGAAGAGGCTGAACAGGGAAAAGGAAGCGATGCCCAGCGGAATGCCTGCGAAATGCTGAAGGTACTGGGACTGCAGGCTTACACACAACCGTTGCGCAACGACGACACCGACCGCGACGTGGTCAGCGTGGAGCGTTTCAGAAACCACGTATGGTGGGTTGGCGGAAACGCACTGGCTTACCGCCCGCTGTTGCCGGTGGCTGCCATGTTCAGCTCCATCGAAATGATCGACCTGCTGGCCGAAGTGGCACAGCGGGGCATCAGCATGACCTCACAACTTACGTATGACGATGCCTTCTGGACCGAAGGATTTACTGCCGACGGAGCCGGATGGGGACACGGAAAGCAGTGCCTGATCTGGGGATACCCCATTGACGGTACGTTCAGCGCCCTCAATATGCTGGGCATGCTCAAGGGAACTCCGTGGGCCAAGAAACTGAGTGCGGACAACGTGAAGGCACTGATGAACTTCATGCGGGGAGGAAGCTGGTATTACTACAAAGGTTTCCGTCTGCCGGGACTGGACAGAAACTCGTATGTCTACAATCCTTCTGAAACGGCCATTCCTTACCTGAAGATGCTGAACCTGATACTGAAGGACTGGAGTACTTCGTTCAGTGAAGAAGAACTGAAGGAACTGAAGCAACTGCAGGCCGAGGCGAAGCAGAAACGGATTAATATGGAAGGATACGAGAAAGGAGTGTACAGCGGTACCCGCTGGTTCTTCAACAACGACGACCTGATGAAGAAGACTCCGGATTACCACCTGTGCATCAATATGGCTTCTTACCGTACCGACGGTCTGGAAAGTGCGGCCTTTGCCGACAACTACAACTTCTGTCCTACCGACGGAGCTACGCTCTTCCAGCGCAGCGGTGACGAGTATTTCCGTATCATGGGAGGATGGGATGTGACTGCCATTCCCGGAGTGACGGCACGCGAAGGCATGGACAAGCTGAAACCGGTCACCAACTGGAGAGGATACTGCAGCCGGTATAATTATGCTGCGGGGGCAACGAACGGTGGCGAAAATGCAGTAGCCGGATACATCTTCGACAAGATGCACGGAGGAGAAAAGGAAGCGGGAAAGAAGGGACTGGAAGAGGAAAATCCTGTATTGTACGGTGTAAAGGCTTATAAAGGATATTTCATTCTCGGCGACTACATGGTGGCTCTGGGAGCAGGCATCCACAACCGTCATCCGCAGATGGAGGGAAGCATACGGACGACCATCGACCAGACCGCCTGGGTAGCTCCGGTATCGGTAGATAAGAGTAAAGGAAGTACCATTGTAGCAGAAAACAACGAAATGAAAGTCGTGGTGGAAGGCAAGAAACTGCAGTGGATTACCCAGAAGGGTAAGTTCAGCTATGCCGGTATCCCGGGATACTGTGAGAAAGTGCATGTAGTATGCGAGAACCTGCCGGCCATGTGGAAAAAGTTCAATCCGGCCAATACCAAGAAAAAAGACCTTCCGCAGAGCCTTCCGGCATTGCGTGTCTGGATCGACCACGGACAGACTCCGGTAAACGCATCGTACGGATACGTGGTATACACCGGCAATGAATCTCCTGAGGACAAACCGGCCTTCGAGGTATTACGGAACGATACGCTGATACAGGCGGTACGCAGTGCCGACAAGACGGTGCTGGAAGCTGTCTTCTATACGGAACAGCAGGAACTGAAAGGCAAGGGATATCAGTTGAAGGTATCGGCTCCGTGTGCCGTACTGATAGAAAAGGAGAAAGAGTACCTGCAGATTACGGTAGCAGATGCACAGATGAATGCCGAATTGACACAGATTACGGTATCTTTCAACGGAAAGGACTATGAAATTCCGTTGCCGCAGGGCATGGAATGTGGTAAGCCGGGTACCATTTCAGTCAAAGAATAAGAGTTTCCGGCTGAGCAGAAGCCGGATTCTCTGTATACAGTCTGTACAAGAAGAGCCGTATCCAACTTGATTCATTCATTTCAAGTCTGGATACGGCTCTTTTTCCGATTGCAGTCGGCAATCTATATGCGACAACCGTCTTCGATTAATCTTTAATACGGATCAGCAGGTTGGCCAGGATGGCAGTCACACCTCCGGTAGTAATACCAGAAGCAAAGATATTGCGGAGCGTTTCCGGCAACTGGCACAGAATCTCAGGAACGAGTTCCACACTCAGACCGAAAGAGAAGCTCAACGCCATTACCAGCGTAGCCTTACGGTCAATCTTCTGGGCAGCGATGATACGGATTCCGGCAGCAGCCACTGTACCGAACATCAGCAGAGTAGCACCTCCCAGTACCGGTTCAGGCATCAGAGAGAAGACAAGTCCCACAGCCGGGAACAGTCCGAGCAGAATCAGGAAACCGGCAATAAAGTAACCAACGTAACGGCTGGCTACACCTGTCAGCTGAATCATTCCGTTGTTCTGTGCGAAAATCGAGTTAGGGAATGAGTTGAAGATACCGGCCAGCATAGAGTTGAAACCGTCGGCCAGGATACCTCCGGAAGCACGCTTCACGAACACTTCTCCCTCTACCGGTTCGCCGGAAATCAAGGAGTTGGCAGTGATGTCACCATAAGCCTCGATGGCAGTAATCAGGTATACCAGGGCCAGGGCAATGATGGATGAGATATCAAAAGAAAGACCGTACTTGAAAGGAATCGGAATGTTGAAGCCTCCGTAGCTCTGTACAGAAGAGAAATCAACCATGCCCAGGAACCAGGCCAGTGCATAACCGATGATCAGACCGATGACGATGGAACTCATACGCAGGTAACGGTTTGAACTGCGGTTGAAGAAAATAATCAGCACCAGTACCAGCGCAGCCAGTCCCACGTGCTGCAAGGCACCGAAGGTTCCGTTTGCCTGAGCCACGGCACCACCGCCACAGGCAGAAATACCTACCTTGATCAGACTCATACCGATCAGGGTCACCACAATACCCGATACCAGCGGAGTAATGACCTTACGGGTATATTTCAGTACGCGGCTGATGAGCATCTCCACCGAAGAAGCCACCATACAGGCTCCGAAGATAGCCGACAGTCCGCCCGTAAGTCCCGCAGAGATAATAGGACCGATAAACGAGAAGCTGGTACCCTGTATACAAAGCAGTCCGCAACCGATAGGACCTACCCTGCGGCACTGGATAAAGGTAGAAATACCCGAAGCAAACAAAGCCATGGAAACCAGGAAACCGGTTGTCTCCACATCCAGTTTCAGCGCTCCGGCAATAATGAGAGGAGGTGTGATGATGGCCACAAAGATAGCCAACAAGTGCTGCAAGGCAGCGAAAATTGTTTCTTTCAAAGGTGGACGGTCGTTCAAGCCATAAATCAATCCCGCCCCAGGATTCACATTCTGTTCTTTTTCCATTAAAACGATATATTAAACAAATAAAAAAAATTAAGAATGAAATTTGGCAGAGGCGGAAGCACCTGTTCCTGTCAATTTCATTCTTAATTTTCCATCAAACCATTATTATTCCTTTATCTTGATTTCACAGTTGTCCAGGCTTTCAATAATAGCCAGTGACTCCACGTGGATGCCGCGCTCGCGCAGGAAATCGCCTCCATGCTGGAACGACTTCTCAATCAGGAATCCCATACCTACCAGTTCGGCACCCGCCTGCTGTACCAGGTCGATAATTCCCTTTGCTGCATTTCCGTTTGCCAGGAAGTCATCGATAAACAGCACCTTGTCGCCTTCACACAGATAGTCACGGCTTACGCATACGTCATAAGAACGGTCTTTGGTAAAGGAATAGACAGTAGTGGTCAGCATATTCTCCATGGTACTGGGTTTTTTCTTCTTGGCAAAAACCACAGGCAATTCCAACAGATATCCCACCATAATGGCAGGTGCGATGCCACTGGCCTCGATCGTCAATACTTTATTAATCTTGGTACTGGCAAAGCGACGCACAAACTCCACAGCCATTGACTTCATCAGAATAGGATCCATCTGATGATTAATGAAGTTATCGACTTTCAGTATTCCTCCCTCAAAACATTTACCATCCTGTAAAATTCGTTCTTTGAGCGCCTTCATATTGTGAAAATATTTGAAAATAACATTTTTAATAAATGGCGCAAAGTTACAATTTTCCATTCAATCTAGGAATACGAAAAAAGAGATTTTCTGCAAGCGGATGGAATTATGGTCAATAAAATTTATTTTCTGTCTTTCTGGCATTGATTACAATTTCTCCCAGGTCCATACCTTCCTCCCAGTCGGCAATGGAACTTCCCTCCAGGAAAAGGTGATCCTTTTGAATTTTTACCGTGTATTTGTAGCGTTTTCCCGATTCAAAACGGACTTCCGGCGTACGGAGATCTGCGGTATACGGTGTTCCTGCGAAAACATAACTTACGCGTACCTCCAGCGACCGGCTTTGCGCAGAAGGATTAACCAGCAGCGGTACGGTGTACCCGTCTCCCTCAATTTTTCCCTGTTCTGCCTCCCAGGACACCGACCATCGGTCTGCCTGAGGATTTTCCGAAGCAGTCTCCAAAGGCTGCATCAACTGCTTTTCCAGATTGTATTCCTGTGGAGCCAGCATCCCCTCCCCTTCGACAGACAGGGCTTTCAGTACCGTTTCTTCCCCCTCCTTCCGGTCCTGAGCCTCAATAAAACGGATAACCAGCAGAGCGTATAGATGCTTGAAAGACGATTCTCCGGTAAAAGGAATCTTTCCCTGATGCGAGGTAGCATAGGAACAAGTGGTCCGTGCCGTCAGAAAATCGAAACGGCCAAGTCCCTCCCAGGTACCCGGCTGCAAAGTGAGGTCGGGCAGTGGAATACGACTTGCTGAAACCGCCTCCCGGTAAGGATAAAAAGCCGCAAACTGTAACACCGTTGTCTTATCCGGCCAGGACAACGGCACCTCCGGCTCCCAGTTGCCGTCACTCCGGTACGTCCAGCGATACGGAGTCTCTCTTTCCGGCAGAAACAGACCGATCTGATCCGACTCAGAGAAATCGGTCTTTCCTTCGTAAGTCACTGTACGCGTAGCATTTACATCTTTTATCACAGCCTGTATGCCCAGTGCAGGGAAGGCATTTTCCCCCGCATTTTCCACTTCCTGATACTGACAGGCAGTGAGCGGGAGCAAGGAGATTAACCAAAATTTTTTCATAACCTTCATTGAATAAGTGAGTTCTATATCAAGAATAACGCAAAAGTTTTCTTTTTATTTACCTCCATCTGTTATTTTCTCCTTCAATTCTTTTTTTATCTTTGCTACGAAATTCAACACTTAAATTCAGTTATCATGCAAAAATTATTCATTTCATTACTGCTATTCATAGCGATATTATCGGCTGCACCGGTATCTGCACAACAGGCGAAATATGTCTTTTATTTTATCGGTGACGGAATGGGAGTCAACCAAGTACAAGGTACAGAACTGTATCGTGGAGAACTGGAAGGCAAAATCGGAATTTCACCGATTCTGTTTACCCAGTTTCCGTACGCCACTACTTCTACTACTTTCTCTGCCACAAACGGCGTGACGGATTCTGCTGCGGCAGGAACGGCTCTGGCCAGTGGTAAAAAAACAAAAAACGGAACCATCGGAAAGGCAGAAGACCAGGCTACCGATGTATACAGTGTGGCTACATGGGCCAAGAACAAGGGATATCGGGTAGGAATTACCACCAGTGTGAGCATTGACCATGCCACTCCGGCAGCTTTCTATGCACACAATGCAGAAAGAAGCAGCAGCTATGAAATCGGAAAAAATCTGTATGAGGCCGGATTCGACTTCTATGCGGGTTCTGATTTTGTCGACCCTTACAACAAGAAAGATAAGTCGGGACAGTCAGAAAGTCTGTATGACATGGCTGCACAAAAAGGATATGTAATTGCAAGAGGCTACAAGGATTATCAGAAAAAGAGCAAAAAGGCAGAGAAAATAATCCTTTTCCAGTCGGAAAAGGCTTCGGAGAAAGACAACAGTTCAATTCCATATGCCATCGACCGTGACAAGAACGACCTTACGTTAAGTGATATTACCCGTTCAGCCATCCACTTCTTGACCAAGGACAGTGAGAAAGGCTTCTTCCTGATGGTAGAAGGGGGAAAAATCGACTGGGCTTGCCACAGCAACGATGCGGCAACAGCTTTCCACGAGGTAATGGATATGGATGCGGCAGTAAGAGTGGCATACGAATTTTATGCCCAGCACCCGGATGAGACGTTGATTGTCATCACTGCCGACCATGAGACGGGTGGTTTTGTATTGGGAACCGGAGCCTATAAACTGAATCTGCAGGTACTCAAGAATCAGAAAGTCAGTGAGGGCGGATTTACACGTATCCTTTCGGACCTGCGCAAAAAGTATAACCAGGAGGTAAGCTGGGAGACTGTCAAGCAGGCTTTAAAGAAGAATTTCGGTTTCTGGGAGAATGTACAACTGACGGAAGCACAGGAAAAACGCCTGTACGACTGCTATGAGAAGAGTTTCAATCAGCAGAATATCAAACTGGAAAAGAGTGAATATGCACAGGATGAGCCACTGGCAGGAGAGGCCAAACGAATCATCAACGAAATTGCACTGGTAGGATGGACCAGCGGAGGACATTCAGCCGGTTATGTACCGGTATTTGCCATCGGTGCCGGAGCTGAAAAATTCCAGGGAAGATTGGACAACACGGATATTCCGGAAAAAATAGCGGAAGCTGCCGGTTTTGACAGAGAATAAAAGGCATTAATCAAACGCTAAATACGGCGCCAGCCGTTGCAGGTCTTCCTCAGTAAATTCTTCGAGCATGGATAACTGGGGAAGGCCTTTTATTTTTCCGCGTTTCCGCCGCAGTTCAATAATGGCACGTGCCTTATAGAAATTCATGTAAGGATGATTCCGGAGTCGTTCCAGAGAGGCTTTATTTACAGGAATCTTAACCAGGGAGTCTGTAGATGAGACTTCAAACCATTCGTTCATTTCCGGAGTTACGTATTCAATCTCCCGGAGCTGTTCGACACGATAAAATCCTCCCAGGCGGTTCCGGTAGGCGACAATTCTTTTTGCAATGCCGCTTCCGATTCCCGGAATCCGTTTCAGAAGGGTTGTATCGGCGGTGTTCAACGAAATCCTCGTTCCTTTTTCCAGTTTGGGCAATGTGCTGAATGAATCTTTCGGGAAGACCGTCCGGACAGAATCGGACAGTACCGTCCGTGCCGTCTTGCTTTCCACTTCGGGAATAGACAGATAAGGCAAGAGGCGATGATAATCGTCTGAAGATAATCCGTAAATCTTCGAAAAAGCGGTCGCAGAACGGAAAACCCCTCCTTTCTGACGATACCGCAAGATATTACGCACCACAAAAGCTGGCAAACCCAACTGCAGCAGCATCACGGAATCGGCCGTATTGGGGTCAAAGGCATGCAATACCGATACTGTATGAGTTTTCTGCTTCCGGGGAGAAGAAAATTCAGCGTCTGCCTCCACCAACTGTTTCAGAAAGGAATCAATCCCACACGTATCCGGAAGGACGGCGTAATAACCTGCCACGTCTTTCTGTTTAAAAATTGCAATTCCCAATAAGACGGCAACTACAACCAACAGCAGCAGGATGGCCCTTCGCTCAGATTTTGTATAGTAAAAGAAATCCTTCCACATGCATCAACTTTTTACAGCCAACCTAATTCATTGATGAAGATCAGCGTGATACCTACCGGAGCTACGTAACGCAGAATAAACGAATACACGGGATACAAAGGCATTGACAGGCTGCCCTTGTTGGTGATTTCATCCTTAACCAGGCGCTTGTCCAGATACCATCCTACAAAGATGGCAATCAATATGGCACTCAGCGGCAACATAATCTTTGCGGTCAGGAAATCCAATGCATCGAAGAAATTCAGTCCTGCAATCTGATACCCACTCCAGCACCCCAGTGACAAAGAGGATACAATACCTATCAACAGACTGCCTGCCGTTACCAGTCGGGCTGCCTTAATACGGGAAAAATGGAACTTTTCATGCAGGAAGGCAGTCGACACCTCGTGAAGTGAAATCGTGGACGTCAGAGCAGCCAGTGCCAGCAGCAGGTAAAACAAGACGGAGCAGACATATCCGATCAGCGGAATGCCGGCAAACGCCTGATGAAAGATATTGGGCAGGGTAATGAAGACCAGAGAAGGTCCGGAGTCGGGACTGATACCCACCGAAAAGGCTGCCGGAAAGATAATCAATCCGGCCAGTACCGCTACAAACGTATCAATCAGGCCCACGCTGACGGCCGTATGCGCCAAACGGCTCTCCTTTCCAAAATAAGAAGCATAGGTCGACAGACAACCCATTCCCAGGCTCAGAGAGAAAAAGGCCTGTCCCATCGCTCCCAGGAATACCTCGGAATCC
This sequence comes from Phocaeicola faecicola, assembly GCF_013618865.1. Lineage (GTDB taxonomy): Bacteria > Bacteroidota > Bacteroidia > Bacteroidales > Bacteroidaceae > Phocaeicola > Phocaeicola faecicola. Next base: position 67,228 of record NZ_JABSOE010000010.1, read on the forward strand.
AGTTTGGAGAAATCCGGCTGTAGCAGGAAACGTATACCTTTTTCCGCTCCCGGAAGCATTACCGCACATACTGCCAGAATCAGAATCAGGGCAAACAGCAAGGGCATCAATAATTTAGAGGAACGCTCTATGCCTTTCTGCACGCCTCTTACTACGACCCAGTGAGTAGCCAGTACAAAAACCAGCAAACAGACCAGGGGACGAAGCGGATGAGTAGAGAAATTCTTGAACAGAGTCACAAAATCTCCTTCCGCACTGCCTAAGAAACTGCCTGAAAGTGCCTGAAAGATGTATTCCAGCGTCCATCCGGCCACCACCGAATAATATCCCAGAATCAAAAAGCCGGTCAATACGCCCAAATATCCGACCCACTTCCAGGGAGTCTTAGGTGCCAATACATTGAAAGCCTCTCCCGTACTGGCCTTCGCCTTCCGGCCCACTACAAATTCAGCAATCATAATAGGAACTCCCAGAATAAACACACAGCCCAGATAAATCAGGATAAAAGCCGCCCCTCCATGATTTCCTACTTCATAAGGGAAACGCCATATATTACCCAATCCTACCGCAGAACCTGCTGCAGCTAAAATCGCTCCTAATTTACTTCCAAATCCAATTCGCTCATTATGACGCATAAATCAATCTATATTTTATTTTTTAAACAGAATATCCACGCAAAAATAAGTAAAATCTCGTATTTTTGCACCAAAATAAAAAATTTGAACACAATGCATTACTTAAAGACTTACCCATTATCGCTGATTCTCATTCTGATTATAGGTTATTTATCTTTTTTCCAGCCTCCCCAGACTTCATTAAGTGAAATCACAAACATTGACAAGCTTGTGCATTTCTGCATGTATGGGGGACTTACCACAGTCTTGTGGGTGGAATATCTCTTAAGACACAAGTCAATCACTTACTCACACCTGATCATCGGAGGCGTCCTTGCCCCGATCTGCATGAGCGGCATTATCGAAATCCTTCAGTCCACTACCGACAACCGAAGCGGCGACTGGATGGATTTTCTGGCCAATATCACAGGCGTATGCACCGCCAGTTTACTCTGCTACTACGTTATCCGGCCTTATCTCAAACGAAAGGCATCTGAAAACAGAAAATAAAAAGAAAGGCTCCTACTTGCTTCACAGCAACCAGAGCCTTATTTATTATTATTTTAAAGATAGAGAGTACATCTTAACGGAAGTCTTTCAACTCTTCCTGCAGTTTCTGCCGGGTAAAATAAATTCTACTCTTTACTGTACCCAACGGCAAGTTCAGTTTCTCTGCTATTTCACGATACTTAAATCCTGAAACATACATAGCAAAGGGGGTTTTCAATTCTTTCGGCAGAGCATTTACAATACGGTGCATCTCCTTCAGGTCGTATGCACTTTCTGTAGAGTCAGCCTCCAGATCCAAACATTGGTTCAGACAGAAGGAATTTTCAGATTGATCTACATAGGTCTGATCGCGCAGAGTCCGACGATAATTGTTAATAAAAATATTACGCATTATCGTATAAATCCATCCTTTGAAATTAGTTCCTACCGCATACTTTTCTTCATTGTCCAACGCCTTTAAAGAAGTCTCCTGCAAGAGGTCGTTTGCCTCTTCCTGATCTGAAGTCAACTTATAAGCGAAAAGCAACAATTCATTCTGTATGCTAATCAAATTCTGTGCGAAGTTAGCTGCCATAATTTTATCTGTTATTTGAGAGTTTACTTTGTTTTAGCGATACAAAGATACCTGACATATCACGAACAATGTTCATAAAATCAGACATCCGATAGCCTAGAAACTATCCAATAACAGTTTATACCCCCTATTCTGATAGATTTCAGGGGGTGTGACAGGTTTATTTCGACCCCCTCCAGGTTATAAACGGCCTTTCCTTCAGAAAAGAATTATAATATTGTACCTGTCCGGTAACCTCTTCTCCCAGGAAGGGAGGACGTTCATAAACTTCGTCTTCGGTCGCGAGTTCTACCTCCGCAATTACCAACCCCAAGTTATCTCCATAAAATTCATCTACTTCAAAAACATGCTTTCCGGCTCTCACCAGATAACGTGTTTTATCTATGATTCCAGACTCACAAAGTTTCATCAGCTCTTCCGCTTCCTGTAAAGAAATTTCCTTCTCCCATTCATAGCGGCTGAGTCCGGAACGGTCCGAAGGTCCCTTAATTGTGAGGAAGCCTTTGTCCTCACAAATACGAACCCTCACAGTGCGTCCGCGCGCACTGCAAATATATCCTTGACAGATTCTTTTGCTGGCAAAAGCCAGTGACTTGTAAGAATCATCAATCACCAGAAATTTCCGTTCTATCTCCTGTGCCATTTATGCCAAGGAATAACCTATGATTATCAGTAAAGCCAATACTACGAACGCAATGCATATATTACGAATCATCCGGTTGGCTTTTTCTGCCTCACGCTTACTGTAATTTTCCTTTTTAATTGATTTCTTGTTCATAGGACTTACATTTTGTTTCCCAAAAATACAATATATAATTAAAAATTACACAAAAAACGCTCTTTTTATACCTCGCTATCTGAAAATTCCATCAAATAGGCTTTGATAAAGCCGTCAATCTTACCGTCCATAACCCCATTTACATCTGAAGTCTGGTAATTGGTACGATGGTCTTTCACGCGGCGGTCGTCAAACACGTAACTGCGGATCTGTGATCCCCATTCGATTTTCTTCTTTCCGGCCTCTACCTTCGCCTGTTCCTCCAGACGATGCTGCAGTTCTTTATCATACAGGATAGAGCGCAACTGACGCATGGCGTTCTCCTTGTTCTTCGGCTGGTCACGTGTTTCCGTATTTTCAATCAGGATTTCCTCTTCCTCACCGGTATACGGGTCTTTGTACTGATAACGCAGGCGGACTCCGGATTCTACCTTATTTACGTTCTGTCCACCGGCACCACCGCTTCGGAAGGTATCCCATGACAAACGTGCCGGTTCTACCGTCACTTCAATCGAGTCATCGACCAGCGGAGTTACAAACACCGATGCAAACGACGTCATTCGCTTTCCCTGCGCGTTGTAAGGAGATACACGGACCAGACGATGCACTCCGTTCTCACCCTTCAGATAACCGTAAGCATATGGACCTTCGATGTTCATGGTAACCGTCTTGATTCCGGCCTCATCACCTTCCTGCAAATTGGCAACCGACAATTTATAGCCGTTGCTTTCCGCCCAGCGCATGTACATACGCATCAGCATAGACGACCAGTCCTGACTTTCCGTACCACCGGCACCTGAGTTAATTTTCAGCACACAGTCCATCTGATCAGCTTCCGAACGCAACATATTCTTCAGTTCCAGCTCCTCCACTGCCACAAGTGCCTTGCTGTAAGCCTCATCCACCTCAGCCTCTGTCACCAGTTCATCCTTATAAAAGTCAAAAGCCAGTTCCAGTTCATCAGCCAGCGTCTTCACTTCCTGATATCCTTCAATCCAGCTCTGCAACCCCTTCACCTTCTTCATCTGAGCCTCAGCCTTCTTCGCATCATCCCAAAATCCAGGCGCCTGTGTCCGGAGTTGTTCCTCTTCCACTTGTACCTTCTTGTTCTCAATATCCAAATAACGATAAAGAGCCTCTGTACGATTCTTGATATCTTTCAGTTGTTCTATTGTTATCATATATAAAAACTTAAATGTGTCAACAGCTAATTTTATCTCGTTAATAATTCATTCCTGTCTCATTCCTCCTTATACATTTCCTCAATCTCGGCCGCATAATTCTTCATCAGTACAGGACGCTTGATTTTCAATGTATTGGTCAGTTCTCCCTTTTCCATACTGAAAGGTTCGGGAAGCAAGGTAAACCGCTTGATCTGCTCGTAATGCGCAAACTCCTGCTGCAAGGTATCGATACGCATCTGGAAAAGTTCCTTGATTTCCGGTTTCTGCAGCAAGTCCTTCCGGTCCTTATAGTCGATTCCATGTTCACGCGCATATTTCTCTACCTGTGCATATTCCGGCACAATCAGGGCAGAAACAAACTTCCGCTGATCGGCAATGATGGAAATCTGATCGATATAACGGTCGACCACCAGTTTGGTCTCAATCGCCTGAGGAGCGATGTACTTTCCGTTAGAAGTCTTGAACAAGTCTTTCAGACGCTCAGTAAGGAAGAGGAAGCCGTCTTTGATATATCCGGCATCTCCCGTATGGAACCATCCGTCTTCCGTAATATACTGCTTTGTCATTGCCTCCTTGCGGTAATATCCCTTCGTAATCGTCTCTCCGCGAAGCAGAATCTCCCCGTTTTCGGCAATCTGTATCTCGATACCCGGCATCACCCGTCCTACAGAACCCAGGCAGAAGTCGCCAAACCATTCACAGGATACCGTAGCCGTCGTCTCCGTCAGTCCGTATCCGGCAATCATGTTGATACCCACCGAATGAACGAACTCCTGGACCGCAACCGGAATGGCCGCTCCCGCCGTCGGGAAGAAATGACCGTTCTCAATTCCGATGGTCTTCTTAAGCAGACTGAAAACCGTCTTCTCATAAAATTTATATTTCAGATGCAGCAAAGCCGGCGGAGTCTTGCCACGCAGCACATACTCAATGTTATGTTCCCGTCCCACCTTCAGCGCATCAATCATCAGACTCTTTTTCAGTCCGGTAGTCTCGTTGATTTTCTCCAGTACCCCGTTGTATACCTTCTCCCAGAACCGCGGGACACTGCACATGGCAGTAGGCCGTACTTCCTTGATTGTCTTCTGAATATCCTGCGGACGCAAATTGATGCACAACAGGCACCCCTTGCTGACGCAGTAATACGTCCACGCTCTCTCAAAAATATGCGTAAAAGGAAGGAAGTTCATCACCACTTCCGAATCATCAAATCCCGTCATCCGGCGGTTATGCGCTTCAAAAGCCGTTTCAAAGCAAGAATGATGCAACATCACCCCCTTCGATTCTCCGGTCGTACCCGAAGTATAAAGAATATTCGCCAAGTCATCCCTGGACGAAGACTTCGTCCGGGCATCCACCTCCTTCTGCAATTCTGCAGGCTCACCCAACTTCAAGAAATCCGAATAATAAATAGAATTGGCATCGGCAGGTGCCTTCTTCACCTTCGGATCAAAGATGATAATCTGTTTCAGCGTCTTGCACAAATTCTGCACCCGGTATGCCACATCATACTGGTACTGCTCGCCGACAAACAGAAAACGGATAGAAGCATCCTCCAAAATATAATGCACCTGTGCCTCAGAGCTGGTCGCATACAAAGGAATCGTAACGACACGACTGGCAAAAGCGCCAAAATCCGTATAAAGACATTCAGGCATGTTCTGCGAAAACACTCCCACATTCTCCTGTACTCCTACACCCAAAGCGACCAATGCTTTCGACGCCTGTCTTGCTTTCCCCGCAAACTCATTCCATGTCACGGGCATCCACACGCCTGCCTCGTAATCACGGTATTTTAAGGCAATACGATTACCGTATTTTTCGGCTTGCTTATCAAGCAAAGTCGACAAATAAGAATTACTCATTTATTTTTTGATTATTTTATTATCGCTGTGTGCAAAGATAGAGTTTAATTTGGAATAAATAAAGTATCTTTGCCTTACAAAACAAAAGATTCTTTACGATGGATACTGGTTATTATACTTCCGAAGCGCTTACGCTGCTTTATTCACTCATTGGCATTCCTTCCATCAGCCGGGAAGAAGAAGCCGCAGCCGATTTTCTGCAAAACTACATTGAAGAAACGGGTATCATGACCGGACGTTCCGGCAACAACATCTGGTGCATCAGTCCCATGTTCGACATCAACCGGCCCACCATCCTTCTCAACTCACACATCGATACAGTGAAACCGGTGAACGGATGGCGCAAACAGCCCTTTACCCCGAAAGTCGAAAACGGGAAACTGTACGGTCTGGGAAGCAACGACGCCGGCGGAAGCCTCGTCTCACTGTTTCAGACTTTCCGCTACCTGAGCACCACCGAACAAAGCTATAACCTGATCTTTCTGGCATCCTGCGAAGAAGAGGTTTCCGGAAAGAACGGCATAGAAAGCATCCTTCCCCAGCTCCCTCCCATTACCCTGGGCATCGTAGGTGAGCCTACGGAAATGCACCCGGCCATTGCCGAGAAAGGCCTGATGGTACTCGACGTAACAGCCCGGGGAAAAGCTGGACATGCCGCCCGCGAAGAAGGCGAAAATGCCATCTACAAGGTACTCGACGACATCGAATGGTTCCGCTCCTACCGCTTCCCCAAAGCATCCGATCTGCTGGGCCCTGTAAAAATGAGCGTCACCCAGATCAATGCCGGTACCCAGCACAACGTCATCCCCGACCTGTGCACCTTCGTGGTCGACATACGCAGCAACGAATTCTATTCCAACGAAGAGCTGTTCAAGGAAATCTCCTCCCACATCCAGTGCGAGGCCAAGGCACGCTCCTTCCGCCTGAATTCCTCCCACCTGCCGGCCGACCATCCCTTCGTACGCCGTGCCGTCGAACTGGGCAGAGTTCCCTTCGGTTCACCGACCCTTTCCGACCAGGCCCTGATGCCCTTCCCTTCCGTAAAAATCGGTCCGGGAAAATCGTCACGCTCTCATACAGCCGACGAATACATCATGATCAACGAGATAGAAGAAGCCATCCGGCTTTACGTGGAAATATTAGACGGACTTACTTTATAACCCCAACAAGCATTATGGAAAAGCATTTTCAATTCCCGCTCCAGATACTCTGCCTGTGCCTGCTGATACTGGCAGCCACAGCCTGCGGAAGCAGCAAGAAGAACACCCAGGAACAGGAAGACCTTTCGGAAGAGCCCACCGTACAGGCACCGCTCTTCAACGCCGACAGTGCCTATGCCTACGTTGCACGCCAGGTTGAATTCGGACCGCGCGTTCCCAACACACAGGCCCACCGCAACTGCGGCAACTACCTCGAAGCCCAACTGAAGAAATTCGGAGCCAAAGTATACAGTCAGGAAGCCGAACTGATGGCCTACGACGGTACCCTGCTGAAGGCCCGCAATCTGATCGGAGTCTATAACCCCGATACCCGCAAGCGCGTGCTGCTCTGCGCACACTGGGATACCCGTCCCTATGCCGATGAAGGAGAAGAAGAGAAGCATCACACCCCCATCGACGGAGCCAATGACGGAGCCAGCGGCGTCGGAGTGTTGCTCGAGATAGCCCGTCAGATACAGCTGCAGGCCCCGACCATCGGTATCGACATTGTCTTCTTTGATGCCGAAGACTACGGAACCCCCGACTTCTACGACGGTCCCCGCAAGCCCGACACCTGGTGTCTGGGCTCACAGTACTGGGGACGCATTCCTCATGTACCCGATTACAAGGCCCGTTTCGGTATCCTGCTGGACATGGTAGGAGGCAAAGGCGCAACCTTTTACTACGAAGGCTACAGCCGCCGTACTGCCAATCAGGCCATGCAAAAGATATGGAAAGCTGCCCACCGCCGGGGTTACGACAACTTCTTCATCCAGTCGGCCGGAGGAGAAGTCACCGACGACCATATCTACGTCAATCAGTTCCGGCAGATCCCGTGTGTGGACATCATCGACTTCAATCCTCACACAGACACCGGATTCAACCCGAACTGGCATACTGTAAACGACAATATGGAACACATTGACAAAGCCACCCTGCAAGCCGTAGGGCAAACTGTCATGGATGTCATCTATAATGAAAAATAATATATTGAAATATTGAAACATGGAAACAATCAACGAACTGCAAGATGAAATCATTGAAGAGTTCAACGGTTTTGACGACTGGATGGACAAATACCAGCTGCTCATCGACCTGGGCAACGAACAGGAAGAGCTGGATGCAAAATATAAGACCGACGACAACCTGATCGACGGCTGTCAGAGCCGCGTATGGCTGCAAGCCGACCTGGTAGACGGAAAAATCATCTTCCAGGCAGAGAGCGACGCCCTCATTGTAAAAGGCATCATCTCCCTGCTGATCAAAGTCGTATCCGGTCATACCCCCGATGAAATCCTGAATTCCGACCTCTATTTCATCGAGAAAATCGGTCTGAAAGAACATCTGTCACCTACCCGCAGCAACGGTCTGCTGGCAATGGTCAAACAGATGCGCATGTACGCACTGGCATTCAAGGCGCAACAAGGATAAATTCCTTATCGCATACCCAACAAAAAGGTCCGGCAACAGGCATTTCCCCTCTTGCCGGACCTTTTTTTTCCTATCCTATAGGATATAACGTCTTATTCCAGATCATCACTGGTCAGCATACGCTCCAGTTCCTCTGCCGTGAGCCGCAAGTGAAACTCTCCCTGATAAGCAATGGAGATACCTCCCGTCTCCTCCGATACAATCACCGCCATGGCATCCGTCTCCTGAGAGACCCCCAGTGCCGCCCGGTGCCTCAGTCCCAGTTCCTTCGGGATATTCAGGTTGTGCGAAACCGGCAGAATACAGCCCGCAGCCTTTATCCGCTTGTTGCTGATGACCATAGCCCCGTCGTGCAACGGACTGTTCTTGAAAAAGATATTCTCAATCAGGCGCTGATTAATGGCCGCATCAATCACATCCCCCGTCCGTACAATGTCATCCAGCGGGAAATTCTTCTCAATCACAATCAGTGCCCCCACTTTTCCCTTGCTCAAGCTCAGACAAGCCATTACGATAGGCATCATATCCTCCTTCCGGCTGCCTTCCTTCTGTCCACCCTTGAAAAAGCGCAACAGACTGCTGGTGCGGTGACGCGAGCCCAGCGAAAGCAGGAAATGACGCAGTTCATCCTGGAAAAGCACAATCAGTGCAATCACTCCCACACTGACCAGTTTATCGAAAATCGACCCCAGCAAGCGCATCTGAAGCACCTGGGACACAATCACCCAGATGACGATAAAGACCAGGATTCCAATAAACACATTGATGGAACCCGATGACTTCATCAGCTTATAACTCTTATAAAGCAGAAAAGCAACCAGCAGAATATCAATGATATCCTTGACACTGATTATCGAAATATCAAATGGCATATGTCAACTCATTCTTAAAAAACAGATTCACTTTCCTTCCCTTTCATCTTGTTTACAATCTGCACGACCTGACAGGCCTCACGCACATCGTGTACACGCAAGATGTCGGCTCCCTTCATCAACGCCAGCGCATGCACCGCCGTCGTACCGTTCAACGCCCCTTCCGGTCCCCCGCACAGCAGGCGGTAAATCATCGACTTGCGAGATACCCCCACCAGTACCGGCAGTCCCAGCATGGCAAAATCATCCAGATGGTTCAGCAGTTCATAATTGTGTTCCAGCGTTTTTCCGAAACCGAATCCCGGATCCACAATCACATCCTTCACTCCCAGTTCATGCAGTTTCTGCACCTTCTCCGAGAAATAAATCATCACCTCCCTCACCACATTCTCATAATGCGGCTGGCACTGCATGTCCTGTGGCGTACCCTGCATGTGCATCATAATATAAGGTACCCCCAGGCGCGCCACTGTCGCAAACATGGCTTCATCCATCTCTCCGGCCGAGATATCATTGATGATACCCACCCCGTATTCCTCCACGCACATCCGGGCCACATCCGCACGGAACGTATCCACCGAAACCACCGCTCCCGGACATTCCCGGCCAATCAGCTGCAAGGCACAGCGCAAGCGCGCCATCTCCTCCTCCGCATCAATATGGTCAGCCCCCGGCCGCGAGGAATAAGCACCGATATCAATCATGCTTCCCCCCTCTTCCAGAATCTGTCTGGCCCTTGCCACGATGTCTCTTTCCGTCTGCATCCGGCTTCCGGCATAAAAAGAATCGGGCGTCACATTCAAGATACCCATCACCTGAGGAACCGACAAATCCATCAGTTTCCCGTTTACATTCATCTGCTTTATCACTCGTTCCATGTTTGCATCTCCTAAGTGCTGCAAATGTACACACAATAATTTGTATTTGACACATGTCAGAATTATTTTTCCACCTCCTTTTCCACAGAATAAACCTGCAATCTCACCGCTTCTATATTCTTTATCGTATATTTGCACCGGAATAAACTATCCGAATATGGAAACAGCTGAATTGTATAAATTTTTTCTGGAATGCGGCAAAGTGACGACCGACAGCCGCAATTGCCCCGAAGGCTCCTTGTTCATAGCCCTGAAGGGAGAAAACTTCAACGGCAATGCCTTTGCTGCCAAGGCCCTGGAACAGGGATGCCGGTATGCCGTAATCGACGAGCCGCAGTATGCAGGAGAACGCACCCTGCTGGTTGACAACTGCCTGACTGCCCTGCAGCAGCTTGCCAACTACCACCGCCGCCAGCTCAAGACGCCTCTTATCGGCATTACGGGCACCAACGGAAAGACCACAACCAAAGAACTGATTGCCACGGTACTCCAGCAGAAGTTCCGTACATTATATACACAGGGAAATTTCAACAACCACATCGGTGTGCCGCTGACCCTTCTTCAACTGACTCCCGAACACGAGATTGCCGTAGTGGAAATGGGTGCCAACCACCCCGGAGAAATCAATACACTGGTACGGATTGCCGAACCGGATTACGGCATCATCACCAATGTAGGGAAAGCCCACCTGGAAGGATTCGGTTCTTTCGAGGGAGTCATACGGACCAAAGGAGAACTCTACGACTACCTCCGGGAGAAAGGAAACGGTACGGTGTTTATCCAGCATGAGAATCCCTACCTGAATCCGATTGCACACGGACTGAACTGCATCCCTTACGGACAGCAGGGAGGACATATCTGCGGACAATTGCTATCGTGCTCGCCTTACCTGCATTTCCAATGGCACGAGGAAGGCAAAGAAAGCCACGAAGTACAGACACACCTCATCGGTTCGTACAACCTCGACAATGCCCTGGCGGCAGTTGCCATAGGTACCTACTTCGGAGTGCCTGCCGCAGCCATCTGCAAGGCCCTGTCTGACTACATACCGCAGAACAACCGCTCACAGCTGAAGGAAACCGGCCGCAACCACCTCATAGTGGATGCCTACAACGCCAACCCGACCAGCATGATGGCGGCACTGACCAATTTCCGCCAGATGGAAGTCAGCCCCAAGATGGCCATCCTGGGAGACATGAAGGAACTGGGAGACAGCAGTCTGGAAGAGCATCAGAAAATAGCAGACTACCTGCAGACCTGCGACTTCGGAACCGTCTTGCTGGTGGGACCGGAATTCGGAAAGACAAGCACTCCTTTCCGTCACTTCCCCGATACTGCAAGCCTCATACACTTCCTGGAAGAACAGACTGTCGACGGAAAATACATACTGATAAAAGGTTCGAACAGCATGAAACTCAGTCAGCTTTCCGACCTGCTCTAAGACAATTACATAAATAAAAACCGGCGCACCGACCGCTTTTCAAAAGCCACCGGTGCGCCGATTTTTATTTATAAAAGTCCTATCCTATTATTTCAGGTCCTGCAACATACGCTTCAGTACCACCGTCGCCGAAATCTCACGGTTGGCCGCTTCCGGAATCACCAGAGACGTCGGAGCCTCAATCACCTCATCCGTCACAATCATGTTGCGCCGTACCGGCAGGCAGTGCATAAAATACGCATTGTCCGTCACCGCCATATGCGCCGCGTCTACCGTCCATCCCATATCCTTGCTCAACACCTTACCGTAATCTTCCGGACGAGTCACACCCGGACAAGCCCAGTTCTTCGCATAGATAAAGTCGGCACCCTCAAACGCCTTCCACTGATCGTATTCCACCTTCGCTCCGCGCACAAACTTCGGATCAAGCTCATAACCCTCCGGATGCGTAATCACAAAGTCCACATTCGCCTCGTTCATGAAATCAGCAAAAGAGTTAGGAACCGCCTGCGGCAAAGCCTTCGGATGCGGTGCCCACGTCAGTACCACCTTCGGACGCTCCTTCTTCTTGTACTCCTCAATCGTAATCAGGTCGGCAAACGCCTGAAGCGGATGTCCGGTTGCCGCCTCCATCGAAAACACCGGTTTACCCGAATAGCGGATAAACTGATTCAGGATCTTTTCCGTATAATCATCCTCACGACTCACGAACTGCGCAAACGAACGTACCCCGATGATGTCACAATACGAAGCCATGACCGGAATAGCCTCCAGCAAATGCTCGCTCTTGTCACCGTCCATGATGACACCCCGTTCCGTTTCCAGTTTCCAGGCCCCCTGATTGACATCCAGTACAATGACATCCATTCCCAGGTTGCGGGCAGCCTTCTGCGTACTCAGACGGGTGCGCAGACTGTTATTGAAGAAAATCAGCAGACAAGTACGGTGTTTTCCCAAAGCCTCGTATTTATAACGGTCTTTCTTAATCTCAAAAGCTTCCGACAGGGCCACATTCAAGTCCCCCAAGTCGAATACATTCGTATATGTTTTCATATTAATAGCGTATATTAATTAATTATCGCCCGCAAATATACAATAAAAATACAATATCATCCCATTTGCGAGCTTTTATTTGTATATTTTTTCACCCAATTACTCACGGACCTGTCCGTTTCCCTCAATCCACCACTTATAAGTAGTAATCTCGTTCAGACCCATCGGTCCCCTGGCATGCAGTTTCTGCGTACTGATTCCAATCTCCGCCCCCAGTCCGAACTCACCTCCGTCGGTAAAGGAAGTCGGTGCATTGACATACACACAGGCCGCATCCACCCTCCGGCAGAAATATGCTGCCACCTCCTTGTCCTCCGTAACGATGCACTCACTGTGCTTCGATCCGAAAGCCGCGATATGCCGCAAAGCCTCTTCCACCGTATCTGTCGTGCGGATAGCCATCTTGTAATCCAGGAACTCCGTACCAAAACTACGGGCATCGGCCGGAACCAGCCATTCCGCAGGATAATGCCCCTCCAAGGCCTTGTAAGCCCGTTCGTCGGCATAGATAACCACCCTGCTCTTCTGCAAAGGCGCACAAAGGAAAGGCAAGTCCTCCAGTCTTCCGGCATGCACCAGCAGACAGTCGAGGGCATTGCACACACTCACCCTCCGGGTCTTGGCATTACAGATAATCCGCTGCCCCTTCTCCCGGTCGCCGGCCTCATCAAAATACGTATGGCAAATACCCGCTCCCGTCTCAATGACCGGCACAGTGGCCTCCTTCCGGACATATTCAATCAAGGCACTGCTTCCCCGAGGAATGATCAGGTCGACCCGTCCCTCCGCATGCAGCAAAGCCGTGGCAGCCTCCCGTCCGGGCGGAAGCAGTTCAACCACCTTCGAAGGAATCCCCCTCGCTTCCAGTACCCGATGAATCAGCGCCACAATCGCACGGTTCGAGGCATCGGCATCGCTTCCCCCCTTCAGCACACAGGCATTGCCGCTCTTGAAACAGAGTGCAAACACATCCAGGCTCACGTTGGGCCGTGCCTCATAGATGACTCCGATTACCCCAAACGGCACACTGACCTTCCGCAGGTGCAAGCCGTTGGGCAAAGTCCGTTCTTCCAGTACCCGGCCGAGCGGCGATGCCATCGCAGCCACCTCCCTTATCCCCCGGGCAATCCCCTCCAGCCGTTCCGGTATCAGTTTCAGGCGGTCGTATTTAGGATTCTCCGGCGACATCTTCCGCAAATCCTCCTCATTCGCCTTCAGAATCCCCTCCATATCGGCCGTCAGCGCATCCGCCAAGGCATACAAGGCTCCATCAACTGCCTCTTTATCCAGCAAAGCCAGCTGCCCGGATGCCTCCCTTACCTCATCCAAAATACCATTTATATCCATAACTCGTTAAAATTCTGATGATTTCTTGCAAAAATATTATTTATTCCGTTTTATGCTATTATTTTTTCCACTTTTTCCAGCAGAAGTATGACATTTTTTATTATCTTTGAAATAGAGAGAATTATCCCCTAATTATTAACCCATTAAACCCTCAAGCTATGAAAGATAGTACATACGGATCATTAGTCGAAGTATTCAGAGGTACCCTCTGGGAGGCTGAATTGATAAAAGGCTTGCTTGAATCGGCCGGAGTTGAAGCCATGATAAAGGACGAAACCCTGTCGGCGGTAACTTCTCCTTATTCCAATATCGGAGGAAGAGTACTGGTAATGGTTAATAAGGAAGAGGAAGTTTATGCAAAAAAGGTAGTATCAGAACGAAAAGTATGAAAAGTAAATTATTTGCAGCACTTGCAATCTCATCTTTTTTCATTTCAGGAATGAATGCCCAAGGGCTGCAAAGCACTACGTGGCAATCTTATGGAATTTCATTCAAGGCTCCCCAGGGATTTCAGACTGAGGAAGATTCCGAGGAAGGATATATCATCAGTACCCCCACTTACTACATCACCGTGCAACTGCTGGAGGGTGAGGGATTCAAGAAGAGTGAACTGGAAAAGGAGCTGAAACTCATAGCCACGGACGATGAAATCGGTAATCAGACCCCGGTACGGTCTTTCGAACTGCCCCAGTTCTATGGAGTGTCCCTGTCGGGAAACTGCGAGCAGGAGCAATGCCTGTACAGTTATCTCATGACCAAGGACGGAGCCAGCGGATTCTATATCTCGATTGTCTACAGCGACAAGAAAGACCTTCTGCCGGAAAAGATGCTGAAAAGTTTCACTTTGGAAGAATAATGTTTTTTCCCCGGCCTTATATCCCTTCAGCCGAAGTGCTGAAACGATATAAGGCTCTCTTTTGTCCGGGAGCAACAGTTTCCGGACAAAAGACTTTTTTTCATTCCGTTGCGTCCGATTGTCGTACGAACCGTCTGAGCTGCCGCATCACCACACAACGATAAACAAGTATTATTTTTCAACACATGGTATCTATGTCAAACACTTTTTTACGAAATAAAAAACATCTCCTCCTCAGTATCTGGCTTTTATTCGGTATCCACTCCGGCTTACAGGCCTGCCAGTCTTCCGCCGAGGAAACCGACTCCGCTCCCACTACCCAGGTGGAAGTCCCCCAAAGTATGGTCTTCTGCAACGAGGTCATCGACCTGTCCCGGTTCGACAGACGGGAACGGCTGGACCGGGAACTGCTGGCATTTACCTATATGCACAGCACCTCCATCCAGATGATCAAGAGAGCCAACCGCTACTTCCCGGTCATCGAACGCATCCTGCAGGACCAGGGAGTCCCCGACGACTTTAAATACCTGATGGTCATCGAGAGCAGCGTCAATCCGCTGGCACGTTCAGGAGCAGGTGCCGCCGGCTTGTGGCAGTTCATGCCCACCACTGCCCGCGAATTCGGACTGGAGGTCAACAACCATGCGGACGAACGCTACCACGTAGAGAAATCCACCGCCGCAGCCTGCCGCTATCTGAAACAAGCCTATGCCCGCTTCGGCAACTGGGTCAGTGTGGCAGCCTCCTACAATGCCGGTCAGGGACGTATTTCCCGGGAAGCAGAACGGCAATACGAGGAGAATGCCCTGGACCTGCATCTCGTAGAGGAGACCTCCCGATACGTCTACCGCATCCTTGCAGCCAAGACCCTGTTTGCCAATCCTCAGGCTTTCGGCTTCTACCTGAAGGCAGAAGAACTTTATCCCCCGATTCCTTTCCGGGAAATCAAGGTAGAAGAAACCATCGAAGACCTGGCACGCTTTGCCAAAGGAAGGGGCATCAATTACGCATTGCTCCGAAACATGAACCCGTGGATACGGAGCCATTCGCTGCCGGTACACAATCACCGGACTTACTTTATCCGTATTCCGGATGCAGAAGGAATGCACTACAATCCGAAGGTAACCGTACCGCATGCCCCCAGATGGGTAATCGACAAATGGAAGTAAGACACTGATACACAAAAGAAATATCATTCTCCGACAGGCTTCGGTTTACCGGAACATCCTTATCGGTTGTCCGACTTCTGCAGGGAGGTGCTGCAACCTGCGTACGGAGGTCGGACAACCCGTACCGGAAGGTTATACGACCTCCCTGCGCGGGTTGAAAAAGATTTTCCGGTCGTGTGAAGACTTTTCATTCGTATCTACCTAACTTTACCGCAACAGACTCACGACTAATTCTTTAAGAAGTAAATACGCATTCTGAAACCAATGGTAGACAGGAGGTGAAAAAATCAGTGTCTTCAAATCAAACACACACTGTAAGATAGATAAAATCAAGGCGGATGAAGAACAAATCGTAATAACCTTCAATCGGGAACGCTGCTCTTTCATATCCCTAATTACCGGATAATAAATTGAGTGCTGAAAGCATTGTAATTCTTTATCTATAGAATACAATTCCTTCAAACGTTCCACTATATCTGTCTTGATACGAGCCAGTTCCGCACTTGAAACAGTATCAGTTATCTGCCCAATCATAAATGAAACCTGTTCATATATGTTCAAAGAGATACCACACTCCAAGATACTGGGCTGATTTCCCACAATTACCCGATTATTGATCAACCCAAAAGTCTTCGAGGGGCCATGTTTAACCTGAACGACACGATGCGCTACTTCCTGTGTCCGAGCAGAACAGATATACACAAGGATATCAGTTTGCTGTGCGGAGTGGTACATGAGAAGATGGACAGTGAAGTAAGAATCCCTGGCAAATCAATATAACTTCAAGGGATATCTTTAATGTGATGGTTTTGCAGGCTATGAAACTGCTTTCAAGACCAACCCCAACGTGCGGCTACTCAACTGCCTGGTGCATATCCGCTATCATTTTGAGCAGGCTTTGGATGAAAACAAGGAGATGTCCCAACATGCACTGACTCAGATACAGCATATCTATAAAATAGAACGTCAGTGTGACGAAGCCGGCTTGTCATATGATGAACGCAGACAGGTACATCAGGAGTTGGCCTGGCCAATCATGGAGGCTATGAAGGTCTGGATGGAGACAGAAGGGATCAAATACAGTCCAGGTTCTTTAACAGGCAAGGCCATTACATATGCCTATACCCCATGGGATAATATTATGAGATGCCTGGATGATGGCCGCCTATACCGGGATAACAATAGGGCGGAAAATGTCCAACGGCCCATCACTTTGAGCAGAAAAAATTTTCTCTTCTGTGGTAATCACGAAGCAGCGGTTAATATGTCTGTCATATGTTCTATGCTGGCCACATGTAAGGCGCACGATGAAATCCCAAGGTATACCTGAACGATGTCATTGCGCAAATACCTTATCACAAAAAGGCAACTCAAGAAGAACTTTTGAATCTGCTTCCACACAAATGCTAGACCATATTTTTCATTCCTTTTCTTCTCATTGAGAATTTATTTCTGATTATATTTCAAAGCCTCTTCAATATAATTTTTCATTGTTAATGCCTATTCTGGCTCAGTAGAAATTTAGTGGGGATAAATTTGTAATCTAATCGAATAGTTCTTTACTTTACAGCATGGAAAACGATTATTTGAGCATGTTGGCCAGTATTGTACTGCCCACACAGATATTGGATTAC
>NZ_JABSOE010000100.1 GCF_013618865.1 Phocaeicola faecicola
GACTTGATTCCCTAAGATACAAAAAATTAGGGAGACGGGCAAGTTCTGACTTCGCGAAGTTAGGACTTGCCCGATTTTTTTTGCAGACACAAAAAAGGCCATCTCATTTTGAGACAGCCTCTTTTTTTATATCATCTGTCCAGATCCAGAGATGAAGGATTATCTCTGTATTTTTCACCCGATTCACCTTATCCAAAATCATAATCTTCTCCATCTGGCCTCAGCGTCTTTTGTCTCCATTTCCTTATCACACAATAAAAAGACACCTTAAAATCACAGATAAGCAATGGCTTTTTTGTAACTTTGCAAACTAATCTGATCCAATTATGAAAAAGACATTCATTTTATTAACCCTGATGGCCTGCTGCTTTGCATGTACGGGCAATCAAAAAAAGACTACTTATATGGCTAAAGGAAATGAAAAATTGGTCCGTCTGGAAACCAGCATGGGCAACATTACCGTAAAATTATACGATGAAACCCCTATCCACCGTGATAATTTCATCAAGCTGGCAAAAGAGGGAACTTACGACAGTACCCTTTTCCACCGTGTCATCAAGAATTTTATGATACAGGCCGGTGACCCTCAGAGCAAGACGGCTACAGATACTACCACTACACTGGGCAGCGGAGATGTAGGATACACCCTCCCGGCAGAGTTCAACCCAAAGTTCTTCCACAAGAAAGGAGTGTTGGCGGCTGCACGTATGGGCGATGAAGTAAACCCGAAAAGAGAATCTTCAGGCTGCCAGTTCTACATCGTAACTGGACGCAAGTTTACAGAAGCCCAGATGATCAACATGGAAAACCAGATGAACGAAGCACGTCTGGACAGCGTATTCCAGGCACTGGCCCGCAAGCACATGAAGGAAATCTACAAGATGCGCAAGGCCAACGATACGGAAGGACTGCTGGCACTGCAGGACAGTCTGGAAGCACAGGCCCGTGCACAGGTAAAAGACGAGCCGGCCCTGAAATTTACCCGCGAACAGATTGCAGCCTATACGACGGTAGGCGGAGCCCCTCACCTGGACGGCAGCTACACCATCTTCGGTGAAGTAGTGGAAGGTATGGATGTAGTGGAAAAGATTGAAGCAGTAAAGACCAACCGTACCGACCGTCCGGAAAAGGACATCCGTATCCTGAAGGCTGTTGTAGTTGAAGACTAATATTGAGAGGTACACTCACATGATTCAAGTAAACCGTCATACATTGCCCAACGGGCTCCGCATCGTACACAATGAGGACTGCTCCACACAGATGGTAGCCCTCAACCTGCTGTATAAGGTAGGAGCCCGCGACGAGGATCCGGAACACACCGGGTTCGCGCACCTGTTCGAGCACCTGATGTTCGGCGGCTCTGTACACATTGCCGATTATGACACTCCCGTACAGACTGCCGGAGGAGAGAACAATGCGTGGACCAGCAACGATATTACCAATTATTACATTACGCTGCCCTACCAGAATGTGGAGACCGGATTCTGGCTGGAGAGCGACCGCATGCTGAGCCTGAACTTCAATCCGCAGAGCCTGGAGGTACAGAGACAGGTAGTCATCGAGGAGTTCAAGCAGCGCAACCTCAACCAGCCGTATGGAGATACCGGACACCTGCTCCGCGACATGGCATACCAGTGCCATCCTTACCGCTGGCCGACCATCGGAAAGGAAATCAGTCACATTGCCAATGCGACGCTGGAAGAAGTAAAGGATTTCTTCTTCCGCTACTACGCACCCAATAATGCCATCCTGGCGGTAACCGGACACATTTCCTTCGAAGAAACGGTCCGCCTGGCAGAAAAATGGTTCGGTCCGATTCCGGCACGCGAAGTACCCGTACGGCAGTTGCCGGCAGAACCCGTACAGACCGAGATACGCCGGAAGACCGTAGAGCGCAAGGTCCCGATGGACGCACTTTACATGGCTTTTCACATGTGTCACCGCAAGCATCCCGATTATTATGTATATGACATTCTGAGCGACCTGCTTTGCAACGGACGTTCTTCCCGACTGGTGCAGTCACTGGTCATTAACCGTCCGGTATTCAGTTCCATCGATGCATATATTTCGGGAAGCCTGGACGAAGGACTGCTGCAGATTACCGGCAAGCCTTCGGAAGGGGTATCACTGGAGGAAGCTGAAAAAGCCATCTGGGAGGAACTGGAAAAACTGAAAGAGATTCCGGTCAGACACGAGGAACTGGAAAAGGTAAAGAACCGGTACGAGAGCGAACAGATTTTCAGTAACCTGAATTACCTGAACGTAGCCACCAACCTGGCCTACTTCGAACTGACGGGAGAGGCAGAGGACATCAACTGGGAGGTAGAGAAATACCGGTCGGTCACTGCAGAAGAGATTATCCGGGTTTCCCGACAGGCATTCGTTCCCGAAAATTGTAATGTTTTATATTATCGAGCTATTCAATGAATTTATCACACTATCGTACGCTGCTGTTGCTGGGACTCCCCATTGTCATCGGACAGATCGGGGTGATTATTCTCGGACTGGCAGATACGCTGATGATCGGCCATCACAGTGCCACGGAACTGGCGGCTGCCAGTTTTGTCAACAACATGTTTAATCTTGCCATCATTTTCAGCACCGGATTTGCCTACGGACTGACTCCTGTAGTGGGCAGCCTGTTCGGACGGAACCAGCTGAAAGAAACCGGAGGCATGCTGAAAAACAGTCTGGTAGCCAATACCGTACTGGCCCTTCTGGTCTATGCGGTCATGACCCTTCTGTACCTGAACCTGGGCAACCTGGGACAGCCGGAAGAACTGTTGCCATACATGCGTCCTTATTTCCTGGTGCTGCTTATTTCCTTGCCTTTCGTACTGTGGTTCAACGGATTCAAGCAGTTTACCGACGGGATTACCGACACGAAAGTATCCATGTGGATTCTGCTGGGAGGAAACGTGCTGAACATCATCGGAAACTACATCCTGATTTACGGAAAATGCGGTTTCCCGGAAATGGGACTGCTGGGAGCCGGAGTCTCTACGCTGACCTCCCGCATTCTGATGGTAGTGGCCTATCTGATTCTCTTTTGGGGAAGTTCCCGCTACCGTATTTTCCGCGAGGGATTCCAGCAGGGAAGAGTCAACATGGCCGACTTCAAGACCCTCAACAAACTGGGATGGCCCATTGCCGGACAGATGGGTATGGAAACTGCCTCATTCAGTCTGAGTGCCATTATGGTCGGATGGCTGGGAAGTACGGAGCTTGCCACGTACCAGGTCATGACTGCCATCTCGCAGATTTGCTTCATGATGTATTATGGCATGGGAGCCGCCGTGTCCATACGTACCAGTAATTTCTTCGGACTGCAGGACATGCCCAATGTACGGAGGACAGCCAATATCGGCTTTCATATCATCCTGATGATGATTGTATGTACCTCCATCCCTATCTTCCTGCTGCGCCATCAGATAGGAGGATGGTTTACCGACGACCTACGGGTTTCGGTCATGGTGGCACAGGTCATCATCCCCTTCCTGCTGTATCAGTTCGGCGATGGTCTGCAGATTAATTTCGCCAATGCCCTGAGAGGAATTGCCGATGTAAAATGGATGATGGTCTTCTCCTTCATTGCCTATTTTATCATTTCTCTTCCTTTAGGTTACCTGTTCGGCTTCGTCCTCGAATGGGGAATCACCGGCGTATGGATGGCCTTTCCGTTCGGACTGACCAGTGCGGGCATCATGTATTACCTGCGCTTCCGTCATCAGACCCTGAAATCATAATTTTAAACCCTGTAGCCTATGTTTTCTACTTCCTCTAAAATTGCATTCGGATACCTGTTGCTCATCGTGCTGCTCTTTGGAACCATCGGATATATCTATCAGCAGATGACACTGCTCATGGCTCCCAACGGGCTGGAGGAGACCATCGTGAACCGGCGGCGGACCACGCACCAGATTGTAACGCAGTTGTATGAAGCAGAAATCATCGGACAGACATTGCGTACCGGACGGCTGGGAGACTATCCGATCTACCAGCGGGCAATGAGGGAGGCAGGAGCTTCCATCGACTCGCTCCGTGTCCTGCTCAGTGATACGCTGCAGCAAGCCCGTCTGGATACAGTCAGTCAACTGTTGCGCAACAAGGAACGGTATATGATACTGGTGCTGGAGGCCATGGCGCAGAATCCGGCCGAAGAATTGTACCAGCAACAGATTGACAGTCTGATCCTGCAACAGGATTCGTTGCTGAGCAGTACGCACGTACGCCGGAGAATCGTGACGCATCACAATACGTACACGATTCATCACAAGCCCAAAAAGTTCTTCCGCCGGCTGGCCGATGTCTTTGCTCCCGGAAAGGAAGACTCTACTCAGGTAAACAACGTGATACAGGAGGAATATACGGATACCATCGATGAAGCTTACAATCCGGTGGATACCATCGCTTCCATGCTGGCCAACATCCAGAACAAGGTGTTCCAGACGCGGCAGGAAAACCAGAAGACCCTGGACCGCCGCATCAACAGCCTACGCATTGCCGGCAGCCGGATCAGCCAGCGTGTCAACCAGTTGCTGGAGACCATTGAGACAGATGAACAGAAAGCTGCAGAGGCCAAGTACCTGCACGAACAGAATATCCGGGAACAGGCGGCCTGGACCATGGCCACCATCTCTATACTGGCAGTTTTGCTGGTACTGATTTTCTTTACCATCATCTGGCGGGACATCACCCGGAGCAACCATTACCGCAGGGAACTGGAAAAAGCGAAGTCGTATGCGGAGAACCTGCTGGTTACCCGTGAAAAACTGATGCTGACCATCACCCACGACATTAAGGCACCGGCGGGATCTATCATCGGTTATATCGACCTGCTGACCCGGTTGATACACGACAAGAGGCAGCAGTTCTACCTGCAGAACATGAAGAGTTCGGCACAGCATCTGCTCGACCTGATTACCTCCTTGCTCGACTACCACCGTCTGGAAGCCGGTAAGATGGACCTGAACCCGGTAGCATTCAAGCCTCATCAGTTGTTTACCACCATCTATACCAGTTTCCTGCCCCTGGCAGAACGGAAGCAGTTGAAATTGGTACTGGAAAATACCATTCCGGCTTCAAAGACCCTGGAAGGCGACCCCTTCCGTCTCAGACAGATTGTGGAAAACCTGCTTTCGAACGCCCTGAAGTTTACAGCCGAAGGAAGTGTGACACTGCATACGGCCTACGAAGGCAACCAGTTTATTTTCAGTGTCTCGGATACGGGATGTGGAATGGACGAGCAGGAGCAGCAGCGTGTCTTCCAGGCGTTTACCCGACTGCGGAGTGCGCAGGGCGAAGAGGGTTTCGGACTGGGACTGTCCATTACACAGAAACTGGTAGAACTGCTGCAGGGTAAGATCTCGATTGAGAGTGTGCCCGGAAAAGGCAGCACGTTCCGGGTGTCTGTCCCCCTCCCTAGCATTTCAAACAAAAAAGAAGTGGAGAAGGAAAACGGACCGGTGCTTCCGGAAACGCTGAAGATTATCCTGATCGATGACGACAGCATCCAGATCAATCTCACGGAAGCCATGCTGCACAACCTGCTTGAGGCGCAGGGAAAAGACCAGCAGGCGATAATCAGATGCTGCAAGCAGCCGGAAGAGCTTTTCGGCTATCTGGAGAAAGAGCCTTTCGACCTGTTGCTGACAGACATACAGATGCCGGCGATGAACGGTTTTGAACTGTTGAAACAGGTACGCGGAATGAAAGTAGGATATGCCCGCGAACTGCCCGTCATTGCCATCACGGCACGGAGCGACATGGATGTGGAATATTTCCGTTCACAGGGATTTGCAGGTTGCCTGCACAAGCCGTTCAACCAGTCCGACCTGCTGCAGGTGCTCCAGGAGAACCTGAAAGGAGACTGGAACAAATGTACATTCCCCAAAGAAGAAAGCGCAGACAGCAGTCTCCCGGAAGCGCAGCCGGCAAAAGAGGAAAAGGAGGAATCTAAATTTTCTTCGCTGATTGCATTCTCGGAAGGAGACGAAGAAGCCATCAGGGAAATCATCGGCACCTTTATCCAGGAGACAGAAAAGAACTGCCAGGCCATCCGTCAAGGTGAAGAGGCGAAAGACATGAAACTGGTAGGAAACCTGGCACACAAGATGCTTCCGACCTTCACCATGATCGAAGCCAATACGGTACTTCCTTCCCTGAAATGGCTTGAAGCACACCGTGAAGATGCCTCCATGAGCAGCGAGGCTCTGGAGCATATTCACAAGATATTGCCAACTGTAAAGAGCATTATCGAGCATGCCGAAGCATTTATCAAAAACTATAACTAAATTCTTCTATTTTTTAAAAGAAATCCGATGAATGCCTTCCCTTTACGCATAGTGAATGCAAAAAAATAGTAACTTTGCGAAAAGGGTTGGCTTATCACACAGTACAGATAAAGTAATTTAATTTATCAATTCGAATAATATGCACATGAATCCGTCCATATTAATAGTTGAAGACGATCTGACATTCTCTACCATATTGAAAACCTGGCTGGGGAAGAAAGGATTTGAAGTAGAAACCGTAAGTACCAATGCGCGGGCACGGAAGCAACTGGCTACACGCACTTATGATCTGATTTTATCGGATCTGCGACTCCCCGATCAGGATGGAATTCATCTGCTGACCTGGCTGCGGAGTCAGGCTTATGACATTCCGGTCATCATCATGACCAGTTATGCGGAAATACAGAGTGCCGTACAAGCCATCAAAGAGGGGGCTTCCGATTACATTGCCAAACCGGTACAGCCCGATGAATTGCTGAAAAAAATCACGGAGACGATTCATAAGCACAACGTATCTGATATCGAGAAAGTAATGGGTGAAGGTACCTCCAAAGCGGAGAACAGCGGTAAGAAGAAAGCCGAGGCAGCCGCAAAAGCCGAAACGGAAACCAGCCAGAATTACCTGGAAGGCAAGAGTGAGGCGGCCACCCAACTGTATAACTATGTGCGGCTGGTAGCACCTACGCAGATGTCGGTGCTGATCAATGGTGCAAGCGGTACTGGAAAAGAGTATGTGGCACACCGCATCCATGAACTGAGCAAGCGGAGCAACAAGCCTTTTATTGCCATCGACTGCGGTTCGATACCGAAAGACCTGGCTGCTTCGGAATTCTTCGGCCACGTAAAAGGTTCCTTTACCGGTGCGCTGAACGATAAATGCGGGGCATTTGAGGAAGCCAACGGGGGTACGATTTTCCTGGATGAAATCGGCAACCTGAGCTATGAGGTGCAGATTCAGCTGTTGCGTGCTTTGCAGGAAAGAAGAATACGCCGCATCGGCTCTGCCAAGGAAATAGAGGTCGACGTGCGACTGATCAGTGCCACCAACGAGAACCTGACCGAGGCCATTGCGAAAGGGAATTTCCGGGAGGACCTCTTCCACCGTATCAATGAGTTTACCTTGCGGATGCCTGCCCTGAAAGACAGACCGGAAGATATCCTGCTGTTTGCCAATTTCTTCCTGGACCAGGCCAACCGCGAACTGGAGCGTAACCTGATCGGATTTGATGCAGCGGCCAGTGAGGCATTGCAGCGCTATTCGTGGCCGGGCAACCTCAGGCAACTGAAAAATGTGGTGAAACGGGCGACCTTACTGGCTCAGGGAGATTTTATCTCGGTAGCCGAACTGGGAGAAGAGATTCTGGCCCATACGACAGAGGCTGCTCCTCAGTCTTTCGCACTCCATAACGAAGAGGTGGAAAAGCAGCGAATCATCAATGCTCTCCAGCAGACAGGCAACAACAAGACAAAGGCTGCACAGTTGCTGGGTGTAGACAGAAAGACGCTTTACAATAAAATGAAACTGTATGACATTCCTCAGTAAGCAGATGCGGAATGAGGTTGACGTCCAATTATAAACCGGCAAGAAATCCGGCATTGACAAACTACCTGCCAATGCCGGATTTCTTTATATAAATACATTCATTATCAGATTCCGATTCCCCTGCCACGCATATTTATTCCTGTTTCGAGGGCACATTACATATATTCTTTCTATTTTTGCCGATAAATAATTATTCTGCAACAGGGCATCATCATACACGCTTCCGCTTCAGAGCACCTGAAGCATATTCAAGAAAATAAGGCATCACATTGAGAATCGGGGAAGCCTGTAGAAAAAAGGGGAAACGGTCTGGATTTTCAAGTCCAGGACACAGGGAAAGAAGCCGCAGCATGAACATGTAAACATAGAAAAACGATAATTATAACTACAAACATTAACCGATGAAAAATACCAGAAGAAACTTTCAGTTAGATCTATTAAGAGTATTAGCCTGTTACTTAGTCATCCATCAGCACACCAGTGAATTTTTCTATATCGGCGAAGGAGGAAGTGCCGTAAAAGGAGAGAGTACCTTTCTCATTGGCCTGATCACGAGTCTGGCCCGTATATCCGTGCCCCTGTTCGTGATGATATCCGGATACCTGCTCTTACCGATAAAAAGTACAACGTCCGAGTTCTTCAAGAAAAGATTCACAAGAATTCTATATCCGTTTACCGTATGGTGCATCTTATATGCCCTGTATTACATGGCCTACAGGGGAGATACGCTGACGCAAGCGTTGATCAACATTGCGCATATCCCTGTCAACTTCGGAGTAGAAGTAGGACACCTATGGTACATTTACATGCTCATAGGATTATATCTGATGATTCCTGTCATCTCACCCTGGCTTTCCAGTTGCTCCAAAAAAGAAATGCAAACCTATCTTGCGCTATGGTTGCTGACCACCTTATTGCCCTACATTCATATCGTATATCCGAACGTACTGGGAGAATGTTTCTGGAATCCGACACCTGCTTTCTATTATTTCAACGGTTTTATCGGATATCTGATCCTGGGTGCCTACATCAAAAAATACGGGGCTTTGTCCACTCCTTATGCAGTCGCCATTTCTGTAGTCGGATATGCCATTACCGCAGGCATATTCTGTTCCAGAATAGAAACTTCTTCTTTGGCTTCCGAACTGAAACTGAGCTGGGGATTCTGTACCACCAATGTGGCCATGCTCACTTACGGGGTATTTTCCATGATAATGAATCTTTCTGCCGAAGGGAACGGGAAATGGGGAAGTTGCATACGCGATATATCCATCCACAGCTATGGCATCTATTTGGCACACATTATGGTACTGAATATCCTGTACCGGTATCTGAATCCATTGTTTGATACCGTCCTGCTTTCTGTCCCGGTGATTTCTGCAGCTACATTTATCTGCGTGTATGCAGTTGTCAAGCTACTGTCCAAAGCCCCATATAGCAAGTATTGGCTGGGATAACAGTACCTCATTCTAAAATCAGTGAAAGCACAGAGTGACGTGCCAACCCGTCTGAAGGAAATTTCTGTTGTGGGGAAAACTTTCCGCTCCTTTCCTCCATCTGTGGCATCACTGTGGAGAAAACAGGGGAAGAAAGTGGGGATTTTTTCCACACTTCTCCTCTATTTTTCCACAGTTTCCACACTTCATTTTTGGATATATAATCCACATACCACTGATTATCAATATAATATACAAAATCTCAATTTATGGCATGCTTATTGCATTTTTATTTATACAAACAGAATAAGTAACTAATAAAGACACACAAATAAGACAACTCATAGGAACTAAACTACAAGACTAAACTATAAAACCCAACCCCATAGAGTAAGAGGTGTATGAATTTCTAACTATTATGATACAACTCTTAAAATGAAGATGCCTATGTGTTAATAGAAAGGGGACGCTGCGACAGCGTCCCCTTTCTGCGTAAATGTATGTTTTTCGGCTCAGTAGAAATTTAGTGGGGATAAATTTGTAATCTAATCGAATAGTTCTTTACTTTACAGCATGGAAAACGATTATTTGAGCATGTTGGCCAGTATTGTACTGCCCACACAGATATTGGATT
>NZ_JABSOE010000101.1 GCF_013618865.1 Phocaeicola faecicola
GTCCTTTCGTGGGCAGATAAGCTGGTGATGATAGGTAAATATTGGAACACTTACCTAATAGCTTGCCAATGCTACATTTATTATATCGCCTATACGGGCGCACCATCGTAATACTTCTTGCCCTGCTGATAGATTTTCACCGTCTCCTGAAAGTTGCTCACCATGTTCGTGGCGGTCTTGGAGGTATGGATGATGTTTTTGGAGGCATTGATGATGCCCTGCGCTAGATTGCCCGGATCGCTTACGACCCACTGTGCGCTTGCCCTGCCCGCGAAAAGCAGGCACAGGCAGATAATCATTGTTATTCTTGTTCTCATGTTACTTTGGATTTTAGTGGTTGTTATTCTTCGGTCGGATGTCCCGGCTGCGGCTTCACCCGCACATAGTCCCCGTTTGGCGAGAAAGTCAGCACATCCGTGGCCTCGTTGTAGGACACGTCGATGCGGAAGCCGGTGTTCATGAACAGGTTGCCGTTCTCCTCCTGCAAGAGATAGGTTTCCGGCTTGAGCTTGCGGCGCAGACCGCTACGACGGAACACCGTCACTTTGTAGGCTTCGCCCTCCTTGTAGATAAGCACGTCAGGTTTTCCCTCCACGCTCTCCCAGTTCCCGCACAGCATGTCGCGGCGGTTGTCGGCCACGTCGCAGGATTGCAGCATCATGACCGCCAATCCGATAAGGCACTTGCTGACTTGCAGCATTTTCACTTTTGGTAAATTCATACGCGTTTTTCTTTTTTGGTTGATACATTCTGTTTTTTAGTTATTCCTTGTTTCTCCGCCTTTCGGCAAGCTGCCGGATGGCGGCTTCGATGTCGTCGCCCAGCTTCTCCGCCAGACGGTAAACCTCCACTTTTTCCGTTTCCTCGGTGGTGTACGCCAGATACTCTTCCGCGCTGACCTCCGTGGCATAGACCGCCGACTGCGTGCCGCCCAAGCCTATCCACACCTCCTTGTAGAGCCGTGAAGGGTTGTTCGCCATGTTGATGGAGAGTATCTGCGACTTCTCCTTTTCCGTCAGTCCGAGCAACGCCTGTATCTGGTCGAACTTGTTCATATATTTCCTTTGGTCAAGCAGGATTTTACAATCCGAGTTGTTGATAATGCTCTCTTTGACCACCGGAGAACTGATAATGTCGTCCACCTCCTGCGTCACCACGATTGCCTCGCCGTAATATTTTCTGACCGTCTTATACATATAGCGCAGATATTCAGCCATGTTCGCCGATGAGAGGGCCTTCCAAGCCTCTTCCACGATAAGCTGTTTCCGCACGCCTTTCAGCCGCCGCATCTTGTTGATGAAGGCTTCCATGATGATGATGGTCACGACGGGGAACAGTTCGCGGTTTTCTTTAATCGAATCTATCTCGAAGACGATGAACCGCTTGCCGAGCAGGTCGATGTTCTCCGTGGAGTTGAGCAGGAAATCGTAACGCCCGCCCCGGTAATACTGCCGCATGGTGGTGAGCATGTTGTCGATGTTGAAGTCGGACTTCTCCACCTTGATGTCACGCTGTGCCAGTTCCTTGCGGTAGTCGTCACGCATATACTCGTAGAAGGTGTTGAACGACGGCACGATGCTACGGTCGGATTGGATGCGCTCAATATAGGCACTCACGGCACTGCCCAGCTCGCCGCTCTCCGTCTTTGTCACCTTGTCGTCCTCCGACTTCCAGAGCGTCAGCAACAGGGTCTTGATGCTGTCCTTCTTCTCCACGTCGAAGATGTAATCGTCGGTGTAGAACGGGTTGAAGCTGATGGGCTTATCTTCCGTGTAGGTGAAATACACACCGTCCGCTCCGCCTGTCTTGCGTCGGATCATGCCGCACAAGCCCTGATAGGAGTTTCCCGTGTCCACCAATACCACATGTGCGCCTTGCTCATAATATTGGCGCACGAAGTGGTTCATGAAGAAAGACTTGCCGCTGCCCGAAGGACCCAGCACGAACTTGTTGCGGTTGGTCGTGATACCTCGCTTCATGGGCAGGTCGGAGATGTCAAGGTGCAGCGGTTTTCCCGTGAGCCTGTCCACCATCTTGATGCCGAAGGGCGAGAGCGAGCTGCGGTAGTTGGTTTCCTCTGTGAACAGGCACACCGCCTGTTCGATGAAGGTGTGGAAACTCTCTTCCGCCGGGAAGTCCGCCGCATTGCCGGGTATCGCCGCCCAGTAGAGTGTCGGGCAGTCGATGGTGTTGTGGCGCGGCACGCATTCCATGCTTGCCAACTGGCTGCCCACGTCGTTCTTGATATGCTTCAGTTCCTCCGCATCGTCGCTCCACGCCATGACGTTGAAGTGTGCCCGTACCGAGGTCAGTCCGTAGGAATGGGCTTCGTTCAGGTATTGGTCTATCCACTCGCGGTTGATGCTGTTGCTCCTTGAATAGCGAGATAGCGACTGCATGTTACGGGCGGACTTCTCGAACTTCTGCAAGGTTTCCTCACTGTTGTCTATCAGCACATACTGGTTGTAGATATGGTTGCAGGAGAGCAGAAGCCCCACCGGGGAGGCGAATGACAGTCGGCAGTCACTCCGGTCGGTGGAGAGCTTCTCGTAACGGGTGTCGGTAGCCACCTTGCCCGGCAGGTCTTCCGCGTCGGAGAGGGTGTGCAGACACAGGCGGTTGTCGCCGATGCGCATCTCCCTTGCCGAAAGCTCGATGTCCTGCAAGGTGGTGTCACCTTCCGGCATGAGCGAGAAGTAGCGTTCAATAAGTCCCGTCTTTCCCTCAGTACCCACAATCTCATCGGTGGAGAGGCGGCGCAGCCTGACAAGCCCGCTGTCGTTCATGATGCGCTCAAACTGTTCGCAGGCTTCCAAGAACTTGGTCGTGGTTTCCCTGTCCAGCTCCTTCGGGATGATATGTCCCCGGCACAGCGTGCTGAAATTGCTCTGCATCCGGTTACGCTCCTTTGTTGTCTTGGTCAGGTAGAGGTAGCAGGTGTGTTTCAGGTACGGACGCTCGTTGAAGTGACGCTCGAAAGAGCGGCTTAAAAAGCTCATGTCGTCCTTCTGAAGCTCCGGTTTGTAGCGTTCCTTGATGAACCAGTCCTGTTTGTGGACGACGGAGTAGTCCGGCAGCACCTTGATAGCCTTGCACCAGCAACTGTGTATCGCCTCGTACTCCGCACCCGTCACGGTGTAAAGTTCCGGTAGTTCCACCTCGAAAGCCACCGTGATGTCGGCGTCCTTTGAGATGATGCAGCCATGCTCCACCGCTAAAAGTGGGAACCTGTTTTCCAGTGTTGTCATTTTCGATGTATTCCTCATTGTCTTTCTTCCTTTCGTTGTCGTTTGAACAGACGGGTTATCCGCCGCCGGTTGATAAGGTATCGGGGATGGCTCCGTGCCGCTCCTAATTTCATCAGCCCGTGTTCACCGTACCGGGCGTTCAGCGCGAAGGTCTGCCATACAAGGAGGGAGGACGATGCCGCGCCGAAGCCGATACATATCCACTGGTCGATACCGACCATGTAGAGGATGACGAACAGGACGAAGAGAGCCAGCAGACCTCCGCAGAAGATGAAGAGGTACTGTGCCTTCAAGCCCTTGAACTCTACCGGACGGCCGATACCCTTGTTGATTGGGTATTCAGCCATACATTATTTATTAAAGGAAGAATGAGCGCAGGATGGTGGCGGCAACAATCAGGAAGATGCACGCGCCGAACCACGAGGCGGCTGTCTTGCTGGTGTCGGGGTCGCCCGATGAAAACTTGCCGTACACTTTTACGCCCCCGATAAGCCCGACGACTGCACCGATGGCGTATATCAGTTTAGTTCCGGGGTCGAAATAAGAACTCACCATAGAGGTGGCTTCGTTGATGCCCGCGATGCCGTTTCCCTGCGCGAAAGCGGAGGCGGTTGCGGCGATGACAAGTGCCGCGGAGAGGATTGCTTTTCTGTTTTTCAAGATGTTCTTGTTCATAAACTGTTCTTGTTTTTTGCCGTCAAAAGGGTGGATGGTCCTTTGTCGGGCGGTTGATACTTTGTTTCTTTACTTTGGTTTTAGTGGATGCCCGTTTGTTTCCACGGACGTGGGCGTGTCCGTTGCGGATGGGGATGCGCCTTGCGTTTCCTCGCCGCGTGGGTTGATGTCATTCTTTCATGTTCATTTCTTTTATTGTTGTCATACATAGTTGCGAATGTCGAACTCCTCGATGTTGTCCGGCACGACGAACTCCTTTTCAGATTTCTTCAGCCGAATCTCGATAAGCCCCTTGATGCGGATGCCTATCTCCGAAGAGCCTTCCATCATTTTCTCGTACAACTCCGTGCCCTCCATGTCGGTGAACACCTTAGCCGCCTTTTCACGTTCCGCCTGTGTCGCGTCCGGGTTTTTGGCGGTCTTGCAGGCGTCGTCAATCTCGTCAAAGCTGCTGCCCGAAGCCCGTGGCGTGTCCGAGGCGTCCTCTTCCGGTTCGTCGTCCCCGTATCCCAGTTCCTCCGGCGGTATGCTCGTGAAGGTCTCATCGAGTTTTTCCTCCGGGACTTGTGCCGGGCGGGATGCGTTTCCCGTTTTTCCGTCGTCAAAAGTAGCCTCTTCCTCCGACAGCTCAATGCCTTTTTCAATAGTGGCGGCTTCTTGCGTCGGTATGGCAGCGGTTGTCCGGGTGGATGCCATCCTGAAACGGCTCTTGCCGATGATGTCCGCCTTTTCCGCAGGGACTTCCTCGTGTGCCGCTATGCGTTTAGCCTCATTCCCGTCCAGTGACCGCCATAATCCGACAATGCCCTTGAAGAAGCGGACAATCCGCGTGTCCATGATGCGCTCGTAAAGGAGCAGGAACAGGAACCAGAGGTTGCAGCCGACCGATACCGCCAGCAGAATGTCTGTCATGCTGATTGTGTAATTCATATCCTTCCGTTTTTGGTTAGAATACTGAATTGTAATTTCGGGCATAAAGGCTCTTTATCGCATCTTCGCACTGGTTGAAGTGGTGCGTCAGCACATGGTCGATGTAAGCGGACAGCGTAAGCCGGTCATGCCCGATTACACGGGTGATACGCATGATACGCTCGTGGTACTCCGGGCGCACATACGCCATCTTCCCCTCACGTGCCTTTACTTCCGGGTCGCGGATGAACAGGCGTTCATAGTCCTTCTCACTGCATTTGCCGCTTACCGGGACAGGCGACAGTATTTCCACACTCGCCTGCACTTGGGTAAACATACCTCCGCAGTCTTGCTGTGGTCTTTTTTCATTCGGTGTCATTTCTTTTTCCATTTTCAAATCAGATCTTCACGTTGTTTCTTGTACAGTTCGTTGATTCTCTCCTTGTGCTGTTCCAGATGCTGGCGCAGCACGGTATCCACATATCCGCCTACTGAGATTTCCCCTCCGGCGATGTCGTTCACGATTCTGAGGATCTTGCCGTGGACGTCACGGCTGATATAGACACATTGGCGGGTCTTTATCTCGTTGCGGCGCAGGAATAGCTCGTTGTAGTCCTCGTCCTGCCTTTTCCGGCGTCCACTTTCCCTCTGCGCTTTTTCCCGTGTTACGGGTTGCACAGGAGATGGTTCCGGTGCGGCGGTGTCCTCTTCGGTCGGTGCAGCTGCGGGTACTTCCTGTGCGGGGCGCAGTGTCCCGTCCTGTGTGCGCCGCCCGATGGAGGCTAACAGCAGTTCCTCGTCGATGCCTTCCGTGTTCACTTTCCTGCTGCCCATGCTCACTGCGGTCTGATGATGTCGCTTATCTCTTCGGAAAACTCCCGGATGCCACTCCCTTTCAGCAGTGCCGTGTCCATCGGGAAGATGGTGGAGCGGAAAACGCTCTTGCGCTCTTCCGAAAGGTCACGGCGGAACTTCTTGCTGTCGGGCAAGCGGGTGGAAAGTACCGGAAAGCCCATTTCGGCTATCACTTCCTCGTAGATGCCGTACAAGTCGTTCCTCTCCCTGCCGTCCACCATCGTCCAGAACAGATGCAGCCCCTTTGTTTTCGCCTGTCCGGTAGTCATCAGCATGTCGCGGAACATCGTGACGAATTTCAGGGTACTCTCCACGACAAAGCGGTCGGCACTCAGCGGAGTGAAAATGTAGTCCATCTGCGAGAGCGTCTTTATCACGCCGTTGCTTCGGAGTGTGCCGGGCATGTCGAAGAACACCACGTCGGGTTTCACGTCCTCAGTGGCAATCATCCTCTCGGCATCGTCGAGGGCGTTCACCGCATTGCTTTTGACGATGGTGTAGGCGTTCTTTTTGATCCGGCGGAAATGGTCGCAAGCGAGAGCCTTGAAGTAGGTGCTGCTGTCGATAAGCCCCATTTCGTGTTCGCGCAGCCCGTGGATGCTGTGCTGCGGGTCGTCGCAGTCCACGACGGCGACATTGTAGCCTTTCACGTTGTGCAGGTAGCTGGCGGCAAGTGCCGTGACAGTGGATTTGCCGATGCCACCTTTCTGTGTTGCGAATGCAACGAAGATTTCCTTACTCATAGTTCCATTTATTTTAATTGTTGATGATTTGTTTTTCTGTTTCCATACGGATTTGGCTGTCGCACCATCCGCTTCCGTGACTACACACGCAGGCGGGTCGTCGCGTATCCGGTTCTGTGGTGAAGCGGTGCGTCGGACAAATGGTGATTGACGACATTGCGTCATGAAGTCATTGAATCCATACGTCACCGAATTGTCGGAGAACCGGGTTTCCGACGGTTCGGGTATCCGTTTCGGCAAGTATCCGAAGAAGCGGATTTCCGGGTATTTGAATGTTCCGTTTATCATATCTTCAAATCGTTCGTTTCTTGAATCATGCTGCAAATAAACAAGTATATTTTGGAACCTGTATCACTTCTCCGGCAAGTGGCGGCACGTTGCGCCGGTTGGCAGTCATTGACCGGGTCAAGCATCTGTCCGATACCGCTTTAAGGGCGTAACTTTGCACCCGGACAGCAGGGTTCGCCGATGACGCGCGGCCCGGAGTCCTGAAAGGTATTTTCCCAATCCGTCCCCTGACGGATTTTTATGTTCACCTGAACATAGCAAGATGTCTTTTCAGCCGCTCAAAATATTTTGAGCAGCCACGAAAAGCACTTGCCCTTGCAGGGGGCGGGCTTTCCCTCCGAAGTCGGGAAGCCTTTCAGAACTGCGGTGCTGTAATCCGAAGCGGCGGCTTATGCCGTCAATCCGCTAAATCCAAAGTAATATGAAAGAGAAAAGGAAAAGCAAATCAGGGAGAAATCCCAAACTTGATCCGGCGGTGTACCGGTACACCGTCCGTTTCAACGAGGAGGAACACAACCGTTTCCTCGCCATGTTCGGAAAATCGGGTGTCTATGCACGGTCTGTTTTCCTCAAAGCGCACTTCTTCGGGCAACCGTTCAAGGTGCTGAAGGTGGACAAGACGTTGGTGGACTATTACACCAAACTGTCGGATTTTCATGCACAATTCCGTGCCGTGGGTACGAATTACAACCAAGTCGTGAAGGAACTGAGGCTGCATTTTTCAGAGAAAAAGGCGATGGCGTTGCTCTACAAATTAGAGCAACACACCGTCGAACTCGTGAAACTGAGCCGCCGGATTGTGGAACTTTCAAGGGAAATGGAGGCAAAATGGTCGCAAAAATCAGTGTAGGAAGTTCGTTGTACGGCGCGATTGCCTACAACGGGGAGAAGATTAACGAGGCGCAGGGGCGGCTTCTCACCACCAACCGCATCTACAATGACGGTTCGGGAACGGTGGACATAGGCAAGGCGATGGAGGGTTTTCTCACCTTCCTGCCACCGCAGATGAAGATCGAGAAGCCGGTAGTGCATATCTCTCTCAACCCGCACCCGGAGGATGTGCTGACCGATATTGAGTTGCAGAATATCGCCCGCGAGTATCTGGAAAAACTCGGTTTCGGAAACCAGCCTTATCTTGTATTCAAGCACGAGGACATCGACCGCCACCACCTGCACATCGTGACGGTCAACGTGGACGAGAACGGGAAAAGGCTCAACCGGGATTTTCTCTACCGCCGCAGCGACCGTATCCGCAGGGAACTGGAACAGAAGTACGGATTGCATCCGGCAGAACGTAAAAATCAGAGATTGGATAATCCGTTGCGCAAGGTGGCCGCATCGGCAGGTGATGTGAAGAAGCAGGTAGGCAACACCGTGAAGGCTCTGAATGGGCAGTACCGTTTCCAGACGATGGGCGAATACCGTGCGCTCCTTTCCTTATATAATATGACGGTGGAGGAAGCGAGGGGCAACGTGCGCGGACGGGAGTATCACGGGCTGGTCTATTCCGTCACGGACGACAAGGGTAACAAGGTGGGCAACCCGTTCAAATCCTCGCTTTTCGGGAAGTCCGCAGGCTATGAAGCCGTACAGAAGAAGTTTGTCCGTTCCAAATCGGAAATCAAGGATAGGAAACTGGCAGACATGACGAAACGCACCGTCCTTTCCGTGCTGCAAGGCACTTATGACAAGGACAAATTTGTATCCCAACTCAAAGAGAAGGGCATCGACACCGTACTGCGCTACACAGAGGAAGGGCGCATCTATGGGGCTACCTTCATCGACCACCGCACGGGATGCGTGCTGAACGGTTCGCGCATGGGTAAGGAGCTTTCGGCGAATGCCTTGCAGGAACACTTCACCCTGCCATACGCCGGACAACCGCCGATACCGCTATCCATCCCTGTGGATGCTGCGGACAAGGCACACGGGCAGACCGCCTACGACAGTGAAGATATATCGGGCGGTATGGGCTTGCTCACTCCCGAAGGTCCGGCGGTAGATGCCGAGGAAGAGGCTTTCATCCGGGCGATGAAGCGCAAAAAGAAGAAAAAACGCAAGGGCTTGGGTATGTAATCAGAGTATCAACAATTAAAAAATCAATGTATGTCACAACAAGAAGACGATTTGAGGGCATTGGCGAAAATCATGGATTTTCTGCGTGCCGTGAGTATCATTTTAGTGGTCATGAACGTGTACTGGTTCTGCTACGAAGCCATCCGGCTGTGGGGCGTGAACATCGGCGTGGTGGACAAAATCCTTCTGAACTTCGACCGCACGGCGGGGCTGTTCCATTCCATTCTCTACACGAAGCTGTTTTCCGTCCTTTTGCTTGCCTTGTCCTGTCTGGGTACGAAGGGTGTCAAGGGTGAGAAAATCACTTGGGGGAGAATCTGGACAGCATTTGCCGTCGGGTTCGTGCTGTTTTTCCTGAACTGGTGGTTGCTGCCCCTGCCGCTGCCGCTTGAAGCGGTGACGGGACTGTATGTCCTTACCATTGGAACGGGCTATGTCTGCCTGTTGATGGGTGGTCTGTGGATGAGCCGCCTGTTGAAACACAATTTGATGGAGGATGTTTTCAACAACGAGAACGAGAGTTTCATGCAGGAAACGAGGCTTATCGAAAGCGAGTATTCGGTCAATCTGCCGACACGTTTCTATTACAGGAAACGCTGGAACAACGGTTGGATCAATGTAGTTAATCCCTTCCGTGCGTCCATCGTGTTGGGTACGCCGGGCAGCGGCAAGTCCTATGCCGTGGTAAACAATTTTATCAAGCAACAGATTGAAAAGGGCTTTAGTCAATACATCTACGATTTCAAGTATCCCGACCTATCTACTATTGCCTACAACCATTTGCTGAACCACCCGGACGGCTACAAGGTAAAGCCGAAGTTCTATGTGATCAACTTCGACGACCCGCGACGCTCTCATCGGTGCAATCCCATTCACCCGGATTTTATGGAAGATATTACGGATGCCTATGAGAGTGCCTACACAATAATGCTCAACCTCAATAAAACGTGGGTGTGACCTGAAAAGTCACGTAATTGATTGTTAAACAGCAATGTATATTGCAAGATTTAACCCGCTGTTCCGTCAGCGGTAGCCTACTATAAGGTGCATCTCCAGTGATGGGTTGTGCTAA
>NZ_JABSOE010000102.1 GCF_013618865.1 Phocaeicola faecicola
CTATACTCCCTGCCGTCCTTTCGTGGGCAGATAAGCTGGTGATGATAGGTAAATATTGGAACACTTACCTAATAGCTTGCCAATGCTACATTTATTATATCGCCTATACGGGCGCACCATCGTAATATTTTTTACCCTGCTGGAAAATCTTCTGCGCTTCCATGAAGCCGTCCAGCGTGTTTTTGGCTGTGGTGGAAGTCTGCACTATCTGTTTGGTGGTGTTGATGATGCCCTGCGCCAAGTTGCCGGGGTCTGACACTACCCACTGTGCGGATGCCTTGCCGATGAAGCAAAGGCATACCGCCATAAGGAGAATTGTTCTTTTCATTATCTTTTGTTTTCAGGGTTTGTAACTCGTTTGTATTCGCCGCCGGGCATGAGCGTTATCCGGTCGGTCTTTTTGTCATAGGTGAACTGTATGCGGAAGCCCGTTTCGATGAACAGGCAGCCGTTCCGTTCTGTTACTGGGTGAGCCGTTTCCAGTATTCTGCCCCTGACATTCGCTTTCCGGGTGACGGTGTATCTGCCGCCCGTTTCCGAGAGTGTGAAAGCCGGGTGTCCCCTGACGTGTACCCAATAGCCCTGCATCCTTTCCAGCTCCTTACTTCCGCTGTCCTCGCAGCCCGCCAGCAGGCAGGCGGACAATAGCGTGTATATCAGATTGTCAATCCATTTCATATTCCTAATTTTTAAGTTGTTGATGATTGGGGATTTCTTTTGCTTTCTGCAAGCCGCTTGATAGCCAGTTCAAGGTTGCCGCCCAGCTTGTCGGCGAGGGCGAACAGTTCCATTTTCTCGCTTTCCTCGGTTGTGTACGTGTAATATTCTTCCAATGAAACTTCCGTGGCATATACCGCCGATTGTGTGCCGCCCAGCGAGAAGAAAACTTCCTTGTACTTCCGTCCGGGGTGGTTCGCCATGTTGATAGACAATATCTGCGAACGCTCCTTGTCGGTCAGTCCCAAGAGGTTCTGTATGCTGTCGAACTTGTTGAGATCTTTTCGCTGGTCTAACAATATTTTGCAGTCCGAGTTATTGATGATACTTTCTTTCACGATAGGGGAAGAAATAATATCCTCTACCTCTTGCGTGACTACAATCGCTTCCCCGAAATACTTTCGGACGGTTTTGTACAAATATTTTATGTAGTCCGCCATGTTCGCCGATGCAATCGCTTTCCACGCTTCCTCAATTAGTATTAACTTCCTTATCCCCTTTAACTTGCGCATCTTGTTTATAAAGGCTTCCATGATGATGATAGTCGTTACCGGGAATAAAATCTTGTGGTCTTTGATGTTATCCAACTCAAAGACAATGAAGCGTTTATGCAGCAAATCCAGTTCCTTGTCGGAGTTCAGCAGGTAGTCGTACTCACCGCCACGATAGTACGGTTCAAGCACGTTCAGGAAATTGTCAATGTCAAAATCCTTTTCCCTGACGTTCTTCTGTTCAAGCTGTCGGCGGTAATCATCCCGGACAAACTCGTAGAACGTGTTGAAGCAGGGCGTTACCGAACTGTCTTTGCCTATCAGTTCGATATAGGCACTTACCGCATTGGACAACGCCACTTCTTCCGACCGTTTGGGGGCTTCATCGTCCCGCTTCCACAGGGTGAGTATCAGGGTCTTGATACTCTCTTTCTTCTCGATGTCAAATACCCCGTCTTCGACATAGAACGGGTTGAACGCTATCGGGTTCTCGTTGGTGTAGGTGAAATAAATCCCGTCCTCGCCGTGCGTGCGGTTGTGGATAAGCTGGGACAGCCCCAAGTAACTGTTACCCGTATCGACCAGCAGCACGTGTGCACCCTGCTCGTAATACTGGCGCACCATGTGGTTGGTAAAGAAGGACTTACCCGACCCGCTCGGCCCAAGTATGAACTTGTTTCTGTTGGTCGTGATGCCTTTCTTCATGGGCAAATCCGATATGTCGATGTGCAGCGGGCGACCGCTTACCCTGTCCACCATTTTGATGCCGAACGGCGAAAGCGAACTCTTGTAGTTCGTTTCTTCCACGAACAGGCAGAGAGCCTGCCCCAAGAACGTGTAGAAACTTTCCTCTGCGGGGAAGTCCGCCTCATTGCCGGGTATGCCCGCCCAAAAGAGCGTGGGCGTGTCGACCGTGTTGTGGCGTGGCTTGCACTCCATTAGTGCAAGCTGGCTTCCCACATCGTTGCGTATGCGTTTGAGTTCTTCCCGGTCATCGCTCCATGCCATGACGTTGCAGTGGCAGCGCACCGAGATAAGCCCCTTGCTGTGCGCTTCGTTCAGGTACTCGTCTATCCACTCCTTGTTCACTTGGTTGGCACGGGAGTAGCGGGAGAGCGATTGCATATTCCGGGCGGTCTGCTCGAAGTTCTTCAGGTTTTCGGCGTGGTCGTCTATGAAGATGAACTGGTTATAGACGTGGTTACACGACAACAGCACGCCCACCGGGGCGGCAAAACTTAACCTGCAATCGCTTCTGTCTGTGGACAGCTTCTCAAATCGGCAGTCCGTCCCGACCTTTCCGGGCAAATCTTCCACGTCCGAAAGCGTGTGCAGGCACAGTATATCGTCCCCGACCCGCATTTCTTCCGGGTACAGCCCGATGTCTTTCAGACAAGTAGTGTCGGTTTGCGAGAGCGAGAAGTATTTCTCGATGATGCCCGCCTTTCCGTCCTGCCCGGTGATTTCCGATGCCGCCAGCCGGGTAAGGGTGACAAAACCGCTGTCGTTCATAATCCTTTCAAACTGCCCGACCGCTTCGATGAACTTTGCCGCCGCTTCCTTGTCGGCTATCTCCTGCGGTACAATCCTGCCCCGGCAAAGGGTGGAGAAGTCGCTCTGTCGGCGGCTTCTCTCCCTTGTCGTTTTCGTCAGGAACAGGTAGCAGTAATGGTTCAGGAACGGGCGTTCATTGAAGTGCCGTTCAAAGGAGCGGCTTAAAAAACTAAGCTCGTCCCTTTCGGTGTCGGGCTGGTAGTTCTCCTTGATGAAGAAGTCCTGCTTGTGTACTATGGAGTAGTCGGGCAGCACCTTGACCGCCTTGTACCACGCCGAATGTATGGCTTCGTACTCGGCACTGGTGACGGTGAACAGTTCGGGCAGTTCCACCCTGAAAGCCACCGTTATGTCCGCATCCTTTGAAATGATGCAGCCGTTCTCCACCGCCAAAAGTGGAAATTTCCTCTCCAGCGTGGTAGCCTTTAACATATTCCTCATGTTCTTTCTTCCTTTCTTCTTTTGTAGTTGAACAGCCGGGGTATCGCCTTTCGGCTGATAATGAAGCGTGGGTGTCTTTTGCGTGCGGCAGCTTTCATCAGCCCGTGCGTGCCGTACTTGGCGTTGAGCCGGAACGTCTGCCACACGAGCAGCAGCGAAGCCGACACGATGAAACCGATACATAGCCACTGGTTCACGCCTGCCATGAACAGGACGATGAACACCACGAAGACGGCGAGCAAGCCGCCGCAAAAGATAAAGAGGTACTGGCTTTTCAGCCCCTTGAACTCTACCGGCTTCCCGATACCCCTGTTTACCGGATATTCAGACATTGCCGCCTTTTTAGAGGAAGAACGAACGCAGGATAGTGGCGGCGACAATCAGGAAGATGCACGCCCCGAACCAACTGGCGGCGGTCTTTGAGGTGTCGGGGTCGCCGCTTGAAAACTTGTTATATACTTTTACCCCGCCAATCAAGCCGCAGACCGCCCCGATTGCGTACACCAGTTTTGTTCCGGGGTCAAAATACCCGGTGATTAGGTTCGTGGCTTCGGTGATACCCGCCTGCCCGTTTCCTTGTGCGTAGGCACTTACCACGGCGGCAAGTATAGCCGCCGACAAGAAGATTTTCTTTCTCATTGTGATTTGTTTTTAATGCCGGGCGGCGGGTGGATAGTCCGCCTTTCCCGGCTGGTGAATAATTTGAAATTTTAGTGGTCGGGGATAGTCCCGTTTGTCTGTTTGTTTTCAGGTTGCCAATCAACCGTAATCCCGTTGTTTCATGCTGTCAGGCTTATAATTATTATATTATAGGAAATCGTTCATGTCGAACGCTTCGTGTTCCTCGCTTGTATCGACAGTTCCGGCAGGGACAGCAGCCGCAGCCAGTTCCGCTTCGTTGCGTCCCAGCAGTTCCGCCACCTTTGCCAGCCCGCCGTTGATGTTCTCCACCACCGCATCGTAGAGGTTCGTCCCCTCAATGCTTGCCAGTGTCCCGGCGGCTTGCCGTTTCTCCGCTTCGGTGGGGGTATCGGCGTTCGCCGTGCGTACCGCTTCGCCCAGTTCGTCAAAGCTCACGCCCGTAGCCCGTCCGGTATCATCGTCACCGTCCATGTACCCGGCTATTTCCTCGTCCTCGTAGTCGGGTTCGTCATTCTCGTAACCGGGCGTTTCTTCCGGCAGTCCGTCAGCCTGCGGCGCAAAAATAGTATCATTTTCAGCCGCTTGCGGGAGGTGTCCCGATTTGTCCTGCGCTGTCCCGATTAGTCCACCCTTGTATCGGCTTTCACCTATCAGCGTGTAGCCTGAAACCCCGTTTCGTGGAAGCGGCGCATCATCCGTTTTGCCCGGTGATGTCCGGCTGTCCGTGTAGCGATACCACAGCCACAGGGCGATGTAGTACACCAAAAGCCCGGTAAGTATGCAATAGATTACCATAGTCAGACAGGCTTTTGGAAGTGGCTTTCGTACAGGGTGTTTATCTCGTCTTGGTACTGCTCGAAGTGCCGCAGCAGAATGTTTTCCACGTAGCTGCTTACCGTCACCTTGCGCCCGCCTATCACTGTCACGATACGCATCAGCTTTTCGTGCGTGGTACGGCTCACGTATAAGGGCTGTCGGTCTGCCAGTTCCACTTTCTGAAAGTAGGTTTCCCGGTAGTCGCCCGAACCGCCCTTGCGCTTGCGGTTTGTCGTTTTCTCCACCCGCACCGTTTCTGTTTGTGTTTCTTGCGGTACATCATTCGTCTTATTATTATCTTGTTTACTGGGAACACCCTGCGAGATAAGCTCTTTCATGAAATCCTCGTCTATCTTCGGCATCCCGCCGCTTTGCTTTGCCATATCATTTTAATTTGATGTAGTACACTATTTCGGTTATCAG
Organism: Phocaeicola faecicola; assembly: GCF_013618865.1. Lineage (GTDB taxonomy): Bacteria > Bacteroidota > Bacteroidia > Bacteroidales > Bacteroidaceae > Phocaeicola > Phocaeicola faecicola. Next base: position 5,085 of record NZ_JABSOE010000102.1, read on the forward strand.
TTCTTCCAAGTTGCTTCCCCTTACCAGCGGGCGGCTGGCGGGAAAGAGCGTGGAGCGGAACACCGCCTTTTTATCCGCCACCAGTTCCTTTTTGTAGCGTTTGGTATCGGGGATAAAGGTTTTCATCAGCGGCAGTTCCAGTTCCTTAATGGTCTTGTCATAGGCGGCGTAGAGGTCTGTTTTCTCCCGCCCGTCCACCATGTTCCAAAAGAGGTACAGCCCGGCAAGTCGGCAGGCTTCATTCCTCACCAGCAGTTTTTGGATAGCCATTGCGAACGACAGGCTGCTTTCCAGTACCACCTTGTCGGCTGAAATGGGGGTGAAGATGTAGTCCATGCCCGCAAGGGAGTTTATCACGCCCTCGCTGTTCACCGTGCCGGGCAGGTCGAAAAAGACAATATCCGGCACGTGTCCGGCGGCTACATATTCGTCAGCCGTTGCAATCGCCTTTTCGGGCGAACTGCACAATACCGGGTAGGCTTTCTTCCCCAGTCGGGTGAACTGTTCATACGCCATTCGCTTGTAATCTTCATCCGCCCCAACCTGCTCGGCATCCCGCTTGCGCATCCCGGCAATGGAGTGCTGGGGGTAGTCGCAATCGACCACCGCCACATCGTAGCCTTTGAGGTAGTATAGGTAACTCGCCGCCAGCACAGTAAAGGTGGTTTTGCCGACCCCGCCCTTTTGTGTGGAAAAGGCGACATAAAGGGGTGTTTTCTCGTTTTCCATATTGCTTCCGTTCATTATTGGTTGATAGATTTATTTATTGCTTTCAATCATTCATTCCATATTGCAATCTTGAAATATTGAAAGACTGTTTTATTTCAATCTTGTTTTCCTGCTTTCATTCTTTCTTGAAATATTGAAATCCTGCAATCACGTTTTATTGAAATCCTGCTTTCAATCATTCTTTCCTGATTGGAATATTTCTTTCAATCTTGCTTTCAATATTGAAATCCGATGCAAAAAAAGGGAGAAAAAACATCCCCTGAAAACCTTGTCCCGATTTGTCCTACGCTGTCCCGATTTGTCCACCAACCGCCTATTTTACAGCATTATAAATCACCGTTACTTTGCAGCGGAGTAACGAACCGCAGGGGGCAGGGGTGTAAAATCAGGCTGGTGCATAACCGGGCTTACCGTTTCACGCTAACCCCAATCCGTCCGTGACGGATTTCGATTTTCGTCAGAAAATAGCAAGGTGTGTTCTATGGCACATAGAACCGTTTTCCGTGCCTGAAAACGCCTTGCCCCTTGCGGGGGTGAAAATCACTCCGAAGTCGTAATTTTTTTAATCCAAAGAAGCATGGAAACAAGAAAACCTAACAAGGGCGGTCGCCCCGCCCTCGCAGACCCGGCGAAGCATCGCCATGTCCTTTACCTGAACGACCGGGAGAACGCCCGCTTCCTCTCGCAATGGGAGCAGTCGGGCGTCACGAGCAAGTCCCGTTTCATCGCCGCCCGGCTGTTCGGCGAGCCGTTCCGGGTGGTGAAAGTGGACAAATCGGCAGTAGAATATTGCGCCCGGCTGACCGAATTTTATGCACAATTCAGAGCCGTGGCGGTCAATTACAACCAAGTTGTAAAGGCGTTGCACAACAACTTTTCGGAGAAAAAGACACTGGCTTTTCTCTATAAATTAGAGAAAGCGACCACCGAACTGGCGATGTTGAACCGTCAGGTTATCGACCTGACAAACGAGTGCAAGGAACTATGGTTGCCAAAATAAGCACGGGCGGCAATATGTTCGGCACACTGGCGTACAACCAAAACAAGGTGGACAGCGGGGAAGCAAAGGTGCTTTTCTCCAACCGGATGCTGTTGAGCGAGGACGGGAATTTCTCTATCGGCGAGTGTATGCGCAGCTTTGAAATGCAGATGCCCGTCCAGCTATCCACCAAGAAGCCGATACTTCATATTTCCATAAACCCGCACCCGGAAGACGTGCTGACCGACCAGCAGCTTTCCGACATTGCCAAAGAGTATATGCGGAAGTTGGGCTATGGCGACCAGCCCTATTTGGTGTACAAGCATACCGACATCGACCGCCACCACATCCACATCGTGGGGTTGCGGGTGGACGAGAACGGCAAGCCGCTGAATGACAAGTTCGAGCATCGGCGCAGCAAGCAAATCACCCGTGAACTGGAAAAGAAATACGGGCTGCACCCGGCAGAGCGAAAGGAACGTGCCGAACGCCCGGAACTTAAAAAGGTGGACTATGCCGCCGGGGACGTGAAGCACCAAATCGGCAATACCGTGAAAGCGGCTTGCTATGGCTACCGCTTCCAGTCGTTCGGGGAGTACAAGGCTTTGCTTGCCGCTTACAACGTGTGCGCCGAGGAAGTCAAGGGTGAAGTGAACGGCAAGCCCTATCAGGGCATTGTCTATTCCGCCATGAACGACAAGGGCGAAAAGGCGGGCAACCCGGTAAAGGCTTCCCGCATCGGCAAGTCGGTGGGTTATGAAGCGGTGCAGCGCAGAATGGAGAAATCGGGCGAAGCAATCAGGAACGGGAAACTGAAAGAGCGCACCCGGAAGATTGTAGCCACTGCCATGCAGACCACCCGCAGCCGCAAGGAACTGGAACAACAGCTAAAGAAGCAGGGCATTGACGTGGTATTCCGTCAGAATGACAGCGGGCGCATCTATGGCGTTACGTTCATCGACCATGACAGCCGGGTGGTGCTGAACGGTTCACGCTTGGGCAAGGAGTATTCGGCGAACGTGTTCAACGAACGTTTTTCGGGCGAAACCGGAAAGATGCACCAGCCCGAAGTGTCAGCACCGCAGCAAGACCAGCCCACGCATCAGGAACAACCGGGGTTCATGCCGAAATCCGACATCGTTCCGGGTGTGGCTTCCGTGTTGGGTGCGTTCGGTGGATTGCTGGGCGGCGGTGCATCAGGCGGTGACGATCCGCAGGACACCGCCCGCCAAAAGAGAAAGAAGAAAAAGAAGCGCACAAGGCGCATCGACTAACTTAAAAAAACATTACAATCATGCAACAGGAAGATGATTTGAGAGGGCTTGCAAGGGTCATGGACTTTATGCGGGCTGTCAGTATTCTATTCGTGGGAATAAACGTGTACTGGTTCTGTTACTCCACCCTGAAAGAGTGGGGAGTGACCTTTGAAGTGATAGACAAGATACTGTGGAACTTTCAGCGCACCACCGGGCTGTTCTCGTCCGTTCTTTGGACAAAACTATTTTCGGTGGTGTTCCTCGCCCTGTCGTGTATCGGCACTAAGGGCGTGAAAGAGGAAAAGATAACGTGGGCGAAGATACATTGCAGCCTTGCGGCAGGTGTCGTGTTGTTTTTTCTGAACTGGTGGCTGCTGGAACTTCCGCTGCCACACACGGCGGACACTGTGTTTTATATCGCCACGCTGTCGGCGGGCTATATCTGTATGCTCATGGCGGGTACATGGATGTCCCGGCTGTTGAAGAACAACCTAATGGATGATGTCTTTAATACCGAGAACGAAAGTTTCCAGCAGGAAACAAGGCTTATCGAGAACGAGTATTCGGTAAATCTGCCTACCCGGTTCTACTATAAGAAGAAATGGAATAACGGTTGGATAAATGTCGTGAACCCGTTCCGTGCCAGCCTTGTGTTGGGTACGCCGGGTAGTGGCAAATCGTATGCAGTGGTGAACAGTTACATAAAACAGCAAATCGAGAAAGGTTTTGCGCTTTACTGCTATGATTATAAGTTTCCCGATTTGTCGGAAATCGCTTATAATCATTTGCTTAACCACTTGGACGGGTATAAGGTAAAGCCCAAATTCTACATTATCAATTTTGACGACCCCCGCAAGAGCCACCGATGCAACCCGATAAACGCCAGCTTCATGTCAGACATTGCGGATGCCTACGAAGCCAGCTACACGATAATGCTTAACCTCAATCGAAGTTGGATAAGCAAGCAGGGCGACTTCTTCGTGGAAAGCCCGATTATTCTTTTGGCGGCTATAATTTGGTATCTCCGTATCTATCAAGGCGGTAAGTATTGCACGTTCCCCCATGCCATTGAACTATTGAACAAGAAATACGCCGATGTATTCACTATTTTGCGCAGTTATCCCGAACTGGAAAACTACCTTTCGCCGTTCGTAGATGCTTGGGAATCAGACGCTCAAGAGCAGTTGCAGGTGCGCCCGTAAGGGCATATAATAAATATAGCTTTGGCAAGCTATTAGGTTCGTGTTCTTTGAAATAATAACCTATCACCAGCCGACTTATCCATTCAACGAAAGACGATGGGGAGTGTAGCAT
>NZ_JABSOE010000103.1 GCF_013618865.1 Phocaeicola faecicola
TGCTGTGCAATAATGGGGCTTTCGGTTCCGTTTTACAGCGGTGTGCAAACAGCTCTTTTTCAGGAGAAAATTAAGCCTGAATATTTAGGACGTGTATTTTCTTTAACTGGAAGTATCATGTCTCTTGCTATGCCAATTGGGTTAATTCTTTCTGGATTCTTTGCTGATAGAATCGGTGTAAATCATTGGTTTTTACTATCAGGTATTTTAATTATTTGCATTGCAATAGTTTGCCCAATGATAACTGAGATTAGAAAATTAGATGCAAAATAAAGGAGTGTGTTCGTATGATATATAATATTATTCAATCAGTGACAGAAAAATTATCCTCTTTGCCTTTTATAGAAGGCATCGTATTAGGGGGATCCCGTGCAAGAGGTACCCATACAGAGGATTCTGATATAGATATCGGAATTTATTACAATCAAGAATCATTTGACCTGACAGCGATTAACCAAATTGCTACAGAGTTGGATGATGAGAATAGAAACAACCTTGTTGTACCTCCCGGAGCGTGGGGTGATTGAATCAATGGCGGCGGATGGTTAGTTATGAACGGGTATCATGTTGATCTGATTTTACGTGATATAAAACGGGTGGAACAAATAATCAAAGATACGGAGCAAGGAATTGTTACTGCAAATTATCAGACCGGGCATCCCCATGGTTATATAAGTGCTATGTATCGTGGAGAATTGGCTATCAGCAAGATACAATATGCTAAAAATGAAAGCTTATGCGAATTAAAAAATCAGGCGGAAATTTACCCTGGTGCTCTAAAGAAGAGCTTGATAAACTTTTTTTATTTGAAGCAGAGTTCTCTTTAATGTTTGTAAAAGCAAATGCGGGAGCAGAGGATAAATATTATATTGCAGGCCATGTTTTTCGTATTATTTCATGCTTAAATCAAGTGTTATTTGCATGTAATAATGCTTATTGTATCAACGAAAAGAAAGCTATAAAACTGCTTGAAACTTTTGAACATAAACCTGAAAAATATACCGAGAAGGTAAATCATATTTTTGAAGTACTCGGTATCTCACTTTTTGAATGCTACGACATGACCGAGAAGCTTTATAATGAAGTGAATGAAATTGTATCGGAGATAAATAACTTTTTAAACGAGGAGAGTTCAGATGAAAGAAAACAAATATGATGATAATATATTTTTTCAAAAATACAGTCAAATGAGTCGCTCGCAGAAAGGACTGGCTGGTGCGGGAGAATGGGAGACTTTGAAAAAGATGCTACCTGATTTTAAGGGTAAGCGTGTGCTTGATTTAGGATGCGGCTATGGATGGCACTGTATATATGCGATGGAAAACGGTGCTTCCTCTGTAGTAGGTGTTGATATTTCTCATAAAATGCTCGAGGTAGCCAAAGAAAAAACACATTTTCCACAGGTTGAATATAAATGCTGTGCTATAGAAGATGTGGAATTCCCAGAGGAGAGTTTTGATGTAATATTAAGTTCACTTGCGTTTCACTATGTAGCAGATTATGAGATTTTAGTAAAAAAGATATATAGAATACTGAAGTCTGGTGGTAAGCTAGTTTTTACGGTTGAACATCCTGTTTTTACTGCCTATGGAACACAAGACTGGCATTATAACGAAAAAGGAGAAATACTGCATTTTCCGGTGGATAATTATTATTATGAGGGCAAACGGACAGCTGTGTTTTTGGGAGAAAAGGTTACAAAATATCATAGAACACTGACCACATATCTAAATACACTGCTTTCAAATGGTTTTATAATAAATCATATTGTGGAGCCGCAGCCGCCGGAAAACATGATGGATATTCCGGGGATGCAGGATGAAATGCGCCGTCCCATGATGCTGATTGTATCGGCGAACAAAAAAGTGGATAGATAGAACTAAAACACCTATAAGGTATAAATGGAGGTAATTTATGTTTAAAGAAAAAATTATTATAGAGATGAAAGAAGTATTCAAAGAAATTCCTTTTGGCATAGAGCATACTCTTAAAGTTTTGAAAAATGCAGAAGATATAATGAACGGAGAAAATATCGGAGAGGAAGAAAAAGAATTCATCAGTATTATTGCTATACTACATGATATTGGTGCGGTTGAAGCACAAAAAAAATACGGTTCTATTGATGGTGTCTATCAAGAAAAGGAAGGACCAGCAGTAGCGAAAGAAATATTAAAAAAGGTAGGCTATAACAAAAATATTGATAGAATATGCTTTATAATAGGCAACCATCATACTCCATCTAAAATTGATGGACTTGATTTTCAAATACAATGGGAAGCTGATTTGCTTGAAAATTTAACGGTTATGGATAAAGAAAAAGAACAGGAAAAGATAAAAAAGTGTATAGGTGAAAACTTTAAAACAAACACAGGAAAAAGGATAGCTTATAATCGCTTTATTTTAGATTAGTAGTAGATTATTACAGTTATGTATTTTACTCAAGTTTCGGATTTAGGTTTTATGCAGTCTGAGCGATCAGTTGCATGGCCTTGAACCTGCGGTTATCCCGTATAATTTGCTCCATCAATTCGTTCTCGTCAATGGTAAAAATCTCAGCCACGATTGCTATTACATCAATAATGATTGACCAGATCTTTTCCACGACGGTGAGCTCGTGTACGCCTTCATATATATCGGCGAACAATCCTCCAATGGTCTCTTCACCATGCTCTTCAGGCGCTCAAGCTTGGATACGAAATACTCTTCCTTGCGTTTTTCGGTCTGGCAGTCTCTGTCACGCTTGCGGTTGTAGCGCCTCTCGCGCTGCCGGGCCGTAAGACCTTGTTCCTTGCCATCGACCTTCCCTCTCTCGCCGTGAATCGAGAAGTCCACGACAAATTGAGAGCGGCCGTCGCTCCAGCACAGGGCCAGCAGCTTGTAGCCGAGAATGCACCGCTGAAACACGTGCGAGAATATCTTGCCAATACACTCCATCCTCAATCCGGTCTTCGGCAGGTCGGAATCATCCACAATAAGCACTGCCGGAAGATGGCTCTTTTGATAGTCTTTCCTTATGGTCACGGCCTTGATGAGATGACAGGCGATGTGCCAGATGATGTTGCTAGTCTATATTGTCCTTGGCCATAAACGAATAGAGTAGGTCCTTCTTACCCCCGAACAGTTTCGAGATTGACGATCCGGCATAATGAGAAAAACCCGGGACGGCCATAAACGGCAGAATCAATATGATCTGGAAAAGTTGAAGGTTGGTAAGCTGACAGTTCTCACGTTTTTTCCCTCCGAGATCTTTGTCTGAAATCCTCATCCCCTCAAGGAGGGTCATAAACTTGGAAAATGCGGGATTGATTCGTTTTCCCGTGAAAAAGTTGCGGATCTCCGATGGAATTTTTGTAATTTTGCTCATGGCTTTGAGTGATTGTAATTAGTTGTTTGGGCACCTCTAAATTACTAAATTTCCGTGACATACGGAAATCCTCAAAGCCTTTTTTATGCCCAAATCTATCCTCTCAACCTAAATCCGAAACTTGAGTAAATTATAATTATGAGATGCTACGTGCTTTTGTTCAATATACCCTAAACGTCGATTTAAATGCGCCTGTGATAAAGGATTTAGTTGAAAAGTATAAGGATATAGAACAATTTAATAGGAGCATAACAGATAAATACGTTGCAATATGTAAACGCTTTTAATATTTGAATTTAGCCGTTTATGTAGAATGAAGGTGTGCAAACAAACAGACCCTGAAAAGGGTCTCACCCCCGTTAACCGCAATGTCAAAGACTTGCGGATGGCCAGATGACTCCTATACATCCGACCCCAACGGGGTCGAACCATATAATCTGTAGAAAGGTTCGACCTCCGTTGGGGTCGTGGATTGGGAAGGCACTTCGACCCGCACATTGTATCATGTGCGGTTACTTGAAGTTCGACTCCCGTTGGGGTCGATGGCTCGTCGTTATTCTGAATCTTAGCAAATCCTCTCTTTTTTAATGAACTGTGTGCTTGATCACTGAAAATAATCCTTATTTTTGCCACGAGAGTTTTACGAAAGATAAATAGATAAAGTATTGGAAAAGAAACATAACTGTCAGCAGTGCCCACTGAGGCGGCGATACGACCGTTCACCCAAGTCATTGTTGGGTCGTTTTTGGCGATGGCACATCAATTTCTGTCCGGGATGGAAAGCCTATTTCCTGTCGCTGAGCGAAGAGGAACGGCATGTATTGAGAAAGCAATACGCTTTTCATAAGCCTCAAATCCGCAACTAAGTCCTTCATCGTCCTATTTACGTGTACACGTTCTCTCATTACTGAATTATTAGATAAATTGAGGCTGAAATACCCACTTCTGCCTACAATACCCCCTTACCCCACAATGCGACTTGAGACAATACGCAGTATCATACCCATAAGTTGTAGTCGTCATCCAAAATCAGTCTGGAATACATCTGCGTAAGCATTATTACAGGTATAGATATTCAGCACATACCACCTTGATGTTCTGATCCATTTGGCTGGTACAGAGACAAATCTGAAGACAAACGCTTTTATGCGACTTGTTTTATTGGGTCCGAACCTCTTTACGTCAAGTCTTTGGATAATGACCTTGTAGAAGTTACGGATAAGTGCTGTAAGAAGAAGGAACACTGTGTTCTCTGCCATGAAGGATTTGGGCAATCTGGACCATCCGAAACCATTGTTCATGTCATCGAAGATGCGCTCCTTTCCTCCGCGGAGGTTATAGAACTCGACAATCTCTCTTACGGAAGGCTCGTAGTCGTTGGTCAGGATGCAGCGGTATGTGTATTCTCCTTCCCAGAGGTCAAGCTCACCGTCCATCCGTTTCCGCCTTTGAATCACAAGCCGGTATGTCTTGCCTTTCCACTTCTCTACAAGAATGGAATTCAGCTCAAACTCAATGCCGTTGATTTCTCCCCTCTTCCAGCCTCTGAGAGCGAAGAGGTCATTGTAGAGCGAACTACAGCGGTTGGCACGGATATAGAAGGTCTTGCAGTGGGTGGCAACCTCTTCCACGATCTCTTCAGAGCACGAGCCGCAATCAGCTCTGAAACGATTGATAACAAGATTGTTCTGTTCAAACCTTTCGAAGAATCTCTTCAGCGTGTCCTTCTGATGGAAACGGACGTTTGTGTTGCCGTCGCTGTTCTCAATGCCGACAATCAAATCTCCAATAACCGCCACACCTGGTCGATAACCAAGGAACTTCTTGTATGTATGCTTTGCATCATATTTCTCTGTTTCTATGAACTGGTGGTCGAAATCAACATCATACATCTCACCCTCTTTCAGCTGACCAGCTGCACACATACAATTGAGCAGTAAGGTATTGAGGGTGTCAGCCGTATTGAAATCGTAGTTCTTACCCGTATCTGACGTGTATGAAATGTTCTCCTGCGTCAGTTCCTTTATCGCTCTGAGGATAGTGTCAGAGCTGCAGGTACGAAGTGTCGGATGAAGCGAGAGATGGGGCATCAAATGAGTTGTGACATCCTCAATACATGAGCCGCCACAGAAGTAGATGCTCATGAGAGAACGGATGATTTCGCTGTATTGATAACCATACAGCCTGCATCTTAGACCGAGGGTTGTGTCAATTACATATGACAATGTGGAGTCAAATTGCTCCATCATTGCAAATATTCCTCCAAAAGGAGTGAGTTTCTCAGATTTTATTGCTTTCTTTGCCATGTCTGTCGGGTTTGATACATATTTTGATATGCAACACTAAGATAGGTGAAAAATCTGACATGACAAAATCCTGAGCAACTTTTTGTTGCTCAGGTACTTAAAAAGTTATATTTATAATAGTGTTGCGGAATTAAGGTATATAAAAGATGTGTTGGGACTTGCTGACAAAATCAAGAACTTGTCGAAGATATACACCTATGCCCGCAACTTCCTTTATCTCGGTCGTGGGTACAACTACCCCACCGCCCTTGAAGGTGCGTTGAAGCTGAAAGAAATATCCTATATCCATGCGGAGGGTTATCCTGCTGCGGAAATGAAGCATGGACCGATTGCACTTGTAGATAGCGAGATGCCCACGGTGGTCATTGCTCCAACGGACTCGCTGTATGACAAGATAATCAGTAATGTAAGGCAGGTGAAGGCGCGTGGCGGTACGGTTGTCGCCATCATTACCAAGGGCAATGACGCAATGAAGGACATCGCCGACCATTGCCTTGAAGTGCCCGACGTACCCGAATGCCTTACACCTCTCGTTGTTTCCGTCCCATTGCAGTTGCTGGCCTATTACATCGCCATCAACAAGGATAGGAATGTTGACCAGCCAAGAAACCTTGCTAAATCAGTTACCGTAGAATGAATAGAATATTATCACTTATTGTTACCATCCTCTTTGCGTTGTGCATTGAGGCTGGCATCTTTATGCTTATTGCCCACTGGTGGGGCATGACTGCGGCCATTACCGTGATAGCCATTGAATGTGTGTTAGCCTTATGGACAGTTTACGAAATGAGACATGCGAGTGATGAACCAGTTGATGAATAACATTGCAGGCTGTGGTTAGAACGAAAAAGGCTAAAAACAAAAGGACGGGTCGATGATTCGTCCTATTTTTGTGTCTTTTTGGTGGCGAAATGTAGCGATTTAGCAAAATAAACATAAATTCCAGTGATATTCAGCATGAAAATTCGCCCATTTAAGTGAAAATGTGTAATTTTGCAACGCAAAATTGTGCCTAAGCATTTGCATCAAAACAACAATAGTTCAATCGAGGCTGATATGAAAGTAGAGATTAACAAGAAACGTTTAGAATACCTGCTGGCATTATACAAGATGTCGGTGGATGACTTGTTGTCTCTTCTGAACAAAGGCAGGAAACGGATAACAGGAGCCGCAGACATCAGTGGAGATTCTATTGATTTGGGGGTGTTGAAGCGTATAGGTGAGATATTCGACAAAGAAGTCAGTTTCTTTCAAGACTATTCTAAGTTGTCAACCAATGCAAGCAGCAGTATCTTCTTCCGCAAGACCTCATTCGGAACAGAGCTGAACTTGGAGTCGATCCGTACTGTAAACCGATTCGAGAGTCTGAAAAACGCTTTGGATGCATACAACAAACTGTCGCAACTGGATGTGAAGTTTGACATAGAACACTACACCCTACAAGATGACCCTAAGACAGTAGCCGTACGTGCAAGAGATTTTTTTTATCCCGGGGAAACTGTCAATCATAGGCAGTTTCTTGTGAAGATGATAGAAAAAATCGCCGATCATGGCATTTTTGTCTTTGAATACATAGAGACATGGAACAAGAAAGAGAAAACCAACATTGACGGTTTTTACCTTAAGCCCAATGTGATAGTGCTTAAGCATCATAAGCATTACAAGCGAGAAATATTCACTCTGGCGCATGAATTGGGGCATTGTCTATTGGGGATTGAAGAAGTGGAGTCGGTGGACATGATGGACATCTCGGCACAGACTTCATACAGTGATGTCGAAAGATGGTGCAATGATTTTGCATATCAGTTCATTATGGGACAAGAAGCAGAAACACTTGCTAACATAGCATGTGTAGATTCCCGTAACGACTACTGCATTGACCTCTTCAAGGCTATCAGTGCACGGACGCACATTAGCCGTCTTGCCTTATATACAAGGATGTATATCGACAGGAAAATCAGCTATTCGAGCTACAGCAATGTCAAGAGTGAATTGGCAGAGGAATACAGAAGAAGAGAGGAACAGGAAAAGTTGAAAAACTCTGAGAAGAGAGGCGGGCGAACACCAAAGCCCATCATTTCTCCGCTATTCTTGAAAACCATGCAATATGCCTATTTCAATGGAGTGGTCAACGAGACCACTTTCTGTTCGAGACTCAATGTCAAACCAGCAAATTTTGAGAGGGAGTTATGGCGATAGTTGTTGATACATGCTCATTGGTGATGATTGCCAAGAATTATCTTCCCTTGGATAAGGACGGACAGTTGTACTCATTCCTGGAAGAGGCGTTCTCCCGCAAGGATTTGATGCTACTTGATGTGATTCTGGATGAATCAAAACGCACCTCCAAAGGAATTGCAGTTGAAAAGATGCCTTTCCTCAAAGACAAGAAATTGGTCATTCCGACAAAGGATCTATTTCCATGTGCCCCAGAGAGATTCAGCAACATGATAGACAACAATTTCTGTGTAAGACTGAAGAAGCAGGAACTGACTGAAGAAGAATACATAGAGCAAAAGGAAGAATACCTTAAAACAGGTGATGCTAAGATTATCATTTATGCACTGAATGTACGACACTCGGACGCTATCCATCTGGAAGAGATGCAAGTAATGACGGAGGAAACAAGGCAGCAGAATGACGGTAAGTTGTTCAAGAAACTTCCTTTGTTGTGTGAGCAGATAGGGATTGGAACACTAACCGTTTCAGAATATCTGCATAGAAACGGGTTCTTTATTGACAAATAGCATAGATATTAGTATCATCTTATGACAGTAAGCTTCCAAAATTGGCGTATTGACTAGCATGTTTCTTTCCCATACCTTCGTGCTAAACTTAAAACTTGAAAGATTATGTTTAGCGAAAAAGATTTTGAAAGACTGTGGTTCCTCTACAAGAC
>NZ_JABSOE010000104.1 GCF_013618865.1 Phocaeicola faecicola
TTTCCCCCGTTTTGGCTGCCAAACCTTATTTTCGGGGGAATATCTAAAGATACAAAAAAGCCAACTAATTCGCAATACATTGTGTATGAATTAGTTGGCTAATTTTATACTATTTACTGAGTGTCCCGAAAAAAGGACATAAAAAAAGAGGGACTCTTACGAATCCCTCTTTTTATTTGCTTATGTAAATTATTTACGCTGAGTTGCAGAGTAGTTAATCTTCAAAGCATAAGCCTGACGAAGTGCCTGTTTTACTTCTGTAACGATACCCATCTTAGTCTGAGCATCTACTTTCAATGATACAGTCATAAACGGCTTGTCGCTTTCTTTCATGTTTTCACGTTCCTGATAAATGTAATCCTGAACCTCTGAAGATTCAGCAAATTTATCATTCAACTGAATACGGTCGGTAGTACCCATCTTCTTCTGGAATTCAGGCAACGGTTTACCGATGTAGATGAAAGAAACCAATGATTTCTTTTCAAGCTTTTCCAATTCTGTAGCAGCAGGAACCCTGAACTGAACCTTCAATGTAACCTCACGCATGGTTGTTACAATCATAAAGAAGAACAACATGGTAAAGATAAGATCAGGCAAAGATGAGGTATTCAACTCGGGCATCTCGCGCTTACCGCTCTTATTAAATTTTCCCATGATTATTTTCCTCCATATTTTTTAGGTTCTGCTTCAGAAATCTTCTGCGGATAGTACTGTGTGATAGCATCTCTTTCTTCTTCAGTACATTCAGCCAGATCCTTACCGAATTTAGCATTTGCCAGTTCGTTACGCAGCTCGTTGTAAGCGGCAACCAACTCGTTCTGAACCTGAAGATATGCATCGTAGCTAGTACCTACGTCATTCTGTACAGAAATTACATGTTTTTCAGTAATCATTACGTCACCGAAGAAAGGAATGTTCTTAGCATGCTTTTCCGGCATGTTAGGATCATCTTTCGGGTTAGCAATGAATTCCTTCGCTTTAGCTCTCAGTTGCTTAACGTCAAACCATTCTCCACCAACCATCAACTCGTCGTTTTTGTTGATACGAATCTGAAGAACGTTTCGTTCCTTTACAATAATATCATCTTTCTGATCTTGGTTTTCCGGTGGAGGCGGCAAACGGCGCGCCAGACCACGGTCAGTATCCATTGATGTTGTAATAAGGAAGAAAATAAGCAACATAAAAGCAATATCGGCCGTTGAACTTGCGTTGATTCCCGGCACTTTTCTATTCCTTTTTGCCATTTTACTTACTCCGTTTAATTATTAAACTTCAATGAATGATATTATCTTTTAAATACTCCTGACAAGTTAACCAATGTTCCGATTACAGCGATGCCGAACAGAATGTAAGTTGAATACAAGAACATGTCTGTTACTTTCAGCATAGTTGCATCTGAATATTCATCACCACCAGCCATTACGATAGGTTCTGAAGAACCTGCATTGTAAGTAACGATCAGTACTACAACCAGCAGAATCAGACCCAGCAAAGATTTGATGGCACCTTTTGGATTATCTTTCAATGCACCACCAAACTGGATGATGGCACCGATAATAGTAGCAATCACAGTCACGGCAAACATTCCGTACATCAAGTACATCAAGGCCGGAGTATTGGCAGGTTCAACCAAACCTGCTGCATTTGTTTCGTTGTATCCTACTCCGAAGAACATGCCCAGTACCACCAAGATCAAGGCGATGCAGACATAGAATACGTAGTAAGAAACTTTGTATGATAATTTAGCCATTGTTCAAAAATTATTTTTTGTATTTCAAGTTGTATTTCATGATCATATCAAGCAATGTGATAGAAGAATCTTCCATCTGGCTTGTGATAGCTTCAATCTTAGAAAGAATGTAGTTATAGAATACCTGAAGAATCAATGCTACAATCAAACCGAAGATAGTAGTGATCAACGCAACTTTCATACCACCGGCAACAACTGTCGGAGAAATATCACCTGCACGCTGGATGTTATCGAACGCCATAACCATACCGATTACAGTTCCCAAGAATCCCAGTGACGGAGCCATTGCGATAAACAATGTGATCCAAGAACATCCTTTTTCAAGGTAACCAGCCTGAACACCACCGTAAGATACTACAGAACGTTCAACTACGTCGATACCTTCGTCAACTCTCATCAAGCCCTGATAGCAGATAGAAGCAACAGGACCACGAGTGTTACGGCAGATAGTCTTAGCACCTTCTACATCACCTTTTTCCAAAGCAGCTTCAACTTTAGACATCAATTTCTTAGCGTCGATTTCAGCCAAGCTCAAGTAAATAATACGTTCAATACAGAAAGCCAAACCAAGAACCAATGCGATAGCAACCAATGACATGAAGCCTGCATCACCTTCGATAAATTTAGTCTTCAACTCTTTGTGCATGCTGCCTTCTTCAACTACAGCAGGAGCTGCTGCGTCAGCTGCTACTTGTTCTGTCTGCGCAGGAGCTGCTGCGTCCTGAGCCATTGCTGTCTGAGTCATTCCGAATGAGAGAACTCCCATCACTGCAAGAATTGCAAATAACTTTTTCATTGTGTGTCTAATTTTTAAGATTAATTAATTAATAGTTATAAATTGTTTTTAATTGTTTCTTTGCGGAGAGAACGGGATTCGAACCCGTGATACGCTTTTGGCGTATACACGCTTTCCAGGCGTGCCTCTTCAACCACTCGAGCACCTCTCCTTTTCAGGCTTTCCAAACGGCCTTTTCTTTAAATCAAGCGCAAATTACAAATAAAAACGCAATCAGCAACTGATTTCAGCCACAAATGTATTCTTTTTTTTCGTCTTACATAGCATTCGAGGGGCAAAAGTTTAATTATACCCCGAAAATTAATAAACTTTAAAAACTTCTTTCAGCATTTTGGAAAACTTTCAGGGCATTTTCGGTCGTTTGACGCCCGATCTGCTCCAAAGGCAATTCATATATTTCCGCCAGTTTTTCCGCCGTTTTTACCAGATAGGAACTTTCGTTGCGTTTTCCCCGGTAAGGCACGGGGGCGAGGTAGGGAGAATCGGTCTCCAGTACAATCCGGTTCAAAGGGACCTCCTTCAATGCTTCGGGAAGCAGGCTTTTCTTGAATGTGGCCACTCCGTTTATGCCCAGCATGAATCCGGGATATTCCAGCAAGCGGGCGGCTTCTTCGGCATTTCCGATAAAACTGTGGAAAATGCCGGTCAGCGGAAAGGTACGGTAGGGTTCCAATACTTCGAGCAGCTCAGGATAGGCTTCCCGGCAATGGATGATCAGAGGAAGTCCGAACTCGAGCGCCCATTCTGTCTGACGGGCGAACACCTGCATCTGCTCCTTCCGGTAGGTCTTGTCCCAGTACAGGTCCATTCCGACTTCTCCGATTCCGAAAAAGCGTTCTCCGGAACGGAGCCAGGCTTCGACTGCTGCCAGACGCTGTTCCCAGTCGGCATCGACAGAGGTGGGATGAAATCCGATCATCGGATAGCATCCGTCGTGAGCCTTACAGAGGCGCAGCATCGGTTCTACCGAAGTTTCATCGATGTTGGGCATGAACAGACGTACTACTCCAGCCTCACGGGCACGGATCAGGGCCAGTTCGCGGTCTTCATCGAATTCTTCCGCAAAAAGATGCGTATGGGTATCTATCAGGGCTATCATAGGGCTGAATGGATTATTATAGGTTACGGTTCATCAGACTGTGTACAAATGCTATCAGGATTTCCTTACGGGACGGTTCGACACCTACCTGCGAGAGCAGTGAAAGTCCCTCGTCGTACAAACGGTCAATCTGATTGCGGCAAAGCGCACGGATATCCAACTCATTATATATACGCGTAACGGCAGCGATTTTCCCTGCGGGATCGAAGACTTCAGCCGTAATCCATTTCTGCAGTTCGGCATGCTGTGCTTCGTTGGCCTTTTCCAGAGCGGAAATCAGCATGAATGTCTTCTTATTGGAAAGGATATCTCCTCCGATGTTCTTTCCGAAGACAGCCGGATCGCCATATACGTCCAGCAAATCGTCCTGCAACTGGAAAGCCAGTCCGATGCGGATACCGAAATCATACAGGGCCTGTGCATCCGATGCGGAAGCTCCGGCAAGCACCGCTCCCAACTGCAGTGAAGCTCCCAGCAGTACAGAGGTCTTCAGACGGATCATCTCCATGTATTCATTTACCGATACTTCCTTCCGATGTTCAAATTCCATGTCCCACTGCTGCCCATCGCAGATTTCCAGTGCTGCCTGTCCAAAGATACGGAGTACCTCAGGCAACTTGTCTGTGGGACATCCCTGAGCCATGAACTGACTGGAAAGTATCAGCATGGCATCCCCCGACAGGATAGCGGTATTCTCATCCCATTTACGATGTACCGTAGGTTTTCCGCGCCGCATATCGGCATGGTCCATCAGGTCATCGTGCAACAGCGTAAAATTATGATAGGTCTCCATGCCGGCAGCCTGCGAGAGGATTTTCTCTACATCTTCGCGGTACAAGTTGTAAGCCATCATCATCAAGACCGGACGCAAACGCTTTCCGCCAAGTCCCAGTACATATTCTACCGGATCATAGAGGCCTTTCGGTTCGTGTGAATAGGGCAATGCTTTGATATACGACTGAATCTGTTCTTGTAATTCCTTATGACTAAACTGCTTCATGGTATTTACGCTGTTATTTTGGGTTATGATATAAAAAAGGCTGCCCCACGAGCAGCCTTTTAAGAGATTGATTACAATAATTACTGCAATTTGAATGTTACAGGCACGGTATATTTTACACGGACAGCTTTACCACGCTGCTTACCTGGTTTCCACTTCGGCATCATCTTGATCACACGGAGCGCTTCTTTGTCCAGATAAGGGTCTACACTACGCATAACAACCGGGTCAACGATAGAACCGTCCTGGTTCACCACGAACTGAACGATTACACGTCCCTGAACACCGTTTTCCTGAGCAATGGTAGGATATTTGATATTCTTAGCCAAGAACTTCAAACATTCTCCCATACCACCCGGGAATTCAGGCATTTCTTCTACTACCATAAATACTTCCTCTTCCACCGGTTCTTCTTCAACCACTGGTGCCGGAACGTACCTGATTTCAACAGCCTGATTGTTTTCTTCACTTGACTGAATGGTAGATTCTTCTACATTCGCGTCATTTTCGGCAATCTGCAATACTTCTTCCACTTTCGGAGCCTCTGGTGGAGGAGGTGCTTGCTTCGGTTCTTCCTGTTCCGTAATAGGAACCATTTCTTCTTCGAAAGGAACTTCTACGATACCACTATCGGCAGTGAATACTACATCGCGCTTGGTCCATTCAAACGCAACGAATAAAACGGCCAATATCAGTATGAATCCAACCAATAACCATGTGGTTTTCTTTCCTTCCAAGTCCGCTTTAGGCGATTTTTTAACTTCCATAAAACTACTTTTATTGGTTAATAATTCTCTGTTCGGCAAATGTAATTTAAATATTTGAGATATGCATCTTTTTGCAATAAAAAAATGTAAAAAAAGACGGATGAAAAAGCATTATTGCATGACCATATTAAAAAGATGCAAAATCAGGTATCCGTCTTAGAGAAATCCCTCTCAAATCAATCTGTCTGAAACAAAAAAAACGTATCTTTGAACCGCTAAATCAATATTATATTAATAAGGTATGAAAAAAATAATCATTGCGATCGACGGCTTTTCTTCTTGCGGAAAAAGTACAATGGCAAAAGACCTGGCACGCGAAATCGGATATATCTACATTGACAGCGGTGCCATGTATCGAGCAGTAACCCTTTACTGCATGGAAAACGGGCTGTTTGATGCGGAAAACCGTATCCGGGAAGAAGAACTTAAAGAGCAGATGAATCATATACAGATTGCCTTCCGTCTGGGCGAGAAGGGACGGCCGCGTACGTTGCTGAACGGAAAAGACGTGGAAGAGCAGATACGTACGATGGAGGTTTCCTCACGGGTAAGCCCTGTGGCAGCACTGGGATTTGTGAGAACCGCCATGGTCCGCCTTCAGCAGGAAATGGGAAAGGACAAAGGTATCGTCATGGACGGCAGGGACATCGGTACTGCGGTATTCCCGGAAGCGGAACTGAAGATATTCGTGACTGCTTCGGCAGAAATCCGTGCCCAGCGCAGGTATGAGGAACTGCTGGCAAAAGGGGAAAAGGCTTCGTTCGAAGAAATCCTGCACAATGTGGAAGAGCGCGACCGCATCGACCAGAGCCGCGCAGTCAGTCCGCTCCGGAAAGCCGATGACGCCCTGTTGCTCGACAACAGTCACATGACCATCGCCGAACAGAAGGAATGGTTGCTGACCCAATACCAAAATGCAGTGAACCATGCGTAAGGTAGAGATTGACAAAGGATCCGGCTTCTGCTTCGGAGTGACTACGGCCATCAGCAAGGCGGAAGAGGAACTGGCGAAAGGAGAAACGCTCTACTGTCTGGGAGACATCGTACACAACGGACAGGAATGTGAGCGTCTGGAACAGCTGGGACTGATCAGCATCGACCATCAGCAGTTTTCCGAATTGAAGAATGCGAAGGTACTGCTCCGTGCACACGGTGAGCCTCCAAGCACCTACCGTCTGGCAGAAGAAAACCACATCACCCTCATCGATGCGACCTGCCCGGTGGTATTGCGGCTGCAGAAGCGCATCAAGCAGGAATTTGATACGGCGAATGCAGAAGGCAGGGAAAAACAGATTGTCATCTTCGGCAAGAACGGTCATGCCGAAGTCTTGGGACTGGTGGGACAGACCAACGGTACGGCTATCGTAATCGAGAACCTGGACGAAGCCCGCTCACTCGACTTCAGCAAGGACATTTTCCTCTACTCCCAGACTACGAAATCGCTGGACGAGTTCCGGCAGATTGTGACATACATCCAGGAGCACATCGCCCCGGATGCCACGTTCAAGTATTACGATACCATCTGCCGGCAGGTAGCCAACCGCATGCCTGACATCCAGGACTTCGCAGCCTCCCACGAACTGATTTTCTTCGTCTGCGGACATAAAAGTTCCAACGGAAAAATCCTCTTCCAGGAATGCAAGAAAGTCAATCCGAATTCCTACCAGATAGACGGGCCGGAGGAAATCGACCGCTCTCTGCTAGAAGGAGTGAAATCCATCGGAATCTGCGGCGCAACCTCTACTCCGAAATGGTTGATGGAAGCCTGCCAAAAAGCAATAATGGAAGAATAAAAAGAGATAAAATATCAAGTTTTTTAGTAAATTTGCATCAGTTAAGATTAAAATAAACAAGTTATGGGAACTATTAAATGTATCGGTATCCTTACCTCCGGAGGTGATGCTCCAGGAATGAATGCGGCCATCCGTGCCGTAACCCGTTCGGCCATTTACAACGGACTGGCCGTTAAAGGTATTTACAGAGGATACAAAGGTCTTATTACCGGAGAAATACAGGAATTCAAGACTCAGAACGTAAGTAATATCATCCAGCAGGGAGGTACTATCCTGAAGACAGCCCGTTGCCAGGAATTCAAGACTCCGGAAGGACGAAAGATTGCTTACGAAACCATGCAGCGCGAAGGCATTGATGCCCTGGTGGTCATTGGTGGAGACGGATCGCTGACAGGAGCCCGTTTGCTGGCACAGGAATACGATGTACCTTGTATCGGTCTGCCGGGAACCATCGACAACGATTTGTACGGAACAGATACGACCATCGGATATGATACCGCACTGAATACCATTTTGGATGCAGTGGATAAGATACGTGATACAGCCACTTCACACGAACGTCTGTTCTTCGTGGAAGTAATGGGACGTGATGCCGGATTCCTGGCACTGAACGGAGCCATCGCAGCCGGAGCCGAAGCCGCAATCATCCCGGAATTCAACACGGAAGTCGACCAGCTGGAAGAGTTCATCAAGAACGGTTTCCGTAAATCAAAGAGCAGCTCCATCGTACTGGTGGCAGAAAGTGAAATCACCGGAGGTGCCATGCACTATGCAGAACGTGTAAAGAACGAATATCCTCAGTACGACGTACGTGTAACCATCCTGGGACACTTGCAGCGTGGAGGTAGTCCTACTGCACACGACCGTATCATTGCCAGCCGTATGGGTGTAGCCAGTATCCAGGCATTGATGGAAGGACAGCGCAACGTGATGATTGGTATTGAAAACGACAAGATCGTATACGTACCTTTCGCAAAAGCCATCAAGAACGACAAGCCTATCGACAGAGAACTGGTCAACGTATTGCGCGAACTGTCTATCTGATAACAGCAGGCTGCATCGGGTGTATAAGCATCTTATCACTACGATATAAACAACAAAGAGGCTGTCTCAAAATACTTTGAGATGGCCTTTTTTGTGTCTGCAAAAAAATCGGGCAAGTCCTAACTTCGCTCAGTCAGAACTTGCCCGTCTCCCTAAATTTTTGTATCTTAGGGAATCAAGTCAA
>NZ_JABSOE010000105.1 GCF_013618865.1 Phocaeicola faecicola
TGATTATGAGCCGATTTAATTTTATGAGAATTAAATTTAGAATTATCGGAGCTGTATGCGGTGAAAGTCGCACGTACAGTTCTTAATGGGGAAAGCGGCAGCAATGCCGCCGACCTACATAACAAAATAAATTGTTGAGAATGAAATATATCATTTTTTTTCTGATCATATGGGGTAATTGGGTTTCTGCATACGGAACAGACAGCTTGCGCTACCGGCTCGGGCAACTTGATGCCGAAATAGCAAAGCGGGGCAGCTATTTGGCGCGGAAAGACTCCGTTATCCGTGATTTGAAAAATAAACTGGTAGCGGTCCCGGCAACGGATGATGAAAGACAGTTCTGTCTTACCAGTCGGATTTACCAGGAATATAAATCTTTTCAGTATGACTCCGCATATCACTATGCTTCCCGTTCTCTCTATTGGGCGGAACGGCTGAAGGATAAGGATAAGATCCTGTCGGCCAACGGTAACCTGCTGTTCTGTTTCTTCTCGGGAGGAGCCTTTAAGGAGGCGGCAGACATTGCCGGGAATGCACCGCTGGAAGGAACCTCTCCTGCCGCAAGAGGTGAGTTTTATGCCCTTTGTACGCGTCTTTATTCGGATATGTATAATTATGCACGTGTAGACGACTTGAGGTTGCGTTACCAGAAAAACATCATTTCCTATCGCGACTCCGTGCTTCGGTTATTGCCCGATACTTCGTATACCTATCAGGAGATGCGGGCACTGTTCGGGCTGGATTTGTCGGTGGAAGAGCGGATCCGTGCCTGTCAGCATTTGATGGAGATTGCCGGTACCCGTCACCAGAAGGCAATCATCACCTCCAATCTGGCCAGTTTGTATCTGTTGCAAAAAGATACCCTGCAGGCCATGGACTATCTGGTTGATGCGGCGGTTTTCGATTTGCAGGAGGGCATTATGGAGACTACTGCGAAAACGGAACTGGCCCGCTGTCTGTATGCGATGGGGGATTATAACGTGGCCAACCGGTATGTGCACATTGCCTTGGAGGAGGCTAATTTCTACAATGCCAGTCACCGCATTGTGAGTATCAATGCCATTCTGCCCATTATCGAGGAGGCTTACCTGGCAACCATCACCGGTCAGCGGGACAATCTGAAGAAATATCTGATGCTGGTCAGTCTGTTGTCAGTGGTTGCCTTGGCTGGTATTCTGCTGATTTATTGGCAGAAAAGAAAACTGAAGACGGCCGGCAGGGCCATCGAACAGCAGAGCAGGACCCTGAAGGAGTTGAACGAGATAAAAGATGCCTACATTATGCAGGCTATCTGCGCCAAATCGGATTACCTGGACAAGACGGATGCCATTCTGAAGAAGGCGGATTACCGCATCAGGTCCAAACAGTTTACCGACCTGAACCGGATATTCGGTGAGTTTAACCTGAAGGAGGAGAGGAAGAACCTGTAT
Organism: Phocaeicola faecicola; assembly: GCF_013618865.1. GTDB lineage: Bacteria > Bacteroidota > Bacteroidia > Bacteroidales > Bacteroidaceae > Phocaeicola > Phocaeicola faecicola. The sequence goes on from NZ_JABSOE010000105.1 coordinate 1,431, forward strand.
CTGAGTTTTGACCAGACGTTTTTGATGCTGTTTCCCAGTTTCATTGAGGAGTTTAACCGGCTTTTTGAGGAGAAGGACCGGTTTCAGGTGGATGGTGGACCGGGGCTTACCACCGAACTGAGGATATTTGCACTGATCCGGCTGGGGATTACGGAGAACGAGGAGATTGCCCGTTTCCTTAATCTGTCGGTGAATACCATCTATACCTATAAAGCGAAAATCAAGTCGAAATCACTGGTCCCTAAAGAGGATTTCGACGAGTATATCAAGCGGATACCTAAGCATAATGCTTGAGACGGTCTAGATTTTATGAGTTGTATCTGTTCATACTTTGTTTATTATCAGATTATTATGAAAATAATTATCTAGATTTTCACTTGAAAGGTTCCGATTGTAGGAAAGGGGCGATAATTTTGTACCGGTAACTTTAATATCAGTAATTATGAAGCACGTGATTCTTTTATTCTTGTTTTTTCTGAATGTTTTTCCCTTACATAAGGTGTTTGCAAATGCAGACAACTGGTGCATTGAGGTCAGCTCGAAGGAGAATTATAACGGGGTGACTTTGGCGAACGGACGTATAGGACTTGTGAGCGGGGCCGATCTGTTTGCTGTGTCCGAAATTGTCTTGAATGGGGTATTTGATAAGGAGTATGCCGGTGGAGTGAGCCGGATGGTCCGTGCCCCGAAGTTTACGGACTTGCAGTTGAAAATAGACGGAATGACCGTCACGCCTGAAAATACTACCGGATGGAAGCAGTTGCTGAATATGAAAGAGGCGTATCTCAAGACTTCTGTCGATTATCAGGGTACGCAGATTGCGTATACCTTACGTGCCTTGCGCAACCTGCCTTATATGGCACTGGGGGTGGTGGAAATTACTCCGGATAAGGACCTGAACATTGAAGTCATCAATCGGACCGGTTTTTCACAGGAGCTGCAGCATACGTCTTCTCATTTTAAACAGATGCGCGATGCAGAGGCGCGGATGCCGGTGCTGGTGGCAGAGGCTTCCAGTCTGACGGGCATGCAGAAACTGGTTACGTGCAGCGGTTTTCTGTTCGACGGAGACAATCCGAACACCGAAGAGGTGAAGCAGGTATCCGGCGATAGTCAGTCGGTTTCTTTTACCCGCCGTCTGAAAAAGGGAGAGACTTACCGTTTTTCACTGGTCGGAGCGGCTTGTACTTCCCGTGACTTTGCCGATCCTAAGGGGGAGGCGGAGCGCATGGTGGTCTTTGCCTTGCGACAGAGCATCGGGTACCTGGTATCGGGACATGAAAAGGCCTGGGCTGAAATGTGGAAGAGGGATATTGTGATAGAGGGGTGTGAGGAAGACCAGCGGGACGTGCGGCTGGCCCTGTATCACCTGTATGCTTTCCAGCGGAAGGGTTCGCGGCTGAGTATCTCGCCCATGGGACTGTCTTCTTCTACGGGTTACAACGGTCATGTATTCTGGGATTCGGAGTTGTGGATGTATCCTCCGGTGCTGGTGCTGAACCAGGATTTGGCAAGAGCTCATATCGATTATCGTACCGACCGGCTGGGGAAGGCTTTGCAGCGTGCCGAAATGTTCGGTTACCGCGGGGCGATGTTTCCCTGGGAGAGCGATGACAGCGGCGAGGAGGCTACGCCTACGTGGTGCCTCACCGGTACTTTCGAACATCATATCACGGCGGACATCGGGATTGCGTTCTGGAATTATTATCGGGTTACCAAAGACAAGGAATGGTTGCGGAACGAGGGGTATCGGGTGATGAAGGCGGTTGCCGATTTCTGGGTTTCGCGTGCGTCCAGACAGGAAGACGGCAGTTACTCGATCAAGAATGTGGTCGGAGCCAACGAATATGCTCCGAACGTAGACGACAATGCCTTTACTAACGGTTCGGCAAAAGTCGCGCTCCAGAATGCCATCAAGGCCTCGAAGGTACTTGGACTGAAGGCCGACAGACAGTGGGGTGAGGTCGCCGCCGGTCTCCGTTTCCATTATATGGAGGATGGTACGATGAAGGAACATGCGGCCTATAAGGGTGAGATGATCAAGCAGGCCGACGTGAACCTGCTGGCTTATCCGCTGGGACTAGTAAGCGACAAGGCGGATGTCAGAAGAGATGTCGTGTACTATGAGGATAAGATAGACAAGGTGAACGGTCCGGCGATGGGAAATGCAATTCTCTCTATTCTTTATTCCCGGCTGGGAGATGCAGAGGAGGCTTACCGGCTGTTCAAAAAGAGTTACTTGCCCAACAAGCGTCCGCCGTTCGGAGTGCTTTCGGAATCCCCGTCGTCGAACAATCCTTATTTTGCCACAGGGGCAGGGGGACTGCTGCAGGCGGTTTTGTTCGGTTTCGGGGGACTGGAGCTGACGGATGAGGGAATCCGCCAGGGAAGACCGTTGCTCCCCAAGGCATGGAAGAAGCTGATAATAAAAGGAGTAGGAGTGAACAAGGAAGATATTATCATTAAACAATAAATCAAAATAACATGAAAAAACTGATTGTATTTTTAGTGGGGATACTGGGAATGTCGGTGTCGGCTCTGGCGCAGGTACTGACTTCGCCGGATGGTAACCTGGTCATGGATTTTCACCTCTCGGACGGTGATGTGCCGGTGTATTCGCTTACGTATAAGGGAAAAGAGGTAATCAAGGAAAGCCGGATGGGTTTCCAGGTCCGTCCTTCGTATGAATTTGACCGTGATTTCCGTATTGTGGAAACCCGGGAGGGGGCTTCGGACACTACCTGGGAGCCGGTATGGGGCCAGAACAGTGAGATCCGTGACAATCATAAGGAACTTTTTGTGGCTTTGGAACAGAAAACTACCGGTTGGCTGCTGAATATCCGTTTCCGTCTGTTCGACGACGGACTGGGATTCCGCTATGAGTTCCCGGTGCAGAAAGAGTTGCGCCACTTCACCATCAATGAGGAAGTGACGGAGTTCCAGCTGGCGGGCAATCACAAGGCCTTCTGGATTCCGGCCGATTACGATACCAATGAATTCCAGATTACGACCTCCAAGTTGTCGGAGGTTCCCCAGCTCATCGACAAGGCAAGGGATGAGGCCCTGGCATGCAAGTCTCCGAGTCCGAACCTGGCAGTGCAGACTCCGCTGATGCTGAAGTCGGACGACGGACTGTACATCAACATTCACGAGGCTGCGTTGGTCAACTATCCGGCCATGCACCTGAACCTGAATCCGGAAAATTACCTGATGAGTGCACACCTGACTCCGGACAAGAACGGTACAAAAGGATATATCCAGACAGGAAGTACCAGTCCGTGGCGTACGATTGTAGTGAGCGACGATGCTCGTGACATTCTGGCTTCGAACCTGATTGTCAACCTGAATGAGCCTTGTAAACTGGAGGATACTTCGTGGATCAAGCCTGTCAAGTATGTCGGCGTATGGTGGGAGTATTTCACGGGAGGAGGCTCTACATGGGCTTATACCGATACGCAGGATATTGTAATCGGAAAGACAGATTATACTCAGCTGAAGCCGAACGGACATCATGGAGCCAATACGGCGCACGTGAAGGAATACATCGACTTTGCGGCCAAACACGGTTTTGATGCAGTGCTGGTGGAAGGCTGGAACGAAGGCTGGGAAGACAATTATGCTTATGCCAAAGAGTTTATTTACAGCTTTACCAAGGCTTATCCTGATTTTGATGTCAAGGAACTGCAGCGCTATGCCGCATCGAAAGGGGTGAAGATCATCATGCATCATGAAACGACTTCTTCGGTGGCTGACTATGAGCGTCAGCTGCACGATGCCTTCCGTTTCATGAAGGAAAACGGCTATGATGCCGTGAAAACGGGTTATGTAGGACCGATTATTCCGCGCAGCGAGCATCACGACGGACAGTGGATGGTCAATCACTACAACCGGGTAGCTGAAACGGCGGCTCAGTATAAGATTATGGTAGACTCGCACGAGGCGGTTCGTCCTACGGGTATGTACCGGACTTATCCGAACTGGATTGCCCAGGAATCGGCACGCGGTACCGAATTTGAGTCTTTCAACGGTATCCGTCCGGATCACCAGACCATCTTGCCGTTTACCCGTCTGATGGGTGGTCCGATGGATTATACTCCGGGTATTTTTGAAGGTGATCTGTCGGTATATGGCTCGAATAAGGCCAAACTGGGTACTACACTGGTGAAACAGCTGGCACTTTATGTTACCATGTACAGTCCGCTGCAGATGGCTGCCGACCTATATCAGAATTATGAGAAATACCCCGATGCCTTCCAGTTTATCAAGGATGTGGCAGTCGACTGGGACCATACATATATTCTCGAGGCAGAACCGGGAGACTATATCACCATTGCCCGTAAGGCAAAAGGCAAGAATGAATGGTTCGTGGGAGGAATTACCGATGAAAACAGTCGCGAGGCTGTCATCGACCTGAATTTCCTGCCTGCCGGAAAGAAATACCAGGCAACCATTTATGCCGATGGCAAGTCGGCCGATTGGCGCACCAACCCGAAGGAATATGTCATTTCTACCCGGAAAGTGAACCATAAGACTAAATTGAAGCAAAAATTGGCTCCGAGTGGAGGAGTAGCTATCTCAATTAAGGAAATCTGATAATTAAATATTGATATTCAGGAGGTTGATCCGGTTAACAGGCGGAAAACCCTCCTGAATATTCTTATAAAACCACGAAGAAAATCGGGCTTTTTGCGAGAAAAATATATTTTTTTTTGAAAAAAGTTTCCCGAAACGCTTGCAGGAATAAAAAAAAGTAGTACCTTTGCATTCGCAATCGAGAGAGATTGATACTTCATAATAAAGTACAGAATTTTGGTGCGTTAGTTCAGTTGGTTAGAATACATGCCTGTCACGCATGGGGTCACGGGTTCGAGTCCCGTACGCACCGCATCAAGAGAGATTGATAATTTATAATAAAGCAGAAACTTTGGTGCGTTAGTTCAGTTGGTTAGAATACATGCCTGTCACGCATGGGGTCACGGGTTCGAGTCCCGTACGCACCGCAATAAACATTGAAAATCAATGTTTTGCAAGATAAACACCCAATTTTACACCCAAGAATGTAAAGTCGGGTGTTTTTGTTTTATTTAAGATTAACCACCGAAACGTTACAGAGTTCTCCTTGCCCAAGGTCTTGACATACAGGCTCAGGGTGGACATCTACTTCACCGACCCGTATTCCGGCATGGCAGAAAGGGGGAATCAAGCTCATCCAGTAATATATCCCAAAAGGTGCTGTTTTCAACATCGCTACGCTACAGCGGATAAAGGAAAGGATTGCAGTCCAAGGTAAACAAAAACGCAGGAGAAACTCGATTTCGACTCCCCCAAAGATGCCTTTCGGAGGGGAAATATGATTGGAAAATCAACTCTACACAGAGCAACGGGCTTTCACGGTGATATTCTCTTTTATAATGTAAGTAAATGCTTTTTCCCCTTTATATGTTCTTTTATTATTGAAACGGTTTCTCCAATAGAATAATCAGTTGTATTTATTACAAATGATTCATAATCACCAATCTTGGCGAATTGCTCCCACATTACTTCTACTAACTCAATATTTGCTTCTTTGCTTAATTTCGTTCGTTCAATTGCGCGTTTCATCGTTTCTTCTTTGTCTGCTCTTAATACAATGTAGTGAACCTCATACCCCTCCTGTACAATCTTCATCCAAGGAGCTAAAAACCAAGGTCCTATTATTCCATCTACAATTACATCATACCCACCATGCGCATAACGTTTTGCGGCTTCTAAAAATGCTTCGACAACAACCAAATTCTGTTCTTGTGATTCAGGTAAATGTGGGGGTATTGCACCTTTACTCAAATAATGATAAAAATCATCTGTATGCATATGTACAGACTTTGCAAAATCAGATTCGTGTGCAACAATTGACGCTATTGTAGTCTTTCCTGTTCCGGGAGAACCGGTAATTATAATAATTCTACCTTGATGCATATATTTATATCTTATTTTTATGTATCCGCAAAAATATAAAAAGTGTCGTTCTTATGAAGAAAAAACGATATTAAAATAGGAATATATTAAAAATGAGCTACTTATGAGTATTTCTCATAGAACGAGGTAATGACTTGGAAATAGTCACAAATTCTGTGATGTGTGGTGTATTTCTGTCAAACAACTTTTATTTGATGCAAATGTACACAAATAAAACGAACGAAAAGAAGAATAAGTGTCTTTTCCTGATTTAGCTAGACGCTTTTTCTTTTTATAACCGATATCAGTAGACGGTTCTTGGAATGTTGTACTGGTTCAGTAGTCACTTCTTCCCAAGCCCTGCTGATATAGTAGACACAGCAA
>NZ_JABSOE010000106.1 GCF_013618865.1 Phocaeicola faecicola
GTTTTGGCTGCCAAACCTTATTTTCGGGGGAATATCTAAAGATACAAAAAAGCCAACTAATTCGCAATACATTGTGTATGAATTAGTTGGCTAATTTTATACTATTTACTGAGTGTCCCTAAAAAAACCAGTCCTTTTGAGACTGGTTTTTTTATGTAAGGAATAATAGATTCAGTATTAAAAGTTAGCACGCTTTTCCTGAATTCTAGCTTTCTTACCGGTAAGCGCACGCAGGTAGTACAATTTTGCACGACGTACTTTACCAACTTTGTTGACAGTGATGCTGTCGATTGCCGGAGATTCCAATGGGAAGATACGTTCTACACCAACTGTTCCAGACATTTTACGTACAGTGAAACGTTTCTTTTCACCGTGACCAGAAATTTTGATAACAACACCGCGATACAACTGAACGCGTTCCTTGCTACCTTCAACGATACGGTATGCTACTGTGATTGTGTCACCTGCCTTGAATGAAGGATGCTGTTTGCCAGTAGCAAATGCTTCTTCTGCAATTTTAATTAAATCCATGTTTCTTTTTTAAATTAAATTGTTTGATCGTTACAACGCAACATATCAAGTAACTCTTCTTTGACAGCGATTGCGCGAAAGCGTTGCAAAGTAAGTGATTTTTTGGTAAATAGGCAAATCTATGCAGATATTTTAGCTTATTTTTTTCTCTCCGTCCCTTTTTTATTATATTTGATTGTTAAAACATTATGAAAGTATATATGAGGAAAGTATTTTTTTGTAGTCTAGTGGCCGGAATGTGTCTGCTGGGGGCCTGCAGCTCCAGCTATTCACTGGTATCGGTAGAGGGAGGAAGAATCCCGGTATCTGAGGTATATGATGCAAATCCGGATGAGCAGGCAGCTCTTATTCTGAAACCTTATCAACAGCATATAGACAGTTTAATGAAGCCGGTAATCGGACATGCTGAGGCCAAGTTGACGGCTTATCGTCCGGAGTCGCCGTTGTCTAACCTGATTGCCGATATTCTTTGTGAGAGTGCGGCGCTTAAAACCGGGGTGAAGGCTGATGTGGGAGTGATGAACATGGGAGGAATCCGCAACCTGCTGAACCAGGGAGAGATAACTTTCAGTTCGATTTATGAGATTTCTCCGTTTCAGAACGCACTGGTAGTAGTGACGGTGACGGGAGATGTGCTGCTGGAACTGTTTGAGCAGATAGCTGCCGTTCACGGAGAAGGAATCAGCGGGGCGCAGCTGGAGATTTCGAAGGACGGAAAACTGCTGAGTGCCAAAGTGGGAGGAAAGGAAGTGGACGAACAGAGCGAATACCGGATAGCTACCATTGATTATCTGGCAGAAGGAAACGACCATATGGAGGCTTTCCGCAAGGCTACGGAAAAGACCGTGCCGGAGAATGCCATTTTGCGCGATTTGTTTATTGAGTATGTAAAGCGCTGTGAAGCTGAAGGCAGACCGGTGACTGCCAAGGTGGAAGGACGTATTGTGGAACGGTAAAATTAAATGTGTGAGAATATGAAGAAAGCGACAGTCATTATATGTTTTTTCCTGTGTGTCTTGGGAGGATATGCCCAGGCAACGAAGGATTTGTATTTGTTTCATACCAATGATATGCACAGCCGGGTGGAACCGTTCCCTGCCGATTTCCAGGATACACTGCTGGCAAATAAGGCCGGTCTGGTACGCAGGGCGACACTGATGAAGCAGTTGCGTAAGGAACATGAAAATGTGATGTTGTTCGACTGCGGTGATTTTTCGCAGGGTACACCTTATTATAATATATTCAAGGGGGAAGTAGAAGTGAAGCTGATGAATGAGATGGGATATGATGCCGCTACGATTGGCAATCATGAGTTCGACTTCGGACTGGAGAATATGGCCCGTCTCTTCAAGATGGCTGCCTTCCCTGTAGTGTGCTGCAACTACGATGTGACAGGAACAGTACTGGAAGGACTGGTAAAGGAGTATGTGGTCCTGGAGCGTGGGGGATTGAAAATCGGAGTCATCGGGGTCGGTCCGCAGTTGGAAGGACTGGTAGCTTCCAGTTGCTACGGAGGAGTGAAATTCGAGGATCCGTTTACCGAGGTACAGCGCATTGCCGACTACCTGAAGATGGAGGAAGGATGTGATGCCGTGGTCTGTCTGTCTCATCTGGGATGGAAGGACGGAGATTATTCGGACATCCAGCTGATACAGCGTACACGTAATGTGGATGTAGTGCTGGGAGGACATTCTCATTCTTATTTTGAGTCGCCCCGTTATTACAAAAACCTGGACGGAGTGGAGATTCCGGTACAGCAGATGGGTAAGAATGGTGCCTTCCTCGGAAAGATGGTTCTGAAGTTCAATAAAAATTGAGTATCGGCCTATGAATGTACGCGGATTATTGATCGGTTTGCTGGTCGGATTACCGGGAATGCTTTGTGCCCAGTCTTATCCGACGGCTTTGATGCAGCAGGCTAACGATACGGCTGCCTGCCGGAAATGGGTGGACGAACGGATGTCCCAGATGACGCTGAAGCAGAAAATCGGACAGCTGTTTGTGTATAAGCTGGCTCCCAATCTCTCACAGACAAACAAGACGTATCTGACCCGGGCAGTGAAAGAATATGGAGTGGGAGGACTCCTGTTTTCCGGTGGTGAGGTCGAGAAGCAGGTTGCCCTGACCAACTACGCACAGCGGTTGTCGAAGGTGCCGGTAATGGTTACGTTCGACGGTGAATGGGGACTGGGAATGCGTCTGAAGCAGACTCCGTCTTTCCCGAGAAACCGTATCTTGGGATGCATCCAGGAGGATTCCCTGATTTACCGCTACGGTAAGGAGGTAGCCCGGCAGTTGCGCGAGATAGGGGTGCATGTCAACTTTGCACCTGTGGCCGATGTCGACAATAATCCGAAAAACCCGGTTATCAACACACGCTCGTTCGGCAGCGGCAAGGAGAATGTGGCACGGAAGGTGATTGCCTATTCCCGCGGACTGGAGGACGGGGGAGTGCTGGCGGTATGTAAGCATTTTCCCGGACACGGAGATACGGAAGTCGACTCGCACTATGCATTGCCGGTGTTATCCTTCGACCGTACCAGACTAGATACCCTGGAACTGTTCCCTTTCCGCAAGGCCGTGGAATCCGGTATCGGCGGGGTGATGGTGGGACACCTGAAGGTAACCTGCCTGGATAATAAGCCGGCTTCGGTGTCTCCTAAGGTCATTCGTGACCTGCTGGTCGGCGAAATGGGCTTTTCGGGACTGGTGTTTACCGATGCCATGGAAATGAAAGGCCTTTCCAAGTACGCGACTGATTTGTGCGTGAGTGCATTGAAGGCAGGGAATGACCTGCTGCTTTCTCCGGGAAACCTGAAAAAGGAGGTGGCAGAGGTATATCAGGCAGTAAAGGCCGGAAAAATCAGTGAAGAGGAAATTACCCGAAAGTGCCGCAAGGTATTGACGTATAAATACCTGTTGGGCTTGTCCGATTATCGTCCGGTGAAGGAGGAGGGCCTGATGGAGCGGATTGAAACTCCGGAAACGCTGCGCCTGATGAAAGAACTGGACCGTGCGGCAGTGACGGTAGTGAAAGATTCTGCCGATTTGTTGCCTCTGGATCTGTCTCTTTCGGGCAATGTGCTGCTGAGCGTGTCAAAGACACTGACGGAGGCGCATCCTTTTTATCAGGAATTGAAAAAGGGGATGCCTTTGCTTACCTGGATGCGTGCCAATCCGGATTCGCTCCGCTACGTGGAGGAACGGATTCGTCCGGCGCAGCGGGTGATTGTAGCCTTGCACGAGAAAGAACTGGGTACCTACCGGAACCTTGTCAGACGCTTGTCGCTCGAAAAACCGGTGGTGGTGGTTTGCTTCCAGCCTCATGCCGTACTGCAGAAAGAGGTGAGCACGATCAGGCAGGCAGCCACTGTGATACTGGCGCATAACGACGGAGACGATGTGCAGCGGTATGTGGCAGAGGTATTGCTGGGAAAGGCATTCGCCAACGGTAAACTGTCGGTGAAGGTGGAAGGAGGATGGCCGGAAGGTACCGGAATCGTGGTGGATCCGGATCATCCGCGTTCTTACTTGCCGGAGGATTTTAATATGGATGCGAAGGTGCTGGAGAGGATTGACTCGCTGGCATTGGAGGGCATCCGTGAAAAGGCTTATCCCGGATGCCAGATCCTGATTCTGAAGGAGGGTTATCCGGTATATCATAAGTGCTTTGGCAAATTCACTTACGAAGGAGAGGAAGAGGTGCATCCGGGAAGTGTGTACGATCTGGCTTCGCTGAGCAAGGCTGCCGGCACTTTATTGGCGGTAATGAAACTGTATGACGAGGGAAAGATTGTACTGACCGACAAGGTGAGCCGGTATCTTCCGGTACTGCAGCATACCGATAAGGAAAATATTACCATCCAGCAACTGCTGTATCATGAATCGGGTCTGCCGGCGTATCTTCCTTTTTACCTGGAAACGGTGGACATGAAAAAATGTCCCGGAGGTTTGTTCCGCAGGAAACCGGACAGGTTTCATACAAACCGGGTCGGTGAGAACCTGTATGCCTGTACGGAGATTCCTTATAAAGAAGAATGGGTAGCCCGGGTGAGGTCGGATGAGTATTCCTTGCCTCTTTCCGACAGTTTGTTCCTCAAAAATACTTTTCCCGGGGTAATCCTGGGCGAGATTGCCAAGGCTCCGCTGAAATCACGCACCTATCGCTACAGTTGCCTGAACTTTATGTTGCTGAAGGAGATGGTGGAGCAGGTGGCGGGAGTTCCGATGGATGTGTACCTGGACAGTCTGTTCTATCGTCCGATGGGCTTGTCGGCTACGATGTACTGTCCGCTCAAGCGCATTCCCAAGAAAGACATTGTGCCGACAGTGACTTCCGATTTTCTGCGGGGGACTTCCTTGCGGGGCATCGTGCATGATGAGGCTGCTGCTTTTATGGGAGGGGTTTCCGGTAATGCGGGACTGTTTTCTACGGCATCCGATTTGGGGGTTATCTTCCAGATGCTGCTCGACAAGGGTATCTGCGGCGACCAGCGTTACCTGAGCAGGGCTACCTGCGAGTTGCTTACGACCATGAAGTCGAAGGCCAGCCGAAGGGGACTCGGTTTTGACCGTCCGGATGCAAAGGACCCTGACCAGAGTCCTTGTGCCGCTGAAGCGCCGGCTGCGGTATTCGGTCATACCGGATTTACCGGTACTTGTGTATGGGCCGATCCGGAAAATGAACTGGTGTTTGTATTCCTGAGCAACCGGATTTATCCGGAGGTCTATGGAAGCCGGAAATTGATGCAGCTGAAAATCAGGGAACGGATGCAACAGACAATGTATCAGTCGTTAATGAGATAATCTATTTAGACTAGATACAAATTAGGTAAATATTGCAATGTGGATGTTACAAATTCGCTTAAAAAGTTTACCTTTGCAATAACAAATTAGTACTAATAATAACTTAACTTTTTACTACAATGGCTTACGTAATTAATGACGATTGTATCGCTTGCGGTACTTGTATCGATGAGTGTCCGGTTGGCGCTATCTCTGAAGGTGATAAGTATTCAATCAACCCGGATATGTGTACAGAATGTGGCACATGCGCTGATGTATGTCCTTCTGAAGCAATCCACCAGGGATAATCGAATCGTCAATGACTGATTAATTGATAGAGGTCTGCTTTTAGCATGACCTCTTTTTTTGTGCCTTAGTCCTTGGTGTTGGTGAATATTTTCCGCAAGACTTCCTGACTGATCCGGAGCTCTTCGAGTGTCAGTCCCTGCAGCGCCTCCTTTAATGTCTTGTTGGCTACGAACCGTGCCTTTTCCTCCATGTCCTTTCCCGTTTTGGTGAGATGAATCAGATTGGTACGCCGGTCTTTCTTGTCGGAAATACGTACTACCAGGTGCTGCTTTTCCATGTTGTCTATCAGTCGGGTCATGCTGGGCTTGTCCTTGAAGGTCGCGTTACAAAGCTCCTGCTGGGTGACTCCGTCTTTTTCCCATAAAAAAAGCAGTACGGTCCATTGTTCGGGAGTTATCTCCATTCCATTCAAACGGAAGTTGCGGATCAGCTTCCGGTTTATGGCTGCCGAAACCTTTCCGTTTAATATGGCGAAAATCAACTGAATGTCAAAATTAAATTGTTCTATCATCTAATTATTGTTTAAACAACCATGCAAAGATACAAACTTTTGTATTTTCTCGAATGTGAAAAAAAAGAAATAACATTCTTTATTATATAAATAGCCGTATGGATATTTGCAAATTAGATAAAAAGTAGTACCTTTGCACCGCGATTTAAAAAATTATTATTAATATTTAATTAACGAATAGTATGAATCAATACGAAACCGTTTTCATTTTAACTCCCGTTTTGTCTGATGCTCAGATGAAGGAAGCGGTAGAAAAGTTCAAAGCTATCCTGACACAGGAAGGTGCGGAGATCATCAATGAAGAAAACTGGGGATTGAAGAAGTTGGCTTACCCAATTCAGAAGAAATCTACAGGATTCTATCAGCTGATTGAATTCAAAGCAGAACCATCTGTTATCGAGAAGTTGGAAGTAAACTACCGTCGTGACGAACGTGTTATCCGTTTCTTGACTTTCAGAATGGATAAATACGCTGCAGAATACGCTGCTAAGAGAAGAAATGTTAAATCAACTAAAAAGGAGGAAAACTAATCATGGCACAGCAACAATCAGAAATCAGATATTTAACTCCGCCTTCAGTAGACGTTAAAAAGAAAAAATACTGCCGTTTCAAAAAGAGTGGTATTAAGTATATTGACTACAAAGATCCTGAATTCTTGAAGAAATTCTTGAACGAACAGGGAAAGATCCTTCCGCGCCGTATTACAGGTACTTCATTGAAGTTCCAGCGTCGTATTGCGCAGGCTGTTAAGAGAGCTCGTCACTTGGCTTTGCTGCCTTTCGTAACTGATATGATGAAATAATAAAGGAGGAATAAGAGTATGGAAATTATTTTGAAAGAAGACGTAGTTAACTTGGGCTACAAGAATGATATTGTAACCGTTAAGTCAGGTTATGGTCGTAACTATCTTATTCCGACTGGTAAAGCTGTGATTGCTTCTCCTGCTGCAAAGAAAATGCTGGCTGAAGAACTGAAACAGCGTGCTCACAAATTGGAAAAGATTAAGAAAGATGCTGAAGCTGTAGCTGCTTCATTGAACGGTGTTTCTTTGACTATCGCTACTAAGGTCAGCGCTACAGGTGTTATCTATGGTTCTGTAGGTAACATTCAGATTGCTGAAGAATTGGCTAAATTGGGTCACAACATCGACCGTAAGATCATCGTTGTAAAAGACAACGTGAAAGAAGTTGGTCATTACAAGGCAGTTGTTAAACTTCACAAGGAAGTTTCTGTAGAAATTCCTTTCGAAGTAGTTGCTGAAGAAGCTTAAATTGCAAGTCTGTAAATACTTGATAAAAGACTCCGGACATTTTTGTTCGGGGTCTTTTTTGTTTTGATGCATCGGGGTTTCCGAAGAAGCGGATGAAGCGGAAGTCTGTGAATGGGATATTCCGGGTCAGTAGCTTTTTAGTGGGGATATGCATATAAGTTCGCAATGCGGAATAAGAAAAACTTCTTGTCAACAACTCCCCTGAGATTCGCTCTAAAGAGTTTGATTTTAGCATTGAATGATTCAGCA
>NZ_JABSOE010000107.1 GCF_013618865.1 Phocaeicola faecicola
ATATCCGCATGAACGAAAAAGATAAACTTTTATTCATGTTCCAAAAATCAATGTCATTAAAATAATGGAGCGGTCAGGAAATTTCTATAAGGCAATACGGTTGGGATATATACTTATCTCCATTCTTGTCGGATGTATCGCATATACCAGTTTCTATGAATGGCAGAAACTGGAAGGACTTGAAGAAGAAAACCGACAGATAGATAGGTTCCGCCTTCAGTTACATTCTGCATATGTTCAAATGATAGAGTTTTCTCTGCTTGGGGAAACCATATTGGAATGGGATGCCAATGATTTGGAGAACTACCACTCCCAACGTATGGTGATGGACAGCATATTGTGCGGTTTTAAGAAGACCTACCCGTCTGAACGGATAGACAGTCTGCGCTTTCTACTGGAAGATAAAGAAGTGCAGATGCGGAAAATCGTGCAAGTTCTTGAAAAGCAAGATTCCATTAACAAGAAGATTGCCGGACAGGTTCCGGTCATTGCAAAAAAGAGTGCGCAGGAGCAGCCTGTCAAGCCAAAACGCAAGGGATTTCTTGGCATTTTCGGCAAAAAAGAAAAGCCGAAGCAGACAACAGCCACGACTATGCTCTATACGCTCCACCGCGATGCAATAGCACAACAGCGTACACAAAGCCGCCGCCTGTCGGAACACGCCGACAGCCTTGCCGCCCGCAACGGAGAATTGAATTACCGGTTACAAGAACTTATCTCCCATATGGACACAAAAGTATATCAAGACCTGCAAAATCGTGAGGCCGAGATAATGACCATGCGGGAGAACTCGTATATGCTTGTCGGGAGCATGACCGCCATTGCCTTGGTATTGCTGCTCATATCCTACATCATAATACACCGCAATAACAGAAGAATCAACCGTTATGAAAAGGAAACGGAAGAACTGATAGGGCGATTGCAACAGTCTGTCCGTGCAAATGAGGAACTGATAGCTTCCCGTAAGAAAGCCGTGCATACCATTACCCATGAGCTGCGCACACCATTGACAGCGATAAACGGCTACGCAGAGCTTATACATGAAAACGATGCAGAATGTGCCGGTCGTTATTCAGTGAATATGTTACAGGCATCCCGGCATATGACAACCATGCTGAACTCGTTGCTTGAATTTTTCAGGCTGGAAAACGGGAAGGAGCAACCAAAAGTATCTCCGTTTCGCCTGCAAAGCGTGTCCGAGATGCTTAATGCGGAATTCCTTCCACAAGCAGAGAAGAAAGACCTTAAACTGACAATCGAATGTGATTCGGACGTTATTTTGGCAGGTGATAAAGAACGTGTCATTCATATCGGCAACAACCTGTTGTCCAATGCTGTCAAGTTTACACAATCCGGAAGCGTATCATTCCGTCTTTGCCATACAGAAGGCTACCTTGTGTTAAGCGTGGAAGACACCGGCAGCGGGATGAACAAAGAAGAGCAACAACGGATATTCGATCCATTTGAACGCCTGTCCAATGCAGCCACACAAGACGGATTCGGTCTGGGTTTAAGTATCGTGAAACGGATTGTTGATATGCTTGGCGGAACAATACGGGTTGAAAGCGAGAAAGGGAAAGGTAGCCGTTTTACAGTACGAATACCTATGTTGGTTGCGGATGCCATTGCCGAAAAGCCGGAATTACGGTCAGAACAACGCCTTGAAAAGACGTATTCGGTTGTCGCACTTGATGACAACGAGATAGTGCTGGGCATGGTAAAAGAGATGTATGCCAGTGTCGGAGTGCATTGCGACACCTTCAGCAATGTCGGTGATATGATGGAGGCGTTGCGCACACGGCATTATGATTTAGCAATCGTGGATTTGAAGATGCCGGAGATGAACGGCTTTGAGGTATTGGAACTGATGCGTTCATCAAGCGTCGGCAACTCAAAAGAGATACCCGTCATTGTGGCAACTGCATCCGGCAGTTGCGAAGCTGAGGAACTGACAGCGCAAGGTTTTACAGCCTGCCTGTTCAAACCATTCTCACTGTCAGAACTGATTGAGGCATCGGAAAAATGCCTTTCAGCCAACACCAGCAAAGAGGAAATACCTGATCTGGCCTCCCTTCTTGCTTACGGTGACAAGGCGGCAATGCTTGACCGCCTGATAACCGAAACTGAGAAGGACGTGCAGGACGTAAGGAATGCCGGAGCAAGAGGCGACCGCATGGCTTTGGGCGAATGGATACACCGCCTGCGCAGCTCTTGGGCTGTAATTCATGCTGATAAACCGCTGTGGGAACTATACGAATTGTTGCATCGGGAAAATGAATGTTCGGAAGCGGAGTTGCAACGTGCGGTATCATCCATATTGGAGAAAGGTAATATGATCATCAATGTCGCCAAAAACGAAAGGAGGAAGCTCAATGAAAATCTATGTGATTGAGGACAATACCGTCTATAACGAATATGTCTGCAACCTTCTGAAAAAAGGCGGCTTCAAGACCGAGCAGGCATACCATCTCAATACAGCCAAGAAGTTGTTGACCAAGATTGGGGATGATGACATCGTGCTTGCCGACCTGCGTTTACCCGAGGGTGACAGTATAGAACTGTTAAGATGGATGCGCAAAAATGAAATGCGTCATCCGTTCATCGTAATGACAAACTACGGTGAAGTCGGTTCGGCAGTAGAGAGTATGAAACTCGGGTCAAAAGATTATATACAGAAACCTCTGCTGGAAGACAAACTGCTACCGCTAATCCGTTCCATACAGGAAGAACGGGACAGACTGGCGCAACGCCAAGTGCCGATATTTATTCGACAAGGCGCAGCATATCAGAATATAAAGAAGCGGGTACGCCTTGTCGCTGCCACACGTATGAGTGTGCTGATACTTGGAGAAAACGGGACAGGGAAAGAGCATATCGCGCAACACATCCATGCCCAAAGCAAACTGTCTGACAAACCTTTCGTTGCGGTGGATTGCGGGGCGTTATCTCCGTCATTGGCGCAATCCGCTTTCTTCGGGCATCTCAAGGGGTCATTTACCGGAGCTGATACCAATAAAACCGGGTATTTCCAAGAAGCCGAAGGCGGAACGTTATTCCTTGACGAAGTCGGTAACCTGACGCCGGAGATGCAGCAGATGTTGCTCCGTGCCATACAGGAACGACGTTACCGACCGATAGGGGCCAAAGAGGACAAGGCAGCCAACGTGCGTATAGTTGCTGCAACCAACGAGGACTTGCATAAAGCCGTTGCCGAGAAACGCTTCAGACCGGATTTGCTATATCGTTTGCAGGAATATGTGATAACAGTACCTCCTCTGCGCGATTGTCCGGAGGACATAATCCCGTTGGCTGAGTTTTTCCGCGAAATAGCCAATCAGGAACTGGAACGGAACATACAAGGCTTCAGCACATCCGCCTGTAAAACCTTGCTCGCCTATCCGTGGCCGGGCAATGTACGTGAGCTGAAACAGAAGATTCTGTCAGCCGTACTGCACACAGAAGGCGATATCATAACGGAGAATAGTCTGGAACTTGACAATGAACAAACAGCTTCATCCATCGGTTTTACGCTAAAGAGTGATGAAGAAGAGAAAGACCGCATACTGCGGGCTCTGAAACAAACTGACGGGAACAAAAAGCTGGCGGCGATACTATTGGGCATTGGCAGGACAACGCTGTACAACAAAATCGAAGAATACGGAATTGACGACGCAAAAGAATGAACAAGCCTTATGTGTGTACATTTTCTGAACAATAACCGTGTTCAGAAAATGTACACGTGTTCAGATTGTGAACACATTTTGTCCTTCAGAAAAATCAGTCTAAAAATATTTTCGCTGTTTATGTCGCTATAAATCAGTGTAAAACATATCTAGCTTCACGATTTCCTATTTGAGGGAGCGCATTTTGCATTGTATATCAGTGTGCGCACAACGACAAGCAACTATAAACCCTCAAATGGAAAAAGAACATGAACTACCTCATATTGGCGGAAACAGAATTTTTCGCCATGATTAACGAAGCCGACAGCGGCTGTCTGAAGACCGCATACGGTGGTTTCATAAGCTCAGTCATATCGTTATGCCATGAATGTGCTGACCGCAACCAAGCTGCCATTACACTGGCATATACCGAGAACGAATTGCAGTATCATAACACGCTGTATACAGCTGCCGGAAAAAGCATGACCGACTTATATGTACGCAAAGCCCTTGCCTTTGTGCGCAAGATGCAGAAGTTCCTTGCAGCTCCCCAAGTGCCACCACTCACATCCAACATCCATCCCACCGTTATCCCCACAGCAAAAAGCAAAACACAGAAGTCCCTGCAATGGACGGGCAACACCCTCGACCTTGTGGAGCTGGTTTACGGGCTGAGCGAGATGGGCTGTATAGACAACGGCGAGACTCCCTTGAAGGTGCTCGCCCCTGCCCTCTACGAGTTCTTCGGACTCGACACCAAGGAGTGTTACCGCTACTACTCCGCCATCAAACTGCGCAAGAATCCCAGCCGCACCTATTTCATCGACAAGATGCAGAAGAAACTCAATGAGAAGATTCGACGGGATGAGGAATTGGAGCGGATGAGGCGGTAAAAGGATGTGATTTAGCCAAAAAAGCATAAATTATCACCTATTTTTGAATAACACTATCTGTTATTTGAAAATAAAGTTGTAACTTTGCAGCAGAAAAGTATAATAGAATATGTAAGTCAAATATAGACAGCCAATGGATATATTCTTTCAGAGCAAGAAACTGGAGAAGATAGCATCTGACCCACGAAAATGCTTAAAGGAACTTGGTCAGACAAGAGCTGAATTGTTCCAGAAGCGTCTTCGAGATCTCTATCGAGCCGACACCTTGGAAGATGTGCGTTACCTGCCAGGACGCTATCATGAACTGAGCGAAAACAGGAAAGGACAATGGGCTTGTGACCTCGACCAGCCGTATCGGCTGATATTTGAGCCTCATGAAGACCCTATTCCGACCGACGAAAACGGCAAGTATGTCTGGATAGAGATAAAAGGAGTAGAAATTGTAGAAATAGTGAATTATCACGGTAAATAGTATAGTATTATGGCAACTTTAAAGAAATTCGTTCCGCCGGTGGAGTTTCATCCCGGTATCACCCTTTCAGACAAACTGAAAGAGATGGGGATGAGCGTAAAGGAGTTTGCTGTGCGCACTTCAAAACCGGAGAAGACCATCTTTGCCGTCATTGGCGGCAAGAGTAGTGTGACCTCTGATATGGCTGTGGCGTTCGAGAGTGTCACAAAGATTCCCGCACATTTCTGGCTGAACATACAGCGCGGGTATGATGAGTATGTTGCTCGACAGAAAAGAGAAGAGCAACTGGCCCTGGCATACGAATGGGCATGTTCGTTCCCCTTGGCAAAAATGATGGAACTGGGCTGGATTCCCATGGTAAAGACGGTTGAGGAGAAAGTCAAGGCATTGCTCTCGTTCTTTCAGGTCAGCACGGAAAGGGCATGGGAAGACTACTACCTGAACCAACAGTTGAAAGTGGCATTCCGTATATCCCTCAATAACACCAAAGAGCCGCACGCCATATCCGCATGGCTGCGTCAGGGAGAAGTGCAGGCAGCAGAAACGGAAGTCTGCGAGTTTTCCGAGAAGGCACTGCGTGAAGCTATCCCTGCCATGAAAAGCCTCTGTGCTGAGCATCCTGCTGATTTTGCCGTGGCATTGCAGGAACTGTGTGCCAAGGTGGGCGTCAAGCTGGTTTATACACCTTGTCTGCCCAAGGCTCCCATCAACGGCTCCACAAGATGGATCAATGATGCGCCCTGCATTCAGATGACGGGAAGACATAAGAGAAACGACATATTCTGGTTCACATTCTTCCACGAATTGGGACACATCCTGCTACATGGCAAGAAAGACATATTCTTGGAAGACATTGAATATGCGGACAAACAGAAGGAAAAGGAGGAAGAGGCCGATGCTTTCTCTTCACGCACCTTACTGTCTCAGGCAGAGGAAAACGAGATAATCAGGCAGGGAGATTTTTCTGCTGATACGATTCGATATTATGCAGAAAAGTTCAATGTACATCCCGCAATCATTGTCGGAAGATTGCAGCACAAGAAGGTAATTCCATTTACCGCACATTCAACTCTGATAGAAAAGATAGAGCTTTTCAATTAGCGCGATATAATAAGCCCTCCAGGCGAGCCGCAAGGCAGCATACTTGGAGGGCGTTCTTCATTTTAGGCGGTAGCGGAATCATTGTCCACTACCGCCTTTTTCTTACTTGTTCTGCAGCAGATGCTTCAGGCTTTCATCGCTGGCAATGCGCTCCAGTTCGTCCTTCACAATCTGCTTCACCTCGTCCTTGATGCGGTTGTAGTTTTCCTGCACCTTCTCCTTCAT
This sequence comes from Phocaeicola faecicola, assembly GCF_013618865.1. Taxonomy (GTDB): domain Bacteria; phylum Bacteroidota; class Bacteroidia; order Bacteroidales; family Bacteroidaceae; genus Phocaeicola; species Phocaeicola faecicola. The sequence goes on from NZ_JABSOE010000107.1 coordinate 6,354, forward strand.
GCAGTCGTTGCCGTGCTCGTCCGTGAAGTCCGTGATGACGGGAATGGGCTTGTAGGCTTTCGTCTCGGCGGCGACCTTCGCATTGTCCACCACAATCTCCGCATGGAAAATCTTCTGCTCGATGCGCTCGTCGAAGTTGTCGGAGACAGCACCCACGAACATGCCCTGCGTGAGGCCGGAAATCTTGCTGGGCGGGATGAGTGAATCCATCTGCGTGTTGATGGAGGTGGAAACGTCCTGACGGTTGATGGAGATGGACTGCCGCTTCTGCAACACCTTACCGAAACGCTCCGAAAGCGTCTTGGCCGTCTCGCCCACCACCTGCCCGGAGAAGATGTTGCCTACGGTGTTCATCACCACCTTCGCCTCCTTGTCGCCATAGTCGCGCACCAGCTGCGAGAAGTCCTGAAATCCCAGACACACCGCCACCTTGTTGCTTCGTGCCGTGGCGATGAGGTTGTCCAGTCCCTTGAAATAGATGGTGGGCAGCTCGTCGATGATGACCGACGATTTCAGCATCCCCTTCTTGTTGATGAGTTTCACGATGCGGGAGTTGTAGAGGCCGAGGGCCGCCCCGTAGATGTTCTGGCGGTCGGGGTTGTTGCCCACGCAGAGAATCTTCGGCTCTTCGGGGTTGTTGATGTCGAGCGTAAACTCGCTGTCCGACATCACCCAGTAGAGCTGTGGCGAAATCATGCGAGAGAGCGGAATCTTCGCACTGGCAATCTGTCCATAGGCTAAGCACCCAGCGCCTTGCCATTTGTTACAATGGTAGGTTTCCAAGCACTCGCCTCCGAACCGTGCATACAGGTCTCCCCGTACACGGCTCTCCACCTTATCATTCAGTTTAACTTTCC
>NZ_JABSOE010000108.1 GCF_013618865.1 Phocaeicola faecicola
GCATTGTGGGGTAAGGGGAAGGTATGCACAAATCGGACAAAATTCACGCTCATACTATCATGATGCATAGTGTTCAAGCTCTTTACTGCAATTGAGATTGCCATTGAGATTGCTTGCGGATTTTAGGATATATAGGGGCATGTTCTTCAACTCCCGGACAATCCTCTCTACGGTTGCATCATCCACAGTACCACGCATCTGTCCCACGCAGAGGGCAAGCAGCATCAGCACCGTTACCTGTCCTGTAAAAGCCTTGGTAGAAGCCACACCTATCTCAGGTCCTACATGGATGTATGTCCCGGAATCCGTATTTCTTGGGATAGAGGCACCCACGACGTTGCAGATGCCATACACAAAAGCCCCCTTGCTCCGTGCCAACTGTATGGCGGCAACGGTTCCGAGCGGTCATACTTCCTTTGTAACTCCATACACTTCTCAAAGGAGAAGTCGGATGCCTCAAAAAGAGGCTGGATAAGGTGGGCGCATTCGTTCAGCAGTCCCTTGACGATGTGGATGTTCATCTCGTGGCAGTTTCGGCAAATTGCACTGTTGCAGTTGATATACCGATGACTGTTGATGAAGTCATCCACATAGCGGTCATACCGCTTGCCATTCAAAATCACATCCTGAAGATAGAGTTCTCTCGCTTCTAAGAGTAACTCAAACAATTCTTCTGCTACATCCTGTTCGGTAGCGAAGTGGGTCAGGTGTTGCTTCTCTTCAAAAAAAGAGAAGACTTTTTAATTTGTTTTTGCATACTAAATTACTTATTTATAAGTTTATGACGACTGAAATATAAAAATTACACAACATGGTTCAGTATTAGGTTATAATTCTTGTAAAGTTACATTCCTCCTCCCAACGCATGGTAAAGTTTAATTATACTTTGTATGCGTTCAAAACGAGTTTGTAACTGTTGCACTTCCGCTTCGAGAAGAGACTGTTTGGCGGTCAGCACTTCCAGATAGGTGGTATTGGAATGACGCATCAGCGATTCTGTCTTTCGCACAGCGTCGCATAATGTTTCAACCTGCCGAGCATTGATTTCAATTTGCGATTTTGCCGTCTGCCATGCGGTCAGAGCATCGTTCACTTCCTTTCCTGCGTTCAGTAATGATTGCCGGAACAACAGTTTGGCTTCTTCCTGACGGCTTTTGGCTATCTTCAAGTTGGCGATGTTTACGCCCCGGTTGAATAACGGCTGTGTCAGGGAACCGATGGCATTAAGTAACCATTGTCCGGGATTTACGATTACGCCACCGCCGTTATTAGTCCATCCAAGAATTCCCGAGAGGGTAATATTGGGATAGAAGGCGGCACGGGCCGCATTGGTGGCGTAGAATGCTTGCGCCAGTTCCATTTCAGCCTGACGCACGTCGGGACGGTTGGAAAGCAGTTGCAAAGGGACTCCGATCGAGACAGTATCGGGGAAAGCAGCCTCGGCCAGATCACTTCGTCCAATCGAGTGTGACGGCATGGCAAGTATCGCAGACAGGGCGTTTTCTGTTTCGGAAATACTCTTGCGTATGGATAACAGGGATGCTTCGAGTCGCATCACGTTCGCCTTTGCCTGCAATACGCCAGCCTCGTTTGATTTCCCCACTTTTTTCAACGCTTCAAGAGTGCGTACGGTAGTCCGCCAGTTCTCCAAAGTCCGGTTACTTATTGTCATTTGTGCGTCAAGCATGGCAAGGGTGTAGTAACTGTCTGCAATAGTGGCGACAAGCTGTGTCTGTACGGCCTGCCGGTAGGCACGGCTTCCTTGTAATGCGGCGGCTGCGCCACGCTTTGCCGCCGTAAGTTTGCCGAAGATGTCCAGTTCCCAGCTTGCCGACGCTCCCACATTATATGTCTTTGCCGTTGCTCCGTCATGTTTATTGGCATTACCTTCGGCAGTCAGTCCCAGTGATGGAAGATATGATAGTCTGGCAGTCATCAGGACGGCTTCTGCCGCTTCCACGCGTAACCGTGCCACATTGAGGTCTGCGTTCCGTTCAAGTCCGGTTTCAATCAAGGACTGGAGTTTCGGGTCGGTAAACATTTCCCGCCACGACAGGGACGCGATGGTCATTGTATCAATGTCCGCCGGCATGTCCCGATACAGATTCTCCGTTGAGAGGTCAGGGCGATGATACCGGCTGTATGTGCCACAGCCGGCAAGCATCCATCCCGACAATATGATATATATTACTGTCTTCTTCATTTAATTATGCTTAACACGTTCTTGGATATATTGGAATACAATAAACAATGACGGCACAAGGAACAACAGAGCCAAAGTACCTACAATCATTCCACCGATTACACCTGTGGCAAGCGAACGGCTGCCGTTGGCACCCACTCCGTGCGCCATCATCAGCGGGACAAGACCGAACACCATGGACAACACAGTCATCAATATGGGGCGCAGGCGGACTTTTGCCGCACTGTATGCCGCCTGTGCCAGCGTCATGCCTTCCGACCGCCGTTTACCGGCGTATTCGGTAAGCAGGATCGCTGTCTTGGCAAGCAGGCCTATAATCATGATAAGTCCGGTCTGCATGTAGATGTTGTTCTCCAGACCGAAGAGCCACGCAAACAGGAAACTGCCCATCAGTCCGCAAGGCACCGACAACAGAACCGCGAAGGGTATGAACACGCTCTCATACAAGGCGCACAGAATCAGATAGACCAGAACCATGCAGAGCAGGAATATAAGCGTGGCATTGTTGGTCGTCTTGCTTTCCTCACGCGAAATGCCGCCAAACTCGTATGTGTAATTTGACGGAAGCACTTCACGTGCCGTCTCGCCGATGGCTTCGAGCACCTGCCCCGAACTGTAGCCCTGAGCCGGAGACCCGCTAATCGAGATGGCGTTGAACAGGTTGAAACGGGTGAGGTCTGACGGGCCGTTGGTCTTGGTCAGGCGCACGAACCGGCTCAAAGGCGACATGCCGCCATCGGTGGCACGCACATACATGTGGTGCAGGGATTCCGCATTCACACGATATTCCGCCGGAGCCTGCATGGTCACATGGTAGAGCTTGGAGAACCGGTTGAAGTCGGAAACATATTGTCCGGTATAATAGCCCGACAATGTGGAAAGCACATCTGCGGGCGACACACCCGACTGTTCGCATTTGGCGGCATCGATATCCACCCAGTATTGCGGATAATCCGTGGCAAAGGAGGAATAGACTTCGCCGATTTCGGGTCGCTGCGACAAGGCTTCGACAAACTTGTCTGCCTCTTCCTTGAAGGCGGCGATGTTTCCGCCCGCCTTGTCCTGCAAATAAAGCTCGAAACCGTTTCCCATGCCGTACCCGGCAATCATCGGAGGCGACATGGCGAACACCGTGGCATCGGGAATATCCGAAGTGGCGGCATAAATCTTTCCGATGACATCATTGACCGACTGCCCCTCTCCCTTACGCTGCTCCCAGTCTTTGAGTGTCACGAAATACATCGCCTGCGAGGGACCGGAACCGCTGAAAGAGAAACCGGCGACCGCACCGCTGTATTCAATCTCGCCGATGCTGTCGAGACGGCTGTTGATACGCTCCATCACCTTACTTGTCTGAGCCATGGATGTGCCGGGCTTCGTGTTCATGCTCACCATGACCGTCCCGGTGTCCTCTTCGGGAATAAGTCCCGTCTTTGTGACATTGACCAGCAGCACCAGCAACCCGAAAGAAATGCCTATGATGCTCCACAACAGCCATCGGCGATGGATAATGAACATCACTCCACGTACATAGCGTCGGCTCAGACGGTCGAAGACGGCATTGAACGCTTTACGGAAACGGGCTGCAAAATTGTTCTTGGTGTTGCCCTGCTCATCGATATAGGGTTTCAGCAGCAGCGCGCAAAGTGCCGGTGAGAGTGTGAAGGCATTGACTGCCGAGATTCCCACGGCAACAGCCATCGTGATACCGAACTGCGTGTAGAACGCTCCCGAAGTCCCGCCCATCATGGCAACGGGGAAAAACACTGCCATAAAGATGATGGTAGAGGTCAGGATAGCCGACGAAACGCCTTTCATGGCATCATCAGCCGCGAGAACCGCAGACTGATAGCCCTCGTCGAACTTCGCCTGCACCGCTTCCACCACCACAATGGCATCATCGACCACAGTTCCGATGGCAAGCACAAGCGCGAACAGGGTGAGCAGGTTGACGGAGAAGCCGATCATGGACATCACGGCGAACGTACCGATAATGGAGACGAAAATGGATATCGTAGGAATAAGCGTGGACTTAATATCTTGCAAAAATACATATACCACCACGATAACCAGAAGTATCGCTTCAATAAGTGTCCGGATAACAGAATTGATGGAAGCATACAGGAACTTGTTGGTATCGGTAAGCACCACGAATTCCGTCCCTTCGGGCAAGTCCCGGCTGAGGTCGTCAAGCACTTCGTGAATCTCCTTGATGGTGCTTGAAGCATTGGACCCGGCTTTCTGGTTGATGAGCATCATGGCTGCCGGATGCCCGTTCACTTCGGAGGAATAGTTGTAGTATTCATCGCCCAGTTCCACATCGGCAACCTCCTTCAGCCGAAGCACATTGCCGCCCGGCAGTGACTTGATGACCAACTCACCGAACTCTTCCGCGCCGGACAAGCGTCCGCGGTATTTCATCGTGTATTCATTGGCGGTAGGATGATTGGCACCGAAGGAGCCGGTGGCGGCCTCGATGTTCTGTCGTGCGAGTACGGTGGATATGTCATCGGGGATAAGCCCGTATTGCGCCATCTTGTCGGGACGCAGCCAAAGTCGCATGCTGTAGTTGGAACCGAACATCTGTGCCTTTCCCACGCCGCTGATACGTTTCAGCCTCGGCTCGACATTGATTTTCACGTAATTGTTCAGGAAGGTCTGGTCGAAGCGGTCATCGGGCGAATAGAGCGCGAAAGTCATCAGTTCGGCATTCTGCTGCTTTTCAGTGGTGACACCGGTCTTGGTGGCTTCCGCCGGAAGCTGGCTCAGCGCGCCGTTCACGCGGTTCTGCACGTTTACCGCCGCCATGTCCGCGTTGGTTCCCTGCTTGAAATAGATGTCGATGGAAGCATCGCCCGTATTCGATGCCGTGGAAGTCATATAGGTCATGTCTTCCACGCCGTTGATGGCTTCTTCCAGAGGGGTTATCACTGCCTTCTGCACAGTTTCAGCGTTTGCTCCAGGATAAGTTGCGAATACGTTGATGGTCGGAGGTGCGATGTCGGGGTATTGTTCCACCGGCAAGGAAAACATGGAAATCATGCCCAACAGTACAATCACCACCGAGATAACGCCCGAAAACACCGGGCGGTCTATAAAAAATCGCAGGTTCATTTCGTTTCGTTTTTAGGGGTTATGCTCATGCCTTCTCTCACCAGTCCCACGCCTTCGGCGACAATGGTGTCACCGACCGAAAGACCTTCTTTTACGATAAACCGGTTGCCGTCGTTCAGGCGGTCCACCGTGAGATAGGCGGCTTCCGCCTGTCCGTTTTTCAGACGGTAAGCGATAATCTTGTCCTGCAGTTCCACGGTGGCGGTCATGGGAATGGTTACGGCCTCCGTTTTCGGGTTTTGAAGGATGACATTGCCGATGCTGCCACTCAACAGTTCGCGGTCGGGATTGGGGAACAGGGCTTTGATTTGTACCGTTCCGGTAACAGGATCCACCACGCCGCTTACGGTTTCAATACGTCCTTTCGCCTTGTACAGGCTGCCGTCGTTGAGTTGCAGGCCCACTTCCGGCATCCCGGCTATCATGCTGTCAATCGAGCCATAGCGAGCCAAATATCGCCGTAGCATATTCTCCGAAATGGAGAAATAGGCATACATCTCCGCATTGTCGGACACGACCGTGAAAGGCTGTGCCATATTGGGACCGACAAGCGCACCGATGCGATAGGGCAATGTGCCTACTACTCCGTTGCTCGGGCTTTTGATTTCCGTATAGGAGAGATTGTTGCGTGCATCCGATTCTTGTGCCTTTGCCTGTTCGAGTTCAGCACACGCCACTGCCAGTTGGTTCCGGGCGAGAGAAAGCTCGTAGTCGGATATGACCTTCTCGTCAAACAATGCCTGCTTGCCCCGCAGCTCGATTCTTGCCGTTTCCACTTTTGCCTGTGCCGCGCTGACATTGGCCTGCGCCGTGCGTAATGCCGCCCGATAGGGCACTTGGTCAATTACAGCCAATACTTGACCGGTCTTCACCCGTTCACCCTCTTTCACTTTCAGACGGATAATGCGCCCGGATATTTGCGGCAGGATGTCCACATCCTGCCGTCCGCGTATGGCGGCGGAATAGGACTCGGAGATTTCCACCGGACTTGCCGCGACCTTTATGACCCGATAACTCTGCACCGCATCCTGCTTGCCGTCCGCCTGCCTGCATCCGGTCGGCAGGAACAGCATGAGAGCAAATGCGGCGAAATTCGTGATAATGAATTGCTTGTTCATATTTTCTTCTTGTTTTGTATTAATTCATAATAGGTTTGGTGTGTCACCACTGACGGATGGTATTCCACTCTTTTTCGAGAATGGCATAAACACAGGTATCTTCATATTTTGGGGAGCCGTCAGGATTGTTTACGAATGTCACAAACTCTTTGAAACATCCTTCGCGGCGCATACCAAGACGTTCGCATAAGCGTTTGGAGCGGATATTGTCATCTTCCACAAATCCATAGATACGCCGTGCGCCCGCCTCTCGGAAAAGATAATCCAACAATCCGGCTGCCGCTTCACAAGCGAATCCTTTGCCTTCAAAACGTTTGTTGAAATGCCACCCCACATTATAAGTGTCTTCATTCTCACGCAAAGCGAACACGTCACCGATAATAAAGTCATCTTTTTTCAGACTCACCGCATAGCGCAGCATGTCTTTCGGGGAATACTGCATATATGCCCATGCCGCCTCTCTGGAACAAAGGCGGTCTCCGGCAAAGCAATTCACACGCGGATGGGAAAGATACTCCAACAACCCTTCGGCATCCTTCTGTTTGAAATTTCGAATGATAATTCGTTCGGTTTCGATATATATTTCCTTGTAATCCTTGAAACGGCAGAGCATACTGTCCATTGCCATACGCCGTGCATGGTAATGCTCGATATCTTTATCGTTCCATTCCAGTATTGTTTCACCCAATAGAGAAAATTTTATCATTTGAATATTGATATT
>NZ_JABSOE010000109.1 GCF_013618865.1 Phocaeicola faecicola
ACGGATTACGAAAACCTTCTTCCCATGACAATATGCAAATAATAATCGTTAAATTTGTGGACTCTTTTTTAGACGGGTGCCTGCTGGCGCCCGTCTAAAAGGGGACACCCTAAAATTGGAAACTTACAATACAATTAACTTATTCTATAACAAAGCATTATAAATTGGTATTTTTGTCTCATCAAACATTTTCCAAGGCAAAGATAAGCTGAAATATTATAGAATATTTTTCAAATAATAATTAGATAAAGGAGATGAATTTTCCATTACTGTCTGCCCAAGAGGCTGCACGACTGATCAAAGACAAAGAAGTACTGGGTATCGGAGGCTTTTCTTCAGTAGGTACACCTAAATTAGTTCCCATGGCATTGGCGGAATATGCCAGGGAGTTGCATTCGGAAGGGAAGGAATTCAAAGTGGGACTGATTACCGGCGGAGCTGCCGGAAGTTTAATAGACGGAGCATTGGCTCAGGCGGATGCGGTGTTTATGCGTACACCGTTCCAGTCGGACAAGGATATGCGAAACAGCATCAACAGCGGGAAAGTGGCATATTTCGACCTGCACCTGTCTCACATAGGTCAGGACGTGAGGTATGGTTTCTTGCCTAAAATAGATGTGGCAATCATCGAGGCCTCAGACATCACTCCGGAAGGAGAAATCACACTGTCTACTTCGGTGGGTATCTCCCCTACTCTGGTGCAACAGGCGGACAGGGTGATTGTGGAACTGAACCGGATACATAAGGGCAAGCTGAAGGGGATGCACGATATCTTCCTGCTGGATAACCCGCCGTACCGGAAAGAGATTCCAATCTACAGGGTAAATGACCGTGTGGGCAGCTGCACGCTGAAAGTGGATCCGAAGAAGATTGTGGCGGTAGTGGAAAGTGAGGTGAAGGACCGGATTGCTCCTTTCACGCCGCTGAACGAAACGACACAGCGAATCGGAAATAACGTAGCTGCATTCCTGCTGAATGAATGGCGCAAAGGGGGAATTCCAAAGGAGTTTCTGCCGTTGCAGTCGGGTGTAGGAAACGTGGCGAATGCGGTGCTGGGAGCTTTGGGAGAGGATACGCACTTACCGGCATTTTCAATGTTTACGGAGGTGATACAGAATTCGGTGATTGACCTGATGATGAAGGAACGAATCAGTTTTGCTACGGGAAGTTCGCTTACGCTATCGGAGGATAAGCTGGATATGATGTATGAGAACCTGGATTTCTTCAAAGAAAGGATTTTACTGAGGCCGCAGGAGATTACCAATCATCCGGAAATGGTGAGACGTTTGGGGATCATTGCCGTGAATACGGCTTTGGAAGCGGATATCTTCGGTAATGTAAACAGTACGCACGTAATGGGAAGCAAGATGATGAACGGAATCGGGGGGTCAGCGGATTTCTCACGCAATGCTTTCCTGTCTATCTTCACCACTCCTTCCACAGCGAAGGATGGCTTGATTTCATCCATCGTTCCGCAGGTGTCACATGTCGACAGCACAGAGCATGACGTGAGGGTGCTGGTTACCGAACAGGGCGTGGCAGACCTGAGAGGCAAATCGCCTAAAGAGCGTGCTGCCTGCATCATTGAGAACTGTGCGCATCCGGATTACAAGGAGCTGTTATGGGATTATGTAAAACTGTCAGAAGGAAAGGCTTATCATACCCCGTTCAGTTTGAAGAATGCATTGAAAATGCATCTGGCTTTTGCGGAAACGGGTGATATGCGTAACACGAAATACGAATAGCAGACAGGATGCCGGAGCTTTGCTTTCGGGAAGTCTATAAACGATAAATGGGTGTACCTTATTCGGGTACGCCCATTTGTTTTAGTTCATTCAATAAACAAATCATTTATATACGATAGCCATCTTCATTAAGTCAAAAACACATAAACTTATTTTTAAATTAAAAATATAATATGTATTTTTGTCTGTAGCATAAGTTCAGCATTGTTTACTTTATATATTTTAAAGAAAACAACAGTGACGAAAATGCTTTTATCGGCAACAATATCATAGACTTTTAATTATTCAATAATGAAGCTCAAAAGAATCACAATAATAAACCACCTTACAGGATGGAATGTCAAAGATTTAGTATTTGACACCTATCTTACTTTGCTGGTTGGTGCATCAGGAGTTGGAAAAACTCTCATCCTGCGTGCTATCAAGAACATTTCAAACATTGCTAATGGCAGTTCAATTAATGGTTTTGAATGGGATGTAACTTTTGAAAACAGTGGCAATACCTATCAATGGACCGGCAAATTTACTACAACAAACAACAATTCTGATTATTTTAAACCTAATACGAAAGAATATCCGATTATCTGTGAATCGTTACGGCGTGGAGACTATCTGATTATTCAAAGGGAAAACGATCAGATTTTGCTTAATGACCAACGAACGGTAAAACTCGACACCGCAAAAAGTGTGATTGCCTTATTGAAGGAAGAAGATGAAATCAAACCTGTATTCAATGCATTTCATCAGATTTTCGAGTTGGTGAATTATAATGACAGCATAAGGATATCTCCATTCCTTTCCAAGAAAAGAGACGAAATAAAAGAACTTAATGATATTCACAACAGTCCGTTTCTTAGCCCTATAGAAAAGTTATTCATACTCCGCAAACAACGTCTGCCCCAATTCGAAACAATCAAGAAATTGTTTACTGATATCTTTAAAAACATTGAAGATATTGATTTTTCATTGGAACAATTGTTTAACGACACGATGTATCCTGTCTTGAAAATCAAGGAAAAGGGTGTTGATGCATGGATTATGCAGGATAGCATATCCTCTGGTATGTTTCGTACCCTCTCTCAAATAACGTTTCTTGTCCTTGCGCAAGATGGAGATATTATCCTTATAGATGAATTTGAAAACGGACTTGGTGTTAACTGCATTGACCGACTGGCTGACCAGATACTTGATGCAGACCAAAATATTCAGGTGATTATCACAAGCCATCACCCTTACATCATCAATTCCATCCCATTTGAGAAATGGAAGGTTGTAACCCGTAACCACTGTAATTTGAAGATTCTTACAGCTGATGATCTTAAGATTGGAAAACATTCCAAGCACGATGCTTTTATGCAGCTTATCCAGACTAACGCATATCGTATAGGGGTAGAATGAATGTATATATAGTAGTAGAGGGAGAAAAGACTGAAATGACGGTCTATCCCGAATGGCTTTCCATTATTGCACCGAATATGCATCGGATTGATGACGCACGCAATCTGACTTATGATTCATACTATATTTTTTGCGGATTTGGAATTCCGAATATTTATAAACACATTGTCAACTCTGTAAAGGATATAAACGATATCAATTCTAAGGGTGGCAGTACTTATGATTATCTGATTGTATGCATTGATACAGAGAATGAAACAAGAGCAACCATAGAAAAAGAACTAAATAAATATTTGAAAGGGGGGGAAAGTGTCTCCGCAAGGATTTGAAATTATTATTTTCGAACAAAAGGTGTGTATGGAGACATGGTTTCTAGGCAATAGGCGCTTGTTCAAAGATAATCCCAGTGCAAGAAATATGATTGATTACCTCCATCATTATAATGTGAAAACTGAAAATCCTGAAGATATGGAATCCATTGATCCTCGCAGGTGGAACAAGGCAAGATTTCATTTAAAATATTTGAAAGCAATGCTTGCAGAGCGTAATCTGAAGTACGAAAAGGATGACACCTCTGAGGTTTGCAAACCTGAATATCTGAAAGAATTAATCACTAGATATAACGAAACATCGCACCTCTTGACGTTCGGAGCATGGTATCAATTTGTAAAAGAAAAGATGGCAAAGTAAAAACGTTTGAGATAGTTATGTAATTCAAGAGCAATTATATGGAGGCAAAAAGTATTTTCAGAATCAAGGAACTTAACATTAGCAACTTTAGATGTTTTAGTTCTTATCACATAGATATGTTTGGAGAAGAAACAACGGTTTTGATTGGCCGGAATGGTGCTGGAAAGACAACACTATTAACTGCCATTGTAAATGCTTTAAGTTTCATTTTTTCCAAAAATAGAACAATAAAGCAACGTTATTTGTCATCTGGAAATCCTGACTTGACGATTAAAAATATATCTCCATTAGAAATTTATACTAAAAATGGTATAACTGCTGATGATGTTGAGATATCAGCCAAAGCTGATTTCTCAGATAAGGTTTTAGAATGGAAACTTTATAAAAGGGCTACAAATAGTGCCTTATCTCCTACATTGTATAATGATGCGTATGAAACGTTTATTAAAGAAGTAGATAATGGAAAGGTTATTCTTCCAATTATTGTTTATTTCTCCGATGCCTTTCCTCATATGGAAGGGAGTATAGGACCCTTCGCAAAAAAAAGTCTTGAACAATCGTCTGACTTATTAAAAAACTTCGGATATTATCAATGGGACAGCAGATATTCTTGTACTAAATTATGGGAATTACTGTTTAAAAATAAATGGGAGAATCTTCTCTTCGACCAGCAAAATATTTTTCTGAACAAAATCAGACTGATCTATATCTTAAATGGATTGCCAGAGAAGGTGGATGTCAATCAATTCATTTCCGACCCAGAATGTATTAAGCAAATTCAAGATAAAATGGATTCAAGCCGATATCAGGAACTGGAAAATACGATTAATGCCATCAAGCAAACAGAGAATAATGTCAGCCTAAGACAAAAAGAAATTGCGTTTATTTCTGATAGAATTATCAAATTATGTAATCTGGTGGCGGAAAATGAGCCCGATTATACGCTGACGAATATTTCTATTCAGGTTCATGGGGATGAGAAAGATGTGTGTTTTACTTTTTCATCAGGGAAGCAACTGACAATAAACCAGTTACCTGCGGGATACCAGCGAATTATCTCTATTGCGTTTGATATTATCACGCGCGCCCTCATTTTAAACGGATGTCAGGTAGAACCTAGTGGCATAGTGCTTATTGATGAAATAGATTTGCATCTCCATCCAGGACTGGAGAAAACGGTTCTTTCTGGTTTTAAGAAAGCATTTCCTGAAATACAGTTTATCGTCACAACTCATTCGGCCGCGGTAATATCTAACTTTAAGAAAGATAATAAGAATATAATCATATCCATGTGTCATCTTAAAGAGGAGTATTGGAATGAGGTGTTGCCGAATGTGTACGGACTGAATTATGACGCTACTGTTCGGGATGCTATGGGAATAAATAATATGCCGGCAGACATTAAGGTGCTGGAATCTGATTATTTTAATTTTGTGGAAACAGGAGAAGACGAGAAAGCGGACAAAACGTTAAAAATGATTCAGAAGTTAACTGGAGAGAACTCTGATGTAGTACAAAGTATCTTAGCCAGAGTCAGACTTTTTAAATAATTGTTTCCATGAAGTTCATTAATAAGAAAAACAAAGGTTTTGCTTTAAAGGCGAACATCATTGTAGATGCTTTTATTAAAGGACAACGGAAAAAGGGGAAAGAATGTAAGTATTTTCTATTTCTTAATACTCCCTACAAAAATAAATTACAGGATGTTTTGATTGCCGAACAGCAGGAAAAGTGTTGCTATTGCATGAGAAGATTGACTCATGATAATATAACAATAGAGCACGTGATACCTAAAAGTGCAGGGGAAGTAGTTGTAAACACTTATCTGAAAAAGAAGAATGTGGTTTTCAGACAGGTAAAGTATGAGAAAAACTTGAAAGTTTTTGTCTATCCACCATATCCCCACCCTATTGCGTATGGGAATCTGTGTGTGTCTTGTAAAGGTATACTCAAAGAGGGAACTGAATCGTCTTTTTCTTGTAATTGCAAAAGAAAAGACGCAATGATTACGCCTTTAATATTTATGCCTGATATCAAAAATAAGATTGAATATATGGGCATAAGCGGAGAGGTGAGATTGCGTCAGCCTGATTCCAATAACACACTGGATAAATTAGGATTGAACAATGAGACACTTAAAGAAATCAGATTTATCTGGGCGTTGACTGCAAAAAACAGATCAAGAATATTGATTAAGAGGGACCGCAAGTATGATTTTCTGTTTAATATATTCCATGTAAGGGCTCTCAAAGAGTTACGCAAACTGGGATTGTCTGCTTTTGAAAAGTATTTTGTTTCTCCCGATGATTATTATTGGAAGCTTTTAAAAGAATATGACTGGTTCTATTATTATTTTAAAAAGAAAAAATAATCAGGAACATATTGTGAGAACTGCTAATGCCTGTAGCAGTATCCCGAGTCATGAAAAAGCATCATGATGACACGACTTCTGCCTTTGACAGGCTTGAAGAAAGATAATACGTGTTTATAATGGATTAAGCGTTTGCCATCATGACATCAAAAAAACATGCAGGAATCATCTCCCATACAAAATATTTCTATAACTTTGCTTTTTGTAATTATGGTGATTTCTATTCGTAAATCTTTGTTTTTTCAACACAATTAAGATCGACGATTCCCGTAAACATTTACAACCCATCAAACTCACGTTATTTAGGGACACTCAGTAAATAGTATAAAATTAGCCAACTAATTCATACACAATGTATTGCGAATTAGTTGGCTTTTTTGTATCTTTAGATATTCCCCCGAAAATAAGGTTTGGCAGCCAAAACGGGG
>NZ_JABSOE010000011.1 GCF_013618865.1 Phocaeicola faecicola
GGTCTTGTAGAGGAACCACAGTCTTTCAAAATCTTTTTCGCTAAACATAATCTTTCAAGTTTTAAGTTTAGCACGAAGGTATGGGAAAGAAACATGCTAGTCAATACGCCAATTTTGGAAGCTTACAATTGTATTCTATTTGCTGAATATCAGAGCATTGAATAATTCATCTCAATTTAGATGAAAATTACATAGACTCAAATTTATTTTTTTACTGTGTAATTTTTTAATTTGTTTCGTTTTTGTTAAGGTAATTGAGCTATAATTTTGTCAACTTCTTTAATACTATTGAAATAAGTTATAGCAGTTTCATAACCATTTATTCCAATTTTTTTGGCTTCATTTGGATATCTTGTCAAGTAAATCATTTTTTCGAGAAATTCATCTTCGTTTTCTGGGGATGCGAGCATTGCATTTTCATGATCTTTTAAAAAAAACTCTATTTCACCCACTTTGGTAATGACTACAGGTTTTTTGGTTAAAAGATATTCTCCTAATTTTGTAGGAAAGCCATATTTCGCTTGGAGATTATTAGGTCGTGTTAACAATAACATTTCTGCCCCTAAAAGGAGTCTTGGAATTTGATCTTGTGGTACTAATCCCCAAAAGATAACATTATTATCTAATTTATTGTCAGATACATACTGCCTATAATATATCTCGGTTTCTTTATTGTAAAATGGACCAATTATATAAATTTTTTTATTAGGATATATTTGATGATATTTAAAAAATATGCGTAATAATTTATCAACTCCATCTTTTTTATTACCGACTGTACCACAATATGCTATGTATTCTTCTGAGACTTTTTTTTCTTGTATATTATTAAAGCGTTTTGAATCAACAATCATATTGATAATATGTACTTTGTTCTTTTCTATGCCTTTTTTAATGAATAATTCTTTTAGTCCTTTAGTTATTACAAAAATGCCTGATAAATTTTTACATGTGTTATAATATATATTTCTGGGTAGATGGGATCTGAGTATCTCAGGGCATTCTGTCATTTCATGGAATAAATTTCTCTTTTTTAAAAAATAAATAATAGGAAGATAGTCAATTAATGAATATACATATATACAGTCCTCTTTGTGTATCTCTCTTTTAGTTACTAATGCTAATTTAATGGCGTTTGTAATAAATTTTAAAAGCCTTGACTTTATCGGTTTATTTTGGAGATAAATAATATGTATCGATGGGTCTAATGTTGAGATTTTTCCCTTATTATAGGATAGAGATATAATTTTTACTTTTTTGCCTTTCTGTACTAAAGCATTTGCATATGCAATTATACGGTTGGAATGTGCATCTCCTATTCCAAGGGTTGTTATTATGTATATAGTATAATTGTTCATAAATTAAATTTTATATGTATCATGTGAATTTTTAACCCTATTTGAGTTCTGTTAAAAAATCTATCAATTTTAATGTCATATTCTGTGCTTCGCAATTATTTAAGATGTAGTTTTTCCCTTGTTTCGCTACCGATAAAGCCTTATTATAGTTTTCAAAAATATAAATTATCTTATTTGCGTATTCTTCAGGATTCTCAGGTTCAACAATCCAAAGTTCTTGTCCGTCTTGAACATATTTAGTTATTTCTCCTGAATTTGTCATTAAAACTGGTGTACCTGATAAAAGGTATTCACCTAATTTGGTGGGAAATCCACCTTGTGCTCTTTTTGTATTAGGTTGAGATGATACTAATAAAGATGCACTACATAAAATTTGAGGCACTTCTTTATTCGTTATACTTCCCATAAATTTAACGGAATCTTTAACACCCAACTTTTCAGCTAAGCTAATTAATGATTTATTTTTCGAATTTATTGGGCCATATAATTTAAGTTCATAATCTGGAAGTTTATTTTTTATTAAAGCATATGCTTTGATTATATTATCTACATTGTCTTTTGTAAGTTCCATGTTACCAATGTAGCAGATTGATTTTTCTCTTTCCTTATCATTTAATTTGAATTTAGTAAAACGAGATTTATCAACAATTGTTGGCAAAATAAATGTTGGTAATGGATATATGTTGTTATAGAATTGTTTCAAATTATCAGTCATTAAAATTCTAGCCGTGAGCATACGTGACATTATGCTATAGAAAATTTCTTTCCTTCTAGGTATTTTAGATTTTAATTTCTCTCTAATGGGAATAGGATATTCATCTCCTATAAAAATGAGTTTGATTCCCATTAGATATAAAGGTAAAACAAAAATAGAAATAGAAAGGACTGAATCAAAACTTAAGAAAACATAATCTACTTTATTTCTTTTATTTATTTCCCTGATTTTGTAAATTGCCTTAATCCAGCTATTTAAATTATCCCATATGCGGCGCTTAAAAGGTGATTTACTTCCTTTTCTTTTATGTGAATAAATATATGGTACAGTATTTATTATACCATATGGAGTATCTTCTAATGGATCATTGTATGCAACATGACTATAATTAATAACTTTCACATCAACTCCATTTGCAATTAATCCTTTAGAATATGTTATTATCCTTGTGGTAGGAGCTAATCCTATTGGAAAAGGATATGCTGCTAACACTAAAATTTGTTTGATTTTATTATTTGATTCCATTTAAAAAAAATAATAGGTTTTGTGATATTTTTTGGTAACCGTAATTTGCTTTGACGTATTCTTTCCCGGCTTGTCCTACTTTTATGGCTTCTTCATAATTTTCCAAAATATAGGCTAATTTTTCTGCATATAATTCTGGATTTTCAGGAGGTACAATATATAAATGTTTATTTTTAATAACACATTGTGAAATTTCACCGACATCTGTAAGTAGGACAGGCTTACCAGTAGCTAAATATTCTCCTAACTTGGTAGGGAATCCTCCCTCTGCTCTCTTGGTGTTTGGTTGAGAAGATACTAAAATTTTTGCGTTGGATAAAATTTCTGGAACTTTGTTAAAATCAACTTTCCCTTTTAAAAAGACTCTTTTTTCTAATTTTAATGATCTTATAAGGGATGATAATTTATTTTTATCTCTTTCAGATGGAGCACCATATAAATAGAAGTTAATGTTAGGAAATCTTTCTGCAATTTTAGAGAATGCAACTATAATATTATCTACATTATCCTTGGATAATTCCATATTCCCAAGATAACAAATGTAATTATCATTATTCGTATCCATGTTATTTTTAACATCGAATCTTGAAAAATCTGTAATTGTGGGTAAAATATGATTAGGAATTTTATTTTGAGGATTGTAATATTTACATAATGCTTCTGTCATGAAAATTTCTCCCTTTGTATATTTCAAAATAAAATTATATGCCCATTTTTGTATTTTAGAAATATTCTTTTTTAGTTTGGATCGAATAGCTCCAGGATATTCATCTGTGATAAATATAGAATTTATTTTTAATATTTTACATATCATTATGTAGTAAAATAATATTGGTAATTTGTCATTGGCTATGAATAAGAAGTCTATTTTCTTTTTTTTGTTAGATCTATAAATATAATAAGTTGTTTTTACCCATGAATTTATATAGATACTGATTAAACGGTAAATTTTATGTTTCGAGAAATATCTACCATTGGGATAGCAATATTTAATACCTTCTTCAGAGTATCCAATGCTCGGAATATCCTTATTGGGAGTATATTTTGATGTTGGATTATATACGATTGCTTCTGAATCTACTCCAAGTTCTTTAAGCCCTTTAAGGTATGCTCTAATTCTTGTTGTAGCAGCTAAACCATCTGGGAAAGGGAAATAAGATAAAACTGAAATTTTCATATTGTGTATATTTTTTTAAAGAGAAAAGGAATAAGTATGAGAGTAAATAAAATCGGATTGAAATGAACAGGATTTGAAAATAATAAAACACTAATTGCTAGTAAATAAAGTAGAGTATATCGACTTTTTTGATTATTACTAAAGCATTTAATTGATTTATATAATGAAACGATTATAAATATAAATCCTATAATCCCCCAATGATATAATAATTGAGCAAGTCCATTCGGTGCTACAACTTCATAATGTGAAAATAAAACGGGATTTGAACCATATCCTAAAGGAAATTTAGCAATTTCGTTTAGAACGTATTCAAAAAACATATATCTATTAAATTCTATTGTTCCTGTTTCTGAATGATAGCCATAACTAAATGCATTTGTATCTTCAAGATATGAGTCTATTTTTCCAGATATAAAATCTAATTGGAATATAATGGGAACACAAGCAGCAAATAAAATTAATAGAATAATCTTAAAAATTTTATTTTGAGTGCGTAAAATGGAGGGTATAAGTATTAATATTAATGCAATATATCCACTTGTTGAAAAAGTTGTTATTATTGCTATAAAATAAATATATGCATGTGTATCATTTTTTAATGAATAATTATTTTTAATTATTCGATAAATTAAAAATATTACTAACACTAAAGCGAAAGCTCCCGGTTCCCACATAAATCCGGAGTTGCGGGTAATTGTTGGTGAATTAGGAAGCCAACAATAATTAAAAATAAAAATATACCACGATGCCCCTTTTTGTAAAGGTTCTGCTAGAAAATTATTGAAAGAGGAAGATAAACTTTCAATAAATGGGAGATTTACAACTTGTATGCAAAATATTGGTAATGATATGCAGGTTAGAATAAAAATTATTTTTTCCAATTTAATGATAAATTTTTCTCCTGAAATGTGTAGAATAGCATAGCTAAAAACTATTGGATATATATAATTATATATTCTAAAAATATTAAAACTAGTATTTCCCAGATAATATGATGCACATGCTTCTATAAAAATATTGAAAAAAATCACAACGAATAAAATAGGATGAATTTTTTTCTTTTTTATTAAAGCTAAAATCAGTAATATAATTAAAATAGTTTGTTTAAATATAGTATTATAGCATAGCGAAGAAGCTGACGCTATTGTTATAATATATACTATTATGATGATATAATCTAATAATGAATATTTAATATTACTGGTTCTCATTTCGTGTTCTCTTTAATAAATACTTATATTGCAATGGGGCCCAGACTGTTGTTATGACGGAGATAATAATCATTGTAAATAAGAGGCCATATATATTATAATACTCTATCATTTTTAAGGCTATTGGTATATATATGCATGCTGCAAATAATGTGATATAAAATTGTATCTTGATATTTCCAATTCCATTAATTATAGATATGTAGATATTACCAAATGATTGGATTAAGACATAGATTGCCATTAAAATAACAATTAAAGGTCTTATTGTTATTTTATCTCCAATCCAAATTTTAAAAATCGGATTGGAAAAAAGAACCATTATGATAGCACAGAAGACTATAAGTAGATAATATTTGTTAAGATCTTTAACTGCTTTTTCTATCCATTTAAAATCAGATCGTGTAAAGGCATCTGTAACTGCTGACCAATAAGGTGTGGTAAGAATATAAAAAACTGAAGTTAAAATAGAGAAATATTGGAATGTAATTTGATATTCTCCTACATCTTGCGGACCTAAAACTTTAGATATAAGGAAATTATTACTATGTATAATAACAATATTGGCTATTTGAATTAAAAAAAATAATAGTCCTAGTTTAAAAAGTGAGTCAGTATGACATAATTTAATGCTTTTGGATGATGGGGATAGTTCTGGTATTTTAAATTTAAATAGCCATGCTGAATAAAGGATATATATAATAATAGGTATTCCAGTCATTATAATAACAAATGGAATCAATGAAGAAATATGAAAAAAATGTATAGCTATATATACACTTACTAATGTAGATATTTGAATAAGGAGGTTAATGTCAGAAACAAGACTTGGCTTTTGAATTGCATAGAGAACAAATAGGATATTTCTTAAAATAAATGTAAGCAATGTTGATGTAAAAGCTATTAAAAATAAAATATTTACATCATTTGCTAAGTAGCTTGGAGCGTTAATAAATTGATACCAATCAATAAATGGATAGATTATGAAGAAAATAATAATTATGGATATAAAGATTAATGAAACAAAAAAATAAGTTGTACTGATGTATTCTTTACCTAGCTTATAATTGTTATTTGCAATAGCTTCTGTCAATTTGTTTCTTAGCCCTTGTCCAAGACCGATGTCAAAAAAACCAAACCAATTGATAATTGACAGGATGGTAACCCATATGCCATATTCAATTTTGTCAAAGCAAGATAAAAAAAGTGGGAGAAAACAAAGGCTTAAAAGTATACTTAAGCCTTTGTTTATTAGCATCCTTAGGGAATTTTTTCTAGCTCTAGATGAACGCTCGTCACCTGTAAGAAAAAAAACCTTTATCATATTTATTATTTTCATATATAAGTAAAATTACTTATTTGTTTTTTTTATAATTCGATTTACAATTTCTTTTAGAAATAAAGAACAAAACCTTGGATAGTACTTTAATACCCTCTTTCCATAATTAGATGGAGATTGTAACACCCTAAAGCAGCCTTCTAATCCTATATGCCCAATCCATTGAGGAGCTCTTTTAACTTTACCACCTTTACAGTCAAAAGCACCTCCTACTCCATATAAAACTCCAACATTTATTTGTTTTTTATATTTTAAAATAAAGGATTCTTTCATTGGAGTTGGTAATCCTAAAAATAGGAATGTTGGGGCTAATTCACTAATATTAGCTGCAATTTTAGGCTCCTCTTCAGAGGTATAGAATCCATTTCTATAACCTGCAATAATAATATTGGGATAAGTTTTCTTAATGGATTCGACCATTTTTTTTACAACATGTTCTTCTGCACCTAGGAAGTATACTGATTGCCTTTTTTCATTTGCATTTTGAAGAAATAATTCAAATATATCCGGTGTTGCAGCTCGTTCTGGAATTTTATATCCTAGGCATCGTAGAGCTAAAGTAATAAAGGCGTTGTCTATATTTACAAAATCAGAATCTAAGATTGCTTGTTGTAGAATCTTTTCCTTTTGTGCTATACTTACAGTTTCAGAATTTACGCCCGTAAGATGTATTCCTGTTATTCCTTTAGATAATAATTCTAGAACATTTTCAACAAATTCTATTTTAGATAAGGGGTTGAATTTAACCCCCCATATGTAAATTGTTTCCATTTTTTAGAATTTTCTCCAAACCATTTTATTAACAACACCTGTGTAGCTTTGAATCAGTTTGACTACCTTAGTAGATACATTTTCATCTACATAGTTAGGTACAGGAAGTCCCAGATCGCCATTATTATTCATTTCTACAGCAGTATCTACTGCTTGTAATAATGAGGCTTCGTCAATACCCGCCAAAACAAAGCAGCCTTTGTCTAATGCTTCAGGACGCTCTGTAGATGTACGGATACAAACAGCTGGGAAAGGATGCCCAACACTCATAAAGAATGAACTTTCTTCAGGGAGTGTTCCGGAATCAGATACCACTGCAAAAGCATTCATTTGCAGGCAGTTGTAATCGTGGAAACCTAGAGGCTCATGTTGAATAACTCTCTTATCCAATTTGAAGTTGCTTGATGCCAAGCGGTTACGGCTACGAGGATGGCAGCTATACAGAATTGGCATGTCATATTTTTCGGCCATTTTATTAATAGCATTGAATAAGGAAGTGAAGTTCTTTTCTGTATCAATGTTTTCTTCACGATGGGCAGAGAGCAGAATATATTTTCCTTTTTCCAATCCTAAACGTTGGTGAATATCGCTTGCCTCTATATCTGCTAAGTTATTATGCAATACTTCTGCCATAGGTGAACCACTTACATAAGTACGTTGTGGGGCTACATTACTAGCGTTTAAGTAGCGACGTGCATGTTCGCTATAACAGATATTAACATCAGAGATAATATCCACAATACGACGATTGGTCTCTTCTGGTAAGCATTCGTCAAAACAACGATTACCTGCTTCCATGTGGAAAATGGGAATGTGCAGACGTTTTGCTCCAATTACGCTAAGGCAGGAATTGGTATCACCTAAAACTAACACTGCATCCGGTTGTGTTGCAACCATCAATTTGTAGCTCGCATTGATAATATTCCCCATGGTAGCTCCTAAGTCATCACCAACAGCATCCAAATATACGTCTGGATTTTGTAATTTTAAATCTTTGAAGAATACGCCATTCAGATTATAATCATAATTTTGTCCGGTATGAGCCAGTAAACAGTCAAAATATTGACGGCATTTGTTGATTACAGCTGCTAAACGGATAATTTCCGGGCGCGTGCCAACTATAATTAAAAGTTTCAGTTTACCATTGTTCTGAAACTTTACATTTTCATAATTTAAATTTATTTCCATAGTCTCTGTTATTTCAGCGTATTTTCTGGAGTTAATGGAGTATATGGTCCGTCTTTTACCTCAAAAATAACAGTCCCTTTTTCCAATACTTCTAATGTATGCCATTGTCCGGCTGGAATGTGCACTCCATAATTCCCAATCAGTGGGTTCAATTCACATTTTTCGATGACGTTTTTTTGATCATCATAGAACATGACATTCATCTTTCCTCGTATAATGATATATGTTTCTGAGGTAGTTGTATGCCTATGTATAGGCAAATCTGTACCTGGCTCTAAAGCATTAAACAAACGCTGAGCTTTTGAATCCAAACTGTCATGCAAATTATAATTCATTCTTAGACGTGGACTTTCCTGAGCCTGTTGGGTAACTTCGTCTAAAAGATTTGTATTGATGATTTTCATGAATTTTTGTTTTTAGGTTACACTTCTTCATAGAATGTATCCGGTCTATTAGGGTCAAAACATTCGTTACACCATATAAACGTGACCAAATCTACAGTACCTGTGTTTTCAATATTGTGTGTATATCCCGTTGGAATATCAATTACTTCCAATTTTTCACCACTGACATGATATTCGATAACCGGACTATTTTCTTGTCGCATATCACGGAAACGAATAACTCCTTCACCACTTACAGCTAAAAATTTTTCGTTTTTCGTATGATGCCAGTGCTGTCCCTTTATAATTCCGGGTTTAGTAATATTTACAGAGAACTGTCCTCTGTCCTTGGAACGGATAATTTCAGTAAAACTTCCTCTATGATCTACATTCATTTTAAGTGGATAGCTGAACTGGTCCGTTGGTAAATAAGACAAATAGGTAGAGTATAATTTTTTAGTTAGCGGATCATTCATGTCTGCAATACTCAAATCCGATCTGCTGTTCTTGAAGGAATATAGTAATTCAACGATTCCTCCTAATGTGATAGTATGGACTGTAGGAACTACGCAGAATTTGCCTTCATAGTGTTCTTTCCCACTCAGCGCAGCGATCAATTCATCTACGACATCATCGATATATACCAAGTGCATGACTACATTCGGGTCATTAACTTGAATTGGTAAATCATGAGCAATATTATTACAGAAAGTGGCAACTGCACTGTTATAGTTAGGTCTGCACCATTTCCCAAATAAGTTAGGGTACCGATATACCAAGACTTTTGCTCCGGTTTCTTTGGCGTAGTCAAACATCAAGTTTTCCCCTGCACGTTTGGATTCTCCATAAGGATTATCTAATTCTGCTTGAATAGACGAAGAAATCATTACCGGACAAGTATTGTTATATTTTTTTAGTGTATCTAATAGAGAAGAAGCAAATCCAAAATTACCTTTCATGAATTCACTTTGGTCTTTGGGGCGATTGACTCCTGCCAAATTGAATACAAAATCAGCATCTTTGCAATATATCTCCAGTTCTGCTGGATCACTGTCTATGTCATATTCATAGACATTTATTTCCTGACCAGCAATATCGTAATACTTAGCTTTGCCATCACGGATATTGTGGAGCTGCGATACCAGATTGCGCCCCACAAATCCTTTGGCACCTGTAACTAGAATATTCATAAGTTTCAGATGTTATATTAATATTATTCAGAACGAATTTCTTTACCTTTTGCTTTTTCAATCAATCCTAAATCTTCTTGGATGAAACGCAGACGCATCAATTGTTTTTTCATTCCCTCTACGTCCAAGCGAGTGGTATTGTGGCTATGATAGTCTTCAATCTTTGATACTTCTTCACTTCCGTCAACAAAAAATTTATCATAGTTCAAATCACGCGTATCGCATGGAATACGATAGTAATCACCCATATCGATTGCTTTTGCCATTTCTTCGCGTGTAACCAATGTCTCGTATAGTTTTTCACCATGGCGAGTACCAATAACCTTAACCTCAGTTTCGCCATATTTGGGATTAACCTTAGCATAGATTTCCTTCAGAGCTGTAGCTAATGTGTCTAGAGTAGCAGCAGGAGCTTTTTGCACAAACAAATCACCGTTTTTGCCATGAGTAAACGCATAGATAACCAAATCAACCGCGTCATCCAATGTCATCATGAAACGAGTCATGTTCGGATCGGTAATGGTGATAGGTTTACCTTCCATCATCTGGTCAACCCACAATGGAATAACTGAACCACGGCTTGCCATTACATTGCCATAACGGGTACAGCAGATTGTAGTAGCAGCATCTTCTCCTAATTCACGGCCTTTAGCGATAGCTACTTTTTCCATTAAGGCCTTTGATATACCCATAGCATTAATAGGGTAGGCTGCCTTATCAGTAGAAAGAACCACTACATTTTTTACTCCATGTTCAATAGCTGAAAGCAATACGTTTTCTGTTCCTAATACGTTGGTACGCGTAGCTTCCATCGGGAAAAACTCACAACTTGGCACCTGCTTTAATGCTGCAGCCGCAAATACATAATCAACTCCACGCATTGCTACATCAACTGATGTTTTGTTACGTACGTTACCGATGTAAAATTTAACTTTGGGGTTCTGTAGGCGATGACGCATGTCATCCTGTTTTTTTTCATCTCGACTGAAAATACGGATTTCTTTGATATCTGAATCTAAGAATCTGCGAAGTACGGCATTTCCAAATGATCCTGTACCGCCTGTAATCAACAGGACTTTGTCTTTAAAAATGGACATAGTTAATTATTTTTATTATATTTATCAAAATAAAATTGTAAATCTTCTCTTGTTAATCTTTCATTTTCGGGATAAAGAATTTTTTCATGCTCAATAATTTGCTCAATGTCCCATCTAAATTTGATTACTTTGCATGGTACACCTGCGGCAATGGCATATGGAGGTATAGGTTTGGTTACTACTGATCCAGCTCCTATAGTAGCTCCTCTACCTATTATTGCGCCTGATAATAATGTTACATTACAACCTATCCAAACATTTTCTTCTACAATAACATCTTTATCATATTCCGATAGTTTACCGCTTTCTTTTTTGTATTGGTCTGTGATTTCTTTATATAGTTTCCCTGGAACAATCATATGATTGCCAGTTCTTACCATTAGCCCTTCAGCAGCTCCTGAGTTTTTTTTCATTATAAACCGGGCATTCACAGCCGAAATTAATGCATTAGCTCTGATACTAGTATTTTCGTAGAGAAATACATTCTTAGGATTATGTAGCATTAGAGGTGGGGTAAGACTAACAGATTTATCACAAAATCCAAGTTGAGAACGCCTTATCCCGAAATAAGTTTTCCATAGCATATAACAGCCACGGAGGAACATACATTTTTTTATATTCATATTTGAAATTAGAGTTAGATGGATTCCCAAATTGATGTTAATTTTTTCCAAATGATAGGCATTGAGTATTGTTCATTAACACGTCTTTGGGCATTCACACCACAATTTAAAGCATATGTTCTATTATTTATCATTTTTTCTATTGCTTGTTTGAGCTCTTCTATATTTTTAGGAGAAACACAAATGCCACAATTATTACTATGATTAATGTCTAACATTTCTGGTATAGCTCCAACATTAGTAGTTATAATGGGGCATCCGCAGGCCATACTTTCAAGTATAACATTAGGAAATCCTTCAGTATATGTTGGTAATACAAATACGGAGCATGCGAGCATTTCACGTATAGTTGCTTCGTAATCTAATTCACCTTTAATAATAAGTCTATTACTGAATTCAGTATTCGCTCTAGTAATGATTTCCTGTTTCATTTCATTAGATATTGCTCCAATAATTTTTACTTTAATTCCAGGAATCTGCTTACAAGCATCAATTAGTTCATAGATGCCTTTTGTAGGTATTACATGTCCCGCAAAAAGTATCACATTGTTTTCTCTTTCTATATAATTATACTTTTTTATATATTCATTTACTTTGGGAGTTAATGGATTTGGAATGATTTCAATATTATTAAAGCCATGATTGCTTAATATTGTATATGAAGCATTATCAATGACAATTACTTTATTGGCTTTTTTTATGACTTTAATTAATAATTTGTATTCAAAGTTTTTTATTTTAAATAGCTCCGGAATACGGCCAAAACGAAAATGTATAACTGTTTTGAGTCCTACATTTGAAGCCGCCCATAAAAGAATTAAATCTTTAATTAGAAGGAAAGAGGCTGGAGTCGTAATGTGAATAATATCACCTTGAATTTCTCTGATTTTTTTACACGTATATATAATTAATTTGAAATAATCAGATATCGCAAAATATATTTTTTTAAGTTTTGATTCAATTGTCTGACCGCTCCTCTTCCTTGAGAAATCTAGGAATTCTAATTCTATTGATTTTTCTTCTAAAGATTCATAATAACTTTTAATATGGTTAGTCCATTTTGCTATGCCACCAACAACTCCTGTAATTGGAGAACATAATAATATTTTTTTCATTAATAGGTTCTTATAATCTGCCGTCTATGATGTTTTTATCTAAAAATCCTTTTACGTCATATATGATATGTTTATCATGGGTAAATGACGTGATATCTAATTTTTTAAATTCTTCATGTGCAACAGCTGTAATTACAGAATCAGCTTTTTCTGTTGGTAAAGTATTGATAACTTCAATTCCATACTCATGTTTTACTATTTCTGGATTAGCCCATGGGTCATAGACTGTAATGTTTACATTATATTCCTTCAGAGCACGATAAATATCAATAACTTTTGTATTTCGTACATCCGGACAATTTTCCTTGAATGTAAATCCTAAAATTAAGATATGTGAATTGAGAACTTGAATACCTTTTTTGAGCATCAACTTAACAACTTCATTTGCAACATATTCTCCCATGCCATCATTCATGCGACGACCAGCCAAAATAATTTCCGGATTATATCCATATCGCTGTGCACATTGAGCCAAATAATATGGATCTACACCGATACAATGACCTCCTACTAAGCCTGGACGGAATGGTAAGAAATTCCATTTTGTTCCTGCCGCTTCCAAAACATCTAAAGTGTCGATTCCCATTTTATTGAAAATCTTTGAAAGCTCATTTACAAAGGCAATATTAATATCACGCTGGGAATTTTCAATAACTTTAGCTGCTTCGGCAACTTTGATTGTTGATGCAAGATGAGTGCCTGCTGTAATTACAGAAGCATAGATATCATTTACAATTTTACCAATTTCTGGTGTAGAACCAGAGGTGACTTTTTTGATTTTTTCAACGGTGTGTAATTTGTCTCCTGGGTTAATGCGTTCAGGACTGTAACCAGCAAAGAAATCCTCATTAAATTTCAAACCAGAAACTTTCTCTACAACAGGGATACATTCATCTTCTGTAACACCTGGATATACTGTTGACTCATAAACGACGATATCTCCTTTTGATATAACCTTGCCCACTGTAGTACTTGCTCCGTATAGAGGGGTTAAATCTGGATTGTTATTTTCATCAACTGGAGTAGGGACTGCAACTACATAAAAATTACAGTCACGAATATCTTCGATGTTTGTAGTACATTTAAAGCCATTTGCTATTGCACTTTGGAGCAAATCATCTGCCACTTCTAATGTGTCATCATGACCAGCCATCAATCCGTCTACACGACGCTGGCTCATATCAAAACCTATAGTTTCATACTTTGTTGAGAAAAGACGTGCTAAAGGCAGACCTACGTAACCTAATCCGATTACACAAATTTTAATTTTATTCATTGTTGTATATTATGTTTGAATGCAGTTTAATATTATTTTAAATTCTCCCAATACCATTTTACAGCTTCTTTTAAGCCATTTTCCATGCTAAACTCTGGCTTATATTCCAAAAGTTTTTTCGCTTTATCAATGCATGCTAATGAATGAGGTATATCTCCAGCGCGATTAGGACCATGAAGTACTTCTATTTTAGCAATCTCTGTGTCGTATTCACTAAGATATTTTTTCAACAAATCTACAAGTTGGTTGAGGGTCGTACGTTCACCAAATGCTGTATTATAAATTTGATTGATTGCCTCTGGATTAGTAGTCTCCATAGCTCGTAAATTCATTTGTATAACATTATCAATATAAGTGAAATCACGACTATATTCTCCATCTCCGTTAATAACTGGACTTTCGTGTTTCATGAATTTTTTTACAAACAGAGGGATTACTGCTGCATATGCTCCATTAGGATCTTGGCGACGGCCAAATACATTAAAATATCTCAAACCAATAAATTCCATACCATATGTGCGTGCGAATACATCTGCATATAATTCATTAACATATTTGGTAATTGCATAAGGAGATAATGGTCGTCCAATTACATCTTCTACTTTAGGTAAACTTTTACTATCTCCATATGTAGAAGAACTTGCAGCAAAAATAAACCGTTTAACCCCTGCGTCACGTGAGGCAACAAGCATATTAAGAAACCCATCAATATTTACTTGATTGGTGGTAATTGGATCTTTTATGCTACGTGGAACAGAACCAAGAGCTGCTTCATGTAATACATATTCGACCCCTTCAGTTGCTTTACGACAATCCTCAATATTTCGAATATCACCAACTATAAGTTTAAAAGAATGAGGATATTTTGCTATTAATGGCATTATGTTTTCAATATGACCTGTGGCAAAATTGTCCAAACAAACTACAGAATCTCCCTGTTTTAAAAGAGTCTCACATAAATTAGAGCCAATAAAACCTGCTCCACCGGTTACTAAAACTTTACGCATATATATATCTTTTGACAAATTAATTATTCAATAAATGAAATCGTTTTATTTTCCAATTGATTCCTAAATGTAATATTATCCAACATAAAATGTCGATTATTAAAATGAAAGTAATATTAAGGTGGTTCATTAATAAGGTGTTTAAAAGGATGAAAAATAATGAAACCAATAGAATACTACTCATCACAGCTCGAGAACGTAATCCCATTCGTAATAATTTGTGATGGAAATGATTACGATCTGGCATGAAGGGATTTGTCTTATTTCGTAGTCTAACTAATACTACACGTATGACATCAAACAATGGAACTAGTAATGTGGAAAATGCAAAAATCATTTTCGAACCAGAAATTTGCATATTTGCTGTTGAATCAAAACAATAGCGGATAAAAAGGAAACTTAAAATATAGCCTAATGTTAAACTACCGGTATCTCCCATAAAAAGTTTTCTACCACGATTTTCATTTCCAAATACATTATAGCACCAAAATGGAATAACAATTCCTAAACAGGAGAAAGCTAATAAAGCATATATATATAAATTGTTAATAGTGAAAGCTATGCCTAATACTGTTAAAGCGATGCAACTTAATCCAGAAGCCAATCCATCAACTCCATCAATTAGGTTAATTGCATTTGTAATGTATACAACTGCAATTATTGTAAGTATAATGCCTAAACATTTGGGAATTTCGTATATGCCAACAAGTCCTCCTAAAGAATTAAACCAAAGTCCTGTTATTGTTAAAAGTGCTGCAGATACTACTTGTATTAAAAATTTGTATCGATAACTTACTCCAATTAAATCGTCAGCTATGCCTACTAGATAAAGGAGTGTTAACCCTACGATTAAAAAAATTACTCGAAAAAACAAATCTCCGGCGAAAGGTATCTGTGCAGGAATTTCTTCGAAATAACAAAAACCGGTTACTAGTCCTAAAGTTATTAATATTACAGGGAAAAAGGTTATTCCTCCTAATCGTGGGATAGGGCGTGTATGCACCTTTCTAGCATCAGGAATGTCAAATAGTTTTTTCTTATGTGAAATCAATAAGACTTTGGGTATAATAATCCATCCTGCTAAAAAGGCTATTAGAAAACCTGAGAATAAAACAATGTAGTCCATATTGTATGTGTATTAATCCTTGAATGCGTTTTTGTGTCAACGGTAAATGGTTTAGAGATTATTTATTCTTTTGGTCTGTTTCATATCCGTATCCATATCCATATCCGTATCTTCTTCCATATCCGTATCCGTAACTATGCTTGCGTTTACTCATATCAATGTCATTGATTACGGTGGCTATTTTTTTTAATTTCTTTTCTCTTTGTAATATGTTGATATATTCAAATCCATCTTTTGGAGTAACATCTGCGCGGCATACGTACACACACATATCAGCAACACGACCAATGATCGCAGTATCAGCAATCATTGCTATAGGAGCTGTATCCAGTATGATATAATCGTAATGCTTTTTTAGTTCTTCAATGGCATGGTCTAAATGTTCTCGTGCAACCAACTCAGTTGGGTTAGGTGGAACCGGACCGCCAGGAAGAATATCAAGATTGGGGCTAATATCCGAATGCTGTATTGTATTAAGTAAGTTGGTATGTTCTGGGTCACTAAGATAATTAGTGATTCCTACAGCTCGATTAGATAAACGGAAAACTTTATTTAGACCGGGTTTTCGGATATCCATACCCATAATCAATACTTTTTTACCTAGAAATGCTAGTGAGGCAGCAGTGTTTCCTGCTACAAAGGATTTCCCTTCTCCAGGTTGAGTTGAAGAAAAAAGAATAACCTGTTGTCCCTTTTCTAACATAAAAAGAAGGTTGGTACGTAAACTGCGGAAGCACTCCTCCATCATATTATTTTTGTTTTCTTGAATAACGATAGAACCATTAGTTCTAACATCGCAGCGAGGTAGTTCTCCAATAATAGGGGCTTGAGTTATTTTCTGTATGTCTTCTCGGTTTTCTATTTTATATTTTAATAAATCACGTATAAAAATTAAACCTATAGGGAGTCCGATGCCAATGACTAAAGCTGCAAGAACAAGCATCATTTTTTTGGGGGCTATTGGTGCCGTTGCTGCAAGAGCTTCTTCTATGATACGTCCATTAGTAGCTGTAGATGCCAATGTAATTGCATTTTCTTCACGCTTTTGTAACAGCATGGTGTAAAGGGCTGCTTTAATTTCTTGTTGACGTGCAATAGTTAGAAATTCTTTTTCTTGCTGTGGAGCTTTATTGATTCGAGCCTCGAATTTACTAGTTTGCTTGTCAATATCAGCTTTAGTTATATAAAGTCCTTTCAGTACACTTTCTACTGTGGTCTGAACGCTACGACGCATAGCCTCAATGCCTGTATTCATGTTAATTATTGTAGGATTGCTTTCAGAGGAAGTACGAAGTAGACGTTTACGTTCAATGATCATGGCATTGTACTGTTCGATGACTGTACTTAGATTTTGATCTTTTAAGCCGACATTTGCAGGAAGAACTTCATTGGCATTTTCTTCTTGATTGATATATGCTTTCAAAAATTCCACGAGCTGAATTTGAGTAGCATTTTCTACGCGAAGCTGCTCGTATTTGGAACTTTCTTGTAAAGCAAGTTGTGCATCACTACTTAAGTCAGTTAGGCCTGCTTGTTGTTTAAAAGTTGCTAATTGGTTTTCGGCTGCTCCCAATTCAGTATTAATGATACCAATACGTTCTTCGATAAATTCAGCTGTTTTCTCTGCAACTTCGTTTTTTTCGTCATTGGCGTCTTGATTGTAGTCTGCTACCAAACGATTTATAAAATCGACAGCTCGCTGTTTATGGGTGTTTTTTACGCTAATTTTAGCAATAGTTGTAGTTTTAGAACTAGGAGTTACTGTTAAATTAGTTGCATAGTTTTGTGCTACTACTGTAGGTGATGCTATCCATGCATTTAATTTAATTGTTTTTTCTATTCTTGCAGAATCATTACGGGTAAAACTGAATACACCTACTGGTGTAGGAAGAACAGCTGGGAGACTATCAAAACTAGCAGAGGTTTCTGCTACTTCACCTTTTAATGTGTATTTAGCAGTTAAGTTTAATTTGCCCTCTGGGCTATAAGTCATATTCAATTTGGCTCCTCCTTGTAATTTCTCTGCTTCTTCAGGGGTTATATGTACTTTTACTGGAGTATTATGATACAAAGGAATGTCATATCCAAAGGTTTGATCCTTACTGTGCTGAATATATAGACCTAATTCGCTCACTACTTTTTTAATAAGGGTGCGTGACTTTAAGATTTCCACTTCGTTATCGAAGTTACTAGTCATTGAAAACCCCCCAATGTCCTGTAGGGCTGCAACAGCTCCATTAGCTTGAGTCATGGCTTTACTGCGCGGGTCAGTTTCTTTAATTAGAACAGCAGCTGTGCTATTGTAAACTGGAGTCTGAAAGCGCAGGTAAAGGAAGGCTACTCCTAAGCAGATAATGACACTGGCAAT
Organism: Phocaeicola faecicola; assembly: GCF_013618865.1. GTDB lineage: Bacteria > Bacteroidota > Bacteroidia > Bacteroidales > Bacteroidaceae > Phocaeicola > Phocaeicola faecicola. Next base: position 18,473 of record NZ_JABSOE010000011.1, read on the forward strand.
AAACCAAGGCCAATAAACTAGGTATTTCATTAGGAGAGTACGCAGATTAATATTTTCTTCCTGTTCTTCTATGTTTGATGTATTTATCTGATTATTTTCAATCATATTGATTTCCAAAATTAGATGATTATAACTGATTATTTGAATACAGTAACTAAAAGACTCGCGAGTGATACCAATATGGAAGTCGCTGAAATAGCTATAGTAGTAGCATTACCGATGTCTGAATTTCGTGCTTTAGTTTTATTAGGAGTAACATAGATAATATCATTTTGTTTTAAGTAAAAATAAGGAGAAAGAACTAAATCACTACGAGTGAGGTCCATTTCGATAATTTCACGTTTTCCATTCGCATCCTCACGAATTAATTTTACATTATCACGGAGGCCATAAACGGTCATATCGCCTGCCATAGCAAGGGCTTCCAACACGTTTACTTTTTCATTTGTGACTGTAAAACTGCCAGGACGGGCTACTTCCCCTAAAACTGCAATTTTATAATTGGAAAGGCGTACGGTTACAATCGGAGTTTCTTTCAGATAAGGCATCAGTTTTTCCTGAATCATATCTTCGGCTTCGTTCTTGGTCATTCCTCCCACCTTGATACGTCCGATAACTGGAAAATCAATTTCTCCCTGATTGTTTACCAAATATTGTTGTAAACTTGGTTGAGTAGTTGTATATATATTGTCTGATGCTGCGTTTAATGCAGTTTGTACAGAAAGGTTAAATGGCGCAGCAGCTGCCGGATCTGTAGTATTCACTGTAATACTCAACAAATCCTTAGGCATAATCTTGGCATCATACAAAGGAATTTCCTTACCGTAATTGTTTACGGTTTCCGGGTCCTGCAAGTAAGGTACTTTTTTGTACGAAGTACAGCTCGCCACGGCAAGTGACAAGCTACAGATAACAAATAAATTTCTGATTTTCATATAAATGGTTAATTTTTTTATTTCATGAAATGGGTATTATTTAGAGCCGAACAGGCGGGCAAAGAAGCCTTTCTTCCGTTCGGAAGGGTATTCTTCACCGTATTGCTGCTCCATGAGGTCCTGATAGCTCATTTTCCGGGTGACCATTTCGTAAATGGTGCCCCAGTCGGGCAGGCCGCCTAAATTGCGGTCGTCAATAAAAAGGTCGGCTTTAAGTTTGCGTGAGAAGTGATTGTTCCTGGCGGCCTCCTCTTCGGGGTAGTCACGGTTGATGGCGTAAAACTCCAATCCGCGCTCGCGGCAAAAGGCTACTGCTTCGTCCAGCAGCTTGCCTTCACGTACTGTCCACAGGATAAGGCGATGACGCTCTTCCTGCAAGCGCTTTAAGGTTTCGATGGCGAAAGGAATTTCCTTTCCGATAGCCGGATACCGGTGTTCTACAATGGTTCCGTCGAAATCAGTTGCGATAGTCATTTAAAAAATTGTCTGGATTAACCTGTTTAAAAACTTAAATAGTTAGGTTTCGCCAGCGTTCTGCCGGCAGTCTTTATGTAAAAATATTTTATTATTTTCCTTGCTTTTTATATTAAATAGTATGGCTTTTGTTATTGGATATATTTCTCTCTCGTCCCCAGTGTATTCATCTTACTGGGAATCAGATAATTATCCGATAAGATGAGTGACCGGTATGGTGTGCTTCCGTCTAGGAATGAGTATCCCACAGCCGCACGGACATACAATCATTCGTCACAAAAGTAACAATCTTTTTATGAAAATTGTTATATATGTGTGAGTTTTAATCATCTTATTAACAAATCTTCACATCTTTGAACTTAGAAATAGAAAGATGTGACACTTTTATTTCATGAAATGTAACAGTGATTTTTGGGAGATGGTAATAATATGAAAGATGGAAAAATCGTAATGGCGGGTGGGGAGACGGATAGGGAAGGGTGTGGGAACGCATCGTTATGCGTGGGGAAAAGGCTGGGGAGGTCTTAAAAAAAGCCCGCGATGTTTTCGAAAAACATCGCGGGCTTTTACGTTTCTTCAGGCGGCGCGTAAGGAAATTTTCTTCGCGGCCGTGAAGGGGCTATTTCTTAGGACTCAGAATGAGGATGTGTCCGTCGGGCAGGGGCTCGTCGGACGGGTGGAGGTAGACGACCAGGTTTTTGCGCTGGCGGCAGCTCTCGAGGATCAGCGGGGGAAGGTCTTTCAGGGAGGACTGGAGACGGCAGCCCTGGAGGGCGGCGTACCAGAGTTTACAGAGGGTCTTGAGGGTCATGTTTTTCTTTTTATGACCGTAGACGGTGTGCTCCCAAAGGTTGGTAGATTCCATGACTTCGTTGAGGCTGATCTGGCCGATGCGGTACATCTCTCCTAAAAGCTGGTGCAGCTGGTCGCAAAGATAGTACATTTCTGCTTCACTCAGTACGATGCGGTCAATGCGTGTGACCGGGCATTTTTTTTTGTATTCATAGTAGTAAGTTGTTAAGTGGCACTGAAGTGCCGGTTAGTTTTTGGTAAAAATTATATTTTCTGCATTTTAATGCAGAACGGGGTATGTGTGTTTTCAATAATTTTGCCTCTACAGGTAATGAGGAGGGGAACTGAAACCTACCGGTGGTTGGATGGCCGGTTTACTGCCGCGGATATGTGTATAACAAATTCGGGGCGGGGGTGGTTCGGTCCCTTCCTCTTTTTTTATAACCTAACTTGTTAATCAAATGGATTTTAAGAATCGAAAAAATGAGGGACCGGCGGTGACATACACGCTGGTGCCCAAGGTGCTTCCGGGTAAGGAAGACGGACAGAGATTGTATTATGCGCAGTCCAGGGCCAGGGGTGAACTGGGACTGGAGGAGATGGCGGAACGGATCAGCCGGAACTGTACGCTGACGCGCTCGGATATTATCGGGGTGCTGGCGGCGCTGGAGGATGAGGTGTGCCAGGGGTTGTGCAACGGTGAGATTGTGAGGCTGGGCGGCATCGGCTCGCTGCAGGCGGGTATCTGCAGTGAGGGGGTGGAACGGCCCGGGGATTTTACGGCGGGAAGGATCCGGCGGCTGAGGGTGTTGTTCCGGCCGGCGGGGTTGCTGAAGAAGAGTCTGGCGCATACGCGGTTTGAGCGGGTGGCCGTGAACGGAAAGGAGGAGTTGTGATGTTTACCTTATTATATAGTATTACAGGCAAAAATGTGGATTATGGGATTAAACGGTTTTAATAAGAGGGGCTCTCTGAATGGGGAGCAGGAAATGGATCAGAAGTTTGAAGTGAGGATGTATTCGAAGGCGGAGCTGGCGGCGAGGTATTTTCCGCATGTGCACCCGAAGGTGGCGCGGAGGAGTCTGTACCGCTGGATTCAGCAGTGTCCGTATATCGTGGAGAAGTTCGAGGAGATGGGGTACCGGAAGAACCGGAAGTTTTTTACGAAAAGGGAGGTGATGGTGATTATCGAGGGGCTGGGTGAGCCGTAAATGAATTTTTTTGGGTTTTATCGGGACAGTGAAGGTCGGATGAGGACAATGGAGGACATTGGACGGATCCGGCCTTCTTATCTTTGTACTACGAAACAAACGGAAAGCTTTCAACGTGTTGTGGAGTGTTTACTCAATTTTTTGTTAACCTTAATTTTTTTGTTTAACCTTTTAAATTTTTATCATTATGGAAAAATTGGTCGCTTATTCTGTAGTTCCTAGATTTAATCCGGCGGAAAAGGAAAGAAAAATCCGGTATTATGCGCAGGCTCAGGCGCGTGGTGTGATGGGTATCCGCGAAATGGCGGACCGTATTCAGAAGATGTGTACGGTGACGCGTACGGATACGCTGGCGGTGCTCACGGCGCTGGTGGATGTGATGTGTGACGGCCTGGCTCAGGGCGAGGTGGTGCGCCTGGGTGAACTGGGTGCGTTCCAGGTGGGCCTGAAAGGTAAGGGCAGTGAGACGGTGAAGGGCTTCCATACGGGGCTTATCAGCAAGGCGCACATTAATTTCCGTCCGGGTGCGGAACTGAGAAATGCGTTGCAGAAGCTGGGATTCATGCGTGTGCCGAAGAGAAAGGATCTGGCGGAACTGGGTCCGAAGATGGACGGAAAGGAGGCTGCAGAACAGCCGGCGGTGACGGAAGGCCGTGTGGTTACGGAGGGGCCGGCCGTAACGGAAGGTCCTGGTGCGGGTGAGCGCTCGGAGGAAATGGGTGATTAATCTCGTATGCGTGTGTGGTCGTGATGTGTAACTTTAATTGTGTGGAGGAAAGTGTATGAAAGAGAAGGTGAGAGGCGTGTTGCTGGCGCTGCTGAAGTGTTTATTCTGCCTGCTTTCGGGTAGGAAGAGGGGTGGGAGACATGAGGAAGGTTGATTTGATTGTGATTCACTGTTCGGCTACTCCGCCGCAGGTGAGGCTTTCGCCGGAGGAACTGGACGGGATGCACCGGAGGAGGGGTTTCGACGGGTGTGGCTACCATTATTATATCCGCCGCGACGGTCTGATCTGTTCGATGAGGCCGGTGGAGAAGGTGGGAGCGCATGCCAGGGGATTCAACGCTCACAGTATCGGGGTGTGCTACGAAGGGGGCCTGGATGAGAATGGAAGAAATGCGGATACGCGGACCGAGGCTCAGAAACATTCGTTGCGGGTGCTGATACGGGTGCTGGCGGCTGATTTCGGAATCCGGAAGGTGGTGGGACACCGTGACCTGAGCCCGGACTTGAACGGGAACGGGGTGGTGGAACCGCAGGAGTGGATGAAGGTGTGCCCGTGCTTTGACGTGGCGAAGGAGGTGCCGGAGTGGCTGCCCGAGGGGTGGCCGCCGAAGAGGGGCTGAAACAGGTGTATAAAAAAAGACCGTGCGGATTCCGTACGGTCTTTTTTGTAAAGAGCGGAAGACGGGGCTCAAACCCGCGACCCTCAGCTTGGAAGGCTAATGCTCTATCAACTGAGCTACTTCCGCAAATTTAGTGGGCAAAGATGGATTCGAACCACCGAAGGCGTAAGCCAGCAGATTTACAGTCTGCCCCATTTGGCCACTCTGGTATTTGCCCCTGAAAAGTTGATAAGTAATGTCTAGGAAAAAGAGCGGAAGACGGGGCTCAAACCCGCGACCCTCAGCTTGGAAGGCTAATGCTCTATCAACTGAGCTACTTCCGCAATTTAGTGGGCAAAGATGGATTCGAACCACCGAAGGCGTAAGCCAGCAGATTTACAGTCTGCCCCATTTGGCCACTCTGGTATTTGCCCCACTAAGACATTACTTATAAAGAACTCTTCAAAAAAGAGCGGAAGACGGGGCTCAAACCCGCGACCCTCAGCTTGGAAGGCTAATGCTCTATCAACTGAGCTACTTCCGCAATTTTTAGTGGGCAAGGATGGATTCGAACCACCGAAGGCATAAGCCAGCAGATTTACAGTCTGCCCCATTTGGCCACTCTGGTACTTGCCCTTTCGCTATTGATTTTCCTCTGGTGAGGTGTTTTTCTCAATTGCGATGCAAAGGTAGTGCTTTTTTTTTATTCTGCAAATAATTCCTTTGAAAAATTGCACATTTTTATTGCGGCAACGGCGCATTCGTCGCCTTTGTTGCCAAGCTTTCCGCCGGCGCGATCTTCGGCCTGCTGCATGTCATTGGTGGTGATGAGACCGTAAATGACTGGGATTTCGCCCATTGCGTTGAGCTGGGTCAGACCCTGGGTGGTGCCGGCGCAGACGTAGTCGAAATGGGGGGTGTCGCCGCGTACTACGCAGCCGAGGGCGATGATGGCGTCTACTTTGTGGCTTTTCATCATCAGGGCGGCGCCGTAGGTGAGTTCGAAACTGCCGGGTACGGTCTGTACGCGGATGTTCTCTTCTTTGGCTCCGTGTTTCTTCAGGGTGTGGACTGCGCCTTCGAGAAGGGCTCCGGTGATGTTACTGTTCCACTCGGATACGATGATGCCGAAACGAAGGTGTGAGGCATCGGGTACGGAGTTGAAGTCGTAGTCGGAAAGGTTGTGATAAGCTGTTGCCATAATCTTGTCTTTTGTTTTGGGGTTAATATGCCGGCCGGGGCCGGGGAATATAATTAAAAAACGGAGAACCGCTGGAGGACGTGCCGCCGGGATTCTCCGTTTTTCAGTTTCTCTGTTCAGTTGTTATTTGATAGACGCGCGGTCAATGTACTTGTCGATGTCCATAGCCTGGAAAGAGTTGCCGTACTTGTTCTTGATCTGCTTGTAGGCATTCAGGGCTTCGGCGTTCTTGCCCAGTTTTTCGAAGATTTCGCCTGCCTGACGGAGGTAAATCGGACTGAGTGAAGGACTGTCGGCTTTCTGTGCGGCTTTCAGAAGGGTTGCGGCTGCCTTGTCGAGCTGTCCCATCTGGGCGTAGCAGTTGCCGAGGGTTCCGAGGATAGCGGGAGCTACCATGTAGTCGTCGGCGCTGAAACGGTCGAGGTATTTGGCTGCTTCTTCGTACTTGCCAAGCTGTGCGTAGCTGATTCCGGCGTAGGCGTTGGCCAGGTTACCGGCATCGGTGCCGCTGTATTCGTCGGCTATCTTGATGAAGCCTGCGTATCCGAGACTGTCGCCGTTAAGGGCGGTTTCGTAGTTGTCGGAAGTGAAGTAGTGTTCGCCTTTGAACAGGGCTTCCGAGGCTTCGAGTTCGTTGGGCTCGCTGATGAAGTGCTTGTAGCCCAGCACGGCGAGGACGATTACTACGATGGCTACTACAATACCGGCCAGAAGGCCTTTGTTCTTGAGAAGGAATGTTTCAGAGCTGGTAAGCGCTCCTTCTACATCCAACGGATCTTGAGTGTGCTTTTGTTCTGTCATTTTATTTATAGATTTTATTATTATTTTCCGCTTTGGTTGATTTCGGTCAGCAAAAGTAATTTATTTATATGTATAAATGAAATTTGAGAGAAGTTTTTTTTGGGTTCGGGCTTTATTTGTATTTTTGCTTCACTTTTTTGAACTGAATTGATTTGTCATGTGGCTGAAACGGATATCCATATTGAATTATAAGAATCTGGCGCAGGCGGAACTGGAGTTTTCGCCGAAACTGAACTGTGTGATCGGCAAAAACGGAATGGGAAAGACGAATTTGCTGGATGCGGTGTATTATTTGTCGTTCTGCAAGAGTGCGGTGAACGCGGTGGACTCGCAGAATATCCTGCATGGGGAGGAGTTCTTCATGGTGCAGGGGGGTTATGAGACGGATGCGGGGGAACCGGAGGAGGTGTACTGCGGACTGAAGAGGAGGCAGAAGAAGCAGTTCAAGCGCAACCGGAAGGAGTATCCGAGGCTGTCGGACCATATCGGACTGATTCCGCTGGTGATGGTGTCGCCGGCGGACTCGTGGCTGATTGCGGGGGGCAGTGAGGAGAGACGGCGGTTTGTGGATGTGGTGATCTCGCAGTTCGACAGGGAGTATCTGGAGGCGCTGATCAGGTATAACAAGGCGCTGATGCAGCGGAATACGTTGCTCAAGGCGGACATGGAGCCGGAGGAGGAACTGATGAATGTGTGGGAGGAGATGATGGCGGCCGAAGGGGAGAAGGTGTTCCGCAAGCGCAAGGAGTTTATCGATGAGTTTATTCCGGTGTTTCAGTCGTATTATTCGTATATCTCGCAGGACAGGGAGAGGGTGAGTCTGGCGTATGAGAGTCATCTGCAGCAGGGCGACTTGCTGGGGCTGCTGAGGGAGTCGAGGCAGAAGGACCGGATTCTGGGGTATACGACGAAGGGGGTGCATAAGGATGATCTGGTGATGCAGCTGGGGGATTTCCCGATCAAGAGGGAGGGCTCGCAGGGGCAGAACAAGACGTTCCTGATTGCGCTGAAGCTGGCGCAGTTTGAGTTTCTGAAACGGACGGGAAGCCGGACGACGCCGCTGGTGTTGCTGGATGATATTTTCGACAAACTGGACGCGGGACGGGTGGAGCAGATTGTGAAGCTGGTGTCGGGCGACAGTTTCGGGCAGATTTTTATTACGGATACGAACCGGGATCATCTGGACAGGATTCTGGAGAAGGTGAACGGGGAGCACCGGGTGTTTGTAGTGGAGAACGGTGTGGTGGCGGAGCGTAGCCGGACGGAGGATGAGGTATGAAGCGGGGGAATACGGAGTTGCTGGCGGACGTGGTGAGGCAGTTCCTGAGGCAGGAACGGCTGGAGGCGCCGCTGAATGAGTACAGGCTGGTGGATGCGTGGAAGGATGTGGTGGGCCCGGCGGTGGCGCGCTATACGCTGAATCTGTTTATCCGCAACCAGACGTTGTGTGTGCAGCTGGCGTCGTCGGTACTGAGGCAGGAGCTGATGATGTACCGCAAGCAGCTGGTGAAGAGCCTGAACGACCGGGTGGGGGCGCAGGTGATTGTGGATATTGAGTTCCGCTAGGCTCAGAAGGTGCCCTGGTCGGTGAGGATTTCGTCCATAGGGATGTCGGTGGGCTCGGTAGGCAGGGGGCCGTCGAGGAGCTGGAAGTGGAAGCAGAGTCCGATTTTGTAGGCGGGAAGCTGGGGCAGGAGGCGGTCGTAATAGCCTTTGCCGCGGCCGAGGCGGTTGTGATGGCTGTCGAAGGCGACGCCGGGAATGAGGGCGAGGTCGATGCTGCGGTAGTCGGCAAGGAGTTGGCCGACGGGTTCGCTGATGCCGTAGGCGCCGGTACGGAGGTCGTGCGGACCGGTGTAGTGGCGGAGTTCGAGGGTGTTGTCGGGGAGTACCGCGGGGAGTATGAGGTGTTTTTCACGGCTCCAGCGTTCGATGAAGGTGTGGGTGCGCACTTCGTCGGGGAGGGAGTGGTAGAGCAGCAGGGTGCGGGCGGCACGGAAACGGGGGTGTTGCTCGAGTTGCTGCAGGAGTCGGTCGGAGAGCTGGTCGAGGGTTTCGGAACTGTGTTTTTTCTTTTCCTGGGCGATGTAGCGGCGGAGTTGTTGCTTGTCGGTCATAGGGCTTGTCTTTTGGTTATTTTTCCGGTTGTTTTTGTTTTTTTTGAGTGGGCTCCGCGGGGGAGTGTCCGGATGCAAATGTAGGAAAAATGTGGGAATTTCCTGCGGGCCGGGGGTGTGCGGGTGTGGAATTCTTCCCTTTTGTGTGGATTTTTTACACAGTGGGCGGGGTGTGTCTGTGGATAATGGTGGGGCGCATGTGGGGTAAGTGTCTTGTTTTCTGTGGGTTAGTGGGTTGTGCGGGGAATGGGTACAAAGGGCATGTTTTTTGCGGGTGTTTTTTCATTGGAACAATTATAAATGATTTAATGCAATGAAAAATACGGTAAATACAAGACGGGTTTTGCTCCTGGGAGCGGTGCTGGTTGGAGGGTTGCCGGGTGTGCTGATGGCGCAGCGTGCGCAACTGGAGGACCGGCTGGAACCGGACGGTGCGGTGGAGATGACGGAAACGGGAAAGCGGAAACTGATTTCGGGTGTGGTGACGGACGAGCGTGGGGAAACAATCATCGGGGCTACGGTGGTAGTGAAAGGTGAGGAGACGACGGGAACGACGACGGATATGGACGGTAAGTTCTCGCTGGAGGTGCCGCTGAGGTCGGTCATCGTGGTTTCGTATATGGGCTTTACGCCGCAGGAGGTGAGGATTTTCAAACGGAATTTATATGATATTACCTTGAAGGAGGATAATAAGGTGCTGGATGAGGTAGTCGTGGTGGGATATGGCAGTGTGAAGAAGAGCGACCTGACGGGGTCGGTGACGGCTATCTCTACGGCACGCTTTAAGGATCAGCCGGTGAAGCGGGTGGAGAATATCCTGCAGGGACGGTCGGCCGGTGTGGAGGTGACGGCGCAGAGTGGTATGCCGGGTGGCGGCATGAAGGTGCGCGTGAGGGGTACGACGTCTATCAATACGAGCAATGATCCGCTGTATGTGATCGACGGGATGATTTCGCCGAGCGGACTGGATGGCTTGAATCCGGCGGATATTCAGTCGATGGAGGTGCTGAAGGATGCGTCGTCGACGGCGATTTATGGTTCGCGTGGCTCGAACGGGGTGATTATCATCACTACGAAGCAGGGTACGCAGGGCCGGGCGGTGGTGTCGTTCGATGCGTCGGTGGGTATCTCGAAGGTGAGAAAGCAGTATGAGTTGCTGAATGCGTATGAGTATGCGCTGGCGCTGAATGATGTGCGTGGGGCGAATACGATTTCGGCTGCTGACCTGGAGGCGTACCGGAACGGGACGAAGGGACTGGACTGGATGGATCTGATTACGCAGACGGCGCTGACGCAGGATTATAAGCTGGATATCTCGGGGGGTACGGAGAAGGTGAGGTACCTGGTATCGGGAAATGTGATGGATCAGGAGGCGGTGACGATTATGTCGGATTATAAGCGGTATGGTCTGAGGGTGAATGTGGATGCGGATGTGAAGCCGTGGCTGACGGTGTCGGGCAAGCTGAATGCGAGTATCATTCATCAGCATAATGGGGCGGCGAACTGGCTGAATGCGATCAATTATTCGCCGACGATGGAGCTGGTGGACCCGGAGACGGGGGTGTACAACAAGGATCCGTATAATATTGCGAACGGTACGAGCCCGTACGGGGAGATGATGGTGAATTACAGTGACAGTTATAGTTATAATGTGAGCGCGAATGTGTCGCTCTTGTTCAAGATTGCCAAGGGACTGACGTTCTCGGTGCAGGGGGGATATGATTATGAGCAGCGGCCGTCGTATTCGTTCAACTCGAGTCTGGTGGGACCGGGGGCAATCAACAGTATGTCGAACTCGAACACGTTGCATAATTACTGGCAGAATACGAATAACCTGAGCTGGCAGCGGGAGTTCGGAAAGCACAGTGTGTCGGCCATGGCGGTGTGGGAAGTGAGCCGTGCGTGGGATCCGGTGATGCAGATTTCGGGCTCGAACTTGAGTAATGAGACGGTGGGCTACTGGAATGTGGCGAATGCGGCGGTGAGAAATGCGTCGAATTCGTATACGGAGTCGTCGATGGCGTCGGGTATCGTGAGAGCGGGATATGATTTCGACAAGCGGTATTTCCTGACGGCGGCGGTGCGTGCGGATGGTTCGTCGAAGTTCCAGGGCAAGAATAAGTGGGGGTATTTCCCGTCGGCGGCGCTGGCGTGGGATATCGCACGGGAGAAGTTCATGAAGAACCAGAAGGTGATCCGGCAGCTGAAGCTGAGGGGTAGTTTCGGGGTGAGCGGTAATCAGAATATCGCGCCTTTCTCTACGCTGGGGATGCTGACGTCTACGAGTTATGGCTGGGGTACGTCGACGGCGTATACGGGGTACTGGGGGTATCAGTTCCCGACTCCGGACATTACGTGGGAGAAGACGTATCAGTATGACCTGGGACTGGACTTGAACGTGGCGGGGGTGAACCTGACGTTCGACTGGTTCAAGAAGAAGACGGTGGACTTGCTGTTCCAGAAGCAGGTGCCGCGCTATAATGGCGGGGGTACGATCTGGGTGAATGAAGGTAAGATGAATAATACGGGTGTGGAGATGACGGTGAGTGCGACGCCGGTGCAGGGGGCACTGACGTGGGAGACGACGCTGAATGCGGCGTATGTGAAGAATGAGGTGCTTGACCTGGCCGGGAATGATTTTGTGCTGACGGCGAACTACAGTAACCTGGGGGGGCCGATGCAGATCATGAAGCCGGGGTATCCGTTGGGTTCGTTCTATGTGTATGAGTGGCAGGGCTTTGATGAGAAGGGTGCGAACTTGTACCGGAAGGCGGACGGTAGTCTGACGACGTCGCCGACTTCGGAGGACTTGGTGATCAAGGGGCAGGCGAGCCCGAAATGGACGTTCGGATGGAACAACTCGCTGAGCTGGAACAACTGGTCGCTGAATGTGTTCTTCAATGCGGCAGTGGGGCTCGACCGCTTGAACATGAGCCGGTTCATGACGGCTTCGATGACGGGTGACTCGCGGTTCGTGACGCTGAGGGAGGCGTATTTCGAAGGCTGGGATTATGTGTCGGACAAGTCGCAGGCGAAGTATCCGAGTCTGAAGAATCCGGACAACAAGTATTATGCGAATTCGGATTTCTGGCTGGAGGATGCGTCGTTCGTGAAGCTGAAGAATGTGAGTCTGTCGTACCGGATTCCGAAGCGGGTGACGAAGTTCGGAAGTGTGCTGCTGTCGGTGAGTGCGCAGGATGTGCTGACGCTGACGCGGTATAAGGGTATGGATCCGGAGGTGTACTCGGGATATGACGGATTGGATTACGGGGCGTATCCGGTGCCGTTTACTATTACGTTTGGTGCGAAAATCAATTTTTAAATCGATAAAGGTGTGAAGACTATGAAAGGTTTTGGTAAATATATATGGATGTCGGTGGGGGTGGCGCTGATGGCGTGCACTACGGTATCGTGCAGTGATTTTCTGGAGGAGAACCCGAAGGGGCAGTTGCCTTCGAAGGGGTATTTCAAGGATAAGTCGGCGCTGGATGCGTCGCTGAATGCGCTGTATTCGATTGTGGCGACGTCGCAGGCGAGCAATAATTTCTGTGGTACGAATTTCCTGGCGGGGGATGATATTTCGACGCATCCGTCGAGCAACAAGCAGCCGCTGAGGGAGCACGACCAGTTTAGTGTGGCGGATAATAATTCGTGGCTGTCGAGCATGTGGGAGCAGCGTTTCAAGGTGATCAAGGCGGCGAATTTTATCATTAATAATGCGGGGGAGACTCCGGGGGCGAGTGAGGAGGAGATTCATTCGACGCTGGGACAGGCGTATTACTGGAGGGCGTTCTCGTATTTTTATCTGGTGACTACGTGGGGACCGGTGCCGGTGACGCTGAAGGAGGAGATTGATTATAATGCGCCGCTGTCGTCGGTGGAGGATATTTACACTCTGATTGTGGAGGATCTGAAGAAGGCGGAGGAGTGGTGTCCGGCGCTGTATGAGAAGGAGCCGTATGGCAGGGATGGCTTTAACCTGGCGGTGAGCGAGGGGGCCGTGAAGGCGACGATGGCGTATGTGTATATGTGTATGGCGGGATGGCCGATGAACAAGGGGGCTGAGTATTACCGGCTGGCGGCGCAGAAGGCGGAAGAGGTGATTGACAAGGCGGACCAGGGTGAGTATTATTATAAGTTGCTGGATGAGTATAAGAAGGTGTATTCGTGGGAGTACAGCAGCAAGAACCCGGAGGTGTTGCTGGGTATTTTCTACAACCGCGACCAGACGGCGCAGTCGGTGCCGCTGACGGATATCCTGCAGGATATGAAGCAGGTGGGATGGGGTGATACGAACGGTGAGATCAAGTTCTGGAAGGAGTTTCCGGAGGGACCGAGAAAGGAGGCTACGTATTTCCCGAAGATCATGCTGAGCGACGGCAAGTTGTACGACTGGTGGTATGATACGGAACCGGCTTCGAGGGAGGTGGTGGCTCCGGTGTTCATGAAGACGGTGGAGGGTGCCGTGCGGGGCACTGAGTTTGATTATACGGATCCGAGTCCGGTGAATGCGTCGGGAGAGAAGACGATTCAGGTGATCCGTCTGTCGCAGGTGTACTGCTGGTATGCGGAGGCGATGGGCCGCTCGGGTCAGGTGACCAGCAAGGCGGTGGAGGTGCTGAACCGGGTGAGAAACCGGGCGGACGGCAAGAAGTCGGATGTGTATTCGATGGAGCTGACACCGGAGAAACTGGCGGAGGCGGCTTATAATGAGCATGGCTGGGAGATTGCCGGGTATTACTGGGGCGGACTGGCCAGCAGGGCGAGGGATATGTTCCGGATGTACCGGCTGAAGGATCATTTTGAGTACCGGAAGCAGAATCCGATGATTGAGGTGGCTCCGGGGGTGATGCGGAATGAGAAGGTGCCGGTGAGCGGTACGTGGGATGACAGCAAGATGTATTCGCCGTATCCGTATGAGGATGCCATTCTGAATCCGAACCTGCATCGTTGACAGACCTGGGATGAGATAAGAAAATCCCCTTGTCCGCTGCCCTTCTCGAAAGAGGGGGTGGCGGCAAGGGGATTGCTTTTTTATGGGGTTGTCCCTGCGGAAGCGGTATCAGGCTTTGGCTGACTGGGTGCCCTGAGGGGCTGTGGTTGCTTCCGAGGGGGCTGTGGCTTCGGGGGCCTTGGGGAAGGATTCGCCTTTTTCGAGTACCTCAAGGGCTTTCTGTACCGTGGTGTCGGTGTGGTTGAGGTAGGAGATGAAGGCTTCGATTCCCAGCATGTTATAGATGATGTTGCCGTAGAGGCTTTCCTCGAAGAGCTTGCGCGACTTGTACATGAGGATGTTGCGGCGCTTCAGGCCTTTCTGCTCGGCGTAGGTGGCAAACTGCTGCAGCAGGTTCTGGCGGGACAGGTACTCGGCGAGTTTCTCGGGAGTGTTGTATTCCTTGAGCTGCTGGCGGTTTTTGTCGGTGTAGTCGAGGGTGTAGCGGATGATGAGGCCGCGGCTGGCTGCCATCCGGTAGTAGGAGGTCATGCCGGCAGTGTCCTGGGGGACGAAGATGTCGGGCATGATGCCGCCACCGCCGTATACGGTACGTCCCAGACTGGTGTGGTAGATTTCGTCCTTGTTCTGCTTGATGCTGTCGGCCGAGAAGAATTCGCCGTGTTCGTAGCGGTTCAGGATGTCGAGTTCGTATTCACCGCCGTTGCCTTTCTGGTAGGGCTTCTGGATGCAGCGGCCCGATGGGGTGTAGTAGCGGGCGATGGTGAGGCGGATGGCGGATCCGTCGGTGAACTCGATGGGCTGTTGTACGAGGCCTTTTCCGAAGGAGCGGCGGCCGATGATGGTACCGCGGTCGTTGTCCTGGATGGCGCCTGCAAAGATTTCACTGGCTGAGGCGGAGCCTTCGTCGGTGAGCACGATGAGGGGGATGTCCTGGCTGCTGCCGGTGCCGTTGGAGGTGTAGTTCTCACGCGGCGACTTGCGGCCTTCGGTGTAGACGATGAGGCGGTTGGCGGGCAGGAATTCGTTGACCATCTGGATGGCGGCTGCCATGTATCCGCCGGTGTTGCCGCGGAGGTCGATGATGAGTCCTTTCATGTCGGCCTGGCGCAGTTTGGCAAGGGCAATGAGGAGTTCGGGGTATGTGGTTTCGCCGAACTTGTTGACTTTGACGTAGCCGAACTGGTCGGTAATCATGTAGGCGGCGTCGATGCTCTTGACGGGGATGTCGCCGCGGACTACGGTGAAGTAGAGGATGTCGGATTCGCCGGGACGGTAGATGCCGAGCTTGACCTTACTGCCTTTCTCGCCTTTCAGACGGCGCATGGCTTCGGAGTTGGTGACGATCTTGCCCACGAAGGCGGAGTCGTCGACCGAAATGATGCGGTCGCCGGCAAGGAGTCCGACTTTTTCAGAGGGACCGCCCTGGATGACACTGTTGATGTGGATGGTGTCGTCCTGGATGGTGAACTGTACACCGATGCCGCTGAAGCTGCCTTTGAGGTCGGCGTTGACGGCCTCAAGGTCTTTGGCGGGGATGTACGAGGAGTGGGGGTCGAGCTCCGAGAGGATCTGCGGCATGGCTTCTTCTACCAGGTCGGCGATGCGGACGGTGTCGACGTATTGTTCGTTGATGATATGCAGCAAGGCATTGAGCTTGTTGGATGAGGTATTGATGATGCCCAGTTTGTTGCCTGCGAAGTGCTGGGCATAGAAGGTTCCTATCAGGACGCCTGCCACAAGGCTGACTGCCAGCAGGAAGGGAACCAGACGATGTTTCTGATCGTTTGCCATAGTGTTTCTCTTTTATTCGTTAGGGTTGATGTATACAAGTTCGATATTGGCGCGGCGGAGCAGTTCGAGACCGTCTTCGAGGCGGTATTTCTCGGCATAGACTACGCGCTTGATGCCTGCCTGGATGATGAGCTTGGCACATTCGATGCAGGGGGAGGCGGTGACGTAGAGGGTGGCGCCTTCGCTGCTGTTGCTCGACCGGGCTATCTTGGTGATGGCGTTGGCTTCGGCGTGGAGCACGTAGGGGATGGTCAGGTTGTGGTTGTCCTCGCATACGTTCTCGAAGCCGGAGGGGGTGCCGTTGTAGCCGTCGGAGATGATCATCTTGTTCTTGACGATGAGGGCACCTACCTTGCGGCGCTGGCAATAGGAGTTTTCTGCCCAGATGGTGGCCATGCGCATGTAGCGGAGGTCGAGCTTATGCTGTTTTTCGTTGTTTTTTTCTTGTTCTTGTTCCATAATCGGTGTGGTTGAGGTTAGTTGTTGAATCCCTGCGGGTAGAACTGGATGAAGTAGTTCTTCTCGAGGCTGAAAAGTTTGATGACATGTGAGTCGCCACGGTAGAACTTGGCGCTCTGGATGTCTTGTATGAACAGGCGGTCGAGCTCGCCGTACTGGCCCGAAGGGTTCAGACGGACGGAGAAGCTTTTGCTCTTGCCGTCGGCGCTCCAGGTACCGGTGAACTGGATTTTCTCGCCTTTTCCCTCGAGGCTGCCGTCGTCCTTGAACTGGATGAGGTAGGCGTTGGGGGAGTTGTTGATCTTTGCCTTCTGCTCACGGGTGAGGGCATCGGTGTAGGCGTTGTCGTGTTCCCAGTTGTCGGTGGTGTATGATCCGCTCCAGTGCCAGATCTGGCCGGAAGCGAAGATTTCGTTGATGTCGTCTTCCTGCTTGCAGCTGCCCAGGGTAAGGGGCAGGAGCAGAAGGAGGGAGAGGACATGCAGCAGTCTGATTTTTTTCTTCATGGTGTGGTTATTTGTTTTTTACTTGATTCCATTTCGTTTGAGCAGGGCGTCGATGGTGGGCTCCTGGCCGCGGAAGCGCTTGTAGAGGGTCATCGGGTGCTCGGTGCCGCCTTTCGACAGGATGTGCTGGCGGAAGGAGTCGGCTGTGGCGCGGTCGAAGATGCCGTGTTGCTTGAATACGGAGAAGGCATCGGCATCGAGGACTTCGGCCCACTTGTAGCTGTAGTAGCCGGCGGAGTAGCCGCCCGACATGATGTGTCCGAACTGGACGGACATGCAGGTGCCGTCGACCGGCGGAAGGAGCTGGGCGCGCTGCCAGGCCTGACGCTCGTAGGCGGCTACGTCGCCGCTGAAGGGTTCGCGCCGGGTGTACCAGGCCATGTCGAGGAGGCCGAAGCTGACCTGACGGAGGCAGGAGTAGGCGACGTTGAAGTTGGAGGCGTCGACGATGCGCTGTATCCATTCGTCGGGAATGGGGGCATCGGTCTGGTAGTGACGGGCGAAGGTGTGGAGAAAGTCTTTCTCAATGGCGAAGTTCTCCATGAACTGCGAGGGCAGTTCCACGAAGTCCCAGTAGACGTTGGTACCGCTCATGCTCTGGAAACGGGTGCGGGCGAACATGCCGTGGAGGGCATGGCCGAACTCGTGGAGGAAGGTGGTGACTTCGGAGAAGGTCAGCAAGGCGGGCTTGTCGGCCGTCGGCTTGGTGAAGTTCATGGTCACGGAGACGTGCGGACGGCTGTCGGTGCCGTCGGCTTCGGTCCACTGTTCCTTGTAGCTGGTCATCCAGGCTCCCGAGCGCTTTCCGGCGCGGGGGTGGAAGTCGGTATAGAGGACGGCAAGGTAGCTGCCGTCGGTATCGAATACTTCGTAGGCGTCGACATCGGGGTGGTAGACCGGGATGTCGGGGTTGCGGCGGAAGGTGATGCCGTAGAGGCGGGTGGCGAGGCCGAAGACGCCTTCCTTGACGCGGCTGAGTTCGAAGTAGGGGCGCAGGGCTTCTTCATCGAACTGGTATTTTTCGTTTTTCAGTTTCTCGGAGTAGTAGGAGAAGTCCCAGGGCATGAGCTGGAAGTCGTCGCCTTCGAGGCGGCGTGCCAGGGCTTCTACTTCGGCTACTTCGCGGTGTGCGGCCGGAGTGTAGGCTTCGAGCAGGTCGTCGAGCAGGCGGTATACGTGGGCGCTGTCTTCGGCCATGCGCTTGCGGAGCACGTAGTCGGCATAGTCGGTGTAACCGAGCAGACGGGCCAGTTCCATGCGGTGGTTGACTAGCTGGCGGACGATGTCGAAGTTGTTCTGTTCGTTATCGTGCGTGCACTGGGTGTTGTAGGCCATGTAGAGTTCGCGGCGCAGGTCGCGGCAGTCGCTGTATTTCATGAAGGGTACGTAGCTCGGGGCCTGAAGGGTGATGACCCAGCCTTCCTTGCCTTTCTCGGCGGCGGTATGGGCCGCGGCTTCTACGGCGCTCGGGGGGAGTCCCTGGAGCTGTTCGGCCTGGGTGAGGACCAGTTCGTAGCGGTTGGTCTCTTTCAGGTGGTTCTGCGAGAAGCGGAGGGTGAGGGTACTGAGTTCCATGCTGAGGCGACGGTAGGTTTCCTTGTCGGCATCCGACAGGTTGGCTCCGTTGCGGCGGAAACCGTCGTAGGTTTTCTCGAGCAACTGTCGTTCCTCGGGGGTGAGGGTGAGTGTCTCGCGCTGTTCGTACACTGCCTTGACGCGGGCGAAGAGCTCGGGGCTCAGGCTGATGTTGTTGCTGTGTTCCGAGAGTTCGGGCATCATCTTTTCGGCAATGGCTTCCAGTTCGTCACAGGTCTCGGCGCTCATCAGGTTGAAGAGGACAGTGGTGACACGCTCCAGCAGTTTGCCGGATTCGGCCAGCGGCAGAATGGTGTTGGCAAAGGTGGGCGCTTCGGTGTTGGTTACGATGGCCGCGATTTCTTCGTCTTCCTGACGCATCCCTTCGCGGATGGCAGGTTCGTAATGCTCCAGCCGGATGAGATGAAAAGGTACGGTCTCATGCGGGGTAGCGTATGGTTGTAAAAATGGATTGTTTACTGATGTATTCATATGGTTTCTGTTTTTTTCTTTTGTTCTTACTGAGTGTTAGCGGGGGCACTGGGCGCTTAGCTTTTCGAGATGGGGTATCTGAATGGCTTTGCGGCTCAGGGTGAGCAGGCCCCGGTTCTGCATTTCGTTCAGGGTCTTCGATACGTTGATGCGGGTATCGTCGATGAACGTGGCGAGGTCTTCCATGCGGATGAACAGTTTTTTCTCGCCTACCGGACGGGTACAGCGTAGCTGCAGAAAGTGGACTATCTTTTGCCAGGTGGTACCGCTGTAGGTGTTCCAGAGCTTGTGGTGCAGGGTCTGGGCACGGTTGCTCAGGAGATTGAGATAGTTCAGACGGAAGATTTCGTATTGGTTGAGTTCGGAAAGTACGGCAGCCTTATCGACGGTTACGCTGCTGACTTCGGTGAGGGCAGCGTAAGAGGCTGTATACTGGGGATGCATGCCCAGCAGGGAGTAGGCCTCGAGTACGGTAGGGGCGTCGAGGGTCTCGTACAAGGTGTAACGGTTGTGGCTGTCAACGGCTTCGGAGCAGATTTTTCCCTGTATGATGAAAATGAGGCTGCCGGAAGTCTCGTTCTGACGGACCAGGTATTCTCCGGGCTTGTACTTGGTAAAATGCAATTTAACCTTCTCGATTATCGCTGTAAGGTCTTCCATGCATAACCCTTGAAAAAGAGGAAGTAGCAGGAGCTTCTCGTACATCGTTTCTTGCATGCGCGTTAACTTTATTAAGTTATATTTTAACATACAAAAGTAGCGATTATTTCGACACGGCGGAGGGCTTTTAGCTTTTTTATCGTTTCTTACCGTCTGATAATGCTTGGAGTGAATTGTTTTTATTGCTAACTTTGTGGTACTAGACTAATAAAAACGATTGATTGTATGGGAAATTTTAATTTTCAGGAACTGGTGAGTGCGTTCATCGTACTGTTTGCGGTGATTGACATTATCGGGGCGGTTCCGATTATTCTGGACCTGAAGCAGAAGGGACGTGCGGTGAATGCGGTGAAAGCGACGCTGATTGCTTCTTCGCTGCTGGTGGGGTTTTTCTTCGCCGGAGATATGATGCTGAAACTGTTTCAGGTGGATATCGCTTCGTTTGCAGTGGCGGGTGCGTTTGTGATTTTTCTGATGTCGCTGGAAATGATTCTGGATATTGAGATTTTCAAGAATACGGGGCCTATCAAGGAGGCGACGCTGGTGCCGCTGGTGTTTCCGCTGCTGGCGGGGGCGGGGGCCTTTACGACTTTGCTTTCGCTGCGTGCGGAGTATGCTTCCGTGAATATTATCCTGGCGCTTGCGCTGAATATGGTGTGGGTGTACATTGTACTGAAACTGACCGACCGGGTGGAACGGTTGCTGGGACAGGGAGGTATTTATATCATCCGGAAATTTTTTGGAATTATTTTGCTGGCGATTTCGGCGCGTCTGTTTACGGCGAACCTGACTCAGTTGATTGAGCAGTTCCAGCAGTTGAAGTGAGTGGGCCTGAAGGGTCGGGCTGACACGGCAACAATATTATAAAGATAGATGAGCGATAGACAGCAAGGGACAAAAAAACAGCCGGTCTGCAATGCAGGCCGGCTGTTTCTGTTTCTGAGGGATGTGTAAAGGGGAATCAGCGGAGGCGGATCTCGCCGCTGCCGATGCAGAGACGGGCGTCGGCGTCGTAGATGACACCGAACTGTCCGGGGGCGATGCCCTGGATGCGTTCGTCGCTGCGGATGAGGTAGCCTTTTCCTTGAGGGTCGGGGGTGATGAAGCCGCGCTGGAAGGTGTCG
Organism: Phocaeicola faecicola; assembly: GCF_013618865.1. Classification (GTDB taxonomy): domain Bacteria; phylum Bacteroidota; class Bacteroidia; order Bacteroidales; family Bacteroidaceae; genus Phocaeicola; species Phocaeicola faecicola. Next base: position 38,894 of record NZ_JABSOE010000011.1, read on the forward strand.
GTGTGGCGGATCTTGAACCGGACTTCGTGGGAAAGGTGGTCTGCCTGACCGTCGGACGGTGTGTGGCCGACCGGCTGCCAGGGGTTGTCGGTAATGAAATGGAAGTCTTCCAGGCGGAACTGGTGGCCGTATTGTTTTTCGGTATCGTATCCGTGGGAGACGTAGATGATGTTTTCTTCAATGTTTTTGTCGACTACAAACCAGGGACCGCCGCTGAGGCCCAGTCCTTTGCGCTGGCCGATGGTGTGAAACCAGAAGCCGCGGTGGGTGCCGAGTTTCCGCCCGGTCTCCAGTTCGATGATGGCTCCGGGACGTTCTCCGAGGAAGCGGCGGATGAAATCGTTGTAGTTGATTTTTCCGAGGAAACAGATGCCCTGGCTGTCTTTGCGGCGGGCACTGGGCAGGCGGGCGTCGAGGGCTATCTGACGGACTTCTTCCTTGAGGTAGTTGCCCAGGGGAAAGAGCAGGCGGGAAACCTGCAGGTAGTTGATCTGGGCGAGGAAGTCGGTCTGGTCCTTGACGGGGTCTTTGGCGGTAGAGAGCCAGGTGCGGCCGTCGATCTCGGTGGTTGAGGCATAGTGGCCGGTGGCAATCTTGTCGTAGGCGTGACCGGCTTTTTCATCGAAGCAGCCGAACTTGATGAGTTTGTTGCACATCACGTCGGGGTTGGGGGTGAGGCCGCGGCGTACCTTATCGAGGGTATAGCTGACCACGCGCTCCCAGTATTCCTGGTGGAGGTCGATGATCTCCAGTTTCAGTCCGTATTTCCGGGCGGTGGCAGTGGCCAGTTCGATGTCTTCTTCGGCGGTGCAGCTCAGTCCGTCGTCGGTGTCCATGCCGATGCGGATATAAAACAAATCGGGACGATGGCCCTGTTCGCGCAGCAGGTGTACGGCTACGGCACTGTCCACTCCTCCCGATATCAGTGTTGCTATGTTCATTTGTCTAAAATAAAGGGTTATGATTTAATTTCTCTTTATTCATTAAACAAATGAAACTTGTTTTTTGTTTTAGTGACGGGTTTTGTTGCGGCCTTTCGGTGTACTGCCAGGGGCCCGGTTTTCTTTTTTCCCCGGTCTGCCGGTGCCGTATCCGCTGTCTCCGTATCCATTGCCCGCGTATCCGTTGTTCCGGCTTCTGTATCCGGCATTGCCGTTGCTACGGTGGTCGGCCGGGCGGTTCCCTTCGGTACGGTTTCCGTCGGTGCGGCCCTTGTTGCTGCCATATCCGTATCCGCCGTATCCGTTTCCGCTGTTTCCGTATCCTGCGGTGCTGCCGTACAACTGGTCGATGAGGTCGTTGCGTTTGAGGCGTCTCAGCTCATTGATGATGTTGCGGCGTTCTTCGGGTTTGTACCAGAAGAAGAACATGCGCTGTGCCAGTTTCTCCTTGGGAGTCTTGGCCGAGAATACGGGTTCCAGGGTGTAGGGATGGAAACCGGTATACCAGGCTTCGGTGGCCACGGTCATGGGAGTCGGAGTGAAGTCCTGTACCTGCTCCAGGTGGAAGTCGAGCTTCTTGGTGATGACTGCCAGTTCTGCCATATCTTCTTCGGAACAGCCCGGATGGCTGCTGATGAAGTACGGGATAATCTGCTGGCGGAGGTTCTGCTCCTGGTTGATGCGGTCGAAAATCGCCTTGAAGCGGTAGAACTGCTCGAACGGCGGCTTGCGCATCAGATACAGTACCCGGTCGCTGGTGTGCTCGGGGGCCACTTTCAGTCGACCGCTGACGTGCTTCGTAATCAGTTCACGGGTGTATTCGGCCGTACTGCGGTTGACTTCAGGGTCTTTGCTCTCGTGGAGCAGGAGGTCGTAGCGCACCCCGCTTCCGATGAAGCTCTTCTTGATTTTCGGAAGTGCATCGACGGCGTGGTAGATGTCGAGCAGCGGACGATGGTCGGTATTCAGGTTGGGGCAGACCTTGGGGTGGATGCACGAAGGGCGCTTGCAACGGCGGCAGAGCTGCTCGTCGCGGCCGTGCATGGCATACATGTTGGCTGAAGGACCTCCCAGGTCGCTCAGGTAACCTTTGAAATCGGGCATCTCGCAGATGGCTTTTACCTCTTTCAGGATGCTTTCCTTGCTGCGGCTTACGATGAATTTTCCCTGGTGGGCGGAGATGGTGCAGAAGGCACAGCCCCCGAAACAGCCGCGGTGGAGGTTGACCGAGAATTTGATCATATCAAAAGCCGGAATGCGTTTGCCTTTGTATTTGGGATGAGGCAGACGGGTGTAGGGCAGGTCGAAGGACATGTCCAGCTCGCCCTGGGTCATGGGCGGGTAAGGCGGATTGACTACGACTACCTGCTTTCCGGTTTCCTGCCAGATGCGGGAAGCTTCGTACTTGTTCGATTCTTCTTCGATGTGCCGGAAATTCTGCGCCTGCTTCTTCTTGTCGGCCAGGCATTCCTCGTGAGAGAACAGACGAAGGTCGTTTTCGGCCTCCTTGAATTCACTGCGGGGTACCAGATAGGCTGTCTGCAGCAGGTCGGAAGGGATTTTTCCGTCGGCTTTCATCCGTCGGCAGAGGTCGGTCAGGGGCTTTTCGCCCATGCCGTAAATCAGCAGGTCGGCACCCGATTCGGCCAGAATGGAAGGACGTACCTTGTCTTCCCAATAGTCGTAATGGGTGAGACGCCGCAAGGAAGCCTCGATTCCCCCGATGACCACGGGTACGTCGGGGTACAGGCTTTTGAGAATCTGAGTATAAACGATGGTGGGATATTCGGGGCGCATGTCGTGCCGTCCGTCGGGCGTATAGGCATCTTCGCTCCGGAGCCGCTTGTTGGCCGTATATTTGTTGACCATGCTGTCCATGCATCCGGCAGAGACGCCGAAGAACAGACGGGGACGGCCGAGTTTCTTGAAATCACGCAAATCGTCTCGCCAGTTGGGCTGGGGGATAATGGCTACTTTCAGTCCCTGTGCTTCGAGCATGCGGCCGATAACGGCAGCTCCGAAGGAAGGGTGGTCAACGTATGCATCGCCACTGAAAAGAATGACATCCAATTCTTCCCAGCCTCTGAGTTCCACTTCTTTTTTGGTGGTGGGTAACCAGTCGGTCAGTTTATACTCTTTCAAAATAAATGGTTTTTGCTTATTCTAATCTATAATCTGAATATGATTCGGGAATTGATATCCGTATCTGTATGTGTTTACACTGGATGATTTACTATCTCTTGCCGAGGGATTTGTCTGCTTATCCTTCGGTAGTGGCTGTCTGGTCCTGGTCGTCGTTCTCTTCCTGTCTGTTCTTTTCCCAGTCGATGTAGAGCAGCACGAGCTGATGCAGGCCGAAAGCCTTCATGTTATTGTGGTAGATGACGTCCAGGCAGAGGTCGAGCAGGTCCTTGGTATCGCCTTCGAGTGAAGAGAGCAGGGAGCGTACGTTCAGTTTCAGTTTGTCGAGCACGCTTTCGTCAATGATACCGTTGCTGTCGATAAGATGCTGGAAGAGTGAATATTTTTCGATGGTCTGCAAATGTGCATCCGAAATTTCCATGCTGCGTGTGCCTGAGGCGTTAGTCTGTATAGTGTACATAGCTTTTTGTTTTTAGAGTTTATAGGAACAAAGTTAAGTTTTTTTCTGATATAGCCACGGAAATCGGACAACTTTTCGGGTAAAAATTCCGGACCGGTCATAAAGTAGCCCCGAAAAGTGAGAACTGACACTTTTCGGGGCGATTCTTCCCGGATATCCGGGGTTGTTATTTCTCCGGATATCCGAAAAACTGCAGGGCTGCCCGCAGGAGATGGGTGCGGTAGTCTGCCTCGGTGATGGCTTCCAGGGGCACTCCCAGGACGAAGGTGCGGTAATCCTTGCCCTGATAAGCGGTGCCGGCTCCGTATCCGCCTTCGGTAGAGACAAAGGAGGCATAAGCACCTTCGGAGGGCAGGATGCAGTCGGGGGCCGGTATGGCATATACCTGTTCGTTGGGCGTACGGGGCACGCGGAAGCGGATGCCGGCTCCGCTGACCTCGCCGGAAAACAAGTGTTTCAGGCTGCCTCCGTAGGTGTACTTCAGGGTCTGCGACATGAAAGACGGACTTCCGAGGTTACCCAGGTAGGCCCCGCTGAGCAGCAGGTTTCCGCCCTGACGGCAATACTGGGTGAGGACTTCCTGTACCCGGCTGCTGAGAGGGGCTTTCTCGGCTCCGTAGATGAAGTCGACAATGGGATATTCCTCGGGTGAGACGGAACCGCTTTCGAGGGTCTCACTGCTGCAGGAGACAAAGGAATAGCCTCCGGCATGCTGGATGGCCTTGCCGTGGACGAACGGGTAGTCGAAGGTGTTGCCCGCCATGAGGGTACCCTCGAGTTCACTGCCGCTGTATCCCAAGCCTCCTTTGGTCTCGATGCCTGCCTTGGAGCGGTCGAAGTCCTGCTGGTATCCGCAGTATTCCGGGGTACGGAGATAGGGTACTCCGGGGTCGGTCTGCAGGTCGAATCCCTGTTGGGTGGCCGTAGAGAAGGAGGCGGGTCCGCTGACACGGTGGAAACCGTTGACGATGAGGATGGTGCCCCGGCTCTTCTTGGCGCGGTAGGCCGACAGGATTTCCGACGGGAAGCTCTCGCCGCCGCGGTTCACTGCCGTTACCTTGAAACTGTAGACCAGTCCCGGTTCGGCCTTGACCGTGAGTTCGGGATTCCGGGTATAGGTGCCGTTGTCGAATCCGCCGTAGCCGATTCGGGTGTAGACAACGTATCCCTGTGGCTCTGCCGTGGGTTCCAGCGGGTCGGATACCGGATTCCATGTCAGCCGGAAGGTGTTTTTCTTTTCTCCTTCGCGGATGGCGAAATGGTCGACCGGCAGCGGCTGGACGGTGTATTCCTTACGGTGCATCTCGGCGGTGAACCGCAGCAGGGATTTGTATACGGAGCGGGCTACGACGAACTTGAACGCTGGGTCGTGGCCGAGTTGCATGTCCGAGAAGTTCTGATGCGAGAGGGTTTCCAGGATCATCGACGGGACGGAAGGCAGGCGGGTTTCGCTGTAGTTGCGGTTCCACATGCCGCGGCGGGCCCATTCGACTCCCATCCGGGAAGAAATGTCGCGCTGAAGACCGGTCAGCACCAGGTCGTTCAGGTCGCGCGAAGCATAACGGGAAATGCCGCTGTTCAGTTTTCCGTCGTTGAATCCGGTGGTATAGATGCCCAGGGAGCCAACCAGTGCGTCGTCTTTCTTGAAGCCGGCATCGCTGTGCATTCCCAGGGTCAGTTCGAGGGGTACTCCCAGTCCTTTTTCTCCGGGGTTATACACGGAACCTCCGTTCAGGTAATTGACCATGAGTGAACGGGCGTTGATGTCGTCGTTGTAGTCGTTCTCTCCCTGACTCTTGCTGTAGACGGAATAAGGCATTCCCGCCCATTGGCCCCAGTAGCGGGCACCTTCCAGGTAGCGGGGCATTCCGCTGGTCTGTCCTCCGCGAAGGATGTTTCCCATACCCCCGCCAAAACGGACGGCATCGGCACAGACTACTCCGTCTTGCTTGCTCTCGTTGCTGAGTACTACCATACCGTAATCGTTGTGTCCGCGGTCGAACTCGAAAGTACCCAGATAGACCCAGGTGCCGCCCCCGATCTGCTGGTTGACCTTGAATTCCGTGACACCTCCTTTATGGAACACCAGGTATTTGGCATCGGATACGCTCTCCGGAAGGGTCTGGTAGCTGACGTATACGGCATAGCGTCCGGTCTCCGGAATGTTGGGAATCCATTCGGCAAAGGCTTTCTCCGGTTTCGGCTGCGTGCGGATGAAGCGGGCGGTTCCGTCGGTAAAAGGATTGTGGTTCTCGGGATAGGTCTGGTATTTCTGGGCGAATCCCGGGAGCTGGCTTTCCTGCCAGCGGTATTTCCGTTTGTAGTTGATTTCCAGGTAGCTGCTTCCGCGGGTGCTGGTATTGTTGTCCACGATTACCTCGTTGCGCTGCCAGTCGCGCTCACGCGGGGTGAAGACGACGGCTCCGGCATTTTCGAGCATCGGTATCAGGTAAGGGACGACAATCGACTGGGTGAAGAGGTCTTCGGTCGTAGCGAAAAGACGGGGACGCTGCCATACCCATTCTCCCTTGCTCTGCTTGTAGAAGCGTCCGTGGCTTTGCCAGACGGCAAGGTGACGGTTCTGAAGACCGCGGCTGATGGTGTAGGGGCGGGAGATGTTCTCGACCCAGGGAGCCACCGGCCGGTCGGCCTGTGTGTACAAGCGGCTCTTGTCTTTCTTGGTCTTGCTGCGGAAGGCGTTCGGAATCAGGTTCTCAATGGGCTGCCCGTCGGCATATACCGTCAGTCTGTAGTAGTTGACCGGTCCCGGGAGGACCTGCTTGATGGAGCGGTAGATGGCCTGGACATTCTCTTCCGTAAACGGCTGGTATCCGAAAGTGGGGTTGGCATAAATGCTGACGGCTTTTTCCTCGTGATTGATCTCCACGTTGTCCAGACGGCAGGTGCCGATATGGGCATAGGAGGTCTGATAATTGGAGAAGAAGTCGCTGAGTCGCTGCTGGACATTGTTCTCCAGGCTCTGTGCCTGAAGACTCATGGCGGCTGCCATGAATAAGATATGAAAAAGATTTCTTCGGTTCATGGAACAGTTTAATCTATTTTGATGTAAAACGGATGCGGCCGGTATCTTTCTCTTTGGTTGATACCGCATGCACCGACTGCAAAAGTAGTGATTTATTTGTGATAACGGTGTGAAGAGAAAATAAAAAAGAAAGGACAGAGGGGGCTTTTAAGAAGGATTGTTTGTTTGGTTTTTAAGATAATTTCCTACCTTTGTCTTACTTTTATGTAACTCCTTTGACAGAACTATTAACTAATAGGTATAAATGTAATATTATGATGAAACTTAGACATCTTTCTAAAACGGCCCTGTGTGTGTTGGGGGCTTCAGCTTGTCTGAATGTAAGCGCACAGGTGCAACTAGTGAAAAACGGAAAATCGAAGGCAGCCATTGTACTCGAAGACGATACGCGGGTAAACCGTACGGCTGCCAATATCCTGCAGTTGTTTATTCAGCGGATCTCCGATTCTCAGTTGCCGGTAGTTTCCGGCAAGGAAGCCCGCAAAGGGATATCCTGATCGGAGGACAGGCTCCTGCCGGAGTGACTGAAGACGGATACAGTCTGTCGACCGCCGGGGGCATCCTGAAGATTTCAGGAAATGCCAATGGAGTGGTATACGGTGCGGTATCTTTGCTGGAGGATTATCTGGGAGTAGATTACTGGGGAGAAAATGAATATTCGCTGAAGCAGACGGACAACATTTCGCTTCCGCTGATTGAGAAGATTGACAATCCGGCTTTCCGTTATCGTCAGACGCAGTGCTATGCCATGCGTTCGGATACAATCTATAAGTGGTGGAACCGCCTGGAAAAACCGAATGAGGCTTTTGCGGCCGGCTACTGGGTACATACGTTCGACAAACTGCTTCCTTCGGCCGTATACGGGGAGAAGCATCCGGAATATTATTCATTCTTCAACGGAAAACGCCATCCGGGCAAGGCCAGCCAGTGGTGTCTGAGCAATCCGGAGGTGTTTGAGATTGTGGCACAGCGCATCGACTCCATCTTCAAGGCTAATCCAGAGCAGAAACTGATTTGTGTGAGCCAGAACGACGGTAACTACACTAACTGTACGTGTCCGGAGTGTAAGAAGATTGACGATGAGGAAGGTGCTCTTTCGGGCAGTGTGATTCATTTTGTCAATAAACTGGCGGCCCGTTTCCCGGACAAGGAATTTGCGACCCTGGCTTATCTGTATACGATGAATCCGCCGAAGCACGTGAAGCCGTTGCCGAACGTGGTAATCATGTTGTGTGATATCGACTGCGAACGGGAGGTTTCTCTGAAGGAGAACGCCAGCGGCCAGTATTTCATGAAGGCGCTTGAGGGATGGTCGAAGATTTCGGACAACTTGTTTGTATGGGACTACGGAATCAATTTCGACGGAATGATGTCGCCGTTCCCTAACCTGCATATCCTGCAGGACAATATCCAGACTTTCCGTGACCATCATGTGAAGATGCATTTCTCACAGATCGGCGGCAGCTACTGCGGTGATTTCGCGGAACTGCGTGCTTATCTGGTCTCTAAACTGATGTGGAATCCGGATGCGGATGTGGATGCGCTGATGAAGCACTTCCTGAACGGATATTACGGTAAGGCGGGTACGTATCTTTATCAGTACATCAAGGTGATGGAAGGCGCGTTGCTGGGCAGCGGACACCGCCTGTGGATTTACGATTCTCCGGTTTCTCACAAGAAGGGTATGCTGAGACCGGAACTGATGCGCAGGTACAACAAACTGTTTGATGCGGCTGAAAAAGCGGTGGCCGATGATGAGGTGCTGCTGACACGTGTGAAACGGACACGCATGCCGTTGCTGTATTCGGAACTTGAACTGCTGCGTACGGACGAGAAGAAGGATTTTGCCTTGGTGGAAAGCAAGTTGAATTATTTCGAGAAGCAGGCTGAATTCTTCGGTAATCCGGTGCTGAACGAACGCTCCAATTACTCACTCGACTACTGTAAGTTGTACCGTGAACGTTATATGACGAATAATAAGAATAACCTGGCACTGGGGGCTAAGGTGACTTATCTGACAGAACCGACCGGCAAGTATGCGGAAACCGGACGTACGGCCCTGACCGACGGACTGTATGGCGGTGCAAGCTATGTAGAGAGCTGGGTAGGCTGGGAAGGCAAGGACGGTGCCTTTGTCGTCGATCTGGGTGAGGTGAAGGACGTGCGCAAGGTGTCTGCCGATTTCCTGCATCAGATTGGTGCGTGGATTCTCTTCCCGCTGGAAGTATCGTACAGCTATTCTCTGGATGGAGAAAACTATACGTTGTGGGATTCAATCAAGATGCCGGAAGACCGTTCGAACCAGGTATTGTTCCGCGAGGTTAAGGCCGAATCCATCACTCCGCTGAAAGCCCGTTATATCAAGGTAGAGGTGACCGGTACGAAGGTATGTCCGCACTGGCATTATGGAGTGGGACATCCGTCATGGTTCTTCGTGGATGAGGTGACTGTGGAATAAGAAACAGATGTTCTCAATCGTCCGTTTGAGGACGGATGAGGCGGTAAAATAGAAAAGAGCTGTTCTTTCGTCGGACCGGAAAAGGTTCCGGAATGCGAAGGAGCAGCTCTTTTTATATGGGTAAATAAAGGTCGGAATATGCCGGCCGTTCAGACAATCGTCTTGCCGAAAGGAGTAAGTGCCAGTCCGGCCATCTTAAAATGCTGCATGCCGAAAGGAATACCGATGAGGGTAATGCAGCAGACAGCGCCCAGTAGCAGGTGAGTGATGGAAATCCAGATGCCTCCGCACAGAATCCAAAGAAGATTCATGAGGGTAGACAGGCATCCGCCGGTGCAGGGACTGCTGACGATTTGTCTGCCGAAAGGGCTGAGTGCCAGCATGCCCAGTTTGAGTGTCTGCAGGCCGAAAGGGATTCCAACCAGAGTGATTATCAGCAAGAAACTGCCGATAATATATTCGAGGCAGATGATGAAGCCTCCGAATATGAGCCATAGTAGATTGAGTAAGATGTTCATGAAATAAAACCGGTTAAGGATGTAATGTGTCAGAGGTATATGCGGAAGAATCGGGAGCCGGAATGGTCATCGCCTTCAGTTCCTCGAAAGTTCCGTTGAAAACATTCAAGTCCACCCGTTCGTCGATTCCCGGCAATGTACCCACATCCGTGTGTTGCCAGAATTTCCATTCTCCTTCATAGCGTACCGAGTCCACGTAATAGTGGGCAATCCAATACGGATAGGTATTGAAGATGGAATCATTCAGGTAGCGGGTCTTGAATTTGTAGGAAGTATAGAGTATCGGTTTCACGCGATAATGCTGCTCTACCTTCCGAAGCCATATTTTCAGGTCGTTGCGCAGGCGGTCCATGTCACTGCCTTTTTTCTCGATGTCGAGTACCGGAGGCAGGTCGCCCGGTTCCAGATGAACGGAGCGGATAAAGAAATCGGCCTGTTTTTCCGCGTCTGTCTTGGGGTTGTAAAAGTGATAAGCCCCGCGGATAAAGCCGTACTCACGCGCATGGTTGAAGTTGCGGATAAAAGCAGTATCGCTGAAGTCTCCTCCTTCGGATGCCTTCATGAAAACGAACTGAATAGGGAAAGGTGTCTGCTGGGTCTTCTGCAGTTTCTCCCAGTTGATTCTTCCCTGGTGGTGTGATACATCGAAGCCGTGAACGCTGAATCCCGACGGTACACATACTCCGTAGGCTTTTGCCCCGTAGCAAGGTTTCCAGCGGTAGGCATACGGACGGATAAAGAAATAATAGAATCCGGCGATGAACAAGGTAGCCGTTACTCCCATCAGCAGGTAATAGAGCCAGGCAGGTGTGGAATGTTCCTTCTTGCCGGGGGAGTTGCTTTTCTTGCTTCGTCTTTGCCCACCCGTTGTCTTTCTGTACTTTTTCTCTGCCGGGGCAGAGCTGGAAGCGGTTCGTTTTCGTGTCCGGGTGCGGGGAGTTTTATTTACCACCGTGATGGGCGGTTCTTTTACCATATCTATTATTCTTTAGAAGTCAGTAGTGTGAGTGAGTAAATAAAAGGCTGTCTTAAAATAAAACCAGTTATTTCAAAACAGCCTTTTTATAGTTTCCTTATTCTTTACAGAGAAAAAGATGATTATTTAGCTTGTTCCAGCTGCAGAGTCTTAGTAGGCTGGTCGCAAACTTCAGTCGGACCGAAGTACTGGATAGGACCCGGGTAAACATAAGCTGTTTCCTTAGCCCAAGTGTCACGCTGAGCAGCGAATGCCTTGAAAGGAGCACCGTTCAGTTTAACCAATGCTTTCTGGATAACCGGTTTCATTTCACCGTGACGACGTTCCATGTTCATCATCATTGTGATAGGCACACCACCTGCGATCCATTCTTCAGCAGGAGCAGTTGTGTTGCGTACTGATGACATGTAACCAGTCTTGCCGGCAGCCATCAGCATAGATGCAGTGTAACCCAGTGCATAGCAGTAGTCAGCATCGAAGTTTGACGGAGCGGCGCAACGTCCTTCGTAACCGAAGAAGTGGTGCTGAGCAGCGAACTTACCTACGTATTTGCCTTCTTCTTTCCATGCAGCCAATTTAGTAGCAACCATTTCAGACAACAGCTTTTCTGTTTCGATCAGAGATACCTGAACGTTTCCGTGCGGGTCGCGGTCCAGAGACAACTGGCGAGCTACACCTTCCGGCAGAGAAGCGTAGATCTTAGAGTTTGCTTCAGACAGCTTGCTGATGATGTAGTCACGCTGTTTAGAACGCTTGATGCTGTTGAATTCTTCACCGTTGTGAGCCAGGAAGTCATTCAGTTCGGCAATCAGGCTCTTCATAGCCGGGATGAACTCGATCAGACCTTCCGGAATCAGTACAGTACCGAAGTTGTTGCCGTCAGCAGCACGGTCGGCTACTACCTTAGCGATGTAAGTTACTACATCGTCCAGTGACATGTTCTTTTCTTCCACTTCTTCTGATACGATACAGATGTTCGGCTGTACCTGCAATGCACATTCCAATGCAATGTGAGATGCTGAACGACCCATCAGTTTGATGAAGTGCCAGTACTTACGTGCTGAGTTACAGTCGCGCTGGATGTTACCGATTACTTCTGCATAAGTCTTGCAGGCAGTATCGAAACCGAATGATGTTTCAATCATTTCGTTCTTCAAGTCACCGTCGATAGTCTTCGGGCAACCGATTACCTGGATACCGTAGTTCTTTGCAGCGTAGTATTCAGCCAATACGCAGGCGTTAGTGTTAGAGTCGTCACCACCGATGATTACCAGTGCCTTGATACCCAGTTCTTTCAGGATTTCATAACCTTTTTCGAACTGTTCAACTGTTTCCAGTTTAGTACGTCCTGAACCGATGATATCGAAACCACCTGTGTTACGGTATTCGTCGATGATGTCGGCAGTCAGTTCTTTATATTTGTGGTCAACCAAGCCGCCAGGACCCAGGATGAAACCGTACAACTTGTTGGCAGGGTTCAATTTCTTGATACCGTCGAACAGACCGGAAATTACGTTGTGTCCGCCCGGAGCCTGACCACCAGACAAAATTACACCTACGTTCATCGGAGCGTGTGATGTTTCAGTTCCTTCTACGAACTGAATCAGTGGCATACCGTAAGTGTTAGGGAACAGTTTCTGAATCGCTTCCTGATCGGCTACAGACTGAGTAGCTTCTCCTTCTTTGACTGCAACCGCACCTTTCAATGCTTTTGGTAATTTAGGCTGGTAAGCAGCTCTCGCAATTTGTAATGCACTTTTTGTCATAATTGTTTTTATATTTTATAAGGTGTATAAAATTCACTCTGTGGTGCAAATTTCGCTTTTTTTTCGGAAATATAAAAACGTATGCCGATAAAATTTCCATTATGGGTGCGAAACCTTGGGGGATGAGGAGTGTGGCCGGGGTGGTTTTATTTAAAAATTCGATTTTTTGAAAGAGAAGTGGATTATTCGGGAAAAAATATTATCTTTACCCCCGACAACTTAATTTTATAACTTAAAAAAATGGAATTATGGCTAATAGAAGAGATTTGAAGAAGAATATCAATTATATTACAACTGTGTTGACAGGTTTGTGTGCAATGGATGCTGTGAATGCTACTCAGGAAAAGAAACAGGCTTATTACCATGTGTTCATTGAAATCGCACAGCTCAGAGACGATCTGATCAGCCGCGTAAGTTATACTGAACCGGGTAATGTGAAGGGATTCTATAAGAAACTGAATGCGGACTTGCAGGCAGGTGTAGAGAAAATCTCTGCCAAAATGGAAGAACTGGCTAAATAAGCGGGATGAAACAAGCTATCTGCCGTTTTATTTATTTCCGCCTGCTGGGATGGAAAGCAGAGGTGTCGGTGCCGGATTTTGATAAATGCATCATCTGTGCGGCGCCTCATACCACGAACTGGGATTTGTTTATCGGTAAGCTTTTTATCTCGGCTATCGGACGTGAGTCTGGCTTCATGATGAAAAAGGAATGGTTCTTCTTTCCTTTGGGTATATTCTTCCGCTGGATGGGAGGCATACCGGTCAACCGGAGCAAGCGTACGTCGTTGGTGGATCAGGTTGCCCAGCGCATCAGGGAGAGCCGCAAGTTTCATCTGGCCATCACTCCCGAAGGTACCCGCTCGGCAAATCCTAACTGGAAAAAAGGATTTTATTTTATCGCGCTGAAAGCGGAGGTGCCTATTGTCTTGATAGGTATCGATTATGAGAAAAAATGTATTACTGCTGGCAAGTATCTTATGCCCAGCGGAGATGTAGAGAAAGATATGCGTGAAATCAAACTTTACTTCAAGCAGTTCAAGGGAAAGCATCCGGAGAAATTCGATCTTGGAGAGATTTGATTGGTAAAGCAGACGAGATAAAAAAAGAGGCCCTAAGGCCTCTTTTTTATTTTTCAGGAATTACCGCTTATTTTTTCAGGAATTTCCATACCAGTGAACTGAATGCGGCTCCCAGGAAGGGGGCTACGATGAAGAGCCATAACTGACTGGCAGCCTGTCCGCCTTCCATGATGGCCGGACCGATGCTTCTGGCCGGGTTGACGGAGGTACCCGTGATGGGGATACATACAATGTGGATCAGGGTAAGGGTCAGACCGATGGCAAGGCCTGCCAGGTTACCGGCTCCACGCTTTTCGTCGGTGGATCCTAATACTACAAGTACAAAGATAAAGGTGAACACTGCCTCGGCGATGAATGCCTGTGCCATTTCTCCGCTGTCGAAGGTGTTGGCACCTGTCATTGTCGGACCGGCGTGCCCTCCGGTGCTGACCAGCAAGGAAAGAATCAGTGCGCCGATAATTCCTCCGGTAATCTGGAAAAGCATGTACATGAAGGCGTCTTTGTTTGTCATCTTGCCGTTCAGCCATACGCCCAGTGTGATGGCCGGATTGATATGGCATCCGGATATGTTACCGATGGTATACGCCATGGCTACTACAGAAAGCCCGAAGGCTAAGGCTACTCCCAAAGTTCCCGTGCCGGCTCCTACGGTGTCGGCGGCACTCCCTGCAAATACTGCACTTCCACATCCCAGCAATACCAGGACCATGGTTCCGATTAATTCAGCTACGTACTTTTTCATAGGGCAAACAATTAATGGTTGGTTTTACTTCTTTAATTTATCATGCAGGACCGCATATATCCTGAATGTGATGGCACAGATTGTATTAAAGTAATCGGCAAGTCTGTCGGAGGGATTTCCGCTGTGTCACGGTATCTTTGCAGAATGATGCTACGCCGAATATAGTGAAAAAAAACGGGAAAAACAATTTTGAAGGGCTTTTTGTCGTTCGATGACACTGGAAAAGTGATTCCGGACGGGGAAGGGCCGTTTCGTGAAGCCCTGTCTGCCGTCAGATTCCGCCGCTTGCGGTTGGACGGTACCGGTGAAATGATTACTTTTATGCGCCGGATGGCAATCCGGGGAACAGATGGAACGAAGAGTACCCTGACTGCCAGTCTGTAATGTGAAAGGAATTTATTTTATGGAAAAGAAAACATTGAGAATTTGTCTGGTGCGGCATGGAGAGACGGAAGAAAACATCTCCCGTGTCCTTCAGGGACATATGCCCGGAAGACTGACGGAAAATGGCAGGATGCAGATCATATCCTTGCGCTCACAACTCGACCTGAATGATTTTGACGTGGTGCTCAGCAGTGACCTGAAGCGGGTGAAGGACACCGTGGAACTGCTGCTGGACGGGAAGCAGATAAAGTGGCTCCAGTGGCCGATGCTTAGGGAGATAGACTGGGGCAGCCTGACGGGGATGAAAATCGCCGAGGTCAACCTGCAGCAGTTGCCTGCGGATGTGGAAACCAAGGAGATGCTTTATGACCGTGCCGGCAGGGTAGCGGATAAGTTGCGGACTGAGTATGCCGGACAAACGGTGCTGCTGGTCTCTCATGGTTTGTTCCTGCACTCGCTGATCGCACATTTCACGGGGGTACCGGTCGGGCAGCTGCATACCGTCAACCGGATGGGAAATGGGGAAGCGCGCTGGTTTGAGGTCTGATTCCTCCTGCAGTAAGAAGGAAAAGCAGTATCTGGAGCGCAGGCTGGTTTCTGCATAAGAAAAGAATAGAAACTCAGGAATAAAGTTGATGGAAATCGTTTGATTTCTTAAATATTGTTTGTACGTTTGCATCGGGGAATAATAATATCGATTAGTAAATTTTATCTATGAAAACAATACTTCCTTTAGGCATCCTGTTGTGCTGCACGGCCTGTCATACTCAGGAGAAACATGCTGAAACAGACTTGATGGGGGACTGGTATGAAGTGATGCCGGTCAACTCACAGATTATCCAGGGTGTCAGACTCGAGGAAGGAGGAAAGGCTTCGTCCATCGGTATGAAAACGCTGCTGTATGACAAGTGGAACCTTTTGCCTGAGGACCGGCTGGTGCTCTCCGGAAGAAGTGTGGGCAATGGACAGACTATCCAGTTTGAGGATACGATGGACATTGTGAAGCATACGGCGGATACCCTTGTGCTGGGGAAGCATGGAACCTATCAGCGGGTGTATTGCCGTGACAGTGTGAAACAGAGCGGAGACGTACTTGACTCGCTGGTGAGAAGAACCGATGCGGGACAGCTGGTGACGGAAACCTATGCGGGTACACTTCCTGCAGCTTCTTGCCCGGGAATCGTATACCGGATTTCCATCAGTCATTATGAGCATAGCGGGGACGGCGTTTTTCAGGCTTCCATGAAGTATCTTGAGGCGGAAGACGGAAAAGATCGTATGTATTATTTCCAGGGACGGCAGTTTACGCTGAGGGGACATGCAGATGACCCGGATGCGGTGGTTATCCAGTTGGTTTCTTTCGATGGAATGGAAAAGCTGAGCTTTGAGAAAATGGGAACAAAGCTGGTGATGTTGGACCGTCAGATGCACCGCATTCAGTCCGAATTGAATTATTCGCTTGAGTTGCAGTAACGGTTTTGCCGTGTCCGACTTCTGTTTTTGAAGAAATATTGCGGAGAGCGGAAGGAGAGGCATCCGGTGGGTCATATGGAAAGTTTCTTATATAACTGATCTGCATTGCCGGATTAATATAAAACTGTTTCTATGATGTAAAAAATGTATGACAAAATGAGGGGAAGATACAGAAAAAATGCTCGTTTGATATGGACAATTATGTTTGGGTTAAAACAAAAAATATAAGAAAAAATCGCATAATTTTCCAAGTGTGCGTGCACATGAAAGGCTATTGTGTAAAAATGACAGATTGTTGAATAAGATACGTATAAAATGTAAATTTGCCTGAATAGAATTTCCAAAGCAGATGATTCTCCTTTTTGCTGATTTTGAATTATTAAACACTGTCTTTCAGCATAATTTCAGACGGATGTCCAAAAAGAAAAGGTTTTAGTTGAAACTTTTTGTACATGAGGATGAAAAAAATATAGATTTTAATTTTGCTTTGTTTATTTAATTACTAAATTTGGGCATGATAACATTTTTTTTGGATTTGTATTAAATTATTATAACCTTAATATACAGCTATGAGTTATTTACGATTTGACAAAACGCTGATGACGAATTTGGAGGAATCTTTACCTAGAGAAATTCTCCGTACCAATCGTTCGGGAGCGTACCACTGCTCTACTATTGTAGACTGCAACACTCGCAAATATCATGGTTTGTTAGTTATCCCTATACCGGAGCTGGATGACGAAAACCATGTGTTACTTTCATCTCTTGATGAAACGGTGATACAGCACGGGGCTGAATTCAATTTGGGGCTTCATAAGTATCACGGCGATAATTTCAGTCCTCGCGGACACAAGTATATCCGTGAGTTTGAAGTTGAGAAAGTTCCTACTACTATATATAGAGTAGGGGGCGTGGTGTTGAAAAAAGAAAAAGTGTTTGTTCATCATGAAAACCGTATTCTGATCCGTTACACTTTGCTTCAGGCTCATTCAAAGACCATCTTGAGACTGCGGCCGTTCCTGGCCTTCAGAAGTGTACGTCAGTATACTCATGAAAACAGTCAGGCCAACCGCCATTACGATGAGATTCCTAATGGTATCAAGACTTGCATGTATCCGGGATATCCGGAACTGTTCATGCAGACCAGCTGCCAGAATACGTTCTGCTTTATTCCTGACTGGTATCGCGGAATTGAATACCCGAAAGAACAGGAAAGGGGATATGATTTCAACGAGGACCTGTATGTACCGGGATATTTCGAGACAGAAATCAAGATGGGAGAACCCATCGTGTTCTCGGGAGGTGTATCTGAGATCAATCCTGCAGAACTGAATGCGATTTTTGAATCAGAGGTGGAACGCCGTATTCCGCGTAACAACTTTAAGAACTGCCTGATCAATGCGGCTCATCAGTTCCTGAACAAGCAGGATGGAGAATCGTATATCCTGGCTGGATATCCTTGGTTCAAATGCCGCGCCCGGGATATGTTTATCTCATTGCCGGGACTCACAATCGCCACCAATGAACTGGATAAGTTCGAAGCAGTGATGGCTACAGCCTCAAAGGCTATCTATGCGTTCATGAACAATGAGCCTTCTTCACTGAGAGTGTATGAGCTGGAACATCCGGATGTGCTTCTCTGGGCAGTGTGGACCATCCAGCAGTATGCGAAGATGGTTTCACGGGATGAGGCCCGCAACAAATATGCTACCCTGCTGAAAGACATCATGAATTACTTGCGTGAGGGCAAGCATCCGAACTTCCAGGTACATGATAACGGACTGGTATATGCCGAGGGTAAGGATAAGGCCGTTACCTGGATGAATGCGACGGTAAACAACCGCCCGGTGACTCCGCGAAGCGGATACATTGTAGAAGTAAATACATTGTGGTATAACGCACTGATGTTTGTGGCAGACCTGCTGGGTGAAGCCGGTGACAATGAGTTCGCCGATGCACTGAAGGAAATTGCCGAACGGACTAAAACAGCCTTTGTAAATACCTTCCTGAATGAATACGGATACCTGCTCGATTATGTAGACGGTATGGTAATGGACTGGAGTGTCCGTCCGAACATGATTTTTGCCGCAGCCTTCGATTATTCTCCGCTCGATGCCAAACAGAAGAAGGGAGTCCTGGATATCGTGACCAAGGAATTGCTGACTCCGAAGGGCATCCGCTCACTGAGCCCGAAGAGTGGAGGTTACAATCCGAACTATGTAGGACCGCAGTTGCAGCGTGACTATGCTTATCATCAGGGTACAGCATGGCCGTGGCTGGAAGGTTTTTACCTGGAAGCATATTTGAAGATCTACAAGCGGAGTGCCATCTCATTTGTAGAACGCCAGCTTATCAGCTACGAAGATCAGATGTCATGCCACTGTATCGGCTCTATTCCTGAACTGTTCGACGGTAACCCGCCGTTCCAGGGTCGTGGAGCTGTGTCGTTCGCTATGAATGTGGCACAAATTCTGAGAACAATCAATTTATTGGAAAAATATGCAAATCAGTAAATAAGGGGGAAAGACTATGAAAGTTTTAATGTTTGGTTGGGAATTTCCTCCTCATATTTTAGGAGGTTTGGGTACTGCGAGCTATGGACTGACAAAAGGTATGTCGCAGCAGCCGGATATGGATATCACGTTCTGTATTCCCAAGCCGTGGGGAGATGAAGATCAGAGTTTCTTGAAAATCATAGGTATGAACAGTGTGCCCATCGTATGGCGCGATGTACAGTGGGACTATGTGAACAGCCGCGTAGGACATTATATGGATCCGCAGTTGTATTACGACTTGCGCGACCATATCTATGCCGACTTCAATTATATGCATACCAACGACCTGGGCTGTATGGAGTTCTCCGGAAGATATCCGGATAACTTGCACGAGGAAATCAACAACTATTCCATCGTAGCAGGTGTGGTAGCCCGTCAGCAGCAGTTTGATATCATCCACTCTCACGACTGGCTGACTTATCCGGCAGGTATTCATGCCAAGCAGATTTCCGGAAAACCGCTGGTTATCCACGTACATGCTACCGACTTCGACCGCAGCCGCGGTAATGTGAATCCTACGGTATATGCGATTGAAAAGAACGGTATGGACCATGCCGATTGTATCATGTGTGTGAGCGAACTGACTCGTCAGACTGTAATTCATAAATATTATCAGGATCCTCGCAAGTGCTTTACCATGCACAATGCGGTGTCTCCTCTTCCAAAGGAAATCCAGGACATTGTTCCGAGAAAGAACCCGAAAGAGAAAATCGTCACTTTCCTTGGACGTATTACCATGCAGAAAGGACCGGAATATTTCGTGGAAGCGGCTGCCATGGTATTGAAACGTACCCGTAACATCCGTTTCGTAATGGCCGGAAGCGGGGATATGATGAATGCCATGATCCGTCTGGCTGCCGAAAGAGGCATTGCCGACCGTTTCCATTTCCCGGGCTTCATGAAAGGAAAACAGGTATATGAAGTATTGAAAGCCAGTGATGTGTATATCATGCCTTCGGTATCTGAGCCGTTCGGTATTTCTCCGCTGGAAGCAATGCAGTGCAGTGTACCTACCATCATCTCCAAGCAGTCGGGATGTGCCGAAATTCTGGAGAAATGTATTAAAACCGATTATTGGGATATTCACGCTATGGCGGATGCCATATATTCTATCTGTACCAATCCTTCGCTGTACGAATACCTGAGAGATGAAGGTAAGAAGGAAGTGGACAATATCGTTTGGGAGAAGGTTGGCCTGAAGGTGCGTGCCTTGTATGATCAGGTCTTGAATAATTATGGTAAATAACAAACATTCGGAAATTTATGAAAACAATCTGTCTTTACTTTGAAGTACATCAGATTACTCACTTAAAACGTTATCGTTTTTTTGAAATAGGCAGTGATCACTATTATTACGATGATTATGCCAACGAACAGGGCATCAACGAGGTGGCTGAACGCTCTTATATTCCTGCCCTGAAAACCCTGATCGGAATGGCGAAAGAGAACGAAGGAGAATTCAAGGTAGCTCTTTCTATCTCGGGTGTGGCTCTCGAACAGCTCGAAATCTATGCTCCGGCAGTGATTGAACTGTTGCACGAACTGAATGCAACCGGCTGCTGTGAATTTATCTGCGAGCCTTATTCTCACGGCTTGTCTTCACTCATCAGCGAAGAATGCTTCCGTGAAGAAGTTGAACGCATGCGCCGCAAAGTGAAAGATTACTTCGGACAGGAACCGAAGGTATTCCGTAACTCCAGCTTGATTTATGACAACGAAATCGGTGGTATCGTGGCAAGCATGGGATTCAAGGGTATGCTGATTGAAGGTGCAAAACATGTACTGGGATGGAAGAGTCCTCACTACCTGTATCACTGCACGGAGAACCCGAACCTGAAGCTGCTGATGCGTGACTTCAAGTTGTCGGATGATATCAGCCTGCGCTTCTCTAACTCTGACTGGAACGAATATCCGCTGTTTGCCGACAAGTACATCGGATGGATTGCTTCTATGCCGGAAAATGAGCAGGTAATCAATATTTTCATGGAACTGTCTGCACTGGGTGTATTCCAGCCGCTTTCTTCCAACATCCTGGAATTCCTGAAGGCGTTGCCGGTATGTGCTAAGCAGCAGGGCATCACATTCTCTACTCCTTCTGAAATCGTTACCAAACTGAAATCGGTTGACATGATGGACGTGCCTTATCCGATGTCATGGGTAGACGAAGAAAGAGACATCAGCCCGTGGTTGGGTAACGTGATGCAGCGTGAAGCCTTCAACAAATTGTACAGCGTGGCAGAACGCGTATATCTGTGCGAAGACAAGCGTATCAAACAGGACTGGTATTACTTGCAGGCCAGCAACAACTTCCGTTTCATGACTACTAAGGAAACCGGTGTGGCATTGAACAGAGGTATCTATGATTCTGCATACGATGCGTTTACCAACTACATGAATATCCTGGGCGACTTCCTGGGACGTGTGGATGCGTTGTATCCGGTAGACATGGACAATGAAGAACTGGGTTCACTGCTGACTACTATCAAGAATCAGGGAGAAGAACTGGTACAGTTGAATGATGAGGTAGCCAAATTGAAGAAAGCCTTGGCTAAGGCTGAAAAACAGGCCGGCGAAAAGAAGGCTGAAAAGAAGGAGACTGCTGCTAAGACAACTGCCAGAAAGACTAAAAAATAAGAATTATTCTTCACTTAAAGCAGAGGGGAAGTAACTGGTTTTTCGGTTGCTTCAAATAAAGGAACAGGATGTGGTAAGGGGAAGCCATGTCTTGTTCCTTTTCTTGTTTGCGGACCGGCGTTTTTGGGGAAACGAAGAATCTGGAGTTGGTTGGGCTCACAGGGTGGCCTGTCGGGGGATAACCGGTTATTCCATTCCGGATAACCGTGAATTTCTCTTTCTTCCGTTTTGCAAAAGAAACCACCTGCAGGAACCAAAAATAACCGCCAGCGCAGTTTTAAGAATCAACGTCTTCATTTCATTAATCGGCGACGCTGATTAATAAAACCGCAGCGGTAAGGCAAATATCATTCAAGACGGTGGCATGAAACAAATCAGATACTGTAATGTATATGCCGGCTCATTTGCAAAAATAATCCGATGAATCCTTCCGCCGTTATCCGGCGAGTCTTTCTGTCTCAAATTCTCTAAATATCCAGACTTGGCGCATAAATGCACCAGATTTTTACGTGGATGTGCATTTTTCTCTTGATATTATGTAACTTTGTGTCGCTTTGAGGCTGCTGGAAGCCGGTACGGTACTGCCGGAATGCTTTGCCGACTGCCTTTGTGGGAGTCCGGATGCCGGTCGGTACACGCTTTGCATTGCGCCGCAGCCCGTGAATAATGAGGAAGATAGTTTGTTTTTTAATTAGAAATGATTTGCCAAGTGGAAGATACCTATAAAACCATTCTCAGCCGTTCGGAATCGATTTATACCGAAAAAAGGAGTAAGTTCATCGCCATTGCCCTTCCCGTACGTACGTTGTCCGAAGTCAAGGATTACCTGGAGGAATACCAGAAGAAATATTATGACGCCCGGCACGTATGCTATGCCTATATGCTGGGAGCAGAGCGGAAGGAGTTCCGTGCCAATGACAACGGCGAACCCTCGGGAACGGCAGGGAAACCGATTCTGGGGCAGATCAATTCGAAGGAGCTGACGGATGTCCTGGTAATCGTGGTCCGCTACTTCGGCGGAATCAAACTGGGCACGAGCGGACTCATCGTGGCTTATCGTACTGCAGCCGCACAGGCGCTGGAGGAGGCGGAGGTGATAGAGAAGACCGTGGACGAGGAAGTGACGGTGATTTTTGAATATCCGTTTATGAACGACGTCATGCGCATCGTCAAGGAAGAGGAACCGGAGATTCTGGAGCAGACATACGACATGGACTGCCTGATGCGCCTCCGTATCCGCAAGTCGGCAATGCCCCGCATGCGGGCACGGCTGGAGAAAGTGGAGACCCTGCGTTTTCCCGAGCCGGTGTAACGGTATTGTAATACTAATGACATAATCTGTTTATCCCGGCATCCTACTTTTGCTCCCGGAAAATAAAAAACAAAGTTGAGCAAAAGAAATATGATAGAACGAAGTATGTTGGTTCTGGGAATTGCGGGCTGTGCATGCACTGCAGTCCATGCCGGTAATTCCGATGTGGAAACGCAGACAAACACACCGAAAGGTAAGGCGATAATCACCATTTATTCTGACATCCATTCCGGATTCGGACAGGTAAACGATGACCGGGGCTTTAATCTTGACAGAGCTTATCTGGGTTACCAGTATGATTTGTCCGGGTCACTGCAGATAAAGGCCGTGGCCGACTTCGGTCAGGTTAAGGAGGTGAATGACTATCAGAGGATAGGTTTCATCAAAAATGCACTGGTATCCTGGAAGCGGAACAAATGGACGCTGAATGCCGGCTTGATTTCTACTACTCAGTTCAAGTTGCAGGAAGACTTTTGGGGAAAGCGTTATATCATGAAATCTTTCCAGGACGAATATAAATTCGGCAGCAGTGCCGACCTGGCTGTCTCGGCTGCTTATTCATTCAATTCCATTATTTCGGCAGATGCGATTGTAGCCAATGGAGAAGGTTACAAGAGACTGCAGGTACAGGACGGTCTGCTGTATGGGGCAGGCGTCACCCTTACTCCGTGTAAAGGTCTTTCTGTACGTCTGTACGGATCGTACAATGAGGGCACCCAGCCTTCGGAAAAAGGCATCGTCAGCTTCGCCTCTTTTGTAGGATACAAGCATACTGACTTCTCGGTGGCTGCCGAATACAATTATCAGAAAAACAGCAATTATACTTCCGGATGCGATCAGGGGGGTGTCTCGGTATATGCCAATGTGAACCTGAACAAGAAAGTCGGACTTTTCGGACGCTGGGATTATCTGGAGTCGAAAGGACGCTGGAACATCGATGCCGACGGAATGACCGGGGTGGTCGGAGCCGAATTCAAATTGGGAAAATACATTTCCCTGTCTCCGAACTTCCGGATCAATGTGCCGAAAGCGGACAATTCTCCGAATGTATATTATGCTTACCTGAATGCTTCCTTTGCAATCTGATGAGGGGCTTCGGAAACTGTGAATCTTAATCGAAAACAACTATTATACTAATTTACATAGCAATGAAAAAGTATTATTATCCTTTGGTAGCAGGCTTGATGGCAATGGCTGTATGCGCCTGCGGTGGACAGAAATCAAGTGGTGAATCAGTAGAACTGACTGGGGCTGGAGCTACGTTTCCTCTGCCTTTTTACAATATGACTTTTGAAGGATACAGTGCAACGCACGCCGACCGTGTATCTTATGGCGGCATCGGCAGTGGCGGTGGTGTACGTAACCTGAAGGACGGAATCGTGGACTTTGCGGGAAGTGATGCCTTCCTGAGCGACAAGGAAATGACTGAAATGCCGGCTGTGGTACATATCCCGACCTGTATGGGAGCGGTGGTACTGGCTTACAACTTGCCGGATGTAGTGAAACTGAATCTGTCGGGTGAGGTGATTGCCGATATCTATGCCGGAAAGATTACCGACTGGAACGATGCTCGCCTGCAGGAACTGAATCCGGACGTGAAACTGCCGGCCAAGAAAATCATTCTGGCTTTCCGTTCGGACGGTAGCGGTACGACTTTCGTGTTTACCGATTATCTGTCAAAGGTCAGCGAAAACTGGAAGAATACCTACGGGGCAGGAAAGACAGTTGACTTCCCTGTCGGACAGGCTGCAAAAGGTAATCCGGGTGTAGCCGGCATCATTGCACAGACTCCTTATTCTTTGGGATACATCGGTTCTGAATATGCATTTGCACAGAAGATTCCTTGTGCCAGTGTCATCAATGCACAGGGCGAGGCCGTACTGCCGGATACAAAGAGCATTTCTGCGGCTGCCGGTGAGATTCCGCAGGATACCCGCTGCTCCATTACCAATGCCGATGCACCGGGAGCTTATCCTATCAGCTGTTTCACCTGGTTGCTGATTTACAAGGAACAGGATTATTCAAGCCGTTCTGAAGCTCAGGCAAAGGCTACGCTGGAACTGATGAAATACATTCTGAGCGACAGCATCCAGCAGACTACAGAGGCTGTACATTATGCTCCGCTGCCTAAGAAGGCTGTCGAACTGAGCCTGAACAACCTGAAAGAGGTAACTTACAAAGGTCAGCCGGTTCTGAAATAAGCAGACGCAATAAAGGTTTAACTTGATAAAGTAAGATCGGTTATGCAAGACAAGATATTCAGAGGCTTGCTGATTGCATCGGCTGTGGTTATTCCAATCATCGGTGGGGGAATTGTCTATTCCCTCACAGCCGATGCTTCCGGAGCGTTTGAACACTTTGGATTCTGGAATTTCATATTTTCGGACGACTGGGTGACCACATCGGGAAAAGAAAGCTATGGAGCACTTCCGTTCATTACGGGTACGTTGCTGACTACCTTTCTGGCATTGCTCATGTGCATCCCGTTTTCCTTGCCGGTGGCCCTGTTTACGGGTGAGTATTTCCGGGGAAAGAAGATTGCGGCCATATTGGGTACGGTAGTCGACCTGCTGGCAGGTATCCCTTCCATCATCTACGGTTTGTGGGGATTCTACGTGCTGCGCAACGTGTTCATGCATCTTAATCTTTCTCCTCAGGGCTCAGGTATCCTTACGGCAGCCTTCGTGCTGGCCATCATGATTGTGCCCTATGCCTCTTCACTGAGTGCCGAATTCATCAAGATGGTTCCTTCCGACCTGAAGGAAGGGGCGTATGCGATGGGGGCCACACGGGCGGAGGTCATCCGGCGGATCATTTTCCCGATGGCAGGTTCCGGTATTTTTTCGGCCTATATCCTGGCAATCGGACGTGCACTGGGAGAGACCATGACGGTGACGATGCTGATCGGAAATACCAACCAGATTCCGGATACGCTCCGTACTACGGGAAATACAATGGCAAGTATCATCGCCAACCAGTTTGGTGAGGCAGACGGTCTGAAGCTTTCCTCGCTGATTGCCATCGGACTGTTGCTCTTCCTGATCACTGCCATTATCAACCTGATCGGAAAGATGTTGATTCGAAAAGCAAGACATGTGTAATTTCTTCTAAGATAATATGATAACAAAAGATAAGAATATACAAGTCCGTATTCTGAAAAACCGGTTGCTTTACATCGGTGTCTGTCTGTTGTCGGCACTCACCGCGATACCGCTGCTGGCTATTCTGGGAGAAGTGCTGATTAAGGGATGGAATCAGTTGGGATGGTCGTTTTTTACGGAGGCCACTCCGAATGCCTATAAGGCCATGATGGCGGCTGCGGCCGGAGAGAGTGTGCCCGGAGGTATTGCCAATGGTATCATTGGTACGTTCCTGATGCTGTTGCTGGCCTCTGTAGTGGCCATACCGGTGGGTATTTTCTGTGGTATCTGTCTTTCCGAATACCGGAAGAGCTGGTTTGCGACGGTAGTGAGTTACCTGACCGACCTGCTTCAGGGAACGCCTTCCATCATCATCGGTATCATTACGTATATCTGGGTGGTAGTGCCCATGAAAGGATATTCGGCCTTTGCCGGAAGTGTGGCCTTGTTTATCATGATGCTTCCGCTCATTATCCGTTCTACGGAAGAAACCATGAAGGCCTTGCCCGAAACGCTGAAGGAAGCCGGACTGGCGCTGGGAGGAAGTTATTGGAGGGTGATGCTTCAGGTTATGCTGCCTTCTGCACTGGGCAGTATCTTTACCGGTATCCTGCTGTCTATCTCGAGAGTCGTGGGAGAAACGGCGCCGCTGATGTTTACCGCCCTGGGCGGGGCTGCCATCAGCTGGAATATGGCCCGCCCGATGTCGGCAGTGCCTCTGCTGATATGGGAGTTCTTCAACGATCCTAATTTGCAGAACCTGGTATGGGGAGCTTCTCTCTTCCTGCTGACATTTGTGTTGTGTTTGAATTTATTGGCTAAAAGACTTGCGAAAAAATGGAAAATATAAAAGAACCTATCTTACAGATGAAGGATGTGTGTATTTCGTACACTTCTGATACAATGGCTGTGAAACACGTATCGGCCAGCATACAGCGGAATACGATTACTGCCATCATGGGACCGTCGGGATGCGGAAAGAGTACGCTGCTGCGCGCGGTCAACCGGATGCATGAGTTGTATAAGAATATCCGTGTGACCGGGGAAATCCTGTTGAACGGAGAGAACGTGCTGGCAATGGAGCCGATTGAGGAACGGCGCAAGATCGGTATGGTGTTCCAGCGTCCGAATCCGTTCCCGACCATGAATATTTACGACAACGTGCTTGCGGGCTACCTGCTGAACGGCATCCGTCTGTCGAAGAGTGAGAAGGACGAGATTGTGGAGCGCAACCTGCGCAACGTGGCTTTGTGGGATGAGGTGAAGGATTCGCTGACCAAACGGGGAACGTTCCTTTCGGGAGGACAGCAGCAGCGTCTTTGCATCGCGCGTTCACTGGCGCTTCAGCCGGATGTCCTGCTGATGGATGAGCCGACTTCGGCCTTGGACCCGATTGCTACCAAATATATCGAGGAACTGATTCTGCAGCTGAAGAAGGATGTGACGATCCTGATTGTGACGCACAACATGTCGCAGGCCATGCGTATTTCCGATTATTCGATGTTTATGTTCTTGGGCGAACTGGTGGAATATGACCGTACGGACAAGATGTTCGATTCACCCAGCGACGAGCGTACACGTGCTTATCTGACGGGTAAAATGGGATAAGTATCTGAGGGATGTCTGTGGGGGATGTCCGGAGGAAATGAAGATACAGGAGTATCTCAGGAAGCAGTTGTTTGCTGCTACTGGGAGACTCCTTTTTTATTTTCGGGCAAATGGCCGGAGGGGACAGAAATGACATGGAAAAAGCCCTTGTGAGACTGAATATCCGGATGGGAAAGGGGAAAATCTGGTATTAAAAAGGGTAAAAGGATGTATATGACACATAAATTTCTTATATATATGCTTTTTCTTGCAAAAAATGATATCTTTGCGAAAAGAATAGGCTGAAAATAATAGTAAGATGCCGCCTGTAACGGGCGGATGAGGCAGGGATTTCCTGCGATGATTGGGTAAAGAACTTTTTTTGAACGAAAGAAGACCGGTCTGCTGTCGGGGTGACAGGAGACGGATGCACAGCACAAATATTGAATGTGAGTTCCTTTAAGTTGAGAGGTTATTTGGTGGAATGTTATTTATTGATGAGATACAATAACTGAATGGAAACACTTTAATAACTTAACTTAAACTATTTATGAAAGAAGATTGTAGAAAGGGAAGCGCTGTTTCACCCAATGCTTTCCTGGTGGCAGTCACATCGGCTGCCCTGTTCCTGGGAAAGGGAACTTTCTCTTATGCGGCGGCTCCTTTGCCTGTCCTTGAGCCGCAGTCGCAGACCAAATCGGAAGTCATTGTTGTCACCGTAGTGGATACCAAGGGCGATCCTGTCATCGGGGCGAATGTCATCGAAAAGGGAACGACCAACGGCGGTATTTCCGACGTAGAGGGTCACGTGAGGATCAGTGTGGCCCTGAATCAGATTCTTCAGGTTTCTTTTGTGGGCTACCAGACGCAGGAAGTGGAGGCTTCTCCCGACCTGAGGGTTGTCCTGCGGGAAGACTCGGAGGCGCTGGATGAGGTGGTCGTGGTGGGCTATGGCTCGCAGAAACGGATCAACCTGACCGGTGCGGTGTCGAGTGTGGATGTCGGTAAGATGATCGACAGCCGTCCGGTGGCCGATATCGGCCGGGCACTGCAGGGTGCGGTTTCCGGGTTGTCGGTAACGACCGGTTCCGGAGAAATCGGCTCTTCGCCTACCTTGAAAATCCGCGGGAGCATCGGCTCTCCGAACGGCAGTGCCAATCCGCTGATACTGGTCGACAACGTGGAGGTATCGGATATCTCACTGGTGAATCCCGATGACATCGAGAACATTTCTGTCTTGAAGGATGCGGCTTCGGCCTCCATCTATGGAGCCCGGGGAGCGTTTGGTGTGGTCCTGATTACGACGAAGGCCAAGAACCGGAACGACCGTTTTTCGGTGAACTACAGCAATAATTTCGCATGGCGCACCCCTACGGTGACTCCTCGCCAGTTGCCGGGCTGGCAGCAGGCGGATATCAACCTGAAAGGGGTGGTCAACCAGTCGAAGGGCAGTGCCGGCTTTTATGACGTGGTGGGCAACATGAGGGTGGACGCTGCGGCGGTCCGGAAAATGAAGGAGTACTGGGAGAACTACGGCTATGGAGAGCAGTTCGGCCCCGAGATGGTGTATGGCCGTGATTTTGAATTCCGCGACGGAGGAATGTTTTTCTACCGCACCTGGGACTGGTATGACATGTATATCCGCAACTGGTCTCCTCAGCAGACGCACACGCTTTCGGTGAATGGCGGAAACGGAAGGACCAGCTATAATATTGCACTGGGATACATCAATCAGGAGGGCATGATGAAGGTGAATACCGATGAGTATACCCGTTACAATGCGAATGTGTCACTGAATTCGGACCTGAACAAGTACCTTTCGCTGAGGGCCGGAGTGATGTACACGCGTGCGGAGTATGACAAGCCGTTCAACTACAGCAGCGAGCTGTACGATCCGTTGTATTATCTGTATCGCTGGCAGCCGATTTATCCGTACGGTACTTTCGAGGGTAAGGATTTCAGAAACGTGCTGACCGACCAGCAGCATGCGCCCAAGACGACGGAGATACAGGAGTTTTTCCGGTTGAGCGGGGGACTTACGCTCCGGCTGTTTACTGATTTCACGCTGGATGTCGATGCGGTCTACACGCACGACGATACCCGGTTCAAGAAAAACGGTACTCCTTCGCGGGTGAACGGATATAATATCTTTTCTCCGGTCAATACGCTGGAGGAACTGAGAAAGGGGTATGGCAACTATCAGACGGAGGCGTACGATTATGTGCACCAGGAGTATGGGCTGACGGAGAATCTGACGGCCAATGTGGTGGCTACGTATTCGCACAACTGGAAGGGGCATGAACTGAAGGTGATGGGCGGTTCGAACATCGAAAAGAGCAAGTTCGAGTTTTTCAGTGCACGGCGGATGGATCTGCTTGAGCCCGACCGGCCTGAGCTGAATCTGGCAACGGGGCTGCAGACGAACAACAGTGAGCACACCTGGTGGGCAGTGGCCGGTTTCTTCGGCCGTATCAATTATTCGTATAAGGATAAGTACATGCTTGAGCTGAACGGCCGTTACGACGGTTCTTCCCGTTTCCCGTCGGGACAGAAGTTTGCTTTCTTCCCTTCGATGTCGGCTGGATACCGTATTTCGGAAGAGGCCTTCATGCAAAAACTGAAACCGTACCTGAGTTCGCTGAAGTTCCGTGCGTCCTGGGGAATGATCGGTAATCAGGATGTGGGAACCGACCGGTTTATATCGACTTTGTCGACCACTCAGGACAACTGGGTCATCGACGGCCAGAAAGTGCAGTCTACTCAAATGCCGACACTGGTGTCTTCCCGCCTGCGCTGGGAAAAGGTGACCACACTGGATGCCGGAGTGGATGCGCGTTTCTTTAACGATGAACTGGGGGTTACGTTCGACTGGTATAACCGCCGGACGAGTGATATCCTCACTACGGCGAACTTGCCGTGGGTACTGGGGGCGGAGGCTCCGTATGAGAATCTGGGAGTGATAGAGACTCCGGGATGGGAGATTGCGGTCGACTGGAGTCATGTGTTCGGCAATGGTTTCCGCCTGGGACTGAACGCTTCTTTGTCGGATTATATTACCCGGGTGACCCGGTGGACCAATAATACGGGTATCCCGACTTATGGTATGGGTGACGGATGGTGGAGCTCGGCTTACTATAAGGAGGGCATGACGCTTGGGGATATCTGGGGACTGCAGTTTGACCGTTTCCTGACTGCGGACGATTTTAATGCCGACGGTAGTCTGAAAGCCGGACTGCCCGACCAGACGGAGGTGTTCCCCAGCGGATATCGTCTGGCTCCGGGTGACGTGCTGTACAAGGATGTGGACGGAGACGGTGCGGTGACCAAGGGTACGACGGTCGACAAACCGGGCGACCTGCGTGTCATCGGTAATGCGATGCCCCGCTTTCAGTTTGGCTTCGGCGTAAATGCTGCCTGGAAAGGGGTGGATGTGAACCTGTTCTTCCAGGGTGTGGGCAAGAAGGATCTCTGGGCTGCCGGCAACCAGGTATTGCCGGGATTTACCAGCGGAGAGCCGTATTATGCGGGTGCGGAGGATTACTGGACACCGGAGAATCCGGGGGCTTTTTATCCGCGTCCGATGGTCTACTCGCAGACTACCGATGGAAATTATCAGATCAACGACCGTTATCTGTTGCACATGGCTTACGTCCGCCTGAAGACACTGACGGTGGGATACAGTTTCCCGCAGGAGTGGATGAAGAAGCTCCGGGTGCAGGGCTTGCGGGTGTATTTTACCGGAGAAAACCTGTTTACCTTCGATGGCGTGAAGCCGGCGATTGACCCGGAAATCGAAATACGTACGGTGGGAACCCGTTCGGACCAGCGTAATTTCGGACGGAGCTATCCTTTCCAGAAAACCGTTTCGTTTGGCGTACAACTGAGTTTATAATCTTAAACATATGGAATTTATGAAAATACGAATGATATTGTGTCTTTGCTCGCTGGCTGCCTTCTTGTCGGGCTGTGAAGATTTTCTGACCAGAGAGCCTTTGGACAAACAGACTAACGCGACTTACTGGCAGACGGAATCGTCTCTGCGTTCTTATGCACAGGATTTTTATTCCGGTTTTTTCCCGGGATATGCCCAGGATTACCGTACTTTCGGCGGTTTCTTTTCGGGGGATAATTTTACGGATGATTTCCTGAATCTTTCCGGAGGGGAACTGTATTTCCCGACTTCGGCAATTACGGACATCAATGCCTCTACTTCGGTGTGGGAGGAGAATTATGACCGGATTTACAAGGCGAATGTGATGATTGAGCAGATACCGGAAATGGATCTTTCGGAGGAGGTGAAGAATCATTGGATGGGAATTGCACGTTTTTTCCGGGCCATGGCTTACAGTGCGCTCGCCAAGGTTTATGGCGGTGTGCCGTATATCGATAAGGTAATCCGCCCCGAGGAAGACTCCGGCGAGTTGTATAAGGACCGTTCGCCTTATCCTTTCGTGGCACAGAAAATCCTTGAGGATTATCTGTTTGCGGTGCAGAATGTGCGTACCGAGGACGGTCGTCTGCAGGTAAACCGCTATGTGGTGGGGGCGTACATGTCGCGTGACCTGCTGTATCATGCTACCTGGCTGAAATACCATGGGACGACGGTCGGACCGTCGTCGAAGCCGGTAGACGGGAAGGAAATCAGGCAACTGCTGGACGGTGCCATCCAGGGAGCGAAGACGGTGATGGATTCGCAGTTGTTCCGGATAGGAAATACGTATACGGAACTGTTTGCTTCCGAAGACCTGCACAAGAATCCTGAGATTGTGTGGTACCGTGAATATGCCGACGGAGTGTACTGTAACGCACTGATGTCGTATAATGCAGGCGAAAATCAGTCGCAGGGAGGGATTACCCAGGATGCAGTAGAGAGTTATCTTTGCAGCGACGGGTTGCCTGTCGGTCAGTCGCCGCTGTATAAGGGAAAGGATCATCCGGGTATCCGGGAGGCTTTCCAGAACCGTGACCCGCGTCTTTACCAGACGGTAGCCGATTCGCTCCGGGTATTGAGTGCCATGGGAGTCTCTTATACCGCAGGGGCTTCTCCTACCGGATATGCATCGAAAAAGTTTCTGAACGATGCGTGGTTTGCTGCAGGCTCTCCTTTCTGCAAGAACATCCAGAGTCCGGCCGATGCTCCTTGTTTCCGCTATGCGGAGGTCCTGCTGAATTATGTGGAAGCCAGATACGAGGTGAGCCGGGTAGGGGGAGAGGCCTTTTCTCAGGCCGACCTTGATCTGACCATCAACCGCCTGCGCGACCGGCAGCTGGTGAAGTGGGGAGAAAAGACCGGAAAGAAAATGCCTTCTGTCACGCTTTCGGGAGACGGACTGATGGTGAACGGGGTGCGCATCAACGATCCGGCACGCGACCCGGAGGTGGCACCGGTCTTGTGGGAGATACGCCGGGAACGCCGTGTGGAACTGATTCTGGAGGGACGCCGTGGAGAGGATCTCCGCCGTTGGGCCAAGTATGAGTATCTGAATTCGGGAACTCCTGAGGGATATCCTTCAAAAACCTTCCTGGGGGCTTATCTGACTCTTGCCGATTATCCGGGAATGAAGGCTACGGACGAGAAGGGAGAACAGGTGCTGGTGCTGTTTGACCCGAAGGATCCTTCGAACAAGCATTCCGAAAAAGGGTATATCGATTATCTCCGTAATCCGAAGGCCCGCGTTTTCAAGAAGGGAGAACTGGCTTCCGAGCGTTGTTACTTGCGGGCGGTTCCGGTATCCCAGATTGGAGTGTACAAGGATAAAGGGTTTACCCTGACGCAGAATCCGGGATGGGAATGACCGGTGGATTTTAAAGAAGGAAGGGTCGGATAACCGGCCGTTCCGCTCCCCCGATAGGGAACTGTAATTCTTTATTTTACGGTTCCCTGTCGGGGGATTTCTGTTTTTTCTTTCTTACAACCATTTTTTTCTTACATATTCATCGGATTGACAGAAAAAAATGGCGCAAAAAATGTGGCCATATGATAAAACTCAGTAACTTTATACTCAGGGAAACAGGAGAAAGACCATGGACAGGTTGGCAGTCGGATGTGGCTTTCGCTGGACCTGGATGAATTGATGTATTAACCTGTTAGATTGGATTCGCGCCGAAGAGCCGAAGTGTGATACGATGAAAAAACTGATTTGTATATTATGCCTGATGACCGCGGTATTTGGAACAGCCTGCGAATACAGCGGAGAGGAAGTGGGAACCGTTCAGCTACAGGGGCCTGATTCACCGGACGGTGTCTCGCAATTGCTGTTGCCCGAACGTCAGACCAAGATCTGGAAGGCTTCGGATATACATCTGACCAAGGAATTATTGTACGACCGATATACGTTGAAGGACGAATATCCCTACAAGGATACGGTGAGAAGCTTCAAGTGGAAGGCCATCAAGAAGTGCCTGGCATTCATAGAGAACATGCAGCAGGATACGACCTTGCAGTGGGCCGTGCTTTCGAATTACAAGAACCTGAACGGGGAGGCTTCTCTAGTGCGCCGTTACGTACGGAACGAATACAAGCGGGTTTCGGATACCTTGGGAGTGGAACGCTATCAGTCGGTTCCTCTGTACCTGCCGTCCGACACACTGATGCCCGAGCGTTACGGAAGAGACGGTACGCTGGTGCGGATTGCGGCCGAGTACGGCGGATTCTACAAGGTGTATCCGGTTGCGATTCCGGGCAAGTGGATGATTCCGGTCCGCTATGTCAACAAACTGCCTTTTAATGTGGTGTTTCATCACGTGATTATCGTCGACCGTGCCGACCAGCACATTGCTACTCTTGAAAGGGCCGGTGACGGGGAGTGGAAGATACGGAGCATGAATCCGGCAACCACCGGGCAGCATCGTCCTCCTTATGCACAGGAGACACCGCTGGGTATGTTTCTGTTGCAGCAGAAAAAAGAGAAGATGGTGTTTCTGAAAGACGGCGGTTCGCATGTAGGAGGCTATGCACCCTATGCCAGCCGCTTCACGAACGGTGCCTATATACACGGGGTACCGGTGAATGTGCCTGCTACCCAAATGATTGAATACAGTTGGTCGCTGGGAACAGTGCCCCGCTCTCACATGTGCGTCCGGAATGCGACTTCTCATGCCAAGTTTGTGTACGACTGGGCCCCTACGCGCAAAACGTTAATTATCGTAATTGGCTAAATTTTAACTAATTATCGGCTGATGGATTCTAAATAAATGTGTAACTTTGCGGCTTGAAAAATTTTTAGCACAATAGTTACATGAAGAAATTCTATTTATCCTTCCTTTTTCTGCTGGGCTTGTCCGTATCGGGACTGTCTGCTCAGGTAGTGGAGAAGGTACTTGATATCCTGGGAAAAGACAGTTTGCCGGCTTCGGCAGCAGCGGTTACGGCCGATTCGGACTCTGTGTCGCTGGCGGCTGTGCGACAAGAGCTGGCAGCAGCTAAACTGAATGAGGCGAACCTCCGGATGGAGATTGAACAGATAAAGCTGGCTGCGTATGCGGCCGATTCCCTGAAATTAGCCGGTCAGAAACAGCGTATCGATTCTTTACGGCAAGAAGTTACAGGGGTGCCGGTGGTGGTAGAAGGTGATACCCTGTTCTATTTTTATGCCAAGCGGGGAGGACATACGCCCCAGCAGCGCGCGGAGAATGTGGCAGCTGATATTGCGGAACTGGGAAAACTGCTCAACTTGCAGCCGGACTCTGTGTACGTGGAAAGCAGTGACATCGTGACGGATGTGATGTACAAGGGAAAGGTGCTTGTCTCTTTCACCGACATGGACGGCTTATGGGAAAACTGTACGCGCGACCAGTTGGCTGCAGACAAGCGTCTGGTCATCATGGAGAAGTTGCACCAGATGAAAGAGTCGCACGGACTGCTGCAGCTGGGCAAGCGGATTGTGTACTTTATCCTGGTGCTGGTGGGGCAGTATCTGTTGTTCCGGGTTACCAACTGGTTGTTCCGCAAACTGAAACTGCGCATCGTCCGCCTGAGAAATACGCGGCTGAAGCCCTTCTCGATTCAGGATTATGAATTGCTCGATACCTTGAAACAGGTGAAACTGCTGGTCTTCCTGGCCAGTCTGGTCCGTTATGTCATCATGTTCCTGCAGCTGTTGCTTACCGTACCGCTGCTGTTCTCCATTTTCCCTCAGACCAAGGATCTGGCATATCAGTTGTTCTCGTATATCTGGAATCCGGTGAAGAGCATTTTTATCGGAGTGGTGGATTATATCCCTAACCTGTTTACTATCTTCATTATCTATATGGCTGTCAAATACCTGGTCCGCCTGTTCCGTTACCTGGCAGACGAGGTACAGTCAGAACACTTGAAACTGAGAGGGTTCTATCCCGACTGGGCCATCCCGACTTACCACATCATCCGTTTCCTGCTGTATGCCTTCATGCTGGCCATGATTTATCCTTACCTGCCGGGTTCTAATTCGGGCGTGTTCCAGGGGATTTCGGTCTTTGTGGGTCTGATTGTCTCACTGGGATCGAGTACGGTAATCGGCAATATCATTGCCGGGCTGGTAATCACTTACATGCGTCCTTTCAAGATCGGCGACTGCATCAAACTGAACGATACTACGGGAAATGTGGTGGAGAAGACTCCGCTGGTAACCCGTATCCGCACCCCCAAAAATGAGGTGGTGACTATTCCTAATTCATTTGTGATGTCATCGCATACCGTGAACTTCAGTCAGTCGGCCCGTGAGTATGGCCTGATTATCCATTCGGA
This sequence comes from Phocaeicola faecicola, assembly GCF_013618865.1. Lineage (GTDB taxonomy): Bacteria > Bacteroidota > Bacteroidia > Bacteroidales > Bacteroidaceae > Phocaeicola > Phocaeicola faecicola. Next base: position 74,831 of record NZ_JABSOE010000011.1, read on the forward strand.
GGTGAGTATCGGATACGATGTACCCTGGCGGACCGTCAACAAACTTCTGGTGGAGGCTGCGCTGAATACTCCCGGGGTAGTGGATGATCCGCGTCCGTTTGTCCTTTCCACTTCCCTGAGCGACTGGTATCCGGTGTATCAGGTGAATGCCTATATCAAGGATGCCGACCGTCTGGCCGAGATTTATTCAGACCTTCATCAGAATATCCAGGACCGCTTCAATGAGGCCGGTGTGGAAATCATGTCGCCGCATTATATGGCCGTACGTGACGGTAATGCCTCGACGATTCCGCCTAAGGAAGGCGAAGAGGAATAATGCGTTCCGGATATCGGGAGATTGATTTTTTATGTTACACCATTAATCAGAAAAAATAAGCATGTTTGTATTACGCATATCATTGGTTGTCTTATTGCTTTTCTTTCATTCATTCGATACCCTGGTCGGTGAAGCTGCCTGTCCGCTCGGAAAAGTCAGTCCCGATGCCTTGGCAGACTCTCCGGAGGTGCTTTATCAGGAAATGGCACTGGAGGGGAAGGTGAGTTATGTGCCTTTCTCTCAGGCCGTGCAGGGATACCGTAAGATTCAGCAGCGACGCAGGGATATCCTGACACTGATTGATTTTTCAAAGCCTTCTACCGAACCGCGGCTTTATGTGTTCGACATGAAACAGCGCAAGATACTTTATACTTCTGTCGTTGCCCACGGACGGAACAGCGGGGGCAACTATGCTACGTCCTTTTCCAATGAGAACGGTTCGTATAAAAGTTCTCTGGGCTTTTACCTGACCGAATCGACCTATCAGGGGAAGAATGGTTATTCGCTGATATTGAACGGACTGGAAAAGGGAGTAAACGACCGCGCCAGGGAACGTGCCATTGTAGTGCACGGGGCCGCATATGCCAACCCTTCCGTAGCCCGTAACGGAGGACGTCTTGGCCGTAGCCTGGGCTGTCCGGCCGTACCCGAGAAGCTGTCACGCCCCATCATCGATGCCATCAAGGGAGGCAGCGTACTGTACATTTACGCTCCGGTACCCGAGTACCTGGCCCAGAGTGCTATCTTGGGCTCATCGGCCAGTCTTTGACCGCTTGTTGTCTTTTTGTCGTGATTTATGGACCTTCCATAGGCTTTGTGCTTCTTATTTTATTGCATAAGTCAAAAACAAGTGCTACCTTTGTCCGGAATTTGTAAGTCCGACAGGAAACGGCAGGGTTCTGTCCTTCCTGATTGAAATATAGAAACTAGAACTCAATAAATAATAATAACATGTTCAGAAGTCATACTTGTGGCGAATTGAGACTCGCCGATGCTGGCAAGAACGTGACACTGTCCGGATGGGTACAGCGTACACGTAAAATGGGAGGAATGACCTTCGTTGACCTCCGCGACCGTTATGGTATCACTCAGTTGGTATTCAACACTGAGAACAATGCAGAACTTTGTGAACGTGCCAATCATCTGGGACGTGAATTCGTGATTCAGGTGAAAGGTACGGTAAGCGAACGCTCCAGCAAAAACAATAATATTCCTACCGGAGAAATTGAAATCATCGTATCGGAACTGAATATCCTGAATACTGCGCTGACTCCTCCGTTCACTATCGAGGACAATACCGATGGTGGAGATGACCTGCGTATGAAATACCGTTACCTCGACCTGCGCCGTACGGCTGTCCGCAAGAATCTGGAACTTCGTCACCGTATGACGATGGAGGTACGCCGTTACCTCGACAGCAAAGGATTCCTCGAAGTGGAGACTCCGATGCTGATCGGTTCTACTCCGGAAGGTGCGCGCGACTTCGTGGTTCCTTCTCGTATGAACCCGGGACAGTTCTATGCACTGCCACAGTCTCCGCAGACATTGAAGCAGCTGCTGATGGTTTCTGGTTTCGACCGTTATTTCCAGATTGTAAAATGCTTCCGTGACGAAGACCTTCGTGCCGACCGTCAGCCTGAGTTTACTCAGATTGACTGCGAGATGAGTTTCGTAGAACAGGAAGACATCATCCAGATGTTCGAAGGTATGGCCAAGCATTTGTTCAAGGAACTGCGTGGTGTGGAACTGACTGAACCGTTCCTCCGTATGCCGTGGGCGGATGCCATGAAATATTACGGTAGCGACAAACCGGACTTGCGTTTCGGAATGAAGTTCGTGGAACTGATGGATATTCTGAAGGGATACGGCTTCTCTGTATTCGATAATGCCGCTTACATCGGTGGTATCTGTGCCGAAGGTGCGGCAACTTACACCCGTAAGCAGCTCGACCAGCTGACTGACTTCGTTAAACGTCCTCAGATCGGTGCGAAAGGACTGGTATACGCACGTGTGGAAGCCGACGGCAACGTGAAGTCAAGCGTTGACAAATTCTATTCTCAGGAAGTACTGCAGCAGATGAAGGAAGCCTTCGGTGCAAAACCGGGTGACCTGATCCTGATTCTGAGCGGTGACGACGTGATGAAGACACGCAAGCAGTTGTGTGAACTCCGTCTGGAAATGGGTAATCAGTTGGGCTTGCGCGACAAGAACCAGTTTGCCTGCCTGTGGGTAGTTGACTTCCCGATGTTCGAGTGGAGCGAAGAAGAAGGCCGTCTGATGGCTATGCACCATCCGTTTACTCATCCGAAAGACGAAGACATTCCATTGCTGGATACCGATCCGGCTGCTGTCCGTGCCGATGCATACGACATGGTCATCAATGGAGTAGAAGTGGGTGGAGGTTCTATCCGTATCCACGATTCTCAACTGCAGGCAAAGATGTTCGAAATTCTGGGATTCACTCCGGAAAAGGCACAGGAACAGTTTGGCTTCCTGATGAACGCCTTCAAGTTCGGTGCACCCCCTCACGGAGGTCTGGCATACGGACTCGACCGCTGGGTGTCTCTGTTTGCAGGGCTTGATTCAATCCGCGACTGCATCGCATTCCCGAAGAACAACTCCGGACGCGATGTCATGCTGGATGCACCGGGCCGTCTGGATCAGAAACAGCTGGATGAGTTGAATTTGATTGTAGACATTAAGGAATAATCAATTTGTCTGAAGCAGACATCTTGAATTAAGAATAACAGGGCTATGTCAGGAAATACCGTTGCTTTTTGACATGGCCTTGTTCTTTTGTACAAATATTTTACTGAAACCGTAGACAGATGAAAGAATCTTCCCGAATACTTCGTTTTGCCATAGTTGGAACCCTGAATGCACTGATTACCGCCCTGGTAGTCGGTCTGATGATGCATGTGTTCGGGGAAGATTACCTGACGGCAAATGTAACGGCATATACAATCGCTCAAATCCATAATTTCATTTGGTGCAAATACTGGATTTTTCCGCTCGATCCTGTAGCCCGCCGGAATTCGCTCTGGCGTCAGATCCTGTGGTTCTGTCTGGCATTTACAGCAGCTTACGGTGCTCAGTTCCTGTTTCTCCTTACGCTTGTCGAACTGCTCGGATGCAATGAATACCTTGCCCAGTTCCTGGGGCTGTTTGTGTACGGAGGAGTCAATTTCATGTCGAATCGCCTGCTGACCTTCCGGTAACATTGCCGGAAAAATGAAGCAGACAATACCCGAAAATGACAGAAGGAAAGCAGCAAAGGGGAGGAATCTGTAAAAACCTCGCTTTTGCAATATAGAAATGCCATTTTTACTGATTTAGATATATTTCATATTCAATAATATTTGTATCTTTGCAGAAACTAACATTTCCAATGATGAAAAATAGCAATGAATTAATGAATCGTGCGGCCGACAATATTCGTATTTTGGCTGCTTCGATGGTAGAAAAAGCAAAATCCGGACATCCAGGAGGTGCGATGGGGGGTGCAGACTTTGTAAACGTTCTATTTTCGGAATTTATGGTTTATGACCCGGAAAACCCGAAGTGGGAAGGTCGTGACCGTTTTTTCCTTGATCCGGGACACATGTCACCGATGCTTTATGCAGTATTGGCTATGGCTGGCAAGTTTACAATGGAAGAGCTGGCTCAGTTCCGTCAGTGGGGAAGCCCGACTCCGGGACATCCAGAAGTTGACATCATGCGCGGTATTGAAAATACATCCGGTCCGCTGGGACAGGGACATACTTTTGCCGTAGGTGCCGCCATTGCTGCTAAGTTTTTGAAAGCACGTCTGGGCGATGTAATGAACCAGACTATTTATGCATATATTTCAGACGGAGGTATTCAGGAAGAAATCTCTCAGGGAGCCGGACGTATTGCCGGACATCTGGGACTGGACAACCTGATCATGTTCTATGACTCTAATGAAATCCAGCTTTCTACCGAATGTAACGAGGTAAGTACAGAAGACGTTGCCAAGAAGTATGAGGCATGGGGCTGGAAGGTCTTTTCCATCAACGGAAATGATCCGGAAGAAATCCGTGAGGCACTGCACGCTGCAAAGGCCGTTACCGGACAGCCGACATTGATTATCGGTAAGACCGTAATGGGTAAGGGTGCCCGCCGTGCTGACAATACCAGCTACGAACACGACTGTGGTACACACGGAGCACCGCTGGGAGGTGACGCTTATGTCAACACCATGAAGAACCTGGGCGGTGACCTGGAAAATCCGTTTGTAATCTTCCCTGAAGTGGCTGAACTGTATGCAAAACGTCGTGAAGAACTGAAAGCGATTGTTGCTGAAAGATACGCTGCCAAGGAAGCATGGAGCAAGGCTCATCCGGAACTGGCTGAGAAAATGACCCGCTGGTTCAACAATGAGCTTCCTCAGATTAACTGGGATGCCATTGAACAGAAGGCCGGTGGTCCTACCCGTGCGGCTTCAGCCAAGGTATTGGGCGTATTGGCAGAAAATGTAGAGAACATGATTGTATCGTCTGCCGACTTGTCTAACTCGGACAAGACCGACGGTTTCTTGAACAAGACTCATGCCTTCAAGAAAGGTGATTTCAGCGGTGCCTTCCTGCAGGCTGGTGTTGCCGAACTCACTATGGCTTGCTGCTGCATCGGTATGGCATTGCATGGCGGTGTACTGGCTGCGTGCGGTACTTTCTTTGTATTCTCTGACTATATGAAACCGGCTATCCGTATGGCTGCCCTGATGGAATTGCCTGTGAAGTTCATCTGGACACACGATGCATTCCGTGTGGGTGAAGACGGTCCTACTCATGAACCGGTAGAACAGGAAGCACAGATCCGTCTGATGGAAAAACTGAAGAACCACAAGGGCAACAACTCAATGCAGGTATTGCGTCCGGCTGATGTGAACGAGGCTACTCAGGCTTGGAAACTGGCTATGGAAAACATGGCTACACCTACCGGACTGATTTTCTCTCGTCAGAATGTGGATAATCTGCCGGAAGGTACTGCTTATGCTGAAACAGCTAAGGGTGCTTATATTGTAGCCGGTTCTGATGAAAATCCGGATGTCATCCTGGTGGCTTCAGGTTCTGAAGTTTCTACACTGGTTGCCGGAGCAGAACTGCTGCGCAAGGAAGGTATCAAACTGCGGGTCGTTTCAGTTCCTTCTGAAGGACTGTTCCGCACACAGAGCAAGGAATATCAGGAAAGCATCATCCCTACAGGAGCCAAGGTATTTGGTCTGACTGCCGGTCTGCCGGTGAATCTGCAGGGACTGGTAGGCAGCAACGGAAAGATCTGGGGACTGGAATCATTCGGTTACTCGGCTCCGTACAAGGTGCTCGACCAGAAATTGGGCTTTACTGCAGAAAATGTGTATAACCAAGTAAAAGCAATGTTGTAATGGGAGTTATCGGATTGGCTTCAGACCACGCAGGGTTTGAATTGAAAGAATTTGTGAAGACCTGGCTGGAACAGAAAGGCTGGGAGTACAAGGATTTTGGTACATACAGCACTGAAAGTTGTGACTATCCTGATTTCGCTCATCCGCTGGCATTGGCAGTTGAGGCTGGAGAATGCTATCCGGGTATCGGTATCTGTGGCAGTGGCGAGGGTATCAGCATGACCCTCAACAAGCACCAGGGTATTCGTGCTGCACTTTGCTGGATTCCGGAAATCGCACATATGACTCGTCTGCACAACGATGCCAATGTATTGGTCATGCCGGGCCGTTACATTGATACGGATACTGCAGCGAAGATTATGGAAGAATTCTTCAATACTGAGTTCGAAGGTGGTCGTCATCAGGCTCGTATTGATAAGATTCCGGTACGCTGATTGTGACAATAAGTTCTTTCCGATGTCTTTTGTCAGGCGTTGGAAAGATTACTGAAAAATATAAGAGGCTGTCTCAAAATGAGATGGCCTTTTTTGTGTCTGCAAAAAAAATCGGGCAAGTCCTAACTTCGCGAAGTCAGAACTTGCCCGTCTCCCTAATTTTTTGTATCTTAGGGAATCAAGTCAAGATATCCCAAAGATAATGTTTAAAAATTACACATCCAACGATAATCTGCTTTTACCTCCGTGTTTAGGCGATTTTATTCCCCAGAACGATCCGGTCCGGGTTGTTCACCGTATCATTGAACAGAT
>NZ_JABSOE010000110.1 GCF_013618865.1 Phocaeicola faecicola
TCCAATACAGCGTACATAGGTTGTTTATTATGAATGAGTTTGGTCACCCATAATATAATGAATAATTCTATTTGTACGCTGTTTGACAACATTTTAATTGATATACATAAGTTTAAATCACTTCAATTATAATAAATCCTCCAATAAAAAAGCCTGCTGTGAAAACTGAAAATATATCCATGTACTTTAAAAATCTAATTATTTATATAGGTTCTTCAAAAAGTCCTTTTGTGTGCAAATGTTTCCATTATCATCATAATATGTCTGATTATTTTGTTTAGTTATTCCATCTTCATCGTAAATCGTAACGCATTTATAGCCATTATCTGTTACATGTTCTTTCTTTACGACAATCCCAGATTCATAAAAAACTTTCATATTAGGATTTCCAGTTGGTATAGAAACGCCTGTGAATGGACTGTTTTCACCTTTTTTATATACTATATATTTCCCGTTTTCCACTCTATCTTCTAAATCAGAGCTTTTGACTTGGTTATTGCATGAACTAAATCCAATGCTTAATGCAACCAATAATAAACTTGTCAATAATCCTATTATTTTCATTTTTTAATTGTTTATGGATTCTATCGAATTAATAGAATCGTTATTTACATGTTTGTTATTTGATTGACGAACTTTCATTTTATCTTTAACAGACTGGTCGTTTACAATTTCTCTTAATCTTTCAACTCTTATTCCATAATTAAAACTTTGTGTACCATTAATGCCAGCAAAATTTATTGCTACTAATTCTCCATATTGATTAACAACAGGGCTGCCACTTGAACCTTGTAAGGCAGGTATTGAGTACATTATCTTAATGCTATCAGTATTTTGGCTGATATAACCTTGAGTAATTTGCGCCTTAATTCCATCATTAGTTGATGCTAATGTTGGTCCTTGATTGAAACCAATCATGTATAGTTTAATTTCTTCATCACTACGAATTTCATTATTATAAAGATTAAAGATGTATTTATCTTGTGGTATAGTGAACCAACTAATTATCCCAGCATTCTGAATGTTACTCCAACCAGCTTCCGCTTGGTCATAAGACCATTTAGGAGTTTCTTCTAATCTGCAAACATTCCAAAAATTGCTACCATCAGCTATCTGGATAATTCCTAAATCATAGTTGGGAACATCTTTTACTACGAAACAATCTATTAAATCATTACTTGATGTTATATGGCTTCCGTTATATGCTATTTTGATTTCAGAACAAAGTTCAACATCAAAGTTACTTAAACTTAAGTCTTTTATGCGGTTGTTTCTATATTGGGTAAATGTGTCTATCCATTTCCTGCTGGATTGAATTCCATCCATCATCATAGCATAACCTTGTGAATCGAGTCTTTTATTATCTCTAATTTCTTTTTCAAATATTTCTAAACGTTTTCTTGTTTCTTCAAGTTGTTGATTACAATAATCAATCTGCTCTTTTAAATATCTAATCAATGCTTGATAGATAAGAGTTTTGTCAGTAGTAGGATTGATAACGTGACTGTTAGTAACAATCGTTCCTCTTGGAGATATGATGAATCCAGTACCAAATATTGTACTTTTAATCGTATCATTTACTTCATTAAAATTATTGGATATAGTGTGGGATATGTTTTTTAATTTCCCATCTTGTAATTTAGAAAAGACATAATTGGTTGAATAGAATCCATTATCTGATAGTGTGATTTTATAATAATATGTATTCTGAATCAAGACTACTCCGGAAGAAGCCTGTTCATATAGTTGTTCTTGTGTGTAACTATCCTTTTTAGATGTACATGCCATCATACTAAGAATAATTAATCCATAAAGAAGATGTTTCATCGTTTCTTGAGATTATGCCTACCTGCTCCCTTGAATAAGCTATAAATAAATAAGGTGTGGAAGCTATATTTGCCTTATCCTGTTTCTTGGGCTTCTCGCATTGCCTTTTGGTACGGATAAAACAATAGCCCCACACCAAACGGTATATAGAAACCTTACAAACATAAGGTAGGTATATATCAAGTGTGGGTGCTATTGCTATCATCTTCGTACCGTTTTTAAATTTTGCGAGAATCTAAGAAACAGAAGATAATTTCAATAACACCTTTCGTTAATTATGTCCTTTCAGCTTGCTAACACTATAACTCACTGAAATTGTTGCAAAGTTAGCGAAAGGTTTTAAATAATTCTATACGATGTAGGGATAAATAGTAAATCTTCTGCTATCAAACATTATTCGTCTTTATCCCAACATATCTTTGGCTATTTACAAACAGTTATCTCCAGTATGGATTATAAGAGTTAAGTTGGCTTTAAAGTCTAAAAACTTATGGATTTGACCTATTACTATAAGGCTGAAATGCCAAACACAAATAATCGGACTTTAGGTATATCTGGAGTTTAAAATTTAGGTAGGACAAACTTTGATTGGGGTATATAAAGCTAACCTTGTTCTTTATTTGTCCTACCTGTTATTTAGAAACTCAATGATTCATAAGTCTGCAAGATTTCTTCCTGTCTTAATCCCAAGTATCTTTTAGTAATGGCAACAGAACTATGATTGAAAAGTTCCATCAGCTTTACTAAAGCAAGCTCTGAATTGTCGCTGTTCATATTATAAACCTGTCTGCCAAAAGTCTTTCTAAGTGAATGGCAAGAAAATTTCTTAATCTTTAGCCTGTACTTCTTCTTAATCTCTTTAAGAATGATATTAATTCTCTGGACTGAAAAGACTGTACCTTTCTGACTTATTAAGATAGGTGCATTTATTCCAACTGGCTTTATATGTTCGTAACATTCTCTGATATGTTCCTGTAGCTGGGGATTCAGTCTTATGGTTCTTACCTTACCTGTCTTTTTCTCAATTACAGTAAATTCGTCTGTATCTATTATCTGCTTCCATCTTAAAGCCAGAATATCAGAAATTCTTAATCCTGTGAAACAACCTAAAGCTATAAGAAGTGATATTTTATAATTATCATCTTTTGCCAGTTTCCTAATAAGATTCATTGCATCTGACCAAACAAGATAGTCTGCTGTTGTGCTTGAATATTTAAGTGACATAATGTTCTGTTTTATAAGTAAATGAATAAAAGTGAATATTAATTTTGAGTTGGATTTACTAACTCATTGATTTATAAGGGAACATTCACTAATTATCAAAGTGAATATTATAAAGTAAGGACACCCAACTAAAATATTGAGTGCCCTTGTTTATGCTACAGCATTCCTTCATCTGCAAAACTGTAGTATTCCGTATCTGAAAGGATGATATGGTCTAAGATTTTTATCCTCATAAAATTTGATGCTTCCCTTACCTGTTTAGTAAGTCTTATATCTTCTGGACTTGGCTTTAAATTTCCACTTGGATGATTATGTGCCAGAATTAAAGCTACAGAATTAGTAAGTAATGCAGCTTGGAATATAAGTCTAACATCTGCTGTTGTTTCTGTTAGTCCTCCCTCTGAAATTAGAGTATATCCTAAAATCTGGTTGGCTTGATTTAGGAACAGGACTTTGAAATATTCCTTGTAGCATATAGTTCCTTTCTTATATGTGGAAAGCATATATTTATAAGCATCCTCTGAACAGGTTACTTTTTGCTGATTCTTGAATTTGGGTTTGTAGGAAAGCTTGACTTCTCCTACCTTATAATCTATATTCATAATATGTAATGTTTAATGGTTAGTAGAAATGAAAAAAGGACAACTAACTTAATAGCTGTCCTTTCTTCAATATTAGTAATATGTGACGGTTTGTTATTTCTTGGAATAATGGTATCTCATAGAGAATATGTAAACCTCTATTATATCATCATGCACGGAGTAAACAATTCTATGCTCTGCATTGATTCTTCTTGACCATTTTCCTGCCAGTTCATATTTAAGCGGTTCTGGTTTTCCTATTCCTGTGTATGGATGTACGGCAATATCTTCCAATAAGTTTTTGATTTTATTCAATATTGCTTTGTTACCGCTTTGGGCAAAGTATAGGTATTCTTTTCTAGCCTGTTCTGATAATGTTATTCTGTACATGCTACACGTTTTAAGAAGTCCTCTATGCTTTCACCTTCCTTTTGGGATATAGAATTACCGTTCTTAATATCCTCTTCACCTTTATGTATTGCTTCCATTGTATCGGGTGACGACATAATGTATTCCGTTTCCTTTAGAGAATTGTATTCATCCAAAGAAATCATTACTACTCCTTTGCCATTCCCACGATTGACAACTACAGTATCATAATCGTCAATGACTGCATCAATGTAGCTTTTCAAGTTGGCTCTTAAATCTGTGTAATTGGCTGTTCTCATAAATCCTCCTTTGTTATAGTACAAAGATATGTACTTATTTGCGTACTTACAAATATAAACGGTTAATTATTGGATATTTAAGAAAAGGACACTCATTAAGAATGCCCTTTTCTCTCTCAATCAATAAAGTTCATTTAATCAATGAACCATTTATATCTTTCATCACCATGTAAAGCCGCATTGATTCCCAAAGCCATTTCTGTAGCATTAAGAGAACGGTCTAAGAATGCGTCGATGTATGAATGAACTTTGTTAGCTCCAGTCAATAAATTATAAAATTTCCACATATTAAGCTCATTTCCAAAGCTTCCAAAGTTTTCATCATGGCTGTATGCTTTAGCTACACTGTTTATCTGTGTATCAGTAAGCAACATTCTGGGCAATGCTTTCTGGTAGCCTGTTGGCAAGCATTGATAAAGTCTCATTCTACCTATTATCTGGCAGAACTGGTGTTCACTCATGGAAGTGTTGCCTAGCTGCTGCATCAGATAAAGATGCTTTGCAGGATTGTAGTTGTGAAACAGCTCCAATGCTGCACGATAAAGTTCTGTGGTGTTGCTTGCCCTTAAATCATCCTTGTAACCATCTGTAAAGATGCACATATTGCAGCAAACTTGGTTTTTGAATCCAATCGCAAGACGGAACAACTCTGGAACTTTCTTTGAATATAGATTCATCTGATTATAAGCTCTTACTCCTACGATAGAAAGATTCAACTTATTTCCACCTACTGTTTCATAGATAGTAGGAATATCAATGCTGAATGCTGCTCTTTCATAATAGATAGTCTTGTCAGATTCCAACAGTTGATTGGCTGGTTTATGGATAGCTTCTGGGATTCTTCCCTTAATAATGTGGCTTGTTCTGATAGTGGCTTGTTCCACCTTTTCACCACTGAAGAAAGATTGTGCTGCATCCTGTATTGTTTCCACAAACTGAGCATGGTTGATTGTAAGTTCATTGTCTTTAGAGAATACTGGTGTAATGCAATCATTTTTCAAATGATTCAATGTTACCTCCTGTGTGTTGGCTTCGATAAAATGATTTGTTGGCTTTACTGGCTCGTCCATAATAATGGTAGCTTCTTCTGCATATTCACCCAAATTCATTCTCTCACGATTCTGTGCCATAGCTGGCATAATAATTAAATTTCTCATAATGATAAATTGTTTAAATGATTATTGATTGAATTAACTCCAGAGCAATGAATCGCCCATGAAGCAATGAATTGCTTCGATTCCCTCTTGGTACGATTACAAATACTCTTGGTACATTTATAGGTGTGATACGATTAGGCTATTTATATTATCCATGTATTTGTGTATCATCCTATAAAGTCTATCAATGATGTGAGGTGAATAGTAAAATTTATAATGAATCTGGGCGTGGGTAGGTGTCTGCCAATTTCCGTTTTTCTTTTGCTTGGTGAGAGGGGGTATAAAATTGGGGTATGGTATCTCGTACAACTTTTTTAGGATTGGGGTTATAAAGCTTATTTTTCACCTTAAATGTTGTACCCATTAAAAAATAGGCTATATGTATCTATAAAGTGGATTTGAGGTAGGATGAGGGGAAAAAGCTGTTTGTATTAATTATATAATATCACTAGTGTCTCTTAATAATTGTAAAAAGACTCGTTAATTATTTGATTTACAATATTTGTTTTCAAAAAATGCTTGTCGCATATTTGAATCAGTTACCTTAGGGGCTGGGCCAAATTGCGATAG
>NZ_JABSOE010000111.1 GCF_013618865.1 Phocaeicola faecicola
GTTTCAGAACTATTTTGAATCGATTTGATACAACGCTCAGAAACTGGGAATCATGGAACTACATCGCTTTTTCCGTTATGCTATTGAGAAAATGTGCAAGGAAAAGAAAAGTTTAAATCACTTCATTGTTTTATGTGCTTGCGTTAGTATTAACGCGCAAATTTCTGTTGACGATTACATAGGAACATGGAGAGGCGAGAAAGGGGATACCACCTTCACTATAAAGTTAGTTAAATGGGAAACTTTATATAAAGGATATACTGTAAGTATATTGGGTGGATATTCAGTAAGTGTAAAAGGGCAATATTCTGATGACTATCTTAAGATAAACACTCATCGTGTTGATGGCATAAAATGTCCTGAACAGAATATTTATATTACATCCTCTTACTTTTCTTACAGCCCTGAATCTATAGGTCTTATTTTTTATGACCAGCGTAAGAAACATTTTGATGGGAATGGTATGCCAGGTGGTAGAATAGATTATATATCCAAAAATAAGATACGCTGGACTTTGAATGAGAATCTTGGTATATGGATTATAATAGAAGGTGATGAGGATGCGGAGGAAGTTCAACCCATAGGTTTCTCCGTACCTACAGATATAATAATGACTAGAATTGAATAGTGCTTTCTTATGAAATACTTGTTTCCTAAGGTGAGAACCTTCCGTCTTCCTTTTACTGCAGATTGTTCAATTTCCAGTCTGAATGGAAAAGATTGAAATTCACATGAATGTGGGTACCTGTTTCTTCACAAACAAGGAAATGCCAATTAAGGCTATTCGCTATTGCTTGTCCTTCAAGATAAATCTTTCTTTTTCAAATGCAATGAAAGCTGTCAGAAATTGCAGTTCAAAATAACGGGCAATCATTCATTGATTTTTTTGGATTTCTGAGTGGTAGCCTTATGGAATTAAATCAAGTAGAAATGGACAAGGCTTTGAATCCCTTACACTAGTTTACGGATTATAGAAAATGAATCTTTTTTCAGTTAGGCAGTAAGATTTAAGTCCTTTTATTAAATTGGCTGCATTTATTATGACTGGCATATATCTAAAAATTGCAGAATGTATTAAGTTTTTCTGCTGCTTTTTTTATTTAAAGAAATATTTTTAGGTTGAGAATTTTACATTGATTAAAAGATATTAAAATCTAATACTTTATAAGTGATTGATTACTTGTATATCTTTGTTGTTGTTATAATTAAATTTAATTGTTATAACAAATATTACTTCATATTTTAAGAAGTTATTAAATATTTATATGTTTACTAATGATAATTATAAATGCAAGAAGTATTATTATATTTTATATGCTAATCTAGCCTTACTGATGTAATTTATTAACCTTTTAACATATAAATACTTAACAATCTAATCATGAAAAGAACATACTATTTATCCATTATAGTTTTGGCTGTTTTGGTGTGTTTTTCTTATTCTTGCGTTGATGAAGACTTCTTTTCCACGTCACAACAGCATGAACTTGAAACTTTTTCATTGGAGGAGGCGAAAGCCTATTTTCGTGAGAGAAGCGAAAACCAATTGTCAAGAAGCAACGGTATTGACGAAAACCTGCCTTTAAGTCCCGGAGACTTCGTACCTTTGTGGAATGCAGCGGTACCATCGGTTATGAATGGCTTGGCTTGTTACGATCTCCCCATAAATGAGACGAATTCTTATCAGGCCATTATCTCTGAAGAACATTTTGGAACTATAACAGCAGGTAAGGTCAAAGTATATCAGAAACTGGTAATACTGAAGAATTTAAAGGATGGTAGGATGTCACAATATATATTGTCTCTTATTCCTGTCAAGTCCTATGAATTGGAAAAAGGAGAACGTATCCCAGATCTGTTCATCACCCGAGGAGACAAAGGCGGTTTTTCTGGTATCGCTATATATTCAAGACCATACACCGGTGTTACAGCTAGAGTCGATACATATAATAATGGACGGAAGGTTAAAGGTGTATTTTTGCTTGAGTCTAAGGATAATGAGGACTTTAATAGCAGGATAGAGTCTGCAAGGGAGCAACTCTGCATACTTTCATTGCAGAAAAAGAGAAAGGTACTTAGTCGAGGTGAGTACAATTATGGTTATGATTATGATGCTGGCTGGCTGGACGAAGTCATAATTACGCCAGAAGTACCGTGGAATGGTGCAGGTGCCGATGGCATGACCAATGAGGAATGGATGGCAAGTACACGTCCTGATGGAAACGTTGACCCACAGCCTGAGTCTGAATCGGGATTACCTGAAGGGGGGTATTCTACTCCGGAAAAAGAAGGGGATGAGAAAAATAAAGAACTTAGTGTCAAAATTGAGAAGTTGAATGCGGATGAAAGGTTAAAGACTAAAGTCAAAGAGATATTTGACAGTTTTTATCAAAAAACAAATCGCAAGGAGAATGGATGGATACGTACAGCTAAAAATATTTATGGTCCGAGCAACCAGGAAAGCACTCAGGTAAAATATGATTGGCGTAAAATAGAAAAAGGTATCACAGAATGGTATCATTCACATCCTACGGGTGCTCCAATCCCATCAGCGGCAGACTTAAGGCTTCTGACTTCAAGGTACACCGGTGGTTATCTTGATGTTGATAATTTTTCGTATGGTGTAATATCAGAATTCGGGTGTACGACCTTTATTATAATTTCAGAAGAAGATTTTAAGGCTTTTGCGGAATCTTTTTCATACGATAAGATAAAAGAAGACCTTGATGAATTCTCTAAAAAGATAGGTAGTGTGGAAACAATAGTCTCTGCTTTTTCTGATTTTTTGGATGACCATAAATCAGGATTGGAATTGATATTTAACTCATATAATCAAAGTACAAACCAATGGGAAGGGTGGAAAGTGCCTTAAGAGTATAAAATTTTTGTTTAATATTAATGCTTATTATTTATGAAGAAGTTGTTTTTGTTTTTATTTGTTTTATGTGCTTGCGTTAGTATTAACGCACAGGTCTCCGTTGACGATTACATAGGAAGATGGAGAGGTGAGAAAGGTGATACCACTTTCACTATAAAATTAGTCAAAGGGGAAACTTTACATAAAGGAAGAACTGTAAAAATATTGGGTGGTTATTCAGTCAGTGTAAAAGGGCAATATTCTGATGACTATCTTAAGATAAACACTCATCGTGTTGACGGCGTAAAATGTCCTGAACAAAATATTTATATTACTGCCTCTTACTTTTCTTACCACCCTAAATCTATAGGTGTTACTTTTTATGACCAGCGTAAGAAACATTTTGATGGTAATGGAATACCTGGTGTAAGGATAGAATACATATCAAAAGGCAAGATAAAATGGATTATGGATGAAAATTTTGGTATATGGCTTAGAATAGAAGGTGATGAGGATGCAGAGGAAGTTCATCCTATTGGTTTTTCCGTACCTACTGATATAATAATGACCAGAGTTGAATAGTGCTTTCTTATGAAATACTTGTTTCCTAAGGTGAAAACCTTCCGTCTTCCTTTTTACTGCAGATTGTTCAATTTCCAGTCTGAATGGAAAAGATTGAAATTCACATGAATGTGAGTGCCTGTTTCTTCACGGACGAGGAGATATTTACTGTTAACAATTAATATTTATGGTTTATGAGAAAACTATTATTGTTTTTATTTGTTTTATGTGCTTGCGTTAGTATTAACGCACAGGTCTCCGTTGACGATTACATAGGAACATGGAGAGGCGAGAAAGGTGATACTACCTTCACTATAAAATTAGTCAAAGGAGAAACTTTATATAAAGGAGGAACTGTAAATATATTGGGTGGTTATTCAGTCAGCGTAAAAGGGCAATATTCTGATGACTATCTTAAGATAAACACCCATCGTGTTGACGGCATAAAATGTCCTGAACAGAATATTTATATTACTGCCTCTTACTTTTCTTACCACTCTAAATCTATAGGTGTTACTTTTTATGACCAGCGTAAGAAACATTTTGATGGTAATGGAATACCTGGTGTAAGGATAGAATACATATCAAAAGGCAAGATAAAATGGATTATGGATGAAAATTTGGGTATATGGATTAGAATTGAAGGTGATGAGGATGCGGAGGAAGTTCATCTCATTGGTTTTTCCGTACCTACTGATATAATAATGACTAGAGTTGAATAGCTCTTTTCATAAAAAATCTGTTTCTTAAGTAATAAAAAAGGACTACAATGCTAATTATTCGCATTCAAGATATCTTACTGGGCATACTTGTTGTTATGATTTTCGTACATAGGTACGTTCCGGTTGATATGTCATCCTTATGGCAATACTTGCTGGTAGGGTTGGTATACTTCCTTACCCGCTCCTCTTCTGTATATGTAAGGAAGTATGCTTCTTTCTCTATATTATGCTGGGGGGTATGCGAAGTAATAATAGTTTTTCTGCAAAAATTGCACTGGACTTCCAGCAATCATGGTTGGTTTGATATCACTGGTACTTTTGGAAATCCGGGACCATTAGGCGGTTTTCTTGGAATATTATGTGCCGGAGTGGTCAATGTGATTTACAGGAGAAAAAGAAAAAATGATATTCGTACACTTGTATTGCTTTTAATTGGCGTATTATTTATGTATGGCGTTATTGTGTCAGGCTCGCGTTCAGGTCTGTTGGCGGCTTTCACAGGGATTATGGTCATTTTCATCAGAAAGATAGTATCTCTTATTCAAGAGAACCGCGTGAAAACGGTAGTGATTGGGTGCCTTTCGGCTTTAACGATTTTAAGTTCTATCGGTGTCATCCTTTATTGTCTGAAACCGGGTTCTGCCGACGGACGTCTGTTAGTGTGGCTGAATACTCTCCGACTTATATCAGATAACCCTATCTTGGGATGGGGAGCTGGTGGATGGACTGCTAATTATATGCTTTACCAGGCAGATTTTTTTGCCACTCATCCACAATCTTCTTTTATCATGCTTGCGGACAATGTGGCTTATCCGTATAATGAGATTCTGCATATCGGAGCAGAACACGGTTTGCCTGGAATGGCTTTGTTTATATGGATTATAATAGAGAGTTTTAGGGTACGTCCGTCAGACTGCCAATCGGAAAGTCTGCTTGTATCCTTTTGGGCATTTATTGTATTCTCATTGTTCTCATATCCGTTTGATATAGTTTTGATGCTGGCTTTGTTTGCCTTTCTGGCTGGCTCTTTGGAATTTCGGCCTGTTTTCTTTATCAGAATACCGCAACTAATACATAAAATATCCTTTTTCATCATGTTGACTATTCTTTCCTCTTTGTCCGTCCATTTTTATGGATTGTATAAGAAAGCATGGTATAATCCGGAACTTCTTCTCTATTTCCAATACAATCCTGAAATAATGTATATGTATTCACAAATGGAAACGGTTCCGGATTCCATGAGAAGTGATATATTGTACAGAACGTCATTCTTGTGTCCGGACAGTGAAATATATTGTCTGTTAGGGGATGAGAATATGGAGAAAGGAAATCTTGATAAATCGGAGTGGTTTTACCGTAAGGCTGTTGATATGATACCTTCGAGAATTGCCCCTAGATACAGGTTGTTTAAGTTGTATCTATCAAAGGGGGATACTATATCGGCCGTTTCTCTAGGACGTGATATATTGTCCTTTAAACCGAAAGTTGAAAGTATCAGGACCCTGAAAATGAAAGGTGAAATCAAGTCTTTTTTACATGATTATAATAACAAATAGAATGGATTTGAGCCTCTAAAGATTCATATATAGTTTGATTATTTTGATAAATCCAAAGAATAGAATTATAATAATTTGTCATTTCCATTTTATAACTTAAACCAATATCAGAAAATAAAAAGTTGGCTTATTTTTTAATAGAGTTTATATCGAATAATTGATTAAAGCGTTCTTTGACTTATCTTTGTGGTCTAAAAAGGTAAGCTTCCAAAATTGGCGTATTGACTAGCATGTTTCTTTCCCATACCTTCGTGCTAAACTTAAAACTTGAAAGATTATGTTTAGCGAAAAAGATTTTGAAAGACTGTGGTTCCTCTACAAGACC
>NZ_JABSOE010000112.1 GCF_013618865.1 Phocaeicola faecicola
TGTAAAAGTGTGGGGGCTGAACATTCGAAACAATCTAAATGACTAAGCTTACGTCGGTCTTATTCCACACTTTGATGTTGAAACTTTATACAAAAGTACAACGTTTAATTAATATACAATGCTTACGTTGAACATTTGAGCAAATGATGCAAAAATCTTACATGTCCAGCGTTTTGTTTTATCGGATTGTAAAATTGATGTTTACTTTTATAGATGGTTTGCGTCCAGTATTCACCGTTCTCTCTGCCCAAAATCCAACCTTTATATCCCTTTGTTTCAATTACAAAGACACCATAAGGTGAAACTACAATATGGTCAATTTGTGTTGAATATCCGTTACTTTCGAATAGTAAATCATTAAAAACAACATACTCTTCTGGTAACTCTTGAATCTTGTTATTCACAAGTTTTTCAGAATACTTGCCTTTCCACATTGGCATCTTCAATTTAATAAAGATTACCACTGCAAAAAAGATAACGGTGATGGCAATATGCATATTACTGATTTAATAGATTCTTTTTATCCATCTTTTACTTGATTCAAATCCCCATTGAACATGCCATCTTCTTCCTGTTACTTTATCTAACAAAAGAAATTGATATATATTTTTTGTTGGATATAATTCAAATGTTCCACAGCCTGTACCAAGAGATAGGTCTTCGTTATTAAGGGTTGCAGAACCTTCTTTATCATCATCCAAAGACCATTGTACAATTTCTATTTTCCCTGTCATTGTATCTAATTGCAGAAAATTATATATATTTTCTGTTGGATATAGTTTGTATCTATCAAGTCCATGCATACGAAAATCTATATCTTCTACAATAGCATGTATTTTAATCAAAGTAGAATCATTAACTGTTTTGGTATGTGAAATGGAACTTTCATTTTGTGCAAAAACACATAATGGAATTAAAAATAAATAAAAAATAATCGTAAGTTTCTTCATAGGTAAATCATTTAAGTGATTAAAATTAAGGGTAATAGTATAGCTATTACTGTATTTATTTCTTCCTATTTACATCCCATTTGAAAGTATAAATATAATCTCCGATGGGAATGTTTACAATCAAAATCTTACCTTTTTTCCTTTTAATATTCATATAGCCAATAATAGCTTCATCGGGATAAATAGTTGTGGTTTTTAAATATCCTTGTTCACGTATAGTTCGGTCATTATCCATCATTTGTCCTAATGTAAGCATTTGATTGGTAGATGCGACATTTGCTTGGTATGCTGCATTAGCGTCATAATGATTGGTTATGGTAGTGTAAGCATAACCATTAGAAGAATAAGACGTAGAATAGGATGTTGAATATCCTGCTGTTCCTGCATTAATGCCGGCAGAGATTTCATATAATGCCATAGCCCATGCTTGTGAGCGTTTTATTTTTTTTTGATATTCTTCATTTGTATATACTTCAAGTTTTAAAGTATCATCTTTTTTTGTTAGTAGATTAGAGTGTACGCTATCAGGTTGGAATACAATTGGGGTTTCACTTAAATTCTTGATAAAAATATCCAAGTGATAGTATTTTCCATAATCATCTTTTTCCTCAAAGCATGAAAGACCTACAACAAAATCATTTTTGTTTAAATAAGCCCAAAATTTTCCATCATTATATTCTGTCAGGATAGAATCGTTTTGGGGGTATATGAATGTTTGGGCTTTACATATGGTTGAAAGCAATAAAAATATTACCACGCATATATTCTGTTTCATATCAACTAACTGTTTTAATTATACACCTCCAGCTGCCACAAGGACTTTATAATATCACGAAGCGTGGAACTGCAATGCCATACCTTAATTGGAGGTCCTGAGAAACCTTATGAGCAGATACAACAATAGCAGCCCACGCTATATGCGTGAGAACCACTATGCTATCCTTGCTCATTTGAAAATTTCTCAGGTTTCCAATTACAAGATAAGCATAACGCTTCTTTTAAATCTTAAATATCATATTGGATGGAGTTGTCTCAATCCAGTTACAAAGGTAGCGAAACGATCTGATAACTTGCACTATATATTTATAATTTTATGCCACGGCTTTTCTTTTCTTCCGGTTGTGGCAGGCTTAGATATGAAACAAGCCTGCCACAACCGGAAGAAAAGAAAAGCAGAGGATTCAAATTGTAAGATAAAAGGTCGGGGGTCATTGCATATTTTGTGTAAATGGTGAAGGCACAGAACAGACTCTGTTCTTTCCCATTTACACATATTGTCCGGCATTAGAAACTTACTTGGCAGGTTCAACCAGACTTCTCCACTCCATGAACTGTTTGGCCATCTGCCCGTCATGATGGTCGATGAAGAAGCTATGTTTCTCGTCCAGCAGGGCTATGGCCGCCATGTCATCCGCATCCAGTGCAAAGTCGAAAATATTCAGGTACTCGGCCATACGTTCCTTTCGGGTGCTTTTCGGAATGATGATGCCCCCGCTTTGTATCAGCCACCGTAAGGCTACCTGAGCCACCGATTTATTATATTTTTCACCGATTCTGGCGAGTGTGGAATTGTGGAAAAAGTTGTTTTTCCCTTCAACCAGAGGTCCCCACGACATGATGCGTGTACCTGTTTCCTCCATGTATTTCTTTGCCTCCAGTTGCTGATTGAAAACATGGGTTTCCACCTGATTCACCATCGGTACTATTTCCATGTTGGCAACAAGGTCAACCAGATGGTCGGGATAGAAATTACTTACGCCGATAGCGCGCAGCTTGCCCGATTTATAGGCTTTCTCCAGATCGCGGTAAGCGCCGTAACGGTCACAGAAAGGCTGGTGAAGCAGCATCAGATCGATGTAGTCGGTTTGCAGTTTGCGCAAACTCTCCTCGATGCTTTTCAGTGTTTGCCCTTCCCCGTAATTGGAAATCCATACCTTCGTTACCAGGAATATGTCCTCACGCCGGATGCCGCTTTTCTTCCAGGCACGTCCCACACCTTCCTCGTTCCAGTATGCCTGGGCGGTGTCAATCATCCGGTAACCCACACTCAAGGCATCACTTACACACCTTTCACATTCTTCAGGGGTAATCTGAAAAACCCCGTAACCCATCTGAGGCATTTCAATGCCATTGTTTAACTTGATTGTCTGCATACGCCTTTGTTTTAATGATTTTCCTTTGCAAATTTACGATACGCAACGGGATTTATGGCCAAACATATTTCGGTGTTTGTTTCACTTTTTTCGGTTCTTCACATGGCATCCGTCATACGGAAGCTTTGTATAATATCAAATTATCGGTATCTTTGCAGACATGACAAGTTACAGAAATCGGAATTTCATGAATGACGAGATTATTTTTGCCGACGATTTTGCCGCGCTAAGCTCAAGGTACATGTCCCAATATTGCACGCATGCCCTTTGCCATGCGGGTGAAATGACATTCTGCCTGGCCGGAAAGTCTTTTCGGATGACTGCCGGAGACTGTATCATATTTGTCCACAACGAACTGATAACAGATATACAAACCACGGATGATTTTCGTGCGACAGTGGTTTATATCGCTTATCCTTTCCTGTATAAGAACATACCGAGAAACGACTATGATGTGAACGGCAAGCTGACCTTGCTCCAGAATCCGGTTATGCCGTTAAACGAAGCCGGGCAGCGGACATTCATCGAAGATGTATCGTTGATCGGGAAACGGCTGGAATGTGATGCCCACCATTTTTACAGTGAATGGATAGGATGCTATACGAAAGCCTTTATTCTGGACCTTTACGATTTTCATGCCCAGCTGTACGGATACTCCTCTATATCGAAACAGAGCGCCGACATCATGAACCGTTTTGTCGAACTGTTACGGTCCGGGCTGTACCAGACCCATAGGGAAGTGTCATTTTACGCTTCACAACTATGTATTACCCCAAAATACCTTACCGAGGTGAGCAAAAAAGCAAGCGGCTTCCATGCCAATTTCTGGATAGACCGATTTACCATTACAGAAATCACCCGGCTACTGTCCGATAAGACCCTGACATTAAAAGAGATTTCAGAGAGGATGAATTTTGCGTCCGTCTCATATTTCTGCAGGTATGTAACGCGTATCTTGAAAGTGACCCCATCAGCGTACAGAAACAACCTAACGATGAAAACGAAAAATAATCCAACAATGAATATCAGAATAAGTCAAGAAGAAAATTCAGAATTGCCAGTTATCTGCAACTTGATAGAAGCAGCTTTTGCAGATATGCAGGAAAGTGACCATCAGGAACATCATTTAGTGGACAAACTGCATAAGTCCGATACATATATTCCGGAACTGTCGTTAGTTGCGAAAACAGATCAAGGAGAAATAGTAGGATATATTCTACTGACAAAAGTGGAAATCGTTTCAGAAAGTGAAGTCCATACATCTTTGGCTGCAGCTCCACTTGCTGTTCTTCCTGAATACCAGAACAGAGGCATAGGAGGAATGTTACTTAAAGAAGCTCATAAAAGGGCTGCCGCTCTTGGTTATGGAACAGCTGTCCTGCTTGGTCATAAAGACTATTATCCACGTTTCGGTTACCGCAAAGCAGCAGACTATGGTATCACGTTTCCGTTTGATGTGCCTTCTGAATATTGTCAGGTTATCGAACTGATACCTGATGCATTGAAAAGCATTAAGGGAATTGTACGTTACCCTGCAGTCTTCTTTGAATAAATAATCAGGTTCTGTTCTGGATATTAAGTCAAATTACAGTCTTATTGTCCAGAACAGAATTTTATAATCCTTTCATAGTTTTACATATGGGCAATGAGCAGTTTGGCAATACGCTTTTTAACGTAAAAGAACTTGAGGCCTTATCCATTCCATCTAAAACGATACTATTGGAGGAAGGTAAGGTTGCGGATAAGATATACCTTATCCGTAAAGGATGCTTAAGACTGTTTTTCTACAACGAAGGAAAGGATATAACCTTCCAGTTTTTCTTTGAGGGGGATTTCGTGGCTTCATTTGACAGCCTGTACAAAGGTACACCGAGCCTGTTCTCGCTGGAAAGCATCGAGCCGTCTGAAGTCCTGTCCATAAAGAAAGAAGATTTCTACAAGAAGATAGAAAGCAATCCTTCATTGAGACTGCTATATGAAGAGAAAATTATCGAGCGGTTCAGCTTCTATCAGCACCTGTTTCTGTCCCGTATTAAGAATACGCCACAGCAGAGATACGAAGAACTGTTGAAGGAATATCCAAATATCATCCAACGAGTGCCGCAACATTACATAGCTTCCTATCTTGGCATTACTCCCGTTTCGCTCTCCCGCATCAGAAACCGTCGCTAAGCTCCATTTCTTTACAATTGTTATCGTCCGTTTCCGATAAAGTAGTGACCTTTGCACCATTAAATTTGGAAATGTATGAAAAAAGTTTTTGTAATCGACTGGATTTTAATCGTTGTATTCATCGTGTCTGCCATTTCAGGAATTGGTCTGCACATAGCCGGACATGGGAACAGCCACGAAGTATGGCATAACTGGGCAGTGGTTCATGTCGTGAGCAGTGTATTGTTCCTTGTTGCCATCATATTCCATGTGACAACACACTGGGGGTGGTATAAGGGAATCATAAAAAACGGAATAGACAGGAAAAGCAAGGTTACAGCAGTTCTGTCTATCATATTTTTATTGCTGTCCGTTACAGGTATCGTATTACTTGGAGTAAGCGGAGCAAACTCTCCACTTGGACTGTGGCATTATAAAATAGGTATCATAATGATAATCATAGCTATCGGGCACATTATAAAGCGATTGTCTGGGGTCAGTAGCTTTTTAGTGGGGATATGCATATAAGTTCGCAATGCGGAATAAGAAAAACTTCTTGTCAACAACTCCCCTGAGATTCGCTCTAAAGAGTTTGATTTTAGCATTGAATGATTCAGC
>NZ_JABSOE010000113.1 GCF_013618865.1 Phocaeicola faecicola
ATCAAGGATCTATTTAGCCATGCTGAATACGACATCCTTTACAAAAATGACGGTCAGCTAGAATTGGATTTTACATCATAATGAGCCATATTGAGATGTTTTACATTTTTTAAGAGACACTAGTGATTTTTTATTTTATCAAATAAACCAGTGAAACCGAAGCTTTCGTAATTCCAAGCAAATCCTTTTTTCCTCTACCGAGCCATGTACCACAAGTCACACAGTCGTACCTGTCATAATTTGCCCGTAACCAGCCCAGTCCTATTTGAAGTCCCAGATTCCAGCGACTTCCCAATACAAACTGATAGCCATAGCCCAACCCGGCTCCATATAAATATCCCTGGTAGCGGTACCCTTTAAACGAGGGATACACGTACAAATCCATATTTCCCACATTAAATTCTCCGCCGAGTGCATGCAGAGCCAGAAAATGTCCGTTATAAGCTTCACAAAGCCAGTATCGCACTTCGGGCTGAAACAACCAGTGCTTCATTTTCCGGTTATTTCCATACTGTAGGGGGTTATAATTAGCGGACAAATCTAGAGTCCATCTTGGAGCAGTCCGGAATTCAAGACCTGCATTGAAAGTACCTGTAACATCATACAGCAAATTGGTTTTCACTGCCAGTCTTTGTGCGGAAAGTCCGGAAACAGCCAATAAGGTCATAAACAACAGAGAACACTTTTTCATTTTTTATCTATAACTACAAATTTATTTTTTCAATATTTGCCATAAATCCCGAATCGCGAAGAAACCATCATGAACCGTAGTACACGACATCTCAAGGATGAACATACTAAGTGGTAGATGCAAATTGAAAACGGATATAATACCATCATTCTATATATGAGTGTGGGAAAAACCCTCCCGGTACTATAAAAATATATAAAAAAAAAAAAAACGTTTAGTCAAGTTTTTTTATTCTGATTTTCAGGTATTTATTTTTGAAGAAAAAGGAGAAAAAAGGAAGTGCACTTTTCTATGAAAAGCAGAAAATCAGTATCATGCAGGCAAATATTTTCCAATCTATAATGACGCATTTGTTCCCACACCATTATGCGACAACAAAAAGCTCGCGATGTTTTTCCCAAAACACCGCGAGCTTTTCAGAAAACGTCGCCACCTTTTCGGCAACGCATAATTATAGGTTCAAAAACCAATAAAGAAACGTTATCCAAGACAAAAGCAAAGAGTTCATATCCACTGTTCAGGCAGCCTCTTTTATTCTGGATAAACCTCATTGGGCGAAGGAAGTTCCTTCCAGCGCTCACCGAACGTATCGTACGCATCGGTAACCACCACAAAGGCACGGGGGTCGGCCTCCTTGATTTTCAGTTTCACTCCCTGCACCTCCTGATAGCTGACCACCAGGAAAATCATCTCCTTGTCACGTCCGGTATACAGTCCCGAACTCTTGATGCAGGTAGCCGTACGGTCGAGGTCCTTCAGGATATACTGGTGAAGCTCGTCCATCTTACGGTCACTGATGACAAAAATCAGTTTGTCGTTCCGCGCCCCGTTTATCATATAGGCAATGACCCGCGAGATGATGAAAATAGAGATGAGCGAATAAAACGACAAGTGCCAGGAAGGCTGCGACATGTCCTCGGCAGTACCCAGACCGAAACCGATGACCAGCAGTCCGAAACAGACTACGGTACCGTCGACCAGCAGAATGGCCCGTGAAAAACGGATGTGACAGTACTTCTGCAGCAACATGCCTACGATATCACTTCCGCCTGTCGTCGCCTGACTGCGGATTACGATGCCGGTACCCACCCCGATAACGGCCGCCCCGATGATACAGGTCAGCATCAGATGATCGGTCATGTCCATGGTTCCCCCCAGCAGCTGCGTAGGGTCCAGTTTCTCCAATGCTTCCTGCGTAGGATATACCAGACGGGACATGACATTCATGATCAGCGGAGTCAGCATGGCCGCCACGATGGTACGGATACCCAGTTTCGACCCGAGCAGCACCACCGAAAGAATCAGCAGCGGGATATCAAACATGTATCCGAACGTTCCCACCTGAATGGAAGGGAACAGGTTATGGAGTACGATACTGGCCCCGTACACTCCTCCGGGCACGATATTATACGGATTGATAAAAAACACAAATCCGGCAGCCAAAATGGTGCATCCTACTACGATGCTAGTCCATGCATATAGCGTCTGTTTCATAGCAAATATTATCTTTATGCAGCAAATATACACATTTTTGGCAATCCGGAACGGAATTTCCCGGAATTATTCTCACCGGCGCATTTCCCGGCCCGGGAACACAGCGCTTTTCCTCATCACAGGATGATGTGCGGCACAAACTCCGAGAGGTTGTCCGTAATCTCCGTCCGGTTTTCACGGATACCCATTCCGGCAGGCTCACCCCCCACTATCCAGGAACCGATTACCGGATAACGGTCCTCGTACGAAACCGGTTCCACATACTGCTGGTACACATAAGCCCCGCGGTTATAGTCGCCCGGCGTCTCGGCCAGCCGCACCACCTCCTCCCACTCACGGAGGTCGACCACGCTCACGTTATGTCCCTCGCGTGAGAAGACCGGCTTCTTACAGAACCGTCCCTGACGCGGGCGCGACATGTAGCACGGCAACACATAAGGAGAATCGGGGAAGAGTTCGAAGAGCGTACTCAGAATCGCCTTGTTCGACATGACCAGTTTCCAGATAGGCTCAATCCACTGCACCTCGGCCAGGCATCCGTCCGGACTCTCGTCCACCATCCACTCCCAGGGATAAAGCTTGAAGCACCGTTCCACCGCCTCTCCCGACGGGTCGGTAAAGCGTCCGTCGTTCAGTATCAGGTCGTTGACATCCAGTACCCTTGTAGAGCATCCGGCCTCCATGGCCGTACTGGCCAGATATTGCAACGTTCCGGTATCTTCATGGTCTTCGAGCGAACCGGCAAAATGCACCGCTCCCCCTTCCGGGAAAATATCGCGCCACGAAGCCACCAGTCCCTCGTGAATACCGTTGAACTGATCGGCCTGCGGAAACATCTCTTCCTTCCACTGCCACTGTATGACCGATGCCTCCAGCAGCGAAGTTGGCGTATCGGCATTGAACTCCAGGATACGGGGAACCCCTTCACGGTCGATCAGGAAGTCGAACCGTCCGTACAGACTCAGTTCGTCACGGTCCCACGAGTCACGGATACGCTCCACCACTTCCGCAGGAAGCTGCAGGTAACGCTCCAGCAGTTCGGGCTTTTCCTCAATCAGGTAAGCCGCCGTGTCACAATACATCCGGTAGGCCTCAGCCGTAGCTACTTCCAGCGAATCAATCTCCGAGGCCGAGAAACTGTAATAGGCCTCTTCCCGCCAGTAATCTCCATGAAAGTCAAATCCCAGTTCTTCTATCTTCTTCTGATAATCCGCACGCGGCTTGATAAGGTGTCTTTTCATACAAATCGAGTAAAAACAACAAACAGACAATTACACTCAGGCATGAACGCCATGAAACGAGTTGCGGCTGGAACCGAATACCCGTCCGCTCGACTTGGTTGTTCCGGCCGAAGGCTTGCTCACCTTCACTCCCGAAGGAGGATCCACACGCGAGCCGTTCACATCGGTCCACGAACCGGACTTCGGATAATAATAATGGGTGGTAGAAAGGCCGTTGGCCAGCGAAGGCATCAGCGCCCAGCGCATCAGCATGGCATTGTATATCCAGCTGTTCCCGTGGCTGTCCGTGTACTCTTCCTGGTCTTTCGGATTTTCCGGCAATTCGGTCTTCTGGGTGCAACCCACCAGCGTCATCAGGCACACGGCTGCCAGCAAATATCGTTTTCTATTCATAATTCAGATAGATTCAGTTAGGTTAGAATTGGAATAAATAAGGTTTCAATTTTACAAAAATAGCGAGAAATCCTTGATGCCGGAAGTTTATCCGGCAAAACTTTGCCAATTCGGCAAAAAACCGCTAACTTGCACCCGTATTTTAAATTGAAATTTACTGACTATGAAAGGTATCGTTTTAGCCGGAGGTTCAGGCACACGTCTCTACCCGATTACCAAGGGAGTTTCCAAGCAACTGCTCCCTGTTTTCGACAAACCGATGATTTACTATCCCATCTCGGTACTCATGCTGGCCGGCATCCGGGAAATCCTTATAATCTCCACCCCTTATGACCTTCCGGGTTTCCAGCGTCTGCTGGGTGACGGAAGCGACTTCGGCGTCCGTTTTGAATATGCCGAACAGCCTTCTCCCGACGGACTGGCTCAGGCTTTCATTATCGGAGAAAAATTTATCGGCAACGACTGCGCCTGCCTGGTGCTGGGCGACAACATTTTCCAGGGAAACGGCTTCACGGCACTGCTGAAGGAAGCGGTACGTACGGCCGAGGAAGAAGGCAAGGCGACCGTTTTCGGATATTGGGTAAGTGATCCGGAGCGTTACGGTGTGGCCGAGTTTGACCCGGAGGGCAACTGCCTCTCCATCGAGGAAAAACCGGAGCATCCGAAATCGAACTATGCGGTTACGGGACTGTATTTCTACCCGAATGAGGTAGTGGAGATTGCGAAGAATATCAAGCCGTCTGCACGCGGGGAACTGGAAATTACAACGGTCAACCAGCATTTCCTGGCTGCGCAACAGCTCAAGGTGCAGACCCTGGGAAGAGGTTTTGCCTGGCTGGATACGGGTACGCACGACTCCCTGGCAGAGGCTTCCACCTACATTGAAGTCATCGAGAAGCGGCAGGGTCTGAAAGTGGCCTGTCTGGAAGGCATTGCCTACCGCAAAGGATGGATCAGCGAAGAGAAAATGCGACAACTGGCACAGCCGATGCTGAAAAACCAATACGGACAGTATCTGCTGAAAGTGATAGAAGAACTGAAACAACACTAAGGAAAACCATGGAAATCATCAAGACGGCTCTGGAAGGAGTTGTAATCATAGAGCCCCGTTTATTCAAAGACGACAGAGGGTATTTTTTTGAGTCCTATTCGGAAAGGGACTTTAACCGGCAGGTGCGCCAGGTGCGTTTCGTACAGGACAACGAGAGCAAATCAAGTTATGGAGTGATACGCGGACTGCATTTTCAGAAACCGCCGTTTGCACAGAGCAAGCTGGTGCGGGTCATCAAGGGAGCGGTACTGGACGTGGCAGTCGACATACGCAAGGGATCGCCGACCTTCGGACAGCACGTGGCAGTGGAACTGAGCGAAGAGAATCACCGGCAGTTCTTTATTCCGCGCGGATTCGCACACGGTTTCAGCGTACTGACGGAGGAAGTGATTTTCCAGTACAAATGCGATAATTTCTACGCTCCCCAGCACGAAGGTGCCATCGCCTGGGACGACCCGGCACTGGGCATTGACTGGAGGATTCCGGCTGAAAAGGCCGTACTTTCGGAAAAAGACAAGCATCATCCAGTGCTGGCCGAAGCGGACTGGCTTTTCGATTATTCGGAAGATCTGTACAAATAATTCCGGTTCATCTTGCCCCCGGCAGAAAAATAAGATGAATCACGCAGTTCCCATTTTCACAAGGATATTTAGGGATATTCAGTAAATGTCCCTAAAAAGTAAGGTGGCATATAAAGTCGATAGAGTATAATCACTTTATATGCCATTGCTATTGCCCTTTTTCTGTGTTTTTTGGCTCAGTAGAAATTTAGTGGGGATAAATTTGTAATCTAATCGAATAGTTCTTTACTTTACAGCATGGAAAACGATTATTTGAGCATGTTGGCCAGTATTGTACTGCCCACACAGATATTGGATTA
>NZ_JABSOE010000114.1 GCF_013618865.1 Phocaeicola faecicola
TGTTGCACCTGCAATTCTAATTCTTCAAATTCTTGTCTGTTCATAATAATTGAGGTTTGATTGTATTCACTGCCGCAAAGCTACAACCAAACCTCAAAGTGTAAAAGGTGCATTTCTTCGAATGAACCATCCGGACAATAGATTTTTATTATCTTTGCTCTGATAATATTAGAGGATAAATTTTAGGGTTATTTTGTTATCTAACTTTCTTGTGGAAACATAAAGTATATGGTAAAAAAGTATATTAACACAGTTAAAGGCATTTTTTATGTAATCTCCTCGGGACGCTCATCAAAGGACATGTTTACAGGAATATTTAACTTGAATTTATACAAGGGCGGGGTACTGAGGAAGGAAATAGGAATTAATAATCTATTAAAGGTAAGACACCTTAAAATTAACGGATTCATCAATATAGATGATTTGTATTTCATGCAATATATGGATAATTTAGAGGTGTTGGATTTATCAAATATCATATATCACAGGAAAAAAATTCATGAAGGAGAGAAACTTAAATTAAGAAAGAATCTGCTGAAAAGGAAAAAGAAACTAACGACTATTCATTTGCCAGAATTCATAAGTTATATACCGGATAATTTTTTTTATGATTGTAAAAATCTTCAAAAAGTGGTAATTCCCGGATCTGTTAAAATTATTGGCTGCAATGCTTTCAGTGGCTCTGGTATAAATGAAATCCTAATACCAAACTCTATTGAGCGTATAGACCATGGAGCCTTTGATAATTGCAAAAACCTTGAATCGGTAATAGTAGAAGACGGTAAGAAATTAATTTCATGGAAAGGAATTCAGTTTTATAATTGTCCGTCTTTGAAGACTGTGTATATAGGAAGGAATTTCAAAGAAGAAGATACTTTAATTTCGCATCAAGGCATAGATGAACTCAGATTAGGGTGCTTGGTTAATAATATAAATTTTGACTTTGACTTTGTAAATAAATTAATCTGCGAAATGAAGACACCTCCTTCCGTAAAAGGAAATCTTAATAAAATAAACTATATAGATATAAAGCATAATTATGACTTGTTCTGGATCCATCCTTTATGGAACAAGATGTTGAGAAAAAATAACAGCAAGCATGCAGTAGGTGATCTCAACACAGAGTCTTGAGCCACATCATATAAAGCCCCGGAAAAGACTGACAGTCATATTATTGACTTCTCAATATCATCGTATGGAGATTCAATTTAAATATAACCGGCAGGAAATTGCGGTTTAAAAGGTAGTGTAAAATAAACTGTGTCACGCATTATTTCCTATTAGAAAACTCATCGGTCGGGGAACGGCCAGCGCCAAGGGGCGGGACCACCCGTCCCGACGAGCGTAAAATTACAATAATTTAAATCGTTCTCCAAACTTTATGGCCAGTTGCTGTGAGATTGTAGCCCAATTGGCAAGTGGCATAGTCCACTTCTTACGTATGTTGCGGTATGCAAGATAAACCAGTTTCTCAAGGGCTGTATCCGACGGGAACACGCCCTTGTTTTTTGTTACCTTACGGATTTGGCGGTGATACCCTTCAACAGTATTTGTGGTATATATAAGCTTACGGATAGCCGGAGTGTACTGGAAGTATTCGGATAGCTTATCCCAATTCTCTTGCCATGACCTGATGACGATAGGATACTGTTCACCCCATTTCTCTTCCAGCTTAAGAAGTTCATTTTCTGCCGATTCTTTATTTACAGCCTGATAAACGCATTTCAAATCCTTCAGGAATTCCTTTTGATTCTTGGAGCCTACATATTTGATGGAATTACGAATCTGATGTACGACACAAAGCTGTACGACTGTATTGGGATAAACACTTTGGATTGCTTCAGGAAAACCTTTCAAGCCGTCTATACAGGCTATAAGAATGTCTTCGACTCCACGGTTCTGGAGGTCTGTCAGAACACTGAGCCAGAAGTTTGCTCCCTCATTTCTTGATATATACATTCCGAGCAGCTCCTTATGTCCTTCTCTGTCAATACCCAGCACATTATAGATTGCACGTGTAACAGCACAACCACGTTCATCCGTTACCTTATAATGGATAGCATCCATCCAGACTATAGGATAGACAGAATCAAGCATACGTGATTTCCATGCCTTTATTTCCGGAAGTACACGGTCTGTAATGGCGCTGATTGTATCTGCCGATACACGATTACCAAGATTCTCTTCCATCCAATCACTAATCTCACGTGTGCTGTTACCAAGAGCATACAGGCCGATTATACGGTCAGCAACACCTTCTGCCAGAATGGTCTCACGCTTCTTAATGAATTGTGGATCAAAGCTTGAATTACGGTCACGGGGAGTAGATACGGTTACCTCGCCCAATGAAGTCTGGACCTGCTTTTGCATTTTCCCGTTACGGCGGTTGCCCATTTGACGTTCTTCTTCTGTAAGGTGTGCATCCATCTCACCTTCCAGAGCTGCATTCAGGATACTTTCCAATAAGGGAGCAAAAGCACCGTCTTTACCTAACAAGGACTTGCCCGCTTTCAGCTGTTCAATAGCCTTGTTCTTGATACTCTCAAAATCAAACTCTTCTTTCATAAAAAAACTGTGTTAGCAAAGTTAATATTTTATTCTTTGCTGACACAGTTTAATTTACATCCTCGAGATGAAACAATAGAGGCCATCTCAAGTTTATTTTGAGACAGCCTCTATTTAGGACTACTCATACGTTATAACTATATTTTCCAACAGACTGTATTAATGTTCAGAATGTCATAGTCGGTTCAACAAATCTTTTATAAACAGGTCTCTGTTCTCACAGCTAAAGAGGTAATTCTTTTTTTTAGTTAATATGAAAATTTGTTGATTGGGATTCTTTACATAGGAATAATATTTCCCATAATGGGTGCTGCCCATTACACCTATATACCCCAAAAAGCCATTACTTCCAAAATAACGGACATCATTTTGAACACCGTCATAAACAAAAGCGTCCTTAATATAAGAATACGGAATGCATTTCTTTCTAAATGCTCTTTTTATAACGAGCTGGTCCTTTTCCAAACATATAGATGAAGGAATCACTATCAGCATATATATGTATATAGACACAAGAATGATGCCTAATAATAGGCTTGCGATTTGATTCTGCAAAGATTGTAGCATAAAAGTTCTTAATAAAAACATAAGTCCAGTAGTTAATAAAATAATCTTTAATGCTAGAGACCAGCGTTCCATTACCGGCTGAAATTTTGATTCATATACGCTCATTACATTGCTAATGTCTTATGTATTATTTCAAAAAGTTCTTTATCTGTATATCGTTCCATTACTTCAGGACGTTTTTCTTTTACTAACTTAACCAAATCTAGAACATAGTGATTTTTGTACTCATCTGCTAACTCATATACACTTCCGTCCTGTGTTTCAACGTCCCAAACTTGCAATGCCATTTCACTGTTGATTGTTCTGGAAGCACACACTACGGGACCACCAAGTGCTGCATAGTCAATTCCTGCTCCAACATATGCAACACCTAACAAGATCCATTCACCGATCCAGAAGAATCCCATTTGTACGTTTATAGAGTCTTTACTTCTTGTTATTGCAGTATGGTTTAACAATTTTATATTGGAAGAATTGGCATTTTTAAAAATATCATATTTTTCACACAATTCTACAAATTTTCTAATATCTCTCTTTGTTACAGCCTCTCGGAATTCTGGTTTACAAATTGCTAATAAAAAACGTACAGTCCCGTCATTAGTATCTATAGAACTTTTTATTCCTAAAGACTGGGCATATTCCAAAGGGGCATTCAAAAAGGCTTCCGCAGCATTTATATCATTTAAAATATTATGTGATAATAAACTCATATCGTGAATATACACCTGTTCTTCTTGTGGTAGCTTTTTCATAGAAATAGCAGTAGTTTCATCATCTACAAAATTTTCTTCTGGCGTAATGGCTAAATTAGGAAAATCATTTGATTTCTCACATGAAGAAATTGCAGTGGCAGCTATTGCTGCTCCAACACCTAAGGTTAGAATTTTACTTTTCATAATTTGCTTTCTTTTGTTTAATATTGTATTTTAGTATAACTTCAGATATATATTTGGATATATTATTTTTAATATATTCTATTTTAGAGGGATCATTCAATAGCAATAGACAGGCTTCACAATTATGCATATCAGCATTAATCTCAATATTTTTCCCGGTTTCCATTGCTATTTTATTTAAAATAAATTTCGGTCCATCAACATAAGCCCATACTTTTAAAAAATCATCAAATTGTCCTGTATATATTTTGTTTATACCTGCAGTATTTATATTCCCAATTTTTAAAAACTTAGCTTTTCTACAAGCCAGTCCACAACAAGCATATACATTCCCTTCCGGGTCAATAGGAATACTCTCAAATAGGCTATTGCACCCATGGGATATTATAGGTCTCTGCACATATCTATGTTTTATTAATTCATTATAATTTGTATCACGTTTAATTTTATCCTCCATATCAAATGGAATCCATATACCAGAAGAAAAGATAACTTTATTATCCCGTATATACTCTTGTAGTTCTTCATGATTTTTGAAATCTTCCTCAGAAAACTGTGAGCTTGGATTCGTTTCTATATTTACCAAACAGGACAAATCCACTTTAGCAGCTGCTCTTATAGCATTTACGATATTATCAAAGGGTACCCATTTTTGATGATCATCTCCCGTACTTAAATTTAATTCATTTAACCCCAATTCCTTCAGTAACTCTAAAATTTCAAGAGCCTTTTCATAATTAACAGCCCAATACCCATTAGTAACAACCCTTGTAATAAGCCCTTTTTTATGTGCATAATAAATGGCTTGATATAAATCATTTTTTAAGGAAAAGCATTCTCCACCACTAAAGACAACCAGCCTAATCGTAGGGAAAGCCTTTATACATTCCGATATATAGGTTTTCATTTGTTTAAATGACATTCTTCCCCTACGTTCTTGGTTGCACTCAAAACAACAATTCTTACACGCTGCCGTACAATAATAAGTTGTCAACAATGATAAAGTATTAGGTGATGTAAAATTTAGTAATTTCATGTCTAGTTGTTTGTTTATGAGTTTAATCTCTTTTAAAATGTTACTCATATGGCGAAGATAATTGTTTTTTTTGTTATATTAAAATGGTTGCATGCAAAAATTTAATTTAATTATACTATTTTTATCAATGAAAATAGTACTGGTTGAACATAAAAGACTGGGGAGTAACTTCGGTAAAATTATATTTTGTCTAAAGCAAATCATTATCAGTTATGGAAACTGAAGAGCTATCTTTTTGTAGGAGGATATTAGGGGATTAACGTAAAAACCTGAGGGATTAGTTCAATAAATATTATCTTTGCAATAAGAGTGTGCGACAAGAAGTCGTACAAGTAATTGTTCAGCATGATGTCTGAACCTGTTGTTCCGTCAACAGTAGCCTAAAGAGGCGTGCTTTACGAGTAATTGTTTGGTGCGAAGCCCTCTTGACAATATGG
>NZ_JABSOE010000115.1 GCF_013618865.1 Phocaeicola faecicola
ACAAGACTTGGGACTGCACACTGGATATTTACGGAAAAGTGCTTGCCGTTGACAAGGGAACGGAGTTTGACTGTCCGTTCAGGTTTCAGGGACAATATGCGGATGAAGAAACAGGACTATACTATAATAGATTTAGGTATTACGATAGTCTTATGAGTTGTTACTTGTCTCAAGATCCTATAAGATTAGCAGGAAGTAATCTAATATTCTATGAATACGTTCATAATACCAATGTTTGGATTGATGTTTTAGGATTAAGACCATTAGGACACGGAATTGGAGATGTTGAGGAAAAAGCTGTAATTAAGACCTTGAAAAATCAAGGTTATGATATTATAAATGTAAAATATGGCTCAAATAATGGAATAGACATCCTCGCTCAAAATCCAACAACTGGAAAGTATGACGTATTTGAAGTTAAATCTTCTATGAAAGGTAATTTTACATTTTCAGAAGATCAATTAGATCCCGATTTTTTTGTAAGCACTCGATTAGAAAATGCTATGTATCACAAAAAGATAACTCAAGAAAAATATGATGAAATTATTGCAAATTTAGGTGATAAAAAAGTAGCATATGTAAATGTAAAACGAGCTGGCAATAAAAAATTATACGCAGATAGTATTGATTTTAAAGATTGGGATACAGAAGCAAATAAAATAAAAGGAGGACATCATTAATGAAAAAAAACACATTTGACATAGTTGTCAATAAATATATAAAATATTCAATTGATGACATTAAATATTTAAACGAATTTTATAATAACCCTTCAGTTAGCATGAAAGATTATTACCGATGGAGAAGTGCTAGTATGGCTTGTTTTAGCATTCACTTTTCTTTATTTTGGGATAACCCAAATAAAGAGAATTTTGAAGGAATTATAAACGCATTTACAATGGCATATTTAGCTCAAATTATGTATTTATTCGATAAAGAAAAGAAATTCCTTCAAAATTTAGTAGTAGGAGTTCCTTTATTCCTAGCAATCCTTTCTTTTGGAAAAGAAAAAGAAATAGATTTAATGTTCCAAGCAATAATTAGTTTAATAAACGATCAAATAAAAAAAGGAAGAACAATATATTATCAAGATAAGACCTTACAAGAAGCATTTATATTATATGATTTATATAATAATAAAAAAGAACATCATACTTGGCAGCCATATATAAATAAGCCATTAGACTATAATTATCAGAATATTATGGATATTATTCTTTCTGATAACGAGAATGAAGTTAATAATGCTCTTGCTAATATGATGAAGTATCATAGAAAAAAAGCTCATATAGAATCATTTGTTACTAATGAATTTTATTCAACAGAGTGGCGTGTATTTCCGATAGAAATCATTGCACTTATACGTTACCGTTATTTAAAAGGCAAATCCATTAATTTCATAAATCATGAAGTTTTATCAAAGTTCGTCCCATATTTACAACAAAAAGAATATTATGCATCATCCATCATTGAAAAAACAAAAAATGATATTTATAAATTGTTTTCAGTGAATTAACATTAAGCACCTATTTAAATCCTGCTTAATCAGCATAATTTTAAGGAATATTTCCTCAAAAAACATAGATTCATGTCATAGTATCATGTCATGTGGACTGTTTGCAACAGGTATTTATGTTCAGGACAAATGTCCCCGTCATCCATTAGGTCATCTCACCTTTACATGGATGGAAAAGGTTCTGACACGGGGTGATTTTAAAGAGAAAGAATTTACCGCCTTCGTTATAATCTGCTGGTTATGAGCATTAGGATTTGTAATCCTCAGATTTCCCTCTGAAAGTATATGGAGATAAGCAAGATGCCAGTTTTTATAAATCAGCGATTGTTTGCTTAATTAATAAAGGGACTTTAAAATAAGAAAGGTATAATCAGGCTGCCCAAGAACTCTTATCTAAAACATAGTATAATACATACGAACAGGATATGAGTTTTTGGACAGCCTACTATCCTTATTAAAAATAACACCAAGGCTGTACAAAACATTACCCAACATCACTCAACTCATGGTCCAAATCAAACCTCAGCACATAGAAAACACCACCTTCCACATAACCGAAGCACCTGTTCCTCTGGGTGATTCTGAATTTCTTTATTCCCTTTCTCCATTGCTCATCGGAAAAATAATGCCTGCTTCTCCTGTTCTTATTATATGTCTTATAATCCAAGCCGTTGTCCGTTACAATCGCGCTCCAGTCCAGTTCTTCAACCTTGCGGAATGAATCTATAAACTCGCTTCGATTTTCATCGTCAATAAGTGAAAATCCATAGGTGCCATCAATAAGGCTGAAGTCAAGTTTTCCGCCGCTGAAGCGAATGGTCATATACTTTTCAAGAGACAGTTCCCCCCTTTCAAACAGGATAGAGTACAATTGTTTCTCTTTCCAGATATTGCCTACTCTGGTTGTTTCTTCACCCTTGGTTACAACAATCGGATTCTTTTCATACGGAGACCTTATGAATGACAGAAGGCAAACAGAACGGGCAGCAGCCTCGGCAACGGAACTGCCGGACACTTCTTTTTCATCTACCCGATAATGCGCATCAGGGTCTTGCCGGGGTTCGTCATCCCAAAACGGATTGCAGATGGCACGTGCCAATATGCTCTTATACCGTTTGGCTTCATCAATGATACGGGCCTCCGGTGCTGTCAGCAAATCGTGAAGGGTCTTGTCGGGAGTGGCTTGCGCCCCGTAAAAGTTTCCTTTTTTGAACAGATACATGATACCGAATGACTGAGCGTCCTGTAACGCCTTATGGAAAAGTGGAATTCCGTTCTTCCAGAAATCCTGACTGTCACTGAACTGGCCGTTTAATGACAATTCGTTGATGATGATACCTTCCATAGTCTTATAGCTTCAAGATGGCGTCCAAATCAATGTCAAACTGTTCAAACATACCGGGAATATATGACTTGATTCCTCCTTGTGGGGTAAATTCCACAGGCTCGGCATGTGTCAGTCCGTTTTCGTCTTGCCTGAAATTATACACACCGGCATCGGCCAAAGTCAGTTTCTCCTGGCTGATCAGACGCCGGATGCCGTTAAACAGGTGGTCGCTATGGCTCTCTATGATGATTTGCACGCCGGCCTTCGCAATCTGTGCCATAAAGTCAATCAGGTCGGCCTGTGCTTTCGGATGCAGATGGATTTCCGGATTCTCCACAATCACCGTACCGCCTTTCGGAGTTGCGAAACAGGCAATGATAACTTCCGTAATAAAGCTCACCCCGGTGCCGACATGATAAGGGTAGAGCCGTTTGCCGCTGCGCGTCTCATATTTCACATAGTGATTGTTCCCTGATGTCTCCACCACCAGCCGATAGCCGGTCAGCTTTTCCAATTGGCGGTTCACCTGCCCTTCCAGTGTTTGGGTGCCGGGAGTCAGAATCAAAGCGTCATCCAGTGTATCCAGACGGTGCTTGGCATAATAGTCTATCACATATTCCCCGTTGCGTCCCAGCTTGTTTTCCGGATCGGAATTGACGGGTTGCATGTATGCCCCGCCGGGACGTG
This sequence comes from Phocaeicola faecicola, assembly GCF_013618865.1. Classification (GTDB taxonomy): domain Bacteria; phylum Bacteroidota; class Bacteroidia; order Bacteroidales; family Bacteroidaceae; genus Phocaeicola; species Phocaeicola faecicola. The sequence continues at coordinate 3,531 of NZ_JABSOE010000115.1, forward strand.
TGGCTGGCAGGTATAACAGGCTTCCCAAAACTTTCAACAAATCCGGGGATGCTCCGGCCGCTTGTTCCACGAGAGTGGTTTGAAACGAATCATCCCCCGGAGTAAAACAAAGCGTAGTCTCTTCTCCGTCATTGCACGAGATACTGATTGTGTAGGACTTGGCGTTCGTTACAAAGTTCCTCACATCATTGAAATTCGATGCTTCCAGCCAACGGTTCTTTAAGCCGTGTTTCCCTTCTTTCTCCGTCACGTTATCCGAAACGGTCAGCAGGGCTTGCAATACGGTAGATTTTCCCGACGAGTTCGGACCGGCGAGCAGATTCAGGGGTTTCAGCTCCAGCGAACAATCTGTCAGGCATTTATAATCCTTTATTGTCAAATTCTTTAGCATAAATTCAATTCATGAATAAATCGGTTAATGATTTCATAACGTTTTTTGGTCTGTATGCCACTGTCCACAGAGCGGGTAAGGGTATCCAGATAGGCAGCGTTGCTCATTAATTGTGTATAGACTTCCAGAATCTGATGATGGAAACTTTCCCCCTCTCCGTTTAATTTAGACAGAAGATAACCGAAGCTCTCAAAAAAAGCCATGTTTATAGGTCTTTTTTTACCCGGAGACGAAGGTAGGCGGAAACCTCCCGATGGAAGCAGCCGTATGGCAAGCTCCATGGCACGCGTAAATCGGGCATCCAGTTCTTCAAACAATCTGTTTTCCGGAGACAGACGGTTAAGAAAACGCATCGTTTTTCCCAGAAAATCTTCCACATTGCTCCTGTATTCCAGCGGTCCGTTGGTATCAGGGTCTGTGGTAATATGCTCCTGCCACAGGTAAAAAGCCACAAACCGAAGTACCAGATACCTGTCTTTCATATGGTTTGCGGGAACGGAATGTTCCGTAGCCGCAACAAAAACTTCTTTTTCAGCCAGCCGGTTGATCAGCCTTGTGGCATTTCCCTGATAAAGCGCGTTGCGCATTTCCTGATTGTTGAGACGTGTCCCTCCCCGGTTCACGCGGTCAAACAAGTCAAAAGTGACCCGGTCGCTGGTAGGAGCCTTAATCACATGCAAGGTCAGTGAGCAGTCTTCTATCTTATTCTGCTCTAACGGAGACAGGTCCTCAAACCGGCATCCGTTCTTATCTTTCAGTATTGTGAGCTTTCCCAGCGCAAACTCATTGTTGATAAAGCTGAACAGGGTGTTCAGACGCTGTTTGCCGTCCACAATGATATATACGCCTTTTTCATCCTCCTTCACGTAAATCAGCGGCAGGGGGATGCCCATCAGTATGGATTCTATCAGTTCGCTTTTCTGTTTGGGGTTCCACACCAGACCTCGCTGGAAGTCGGGAGCCAGGTTCAGCATCGGAGGAGTCTTCTCCCATTTCCGCTTCAGTTGAAATACCGAGGCCGAATCGCGGGCTATGTTCAGCACGGCATCCGGATATACAACATCCGGCTCACGGCTTTGTTGATTAGAGGCTGTCCGCAGGGTATATTCTCCTTCAAAATCCATTTATAAATCCTTTCTTTTCTTAACTGTACTGCAAATATACGATGTTTTTCCGACACACTCTCCAAATTATTCATCTTTCATGGATTACGCTATGAATTTTGACAGAAAATAACAAGTGAACGCTCCCTTTTTTGATTTAAAATCATATATTTGCAAAAAACAAACCGACTAATCGGTTTGTAATAAAAGAAGAGGGCTTTATTATGTCGGACATATTCAAGAAAATAGCTGATGACAACAGTGCCAGACGGGGGTTTGCCGACCTTTTTACGGACTCCAAGGCCGCCCTTGACGAGCTCCAGGGCGGGCTGGCGGGGATGCTGCCGTCCATGCCCGGGATGCCAGTGGCAAAGTTCAACGAC
>NZ_JABSOE010000116.1 GCF_013618865.1 Phocaeicola faecicola
TAATCCAATATCTGTGTGGGCAGTACAATACTGGCCAACATGCTCAAATAATCGTTTTCCATGCTGTAAAGTAAAGAACTATTCGATTAGATTACAAATTTATCCCCACTAAATTTCTACTGAGCCGTAAAAACCTGAGGGATTCTCATATTACGCATAAATTTTCGAGAGCCTAAACAGAAAGAAAGCTCTATCCTTCACTCCCCTGAATTGTGAGCGAAGTTCTTTATTTAGCATTAAAGGACTCAGAAGCTGCGTTCGTAGAGCGTCGCTCAAAATATTTATTATTTCAAGATAATGCGTCTGGATTGACCTTGCTACTCTTCCTAAGGCAAGGAACCCTGATTTATCCACCTCGTCATACCATCCATATGTCTACATTGGTGATAAATTGAAACTATTGAATTCCTCTAATCTTGACTTATAATTCACTTTGTACTCTTTGCTGTAGTTCATTATCTCTACTACTTCTTCTCATGTCATCATAACTTTACATTTTGGAAGTAAAGTTAATAACGGAAGTTTGAGAAAAAATACGTGGTTTACCGAATACTTACAACTATTCAATATACCATCTCCTTTGTCACATCTATCATGACAGCATCCTACGGTTTCTCTCCCAAATCAAGAGTCCTCATCGATGAAACTTCAATATTTTCGATACAAGAATCGTTCAGTAACTTCCGCATGGCGGTTTCTGCGAAAGGATCACGACAGGAATCACCTGTGCATAAACCTATTTATACTATTCATTGTTTAGGTTTGCCATTATTTGTTCAATTTGCCTGTAAGATACCAGGGTAAAGTTGTTGTTGTCAACACCTATGTCATATTAGTTTACCTGTAACATAGATAATAGTTCCGAGCTGATTATGTTGCAATTATGCTGATTGGAATGAATAGGTCCGAAGAATTGCCAGGTCCGGCGTGTATCACCCTCGAATGAAAGAAAGGAAAATAGTTGAAATAAATTTTCTTGCCTTTTTACATTGGACGTAATTGGGCAGCTATTCCTTCAAAATAAATTGCTATATCTTCAGTGATATATTCCACATCATGATTCCCCAAGATAAAATATATTCTACCTTTTAATCTTTCGAGTATATAAATCCATTCATCGGCTTTGTCATAACAAAAGTCTCCGAGATGAAAGACTATATCATCTTTATGCACGGCCGAGCTCCAGCGGGTTACCATCTCCTCATTCATTTCTTCAACACAAGCAAAAGGTCTAGACAATATTCAATGACCCGATTATGAAAGAAATGCATATCGGAGATGAACCAAATCTCATTGGAAGAAAAACCTCTCATCAGTTCTACTTGTTCTTTTATTCTCATGTCTGTCAACATTCAAAGTTCCGGTTTACATCAAACAAATGCTTCTTACGTCTGTTAAACTCTGACTCATAGTTAGCAGGCAAACCTAACAGTTTCAATTCATCTGGAGAAATCGCTTTCATGACACTGTTAAGTCTTGTAGCGATGTCTTCACATCTAAAGAATTTCTTCTCTACATTTCGATGTCCCTTCATTTCCGGTACGTCCTCAAAATGGACCAAGGGATGCAGTACATAATAAAGCGCGATGGCAATATCAGTACGATGCCTTCCCATAGCACAGGAAATATAGAAATTACCTCTGTCCATCAGACCAAACAATGTGGGCAGTGAAGCTATTATCTGCTGTACATCCGTCTTCCTACTATCAATTGGTATATTATGATATTCTAACCCCACATCTGCTACACTACTGTCGTAGCGGTCAGTATGATCGGCAGTACGAAGATCTATTATTACCTTAACGCCGGATTCACGCAACTTTTCCAACAGCCATTTGCTTTCGCGCGCAGATAAAGTACGTCCCCTAACTCCTCGGTCATAAACAGGGGCAAGATCAACAATAGGATATTGCCTTAATCTCTCATACAGAACATTCGGTTGCTTAACAAACAAAAGATTCTGTGTCATGGTTCTAGCATCCGGTTTAACCTTATTTCTGCTGTTTTTCCCGATATGCCACCCATCACACCAAACACATTTATATACAGAGAAATGAACACCATATTTTTTACTCATCACATCGGCCGCTTTCTGAGCATCCATTTTCGAAGGATACATCATTTTCGGTTGGCCTGTACTTCTTGAAATATGGCTATATCTGCTAAATATGCCAAATGCATCGTGCGTAATGAAAATATTACGCCATACTTGGGGACGTAACAGTTGTTCACAGACAGCGCATATCAGGTTCTTTATTTCCATTTTAGTGAAGTTTTATAAATAATGGAAGTTGCAATAATTAAAATAAACTGCAAATGTACATCATCCATAGCCAATATTTTTGACGGAATATCTTGCAACATTACATTCTCATCCAGTAATAAACGCAGGCGTTCTGCCAACTTTACATTTTCCCTGTCCAACTCCTCCTGTGAGGTATTAATATCATACAATAAAGCCTCACTCATTTCTGTAACAATTATGTCGGTAAACAGACAATGCAGTCTTTCCTTCTCTGCAAACAGATTAGCATTGCACCACATCCCCACAATATAAAATATGACAGATCTCTTTTTTACTGTTATTTTGTTCGAGACGAGTATATTCAATCCCTTCATAAAGAATAGAAAGTATGCTTGCTGTTTTATCTTTCAGGTGGATGACTACTATAACCATCTCCTTGAGTATATAAAATATAATTGTTATTCATACTATTAGCATCCGTTAAATCAGGACACTAATGATTCTGTCTTTATTTAAATAACTTCTTTCATACTTGTACAGCTACTTCTATCATTTATGAATAGGTGAAGTCTTTCAGTTCATAACCTCTAAATTGAAATCTATTTGTTCAATACAGTCAGGACATATAATCATGTATCCAGCACGCCCACACAACTTACTCCAAGTCCAATCGGGTGACATAAAATATAATTTTATCAACTGTCCACTGCATTTAGGGCATCTTTCATCATTCACCGTGGTAACTTTTTCAGGATACTTATACATACTGGCCAATACGTCCTCCCATGGATACAATATCAGTTTGTTGAGTCTTGCGTACTTATAACCTTCCTGATTTGCCTTTTTAATAATATTCTCCATTGAATCTGACAGATTGAGTCTTCTTTTTATATCCTCAATCAGATTCATTACCATTTGTACGTTATTGTCTGATTTATTCATAGAAATTCTTTTTATAAGTAAAACTATGATATTATTCTATATAAGCCAGAATAGCTGTATAGTTATCATCGCCATTCTTCTCGCAAAGGAAATTAAAAGTATCCAGAATATCTTCAGGTGATTTGTTGTCCATCATCCGTTCCTGGAGAATATATGGGTATATACTTTTATATAATCCATCGGAACAAAGCAATATGCGGTCTCCTGCTTCTAAATGAAGCTGTACCATATCTGGAACATGATTACTGGCATTGTATGAAAATAAACATCTGGAAAGAGTCTCCCAACCCCAAAATTGATTCACATGGTCTTCTGTCTGATATAGCAATCCACCATCTTTACGTAGAATATAACACCTGCTGTCACCTATATGTGCTACTGTTACAATATTACCTTCTATACTTGCCATTACCATTGTTGTGCCCATCTCTGCATGTTTTAAACTATCGGCACACTTATTTAATTCGTTGTATGCAAAGAGACAGGCGTTATTCACTTTATCTTCCGTATCTTTTTCTTTATCATTCTCCATCCAATAGTCGGTGAAAGCTTTTATAACCGTTTCACTGGCTACTTCGCCAAAAGCATGACCTCCTAATCCATCGCATATAATACCAAGCCAACGAGAATTATCATCTGACTGAATAACATTGAAAGCATCCTCATTATTAGAACGTTTTCCAGTCTTGCTTAATGTAGCATATTGTATATTCATATTTCTGTTGTTTTCGTTTAACATATCCATTATCAATCGTCACAGGTAGTTAAATTTTTGTCCAATTCCTATTTCTTATATAAATACGAGATAACGGAATACCAGTCAGGATAATTTCCACTACCGAACCTAATCCATTCACCTTCAAATTCTGATGTTCCATTATTTTCTGGGCCGTCTATCAAATAATCACCTTTACACATTTTTCTACAATTATGATAATACGCTCTTTAAACATGCCGCCCAAAGTGTGTGCAACCCACTTTCCCTTATCTGCTGAACGGAAGGAATATCCTATGAAGCAGTAACCGGAATATACCAGTCAAAATACTCTTGCAGTTCAGATACGGCATCAATCGCTCCTAGTATTTCATCAATCCGACCTTGATACATCTTAAGGGTTCCGTCGCCTTGCTTTTCTGCTGCTACATGAAAGTTTACCAGTACATGGTCTAGATTAATGAAAACACGCTTTTTACATTTCGACAGATTCTTGTCACGTTTTTCATAGGTATCTCTGATATCTGTCAGTATGCTACAGAACTCTCGTGAGGTCAGAATCATCCTGTAAGGACATTGTCGGGTATATTATTATCTTCCTAGTTAATTTGAAGACTATTTATCTTAAAAAAACAGATTCTCCCATATTAATATTTTTTTCATCAACGTCAAATAATTCCAATTTATCACACGCTACAAAAGCATAATCTCCTATACTGTTCAAAGATTGTGTCATAAACACATTTTCCAATGCAACACAACCGCTAAAAGCTTTGATCCCTATTTCTCTAGTATTTCTAGATAAACTGATTTTTTCAAGATTAATACAACCGGAAAATGCATAATCTTCAATCCTTATTACACTTTCTGGCAATATTACGCCCTTCAGCTTCCTGTCAATACACTTAACAACGACTGTCCTGTCCAAATTATACATAATTCCATGGTCAACAGATGTATATTTCGCATCAAAGAGAACTGCAGTACTATCAAATATAAAATTACTGGAATCAATATATCTGGTAAGTTTCCAATTTTAGGGTGTCCCCTTTTAGACGGGCGCCAGCAGGCACCCGTCTAAAAAAGAGTCCACAAATTTAACGATTATTATTTGCATATTGTCATGGGAAGAAGGTTTTCGTAATCCG
>NZ_JABSOE010000117.1 GCF_013618865.1 Phocaeicola faecicola
GTCCAATACAGCGTACATAGGTTGTTTATTATGAATGAGTTTGGTCACCCATAATATAATGAATAATTCTATTTGTACGCTGTTTGACAACATTTTAATTGATATACATAAGTTTAAATCACTTCAAATAAAAACAATAATAATTTTCTCATAAACCATAAATATTAATTGTTAATTAACTTGCAGATGCCACTACCAAAGTTATGTAACCAATCATAACAAGCCGGGTCATTCATAACCGATGGTATCACTGCATCTAATAAAGGAACGAAGTCTCCGGAATTTAAAAGCAAGTTTTCGTCAATAACGTTGCTTTTTGACCATGAATAAATAGCATGTTCTTTTCACAATTAGATTGTTTAAGTATTATATGTTAAAAGGTTAATTAATTACGCCTTTGCAGTTAGATTAGCATATAAAACAAAATACAAAATATAGCCCATACTTTAGAGCTAACCCTAGTAAACTTATGAAATATTTTACAAGTTCTTAAAAAAATCAACAATATCTATTTTTATAATTAATATTAATTACTTGTATAATAAAGAAATATAAGCAATATCACAGTTATAGAGCACATTTTTTTAACACCTTTCAATCACTATAGATACTGAAAGCAATCGCAATACACAAAATATTCCGCCCAAAGGAAGCTACCTGAAGGACTTTATAATGGAAAACTTCTTCGGGTTGTAATTAGTATATGTAAACGACTTCGAAAGCCTTGATAAACTTTGCCTAAACCAAAGAAATATATTGCCGGGGACATACCAAAAGAATGAAACTCAGGTAAAAAGAAATGAGCCCGGCACAATACCGGGCTCACCACTATGGAAAATAGAATAATCATATTCAATCTGATATCCCCGATGGGGGAAGTACTTTACCGAAGATTTCCGGTTGCCCCGCTTTTTTATCGGAACAGAAAGGCTGCAGCCACCGGCTGCCCTCCTCATCAATCCTTATCGTGATCGAGGTCGATTACATTGAAGTCAGTATCGAACTTGATTTTCCAGAAGTTGGACAGCAGCACCTCAAATTCATTGCGGTCTCTTTCCAGCTGAAGCACTTTCGCATCGGGATAGTTGGCCTTGATGTATTTCATGACAGGAGCAGGAACCACTGCATCGGGAACAAAAGTACCTTTACACTTCACTTCCTTCCAGGCTCCGTTCTTATCGAACTCCAGTTTACTTCCGTCTACGAACACCACATCATACGAAGTATCGAACCAGCCCTTATCAGCCTTGGTAAACGCTACCTTCAGGCCCGGGAAATGCTTTTTGACAAACGTCTGCGCTGTCTGAGGCAACTGTTCGAAACGGATTGGCTTATCATCGCTAGCCCATACAAACTGCATTGTACACACACATACCAGTAAAAATAATAACTTCTTCATATCCTACATTTTTTAAGTTTAACGACTTGTTTCATTTATTATTCTACGACAAAGTAAGTGCCCAATTCTGAAAAGATTTGGGAAAATGCAGGTTTTCTGCAAAAAAAGATGCAAAATCACCGTTTTTTCAGCGGTCAGTAGGTTGTGTGACGGACCAGCCGGAGAGAATGGTCAATACACTTCGGCAATTCCTCCTCGTAATGCGTCACCATGATAAGGGTTTTCCCCCTGCGCTGACAGAAGGTATCAATGACCTCCCTCACCAGCTGGCGGTTGTGCGCATCCAGTCCGTGCAAAGGCTCATCGAGCACCAGCAGTTCCGGGTCTTTCACAAAGGCACGGGCCAGCAGCACCAGACGCTGCTCCCCGCTGGACAACTGGAGGAAATTACGGTCCTTCAGTTCCGCGATGCCAAAGATATCCATCCACCATTCACAGACGGCACGGTCTTTCTCCTGCACCTTGCGGTACAGACCGACCGAATCATACAATCCGCTGGCCACGATATCCACTGCCGGAAGTTGTTTCAAGTAAGCCCGGTGCATCTCCGGACTGACATAGCCGATGTGTTTCTTGATGTCCCAGATGCTCTCGCCACTCCCCCGCTTGCGTCCGAAGAGGGCAATCCGGCAGGCATAGCTCTGCGGATTATCGGCACAGACCAGACTGAGCAAGGTCGATTTGCCCGAACCGTTGGTTCCGCTCAGCGCCCACCGCTCTCCACCGTTCACTGTCCAGTCGAGGGCATCCAGTATCACCCTGTTCCCGTAACGGATACTCACCCCGTCGAGCTGTACCACCTGGGCAGCCTCATATAGGTTGTCCGCATACGGCAAGTCCAGGATACGGCGTTTCCGGTCGTCCGAGAGTACAGGAAGACTCACCGGCCGTATGGAAGAACGGTAATCGGCAAGCGTGCGTTTCGGCAGGCAGACCTTTTCCTCTACCGGAACCACGTGGGTGATGAAATCCGGAATTTCATCGGCCCTGGACAGTACCAGCATCACCTGCAGGCGGGTCTTCCTTATCAAATCCTCCAGCAACTGACGGAAAGACTGACGGGTAGGCGCATCCAGTCCGATAAACGGATTGTCGAGAATCACCACCCTCGGAGCCGACAGCAGGGCTTTGGCCATCTGAAACTTGCGGAGTTCCCCGCTCGACAGCAGGATGACCGGCTTGTCGAGCAGCGATTCCATGTCAAAAATCTCCAGCAGCAGTCTCCGGAGCTCCTCATCCGCAGCCGGAGGAAGCAAGTCGCGCACCACAGGAATGTCATCCAGATCCTGCGAATTCCAGCGCTGCTGGTAATAATATCCGCCGTCGGCCTCCCCATACGAATCGCGGAAGGTAATGTAGCGCACGCATTCGGAAACCATGCGCGTCTCCTCTTCTCCAAAATCATACGACACTTCATTCATCAACAGCGGATATCTTCCGGTGAGGATTCCCACCAGAAGACTTTTTCCTGAGGCATTGGGGCCTACAATGGCCAACTGCTCTCCCTCTTCAAGGGAGAAATCGACCGGCTCCGCGAGCCGGTACTGAGGATGGCGAGTCACCCCCTGCTTTACCCATATTACCGGATGCATCATCTTATTATTGTAACAATAGCAGATTACTGATTTCAATTATGAACGGATTACTGATGTACAATCATTGCCGAACGCGGTGCCACCGTGAGCTGTGCTCCCGACACATTGCCCAGTCCGGCCACCGGATCGATCTTTCCGTCGGCACAGACAATGCGGTACTTGCCTTCTGGAACATCGACCTTCACCGCTTCGGTATTGCTGTTGAGTACCACAGTAATGTTTTCCCACTTGTCTCCTCCCGGTTTGCCGTTCAGACGGAAGGCTACGACGCCTCCTTTCGGAACTTCCAGGAATTCCAGGTGCTTGCGGACCAGGTCGGCATCACCCAGACGGAAGGCAGGATGCGCCCTGCGCATGGCAATCAGCCCCTTGACATAATCGAACACCTCACGATGGGTGGTCTTGTTGCTCCAATCGATGGCATTGATCTCATCCGGACTGTTGTACGAATTATGTACTCCCTGCTTGTCGCGCAACACTTCGTCGCCGGCAAAGATAAAGGGCACTCCCTGTGAGGTAAGTACGGCTGTCTCCGCCAGTTTCTGCAATGCGCGCAGTTCCTGAACCGAAGCCTTCGGCAGCGTAGCCTTGAGGCGGTCGGCCAGACACATGTCGTCGTGGCAACTTACGTAACTGATCATCTGATAAGGCTGGTCGGCCCATACCTTCGGCACGCGGTGTACCTTGTCGAGCTGCAACTGAGGATGCTCGATACCTCCCACAATACCAAACTTGATGCCGGCTTCGTGACCGTGACGGCCAATCAGGAAGGCTCCCTGTGCATCGTTGCCGAACGGTCCGCGCAGACTGTCACGGAACTCGTCGCTGAAGGCTGCCACACGAGGCATCAGATGCACGTTGTTCTTCATTGCCAATTTCTCGGCAGGCAGTTGCGGAGCACCGGCTGCCCATCCTTCTCCATACATGTAAATGGTAGGATCAATCTTATCGAGTGCCTTACGGATGGCATTCATGGTTTCGATGTCGTGAATGCCCATCAGGTCGAAACGGAAACCGTCGACATGGTATTCCTTCGCCCAGTAACATACCGACTCAATCATGTACTTGCGCATCATGGCGCGCTCACTGGCTGTCTCATTGCCGCAGGCAGAAGCGTTGGCAAACTTGCCTTCCTTGTCCTGACGGTAGAAATATCCCGGTACCGTACGTTCGAAGTTGCCTCCTTCGGTCAGGGCAGTATGATTGTAGACCACGTCCATGATCACACGGATACCTGCCTTGTGCAAGGCCATCACCATCTCCTTGAATTCCCGGATACGGACTTCGGGCTGGTAAGGATCGGTCGCATAGGAGCCGTCGGGCACGTTATAGTTTTTCGGGTCATATCCCCAGTTGTACTGAGGCTTGTCGAGGCGGGTCTCGTCCACCGAAGAATAGTCGTACGAAGGAAGCAGATGCACGTGAGTCACTCCCAGTTCCTTCAGGTGATCCACCCCCGTACTTTCTCCCAGATAAGTATGTGTACCCTTTTCCGTCAGCGCCACGAATTTGCCCCGATGCTGGATTCCCGCAATCGTATCGATGGAAAAGTCGCGATGGTGCATCTCATAAATCACGATATCGGAAAAACTCTTCAGTTCGGGACGGACATCCTTCTCCCATCCTTCCGGATCGGTAGCCTTCAGGTCGATGACTGCCGCACGGTCGCCGTTCACGCCTACCGCCTTGGCCATCACACCCGGAGTATCTCCCAGCCACACATCATTCACCTTCACATGTAGGCTCGGTAATGGACGCCTTGCCACCTTTCGGTGGTAGGTTTCCCATAACCTGCCCCCGAACCGTACGTGCAGGTCTCCCTGCATACGGCTCTCCACTGGTAATATCAGTTTATTTG
>NZ_JABSOE010000118.1 GCF_013618865.1 Phocaeicola faecicola
CTTCCCATTCCGAACAGAGAAGTTAAGCTTCGTCACGCCGATGGTACTGCAGACTGTGGGAGAGTAGGTAGTCGCCGTTTTATTCAGAATCCCCGGAGTGGTCAACACCCCGGGGATTTTTTTGTTTATATACTTTTCTACTTTTTGCAAAACTCCTCTAAAGAATCATTCATTCCTTTTCTCTATTATCTTTTACCTTGATTTTCTGGCTTATATACTCCTGCTTCTCTGATTTTCCCATTTTACTATGATCCGTTTGTGACCATCTTGTAATTTCTTAAATTGAACATCTTTATTGAAAAAATAAACATATATATCATTGGGTTCAATTAAAATTTCTTATTTTTGTGATGTTGTAGAAATTCCTGACAATTATCGGGGATGATATTTTGATGAAAACAAGAAAGCTTATGGGCAGAGCTTTTAATTTGATTAACGATAGAGAGGAATTGAAGTTTGGGGAATCTAACTTCATTCAGTACATAAAATAGAAAGAAATTCGATGTCACTGGATAGTACAGAAAATTTTTCTATAGCCTGTGGGGGCAATGTTGATAGCGAACCATTCCAGACGAATGATCCGGAATTGGAGTTTTGTCCTTTGGGTGACGGTATTTCTTCCTGGTGTTATCTTTATGTACATCACTCTCGCGTTGATTCAGTCGTAGAAAGAATAAGCAAGGAGTTTAATGTTTTTATCCATAAGACCACCGTATTCAAACGGAAGAAGAGCCATGTCAGGGAAGAGGAACATCCTACTATCTCCGGCCTGGTATTCATTCAGGGAGAGATAGCTCGGATACAGGCCTTCCTGAAAGAGTATTTTCCGGGGATATATCTGGTCAATGACTGTAGTACCAAAGTTCCTGCAGTTATTCCTGATCGGGTCATGCAGCCCTTTATCAACCTCTCTCAGGTGGAACCGCATCGGATCCGTTTTATGTCCCACCCGGTTGACTATTATGCATCCGGCCATTCTCTGGTAAAAATTACTTCGGGAATCCTGAAAGGTATGGAAGGCTATCAGGTACGTATATCGAGAGACCGTTGCCTGATTACTGCTATGGGAAATATGACCATTGCCATCGGGGGCATCAACAAGGAGACTTTTGAAAACCTTCCGGATACTTATTCTCTATCTGACTTTTGAATATATAAATCTGTAACTTAAAATCGAACAACTTATATATGGTTATTGCTGTAGATTTTGACGGAACCATTGTTGAACATCGTTATCCGCATATCGGTAAGGAAATTCCCTTTGCCATTGATACATTGAAGCGGCTTCAGGAGAAGCATCATTTATTGATCTTGTGGACAGTGCGCGAAGGTGAATTACTGGAGGAAGCGGTAGAATATTGCCGTAAGAGAGGCTTGGAGTTTTATGCGGTGAATGCCAATCATCCGGATGAAGCGCCGAAAGAGAACCCGTCTTGCTCTTGCCGTAAGCTGAAGGCAGACATGTTCATTGACGACCGGAACGTAGGTGCTCTTCCTGATTGGGGAGCGATATATGAAATGGTTGTTCATAAATGGAGTTACGACCGTTATCTGCAGGAATTGGATAAGGAGATGGATGAGTACAAGCCGTCTTTGTGGAAACGAATTTTGGGAGGAAGATAAACCGATGGAGTCGAAATCTGAAAATACAAAGCGTATCGCTAAAAATACCCTGCTGCTGTATGTGCGCATGCTGTTTGGTATGCTTGTATCCTTATACACCTCCCGTGTGGTGTTACAAGCATTGGGAGTAGAGGATTATGGTATCTATAATGTAGTAGGCGGTTTTGTGGCAATGTTTTCCATGATATCGTCTTCATTATCGGCTTCAACCGGCAGATTCCTGACCTATGAGTTAGGGAAGGGCGATATGGAGAAATTGCAGAAAGTTTTTTCTACTTCATTAATTATCCATATTGGATTGGCCATACTAATTGTGATTTTAGCAGAATCCTTGGGAGTATGGTTTCTCAATACTCATATGACTATTCCGGCAGACAGATTGTATGCTGCCAATTGGGTATTTCATGCGTCTATAATATCTTTTGTTTTTAATTTATTTAGTGTTCCTTTTAACGCTACGATTATTTCCCATGAGCATATGAATGTATATGCATATGCCGGAATATTGGATATCTTATTGCGCTTATTGATTGTCTTGTTTATTGCCTATGTTCCTGGCCTGGGGGACCGGCTGATTTGCTATTCCTCATTATTAGTTGCGGTAAACATAGCCCTGCAGTTATTTTATATGTGGTATTGCCGTTCCCATTTTATGGAATGTAAATTAAAAGTGACATTCTACAATAAGTGCTTTTCCGAAATGGGAGCTTTTGCTGTATGGAATTTTATTGGCTGTACAGCTTCGCTTTTGAGAGACCAGGGAGTAAATATCCTATTGAATGTATTTATAGGCCCGATAGTCAATGCTGCAAGAGGAATTGCGGTTTCTGTAAATACAGCCATAGGTGCATTTGTTGGGAATTTTATGGTTGCCTTAACCCCCCAAATAACCAAGTCATATGCCTCTCAGGATTATACTTACATGAACAGCCTGATTGAACGAGGCTCACGCTTTTCGTATTATATCATGTTGGTATTTATATTGCCTGTGATATTGGAAGCAGAATTTGTATTGACTTTATGGTTAAAAGAATATCCTTTATACACAGTACCTTTTGTTCGGCTGGTATTGATTGCGAGTGCTATAGATACCTTGTCGAATACATTGATTACTTTACAAAATGCTACAGGGCGTATCCGCAATTATCAGTTGGCTGTAGGAGGTATGCTGATGATGAACTTCCCTCTTTCTTATCTTTGCTTGAAGTGCAACTTCTCTCCGGTAAGTGTCTATGTGGTTTCCATTGGAGTTGCGTTAGCCTGTTTGGTATTGCGCTTAGCTTTTTTAGAGCATATGGTTGAAAAATTCTCTTCATTGAGATTTGTCCGGAAAGTATGCCTGAATGTCATAGTTGTTACTTTATTAGCAATAATTGTTCCCTGTTTTTTACATTCGATACTTTCCTATGGTTGGTTGAGATTTATTTTGGTAGTAATCGTATGTCTGCTTGCTTCCGGATTGAGTATTGTTTTTGTGGGATGTACTGCTGGTGAACGTCAGTTTCTGTTTGCAAAGTTTTTACTTTTAAAAGCTAAATTGAAGATTCATGATTCTGATAAAAGATAAATCAGCTTGTTGTGGCTGCAGTGCCTGCTATGCCATTTGTCCCAAGCAGTGCATTTCCTTATCAGCCGATAAGGAAGGTTTTCTATATCCTGTAGTCAATGCTGAAGTATGCATTAACTGCGGTTTATGTGAAAAAGTCTGCCCGGTACTGCATCCAAAGAAAAAGGAAGTCCAGCCTGATGTCTTTGCCGTGATTAATACTGATGAAAAAATCAGGCTACAGAGTTCTTCTGGAGGGGTTTTTACGCTCATAGCAGAAAAGGTAATTGATAAAGGAGGAGTCGTTTTTGGAGCACGTTTCAATGAAAATTGGGAGGTCGTACACGATTATACAGAAACCAAAGAGGGACTTTCTTATTTTAGAGGTTCAAAATATGTGCAGAGTAATTTGGGAGAGGCATTTAACCAAGCTAAATCTTTTTTAGATGCTGGAAGAAAAGTAATGTTTACCGGTACTCCCTGTCAGATAGCGGGTTTGAAGAACTTTTTACGTAAATCCTATGATAACCTTCTGGCGGTAGATGTGATATGTCATGGGGTGCCTAGCCCGACAGTCTGGAAAGGATACCTGAATCAGTCAGTGAAGAATATATATAAAAACCAGCCTCTTTCTAAAGGAACTTTGAAATTAAAAGATGTCATTCAAAATATAAATTTTCGTTCGAAAGAGAATGGATGGAAGAATTATCATGTAGCTATTGAATATAAAAATGGGGAAAGAGAGTCTACTCCATTTTATCAAAATATGTATATGAATGCTTTTCTATCTGATTTCTCATTGCGTCCCAGTTGCTTTGCCTGTCCTGCTAAATTAGATAATATGCAAGGAGATATTACTTTGGCTGACTGTTGGGGGATAGATAAATTGAAGCCGGAAATAGATGATGATAAAGGATGTGGATTGATGCTTATTCACAATCCGATTATATGGAAGCAATATGATGAAGTAAGCAGTATTGTCAAATATCCGTTGAGCTTGTCAGATGTTGTAAAATACAATCCAATGATTACTAGATCTGTAAATTCTCCTGTAAATAGAACTTTGTTCTTTGATTTACTTTTTAGAATAGGTTTGAAGAAATCTTATCAATATGTGACTAGTTCTAGATTATTAATTCGTATTTTGCGTTCTTTATATAGAAAATTAAAATAGATATGAGAATAGCTATATTGACTTTGCCATTACATACTAATTACGGTGGAATTTTGCAGTGTTACGCTTTGCAGACTGTGTTGCAACGAATGGGACATGAGGTAAAGGTATTGGATAGGCCTCAATATGGATATTCTTACTATTATTATACATATCCTTTAGCCATTTGTAAGCGAATTATTAAACGTTATATATTAGAGTTTATATCGAATAATTGATTAAAGCGTTCTTTGACTTATCTTTGTGGTCTAAAAAGTTCAATTGATGTATTATGACAAGATTCGCCACCGTCATAGCCAAGTGCTTGCAGCGACAGGATT
>NZ_JABSOE010000119.1 GCF_013618865.1 Phocaeicola faecicola
TAACAATGAATAGATTGATATTATTAGTAGAAAGCCGGATACGCGGAGACGTGTACGTCCGGTTTGGGGGCGAGCTTCCGAAAACCCACCGTAGTAATACGGCAGGGCGTTGGATGCTTAGCCTACCCCTGAAGTCGGTGAACAACCTCGTCAAGGATGCCCGTAAGGTGCAGCAGACCATCCTGATGGTGGGCGACATCACGGACATCTACGTGAACAGCTTCCAGAAGATGATGCGCGACGAGAACTTCACGGTGGAGGAACTGTCAGCCATCGCCTTCGGCTACACCAAGCTGCTGGAGGAGAGTAACGACGTGCTGACGGAGCTGAAGAACGTGGTGAACATCACCACGCTCTCCATGACGGACAAGGACCGCATGGACGTGGTGGAGGGCTGCTACCAGAAGATGAAGCGGTACCGCAACCTCGTGAGCTACTACACCAACAAGAACATCAGCGTGAGCTACCTGCGGGCGAAGAAGAAAAACGACCTAGACCGCGTGATGGGGCTCTACGGCAGTGCCAACGAAAGATACTGGTAGCCTATGGACTTCGAGAACCTTCACCAGATACTGCGCTCGCTCTACGACGAGATGATGCCGCTGTGCGAGGACATGGCGGGCGTGGCGAAAGGCATCGCCGGACTGGGCGCACTCTTCTACGTGGCCTACCGGGTATGGCAGTCGCTGGCGCGTGCCGAACCGATAGACGTGTTCCCAATGCTCCGTCCGTTTGCCATAGGGCTGTGCATCATGTTCTTCCCCACGGTGGTGCTGGGTACGCTCAGCGGAGTGCTCTCGCCGATTGTACAGGGTACGGCCAAGATGCTGGAGGCGGAGACGCTGGACATGAACGAGTACCGGGAGCAGAAGGACAAGCTGGAATACGAGGCGATGAAGCGCAACCCGGAGACGGCCTACTTAGTGTCGAACGAGGAGTTCGACAAGCAACTGGAGGAACTGGGGTGGTCGCCCGACGACCTTGTCACCATGGCTGGGATGTACATCGAGCGGAGCATGTACCAGATGAAGAAGGGCGTGCGCGACTTCTTCCGTGAGTTGCTGGAACTGCTGTTTCAGGCCGCTGCCCTCGTGATAGACACGCTGAGGACGTTCTTCCTCGTGGTGCTGTCGATACTGGGGCCGATAGCCTTCGCCATCTCGGTGTGGGACGGCTTCCAGAGCACGCTGACGCAGTGGATATGCCGCTATGTGCAGGTGTATCTGTGGCTGCCCGTGTCGGACATGTTCAGCACCATACTGGCCAAGATACAGGTGCTGATGCTGCAGAGCGACATCGAGCGGATGCAGGCCGACCCCAACTTCTCGCTGGATTCGAGCGACGGGGTGTATATCGTGTTCATGATCATAGGCATCATCGGCTACTTCACCATCCCCACCGTTTCGGGCTGGATTATCCAAGCCGGAGGCATGGGCAACTATGGGCGCAACGTGAACCAGACGGCTGGCAAGGCTGGCGGCTTCGCCGGCAGCGTGGCAGGTGCCACCGCTGGCAATGTGGCCGGACGTGTCGGGAAACTGCTGAGATAATGAGATAAAAAAGAGTATGTGTAACATCAAAACAAGGAGAAAACAAGAAAATGGAATTTAAGTCATTAAAGAACATCGAGAGCTCGTTCAGGCAGATTCGCCTGTTCAGCATGGTGTTCCTCGCCTTGTGTGCCGTGGTGACGGTGTGGAGCGTGTGGAGTTCCTACCGCTTTGCGGAGAAACAGCGGGAGAAAATCTATGTGCTGGACAACGGCAAGTCGCTGATGCTGGCCCTCTCGCAGGACCTGTCGCAGAACCGTCCGGCGGAGGCGAGGGAGCACGTACGCCGCTTCCATGAGCTGTTCTTCACGCTCTCGCCGGAGAAGAGCGCGATTGAGCACAACGTGAAGCGTGCGCTGCTGTTGGCCGACCGCAGCGTGTACAACTACTATTCGGACTTTGCGGAAAAGGGTTATTACAACCGCATCATCGCAGGTAACATCAATCAGGTGCTGAAGGTGGACAGCGTGGTGTGTGACTTCAACGGCTATCCGTACCGTGCCACCACCTACGCACGGCAGCAGATTATCCGGCAGAGCAACATCACGGAGCGCAGCCTCGTGACGACGTGCCGGCTGCTGAACGCCTCACGCTCGGACGACAATCCCAACGGATTCACTATCGAGGGGTTCACCATCATTGAGAACAAGGACTTACAGACAATCAAACGATGACGGCATGAAGGAAAATAGAATCAGGAAATCGGCATGGAGGCTCTTCTGGAGTCTCCGCGATAAAAGAAAGCAGATGACGGAGCTGGCCAAGGACCGGTTGGAGGGTCTGCCACAGCGGACGAAGAGACGCATCATATTGGGAATGCTCGCCGTCTTTGCGGTGCTTGCCCTCTACACTTTCGGCAAGGCCGTCTATGACATTGGCAGAGACGAAAGCCGAAAGATGGAGATAGACCATGCTGGGCAGGTGGAACTGTCCATCAAGCCCACAGTTAGTAATCACTCAACACCTTATTATTTATATGGAACAGACGAAGATTGAAGTACAAGACAAGGACAAGACTCCCGACAAGGAGAAAAGCAAGGAAAAGCCCAAACATGAGCGTACACCGCTCACGGAGGCGGAACGGCTGAGACGGCAGAAGATGATTGTGCTGCCTGCCATGGTGCTGGTGTTCCTCGGTGCGATGTGGCTGATTTTCTCCCCATCGTCTGACGAAACAAAAGAGCCTGGTATGGATGGCTACAACATGGAGATGCCGGATGCCGACAAGGCGGACAGGCAGATTATCGGCGACAAGGCCAAAGCCTATGAGCAGGGAGCGTTGGAGGAACGCAAGGAAAACCGCAACCGCTCGATGATGGAGCTGGGAGACATGTTCGACCGTGAAGTAGCGGGAAACGAATCCGCTGCGGATTTCAGTCTGACAGCCAATGACAGTGCGGAAAAGAGTGAGCCCGCAACGCCTCAAAGCATCCGATCGTCTGCCACCGCCTACCGTGACCTGAATACCACGCTTGGCAGTTTCTATGAACAGCCAAAGGAGGAAAATGCGGAGATGGAGGAGCTGCTGGAGCGCATTGCCTCGCTGGAATCAGAACTTGAAAGCGAGAAAGACAAGGCTTCCGATATGGACGACCAAGTGGCACTCATGGAAAAGTCCTACGAACTGGCGGCAAAATATATGGGCGGTCAGAATGGCGGACAACCCAAACAGGAGGCAATGCCTGCCACTGTGAGCAAAGCAGGAAAGAATGCTGTCAGTCCCGTAAGACAGGTGACGAAGCAGGTGGTATCCGCCCTCGGACAGCCGATGAGTAACGAGGAGTTCGTCGCCGCCAATGCGCAGGAGCGAAATTATGGTTTCAACACCGCTGTGGGCAAGGTCGGGGTGACGGACAAGAACACCATATCGGCGTGCGTCTATGGAGCGCAGAGCGTGACGGACGGGCAGGCGGTGAAGCTGCGCCTGTTGGAGCCGATGGCCGTGGCGGAACGGATTATTCCCCGAAATGCAGTGGTGGTAGGGGCGGCACGTGTGCAGGGCGAACGCCTCGACATCGAAATCACCTCAATAGAGCATGAGGGGACTATCGTGCCTGTGGAGCTTTCGGTCTATGACACGGACGGGCAGCAGGGTATCTTCATCCCCGGCTCTATGGAGATGGATGCGGTGCGGGAGGTTGCCGCCAACATGGGCGGCTCGCTCGGCAGCAGCATCAACATCTCCACCAATGCGGGGGCACAGTTGGCCTCCGACCTCGGCAAAGGACTGATACAAGGCACAAGTCAGTATATCGCCAAGAAGATGCGTACCGTGAAGGTGCATCTGAAGGCAGGTTATAAAGTGATGCTGTATCAGGACAGAGATTGAAAACATATTAAACAACAACCCAATTTTTATTCACCACTAAAATCCAAAGTGAAATGAGAAAAGCAATCATGATTTTTGCCCTCGCGATGGGCATCGTAACTGCCAATGCGCAGGAGAACAAGACCGTGAAGGAAAGTAACGGAAGTGAAGGACAGCCTACCCTGACCAAAGAGGTCTATCCGCAGAAGGAGGCGGAGGGCGACCTGTATCACGGGCTGACGAAGAAGCTGACCTTCGACCGCATGATTCCGCCCCACGGGCTGGAGGTGACATACGACAAGACCGTACACATCATCTTCCCGGCAGAGGTGCGCTATGTGGATTTGGGTTCGCCCAACCTGATAGCGGGCAAGGCGGACGGTGCGGAGAACGTGATCCGTGTGAAGGCGACCGTGAAGAACTTCAAGAACGAGACGAACATGAGCGTCATCACGGAGGACGGCAGCTTTTACACGTTCAGTGCGCCCATAATAGGGGCTTGATAATAATCACACTGGCAAGTGATTAGGTTAGTATTCCAATTAAGAAACCTATCCCAAACCGACTTATCCGAATGGGAAACCAAACGGGGAGTGAAGCATG
>NZ_JABSOE010000012.1 GCF_013618865.1 Phocaeicola faecicola
ATGTCCAACTGATAGGATTATATGAAAAAACACAGAAAAAGGGCAATAGCAATGGCATATAAAGTGATTATACTCTATCGACTTTATATGCCACCTTACTTTTTAGGGACATTTACTGAATATCCCTCCATCAGATCCCGAAAAAACAAATCCCCCAAAGGTTCATCCGAACTTCTGGGGGATTCTTTTTTTCAGGTATTTCTACCTGCTTTCTCAGTGTAAGATGTGAGATAAGGATTTAAATAAATAATAATTATAAATAAAACCTGCTTACGCATCAATATTCGCATAAGTGGCATGTTTTTCAATGAAATCACGGCGAGGTGCCACATCGTCTCCCATCAGCATCGAGAAGATATAATCGGCTTCTGCCGCATTCTCAATGTTCACCTGTTTCAGGATACGTGTCTCCGGATTCATGGTAGTTTCCCACAACTGCTCCGGATTCATTTCACCCAAACCTTTATAGCGCTGGGTATGGATACCTGCCTCGCTTCCGTCTCCATATTTCTGGATAAAGAGCTGACGTTCCTCGTCTGTATAGCAGTATTCACTGACTTTTCCTTTCGAGCACTTGTACAACGGCGGGTTGGCAATATAAAGATGACCTCCCTGGATTACCTCCGGCATATAGCGGTAGAACAGTGTCATGATCAGCGTGTCGATGTGAGAACCATCGACGTCGGCATCGGTCATGATAATCACCTTGTGATAACGCAGTTTTTCGATATTGGCCTTCTTGCTGTTCTCTTCACCGTCTACACCGAAGCGGATACCCAATGCCTGGATGATGTTGTTCACCTCATCACTTTCAAAGGCCTTGTGCCACATCGCCTTTTCCACGTTCAGAATCTTACCGCGCAACGGAAGGATAGCCTGGAACTGACGGCTTCTGCCCTGCTTGGCCGAACCACCTGCAGAGTCACCCTCCACCAGGAACAATTCGCATTCTTCAGCTGTACGGCTGGAACAGTCTGCCAGTTTACCGGGAAGACCTCCACCGCCCATCGGGCTCTTACGCTGAACCGATTCACGCGCCTTACGGGCAGCCACACGGGCTGTAGCAGCCAATACGACCTTGTCTACGATGATTTTAGCTTCTTTCGGATGTTCCTCCAGGTAATAAGCCAGCGCCTCTCCTACCGCCTGATTGACCGCTCCACTGACTTCGCTGTTACCGAGTTTGGTCTTTGTCTGTCCCTCAAACTGAGGCTCTGCCACCTTCACCGAAATCACCGCGATCAGACCTTCACGGAAGTCCTCACCCGAAATCTCCACCTTGGCTTTCTCCAGGGCCTTGCTTTCTTCGGCATATTTCTTCAGTACACGGGTCAGTGCCGTACGGAATCCGGCCTCGTGCGTACCACCTTCTATCGTATTGATATTATTCACATACGAATGCAGATTCTCACGGAATCCGGTGTTATACATAATGGCGCATTCAATAGGAATGCCCTGCTTTTCCGTATTCAGGTAAATGACATCCTCTATCAGCGGAGTATTGGTAGAGTTCAGGAAACGGACAAACTCCTTCACTCCCTCTTCCGAATGAAAGACTTCCTGCTTGAACGTACCGTCTTCCTCCGTCACACGGCGGTCGGTCAGGGTAATGGTAATTCCCTTGTTCAGATAAGCCAGTTCTCTCATACGGGCCTGCAGGATGCTGTACTTGTACTCAGTAACCGTAAAAATGCTTCCATCGGGCCAGAAAGTCTGACGCGTACCCGTCAGGTCGGTAGTACCTACCTCCTTCACGGCATACAAAGGCTTACCGCATTCGTATTCCTGCTGATAAATCTTTCCGTTACGGAAAACATTTGTAGTCATGTGAGTAGACAATGCGTTCACACACGATACACCCACACCATGCAAACCTCCGGAAACCTTATAAGATCCCTTATCAAACTTACCACCTGCATGCAGGACCGTCATTACCACTTCCAGTGCCGATTTCTTTTCCTTCTCATGAAAGTCAACCGGAATACCACGACCGTTGTCCTGAACAGTAATTGAATTGTCTTCGTTAATCGTAACCTCTATATGTGTACAATAACCGGCAAGAGCCTCGTCAATGGAGTTGTCTACCACCTCATAAACCAAGTGATGCAAACCCTTTTCACTGATGTCGCCGATATACATAGCGGGACGCTTACGCACTGCCTCCAGACCTTCCAAGACCTGAATACTGCTGGCAGAGTAATTGCTTCCGCTGTTGGGTGTCAGTTCTTCACTCATTGTTTCTTATTAAAAATTCTAGTTCTTAAATCGTTCAAAGTTAATAAAAAACCCCGAGATATCCTCACTTTTAACCATCTTTTAAAGCCTGCCCTCCCGAGTGCCGCCGCACTGCGCTACGTATACATACAACGACAAAAGGCTGAGTTTAAAAACCCAGCCTTAATATCTTTTTAGTAAGCAATTACTTAAGCCAACTTACCGATATGAGCAGCAAGTTTAGACTTCAAGTTAGCAGCCTTGTTCTTGTGGATGATGTTACGCTTAGCCAACTTATCCAACATTTTCTGTACGTTAGGGAACAAAGCAATTGCTTCTGCCTTGTCAGTAGTTGCACGAAGTTTCTTCACTGCGTTACGCATTGTTTTTGCATAATATCTGTTGTGAAGTCTTCTCTTTTCTTCTTGTCTGATTCTCTTAATAGATGATTTGTGATTTGCCATCTCGACTAATCTTTAATATTGTTCGTGATCTTGTTTATTATGTAGCCCGTGGGGGAATCGAACCCCCCTTTCAAGAATGAAAATCTTGCGTCCTAACCGATAGACGAACGGGCCATCCTAACGGGCGGAAAGAACTTCCGACCTGCAATGCCGGGGACACTAAATTCCTCGTTTGCGGATGCAAAGGTATGAAGTTTTTTTATTATAACAAAACTTTCCGATGTTTTTTTCCCTTTTTCAAAGGTTTTCTTTCAGAAACGCTATCTTTGTAAGTTGAAAACCGTATCATCATGCAGCAGAAATATATAGGAATCGTACTCCATACTGTCAAGTACAACGACAAGTCGAACATTGTCCACATCTTTACAGAGAACGAAGGAAACATCTCCTGCCTCATCCCGGTTGCCCGCTCCCGCAAGTCTACCGTCAGGCAAGTGCTGTTCCAGCCGCTTTCCCTCGTAGAGTTCGATGCAGAAGTACGTCCCCATTCCAAGCTTTACCCCATCAAAGAGGCCAAAGCCTGGTACCTGTTTCACTCGTTGCCTTACGATCCCTTCAAATCGGCCATTGCCATGTTCCTTTCAGAGTTTCTGTTCAGGGCATTGAGAGAAGAAGCCGAAAACCCGTCTTTATTCGCCTACCTCACCCACTCCATCCAGTGGCTCGATGCCTGCCAGTCGGAATTCGCCAATTTCCACCTGGTCTTTCTGATGAAACTGACCCGCTTTCTGGGGATTTATCCGAACCTGGACGACTTCTGCGAAGGTTGCTGGTTCGACCTGATGAATGCCTGCTTCGTACCGGAACAGCCCGGACACGGAATCTTTCTCCCTCCCCAGGAAAGCCAGGTGCTCCACAAGCTGATGAAAGCCAACTACCGGACCATGCACCTGTTCGGCATGAACCGCATGGAAAGAAACCGCTGCCTCCATGTCATCTGCGAATACTACCGCCTTCACCTGCCCAGTTTCTCGGAGCTGAAGTCGCTGGCCGTCCTTCAGGAACTGTTCTAACCTGCAGGACAAACGGGGCATTTCTTTTTCCGGAATAAAAAAAGAATAAAAATTCCGCCCGTTTAACTATTTTTCACCATTAATTGGTATACATTCCTTTTGTCCTCGTGTTATTATTAGTAAAAAACGCTTTAAAATCTAATAATCAAGACAAAGGTATGGATACAAAATCAGACCCTCAGAAAGAAATCTACGAGGCTCCACAAGCCACCGTCATTGAAATGCAACCCGAAGGAGTCATTGCCTCTTCTTCCTCCCACGAGCGTATCGGAGGGCGCGGAGACGACTGGGGAGGAGGATGGGAACTGTAAACCGAGGCACAACGAACTAAACTGTTTATTAAGGGAAAATCCATCATTCTATGAGCAAGAAAAATCACCTTCAGATTCTCCATATTGTCCCCCTCACATTATTGAGCACCCTGTTCATGCCAGGATGCCAGTCTTATCCGGGAGCAGACCTCAGGGAGGAAGTCCCCGCTTCATCTCCTACCGTCACATTATCGCTGCATGCAGAGGCCGTCGAATCGCCACAACAAGGCCGGGCATCCATTGACGAGAGTGCACTGACTCCCGGATCTTCCACTGTCTTCCGCTGGGATGCCGGCGACCGGGTCATGCTGTGGATGGGAGAAGCACAGACTCCCTGCATCTTCAGTACCCCGGAAGGAGGCACATACGCCGCTTCCTTTACCTACACCGGACCGGCCGTAGAAACCGACCGGTATTTCGGCTTCTATCCGGCAAGCGAGCGGAAAGAAACTACACAGTCTCTGTACATACCGACCGACGGTACGGTCAGACAGGAACTGCCGGACCATTCCATGCACCTGGGCAGATACCGTGCCATGTATACCGAAAGCATCACTGGCAGAAGCGGAGAAACCACCCTGGAAAAAATAATATTCAAGCCATTGACCAGCCTGGTTGTATTCAAGATCAGCAACGAGAGCGGCACTGCGGTTTCCTATTCATCCGTCACCCTGGAAACCTCCGGAAACTCCCAGCCCGTTTTCTACAGTCATGCCACCTATACAGCCGGCAGCGGAACGAAGGAGGTCACCTTGCCTTCGTCTCCCACAGACCACTCCGTAACACTGAGTCTAGGAAAAGAAAAGGGAATACCGGTTGCGTCTGGCAACACCTTCCATGCTTTCTTGCCCCTCTTTCCATCGGCCTCTCTGACCGACAGCCCTCTGCAACTGAGAATCACGACCGATGCCGGGAAAACCATCACCCGCAGTTTTCCCGGCTCCCTGTTACGAAGTATCGGCAGCTTCCGGACAGGTTTGTTTTACCTGTTCCACATCCGGCATACCCCTTCGGATGAGTTGAGCATCACCCTTCCCACCATCAGCGGGTGGGAAGCCGGAGGAGAAGTGGAACTGACGGTCGACTGATCTGCGAAACCCTTCATACCCATTTTTATATATGTCAACAGGCCAGTTCATTCTTACCTCCGAATGACTGGCCTGTTCTTTTAGCAACTTGCGGTAAATCGTCCCTGTCAGCGACAGGGAGCATCTATCGGCAACAATTATTTTTTCTTCCGTACGGGTTTCATCTTCAACGCATCCGGACGCATGGAATACGTTTTCTTACCCCATACCGGTTCTTTCAGCAGACAAGCCGGTACAGGCTTTCCTTCCTGCTGACGCAACAATACTTTTTCCAAAGTAGCCGCATATTCCTGATGAATCTGAGGATCGTCTCTGTCTGTCTGGTTGTAAGCAATGTAACGCAAATACTCCACACACTTGTCGAACCAGAAGTCAGGCGCATTTTTTCCATAATATCCCATACGGGCAATAAATTTCAGACGATCAATCAACAACTGGTGATCTACCGCTGTATCAGCAAGCATGGCATCAATTTTCTGTGCAGCTGCCTCATAATTCTTCGCTCTGATATCCGAGTTGATACGGATCATCTCACAGTTGAAAGCCTTTCCTTCGAAGTCACACAAGGCCTCTACTTCTGCCAGGTCTCCATATCCTGTTTCCTGAGCCAGTTTCTTGTCGACAGCCTCTTTGGTAAAACGAGTACAGAAATCCGCATAATTGTCCGAAACCTGTTTCAGGTACTCATTCATTCCCGAGATGGTATTCACATATACCTCCCACACATCCGGATCTGTCAGTTTGGCTCCTCCACGAATCAGTTCAGCAAAAGCTGCGTCCACGTCTTTCTTGGCATACACCGAAGACTTATAGTTAATATAGTTAATCAGCAGCTTCCGGTCGCGGTTACCCTTCTGGAACTCACTTTCCAGATAAGGAGAACAAGTTTCCGGATTCAGTGCATTGCGTCCGGTCTGAATAAACTGCTCTGCTGTCTGACGACTGCTGCTGCGGTGTACCATCTCTCCCGTTGCCGGATTGATAAACATATAGGTCGGATAACTGCGTACCCCATACTTTTGAGCCAGTTCTACACCTTCCCCATTCTCCGCATCAATCTTCATGTTCACAAAAGTCTGGTTATAAAACTCTCCTACCACCGGAAGCGTAAACACATTCTGAGCCATGTTATAGCATGGTCCGCACCACTGCGTATAGAAATCCACAAAAATCAGTTTATTCTCAGCCTTTGCCTTTTCCACAGCCTCGCTCCATTTCACGTGCAGGAAATCAATTCCATAATTCTGCGCCCCGGCTGAAAAGGCACATACCATCATCAGGACAGCCAATATATACTTTTTCATCTTTTTCAGTTCAGTTAAAAAGCAAAGGCCCCAGCCACTTCATACTAACAACCCCCGAAGCATACAGCGGCTAAAGGCCTTACTTTATTTATACAATTAAATTCCTATTATTAATAACCCGGATTCTGCTCTGCCAGTTCATTTGAGTTTCTTTCCGAAGAAGGAATTGCCTCAATTCTACGGTCAATGATACGCTTGTAAGCCTGCTCTTCAGAGATCTTACAGTCATCCTCATACTTTTTCTTCAACTGCTCATTCAGCACAAACAGATACTTTTTAAAATCAGGACGCTCTACATTGACTCCCGCAAAACGGATCTGCACAAACCATTCGTGCCAGTTCTCGAAAGACATTTCAATCATCCATTCATTGAAGATCGCTTCTTCCAGTTCTTCCCGTGTCTGAGGCACCTTGATTTCAGCTCCCGCACGCTCACGGATTTTCTGAATCGGCGCATAAGCAGCCGAGATTGATGCATTCGTACGGTACAGGGCTTCTGCCTTCATCAGGTACAGTTCAGCCACACGACTGAAGATAATCGGCATATTATTGGCCGAATTCAACAACTTCTTGATTGATTTCAGATTATATGCCACAGTACCCCGGAATTCCAAACTATCTACTTTCGAGAAAATCGCTGCCGCCCGAGGATCGTCTCCTACCAGATTCACATAAGGAGTACTAGGCCCCCAGTAACCTTGGTTCTTTGAAACGCTGTTACCGTAAGCCGTTTCCCGTGTACTGGTATTGTTGGCATCGTTCTCGTCGTAATAACGTGCAAAAAGAATCTCCTTTGATACAGAGAACTTGTCAAAGATATCTCCATAAACCGGCTCTGGAAGTGGCTGGTTGGTATCCACCGCATCATCAATTGCAGTCAGCGCCTCTTCATAGCGTCCGGCATAGAACAACGCCTTTGCCTTCAATGCCCGCGCTGCCTCTTTGGAAGCCTGTGACGACTTTGACCAGTCCGGTGCTTTCTGGATAGCTACCTCTAACTGGCGCAGGATTTCTTCGTACGACGCACCGACCGTAGCACGAGGCTTCTTGGCATTTTCCACTGTCGGGAATTCATCACGGATAATCACTCCATAAGGACTTTCTTCATTCCAGAACTCACCATAACGAACCAGCAGACGGAAATACGCAAAGGCACGCAGGTAGTAAATTTCGCCAAGCACTTCCTCCTTGCGGTTACCCGAAAACGCACCGGCGTCGATACCATCAACCGCTGATTCCAGGTAGTTTGCATTTTTGATAATCGCATAGTCGCTGTTCCATTCCGCCCCGTCACTGTACGACAGCGTCGGATAGTAACGTTCGGTATAATAAATGGTGTTACCCACATCACCGGTAAACTCCTGACGGCGCATGGTACCCGCCTTGAACGGACCACCGGTAGTAGGAAATATCACATTGAAGCCATCTCCCGGCAAGTACGAATACACTCCGTTCAGCGCCAGTTCCACCGCATCCGGTGTCGTAATGGCTCCATCCAGGTCCGCTTCAAAAGCCGGTTTCTGGTCCAGTACATCTACCAGCTCACAAGCACTCATTCCCAACATCAGGAATGCCAGATATATATACTTCTTCATCATTCCAATTTATACAATTAAAGATTAAACTTAATACCCACCGAGAATGAACGGAATCCCGGATAAGAAGAGGTTTCGTAGTTACCCCCATAGTTGCTTCCCGTAGAAACGGTAGCCGGGTCGGTACCCGGATAAGAGGTAATGGTAAACAAGTTGGTAGCCGATACGAAACACTGGCCTTTTACCACCTTGCCCAACGGCAGATCGTAGGTAAGGCGGACTTCCTGCAGACGCAGGAAAGAAGCATCGAAAAGTTCCAGGTTAGTGAAATCGGGCACACCTTCTCCAATGTAAAGAGCCGGCAGTGTAGCGTTCGGATTTTCCGGAGACCAACGGTCGTCCAATCCGTAGTCAATCAGACCACACAACTGTCCAGGCAGGTTCTGGATGGCTTTGTTATACAGTTTCAGACCACCGATCTGGTAACCGAAGTTCGCAAACAGGCCAAACTGCTTGTAGCGTACATTGGCAGTGAAACCACCGTATACATCCGGGTCAGGAGATCCCAGGATGACACGGTCATAGCTTTCAATCTTACCGTTTCCATCCTTGTCCACCAGTTCCAGGTTACCCGGTTTCAGGGTATTTCCATCGTAATAAGACTGTCCTTTGCTAACTGCATAAGCATTCAGTTCGTCCACACGCTCCTGGTTCTGGATGATACCATTGTGTTCATATCCCAGGAAGGCTCCCATCGGATATCCTTCTGCCAGTACCTGGTTTCCACTTCCATGAACAATAACACCGTCCATGGCCGTCTTGGTTGCTCCTTCGCTCACCAGTCGGGTTACCTTGTTCTTATTGTGAGAAATATTGAACATCAATGTCACTCCCCAGTCCTTGGTGTCCAGCAGATGAGAAGTCAGGTTCACTTCCACACCCCGGTTGGTTACGGCTCCCACGTTGCGGTTCATTGTCATACTTCCACCTACCGAACTTGAAGGGAAGCTGTATGCCCAGATCAAGTCATTGGTATTTTTGATGTATCCGCCGATTGATCCCGACAACTTATAGTCCCAGAGTGCAAAGTCCAGACCGAAGTCATACAACACTGATTTTTCCCAACGGATGTCACGGTTACCTACCTGTGAGTGAATGATGGCAGGACGACCGTTGTAGCTTCCCGCTTCATACAAATCCCGGTTAGAGAAGCTGGTCAAGTTCTGTGTACCGGTTACACCCGTACTGAAACGCAACTTCAAGTCGTTGATGAATTTCAGCCCCTTCATGAAATCTTCTTCAGAAACGCGCCATGCAAAAGCACCGGAAGGGAAGAAACCGTAACGGTTGTTAGCACCGAACATAGAAGATCCGTCGTAACGGCCGGTAAAGGTAAACAGGTACCGGTTCATCAGTTTATAGTTGATACGTCCGAAAGAAGAGAACAATCCGTAAGCATTGTATCCGTTGCTCCATGAATTGATCTTTGTCGCACTTCCGATATTGGTATAAATCTCATCATCCGGATAATCCGATCCAGACAGATAAGTACTGCGGCTGGTATACTTTTCGAAAGAAACACCGGCTACCGCATCCAATACATGGTTCTTGTTGAACGTATAGTTGTACGACAAGGTATTATCGAACACCGTCTTCGAAGAGCGGAAATGATTTTCACTACCCGATGCCTCCTTACGGTTGCTCAGGAAACTCGGTGTAAAACTGAGGTTCTGGTTGAACTCCACATTGGCCGACAAGCTGGAACGGAACTTCAGTCCCTTGATGATGTCCACCTCACCGTATACCGTACCCAGTACCCTGTAGATATCGTCATTATCTACCTGATACGTATTGGCCACCGGGTTAGGTGAACCGTCGGTCAGGTCAAACTCTCCTTTATCATCGTATATCGGACGGTCAGGACGATATCCCTGTGCCGAGAACAGAGAAGTTCCCGCATTCGACTGGTCGGTGTAACTCATTGTCGCATTCAGTCCGAATCTCAGGATGGGCAATACGCTCAGTTCGGTAGAAATACGTGTATTGTAACGTGTCAGGTCTCCTCCCTTGATCATACCCTGCTGGTCCAGAATGGCAAGAGAAAGCATGTATTTAGCCTTCTGCGTTCCTCCGCTGACAGAAAGGTCCACATTATGACGGAATCCCGGCTGGTAAACTTCCTTGAACCAGTCAGTGTTGGCGGTACCCAGAGCTCCCGATTCCGGGTCCAGAATGTCCGGTGCATAATCGTTCGAAGGATCGAACACCAGCGTCTGCTCAGCAAACTTGCGTACGGTCTCTCTCCATTCGTCTCCATACAGAATACGGAAATTCTTGATCTGAGAATCAATCGTAAAGTTATAGTTGAAGTTGACAGTCGGTTTTCCCTCTGTTCCCTTACGGGTAGTAATGATAACGACACCATTGGCCGCACGCGAACCGTAGATGGCCGCAGCAGAGGCATCCTTCAATACGTCCATCGACTGGATGTCATTCGGAGAAATAGCATCCAACATCGTAGGATCATCGATAGGCACTCCGTCGATTACGTACAACGGCTCGTTCGAACCTGTCAGTGACGTAGCACCACGCACACGTACGCGCACTGTTTCACCCGGTTTACCTGTACCCTGTGCAACCTGAACACCGCTGGCGAGGTTCTGCAGCATAGACGATACATTGGTAGTATTCAGCTGGTCCAGCTGCTTGGCACCGATAGAAGCTACCGAACCTGTCAGGTCTCTCACTGAAGAAGTACCGTATCCGACAACCACGATTTCCTCCAGGTCGGTCGCTGCAGCGTGCATTACCACATTAAATTTAGTGTTGTTCCCCACGGGCTGTTCCACGGTCTTCATTCCCACGAAACTGACAACCAGTACATCCGAGCTCTTTATAGGACAAGACAACTCAAACATTCCGTCGATGTTCGTAATCACCCCGTACATAGAACCTTTAATCAGTACAGAAGCACCAATCACCGGCTCTCCTGTTTCGTCTTTTACGACACCTGAAATCTTTTTCTTTTGCGCTTGAACCAATACCTCTTCCGAAGGCTTCACCGCTTCCGAAGCCCAAAGAGGAGTCAGACAAACAGACCCAGACAAAGCCATCAGAAAAGGCAAGGCTCTCAGACAGACTCTTCCAGTCCCCTTGTTCTCCATCTTGTTTTTATCCATTTTATCAGAACTAATTTATATTAATACATTTTTAACTCTCATCAAAACCCAACTAATTGTAACAAATCAACCCCTTTATTTGATTACTAAGTAACTTTTCCCCCCTTATAATCTTCTAAATAGAAACATTTTCCTATCTGCGCCCAAAATTACTAAAATCCCTCAAATTGAGATACATTTTCTTAAAAAAAACTTACCGACACCTCCTGACGTCCCTGGGGAGTTGCACGCTTATGAAACAAAAGTTCCACGGTCGTGAAACTCAAGTTTCCTGATGAAGAAACTCTTGTTTCACGACCGTGGAACTTTTATCATAACATACGGCAATGAAACACATTCGAATGTTTCATTGCCGTACCAATGTATCTCCTGCTGTTATTCTTTAGTGCAAGAAGTAAAACGCAACTTATAGCTCAGTTCTTTTTGAGGAACCTGATAAGCCGGAAGCGTATCTACATCCTGTCCGCAACTTGCGTTTCCTACTCCACGCATGGCTGCATCCAGGTGCAGGACGATGTAAGGACGTGGCTTCAACTCCCACATGTGGTTACAGTTCATCATATCCTCGTCGGTATATCTCAATGCAGAGAATGACACCTGTCCTTCTGTCTGTATGCAAATACCCTTGCCGTCGATACCGGTCAGTTTCAGTTCACGAAGTCCTTCACGGTTACCCATCGACTGAGGTTTCACATAAGCCACTTCCATACCTTCCACCGTATCTGCATAACGGCCAATCATGCAACCGTCTTTACGGTCGGAATAGTTTTCCCACGGACCGTAGGCATAATAGTCTACCTGACCCAGAGACGGATTCACCCCACATACCAGTCCGCAACGACGCAGGTCGGCTGTGTGCGGAGTAAAGACTGCTTCCATATCCATCGTACCGCCCGGCAGGAACGTGTAGGCCATACGGGTATCGCAGAGCGAACCTTTACGTACCGTAGTCACCACGGTCTTTCCGTCTTCTACCGCTACCGTACATTCTCCTTCGGCTGCCATTCCGTTGGCTACCTCAGTAAAGCGGTCGTTCTCAATCCAGCGGTGATTGTCAAATACAAAGCCCTGACCCTGGCAAACAAAAGGCACTCCGTTCATTTCCAGACCGGTCAGTACACCAGTCTTTTTATCGAACACGGCCTTCACACCGTAGCCTGTCACTACCAGCTGGTTGCCTTCCTCGCTGTAACGATACTCATCGCCACCTTTCCGTTTACCCTTTACCTCCGGCAGCGGACCGCGGGCCACCGCTTCATACTGCATCTGAGCCACCTCATGTCCGGCCTCAGCCCATCTGTCGGCAGCCTTGCTGCATACAAAGACATTGACCATGACTTCATCTCCCGCCTTTGCAGCTTTTTTCAAGCTTACTTCCTTCAGTTTCAAAGACAAGTTCAGTGAATCATCCGGAGCCACATCCGGCAGTTCCAGACTGTCGGTACTCAGCACCACACCATTCTTCACCGTCTGCCAGCGCAGATAAAAACGGTTCAACGACAGGAAGTCGTAAGTATTATACAGCGTAACATTCAGTTCATTCCGCTTTTCATCCACCTTTCCTTCACTGAAATGCACATACTGGTATACCGCCTTTACCTCTTTCAGTTTCGGCGACTCCTCACGGGTTGCCGGAACAATTCCGTTCGAACAGAAGTTGCCCTGATGCGGTCCCGGGAAGTCATAACCCGTATGCAGGCGATAAATACCCTTCTTCATTTCATGCGGTTCATAAATAGCCTGGTCTACCCAGTCCCAAATAGCACCTCCGATGGTAGCCGAACTGCTCTCAATACTCTTCCAGTATTCTTTCAGGTTACCGATGGCATTACCCATCGCATGCGCATACTCACAGATGAACATCGGCTTATCGAATGAATTCACATACGTATCCATCCATTTCATGCCCGGATACATCTTCGAGTACAGGTCGCTGAAACGGTTACCGCCGAATTCCTTGCCATCACGTGTACCCTCGTAGTGAACCGGACGGCTGTCCAGTTTCTTGGCTGCATCGTAACAAGCCTGGAAGTTGCTTCCTCCTCCGGCCTCATTACCCAAGCTCCAGAAGATGACACTCGGATGATTTCTGTCGCGCAATACCATCCGGTCGATACGGTCTACGAAAGCAGGAATCCACGACGGCATGTCACTGATAGACTGATTGGCATGGTCTTCCAGGTCGGCCTCATCCATGGTATACAGTCCATAATAATCGAACATAGCATACATCTTGGCCGCATTCGGATAATGAGAAGTACGGATTGTATTGATATTGTTCCGCTTCATCAGCAAGACATCCTGCAGCATTGACTCTGTAGTCACCGCACGTCCGTATTCCGGATGCGTATCGTGACGGTTGGTACCCTTAAAGAACACACGCTGTCCGTTGATATATACCAGCGGTCCACGCACCTCGATTTCGCGGAAACCGTATTTCGTAGAGAAAGCCATTTCCTCTTTTCCACCCTCACGCTGGATGACATGCACCGTATACAGTTCCGGAGTCTCGGCCGTCCAGAGTGACAAATCCTTCAGGTTGAAATTAGCCGATACCTGCAACGAAGCCTTGTCGGCAGTATAACGAACCTGCTGTTCCGACTCTGCCAGCAGTTTTCCCTGCGGAGTAAACAGGCGCACAATCAGGTCTTTCGTACCCTCACGGCGGTCACGGTTGTCCAATGTCAGCTGTACGTTCATCGAACCCGTCCGGTATCCGTGCTGACTGTCGAGTTCCGACGTAATATAATGATCGCGTACAGACACCAGCGGCGTGTTATACAGATACACGTCACGGAAGATACCGCTCATACGGAACATATCCTGACATTCCAGATAAGAGCCGTCCGACCAGCGGAACACCTGTACAGCCAGACGGTTGCGGCCGGTGCGCAGATAAGGCGTCAGGTCAAACTCTGCCACATTGTTCGCACCCTGTGTATAACCCACATAACGTCCGTTCAGATACACCAGTGCAGCACTGTAGATACCCCCGAAATGAATGAAAGTACGTTTCTCCTTCCATCCTTCCGGCAAGTCAAAGAAGCGTACATACGATCCCACCGGATTGATTCCGTAATTCTTTCCGCCGTCATTGAATCCCTTACGGGCATCGATGAAAGGAGGAATATTGGCATGAGGATATTCCACATTGGCATAAATCGGCCGGTCGTATCCCTGCATCTCCCAGTTGGAAGGCACCGGAATCGTTTCCCATCCCGACACATCATAATCCTCCTTATAAAAATCAATCGGACGCTGCGACGGTTCCGGCACAAAATGGAAGGCCCAGTTACCGTTCAGCAAACGGTAGTCCGCACTGTGGCAGTCTACCCAAGGCATGCGGTAAAAATCCGCATCCGCCATCATTTCCTTCTCTCCCGGATACGGCATATAAGTAGCATGTCCCACCTCCTTGTTTTCCGCAAAGCGGGTTTCATCCTCCCAATACACCTTGGCACGCACGGCCGTACTTGCCTTCAGTTCCTCCGGAAATGCCATCGCACTTTCCCGGATACGGAAGAAAGTCTCCCGGCTACCGGCTGCCTTTTCCTTCGCAAGCAACATCAGTTGCCCCTTCGGACTGCAAGACAGAATCAGGTGCAGGCTGTTGGCCGGAGAAAGCTGCACAAAGTCTCCTTTCTGCTCCACCTTCCACAACTGCGACTCATCGGAACCGTTGTTCTCCGTAATACCCAGAGAAGCGTCAGTCTTTGCATGCAGCGCCTTGTTCTCAAACGGATTGATAAAGCGCAAGCTGCCCGACAGGTTGCTCACCGTCCACTGCTGATACTGATTCCCGGCATCAGTGGCCTGCAATACCGGAGCATTTCCATTCTGCTGATATGAAAGCACCTTTCCGGGACAGGACTCAGGAAGAATATTATAGAGTTTGTCCTTGGCAAACTCCACCTGAGCCTGTATTCCCAACAGGCTGCACATACATACCATCCATAAAATAAAGATTCGATTTACCATTCTATTACACGTTTTTAGGGATTGATATTATTTTATCATGATTTCGTCCAAACATATCTTGGAGACCTGCCCCGGCCGCACATGGTCGGAAGGACATACCCCCGCAGGGTTCAAGGTAAATCGTACATATCTGGCCTTTGCTGCCTGTGGCTTCACCGTCAGCTCCTCGATAAAGTTGCCTTCCTTGAAGATTTCCTCCTTCGAGAAGTCCGTCCGGCCCACTTCCGCAAAATTCACATTATCTTCAGAAACCTCCACCACCATGGAAGCAGGCTTATGAACCGCCATGCCATAATTGGTGATGCATCCCACCGAGCATTCACTGATATCCGTCGTTTTCAGCAAGTCCACCGTAACCACTACCGGCTGGGAAAGCGCCCCCGAATACCATTCAAAGTCCGACTGTTTCAAACTACCTCTCACCCCATTCACCAGGACATCCATTCCCGGCAAAGGATTCACCAACGGTTTCGCTGTTGCCTTATTCCATATCAGCGGAAGCGTCAACACCTTACCCATCATCCTATCTTTCACAAAGGTAGCAGATTTTATCACATTTCCATCAGTCAGCACCAAATCCTTTTCATATTTTAAAGAAGAAGCAGAAGGCTCCGTACCATCCAATGTATAACGGATCTCCACATCCGGACGTTCACATTCCAGATGAACCTGCAACTCTCCATTTTCGGTCGGAGTGACCTTATGCTGGATGTTGAACATCGAACGTGCATATACGATACCCTTACTGTCCAGATGAGCCACATAATTATCCAGTCCTTTCAGGAACATCCCCCAATCCTTCGTTCCTTCCGGAATCCATGCGATTTCCGCCAAGGCAGCCAAACGAGGGAAGACCAGATAAAACACATCCTCAGGCCGGTCGCAGAACTCCGTCCACATACTTGCCTGTACCCCCATGAGCAAGTCACGGTACTCCGGTTTCCATTCCTTCTGGACCGGTTCATAATCATAAAGTCCCTTCAAGGTATTGTTTCCAAAATACGTCAGAGGTTCAAACCACTGAGGTCCCTGATAACGGATCAGATAAGCAATGCGCGCAGGCGTCATCACGAAACGATGTCCCTGTTCCGCCGCCTTGAGGGCCGCATTTCCCATTCCCTGCCAGCCAAAGACAATCACATCCTCCGGCAGCCGGCTGTTGGTCAGTTCATCCCATCCCATCACTTCCTTTCCTTTGCTGCGCACGTAGTCGCTCATCCGCTGCATGAAATACCCCTGCAAGTCCTCTTCGTCCTTCAGTTTCTCCTCACGCAGACGACGCTGGCAAAGCGGACATTTCTTCCAGTTTGTCTTCGTCGCCTCATCACCTCCCAGATGCACATACCGGGAAGGGAAAAGCGCCATCACCTCATCCAAGACTCCCTGCAGGAAGTGATAACACTCCTCATTGCCTGCACAGAAAATAATCTCCGCATTTTTCCCGCCAAGGCCCGGCAGGACCCCGATGAAATCCTTTACCACCGGACAGGCATATTCGGGATAAGCCGCCAGTGCCGCATTCGAGTGTGCAGGAATATCGATTTCAGGAATAATCTCAATCTGACGTGCCGCTGCATAAGCAATGACCTCTTTCATCTCCTCCTGCGTGTAAAAACCTCCCACAGTAGCCTTCTCTCCCTTCTCAGGATTACGACGGTCGGGGAAAGGCAAAGGCCGGCGGTCCACCCTCCAGGCACCCACCTCTGTCAGTTTAGGATACTTCTTGATTTCCAGACGCCATCCGTTGTCATCTGTCAGATGCAGATGCAGCCGGTTCAGTTTCAACATCGCCATACAGTCGATCATGCGCAGCAGATCTTCCTTCGGCATAAAGAAACGGGCCACGTCGAGCATAAAGCCACGGTAAGCGAAACGAGGCTTGTCCTTAACTGTCACGGCAGGAATCGTCCATGCCTGTGCCGCCTTTCCGGAAGCACCTTCCACCGATGCCGGCAGCATCAGTCGCAGGCTCTGGAGGCCATAGAAAAATCCTCTGTTATCGGCAGCCTTCAGCAAGGCCCCGTCCGGAGTCACCTTCAGTTCATAAGCCTCATCCTCCATTTTCTCATCCACCTGCAGGCAGATATCTCCTTCGGCAGCAACCTTTACCTCCGGAGTAAAACCGGATGAAGCAGTAAACAAGGCAGCAAAAGTCCCGGCAACCGTCTGCTGTGCCTCACCTGGCACCGCAATCACGGAAGTTGCCGTCAACGTAAAGCTTCCCGCACCCTTTTCCACAGACAAAGGTCGCGGAACCACAGTCACCTCCTCTTTATTCTCGGAAGAGTGACACCCTGACAATCCCATTGCCAGTACAAACATCGCAAGCGTCACCCACCTGTATACAAAATTCATTATCATAAATTTAACTTAGTAAATCATCGTTATTCGTCCCATCATGTGCGACGCTCTTTCCTTACCCGGGAGCGTCGCTTCATATATTCTGCCTTTCCGGTCCATTAATGTGCAGCCGGAGAAGCCATTGTTTCCACCATCACCTTTGTCAGGCACCAGGGATTCTCCCAAGGCACATCGGTCGCCAAGTCCCAGGTCATCACACCAGCCAGATCATTGTCCATCACATACTGAGTCTTCCGGACAATGGTGCTGGCCCCATTAAATATATACTTCTTTCCCTGATACACCACTTCATCCTTATCCGGACGGTCAATCAGGTTTTCCTGCACCAGGTTCCAGTAGGCCACAGTACCCTGCTTACCCTCGGCAGCCCCATAAAACGGCAGTCCCATAACCAGTTTCTCTTTAGGAATACCGTACTTCAATACCTCCTGCGCCTCTTTCACATAAGTATCATACGGGAAACGGTCGACACTCGGACCATAGCACTGCATTGAAATATGGTCAACGGCCTGAATCGCCTCCTTGCTGATGGTATAATACAGCGGATGCAGCGAGACCGTCAGGACAGGACCTTTGCCCAAAGCCTTTTTCAGTTCCACAATCGTCTTGCTGTAATTATCGAATTCCTCCTTGTTCAAAGGCCATTCAAAATCCAGGTCTACTCCATCGAAGGCATACTGTCCGACCAGCTTCACTACATTTTTCACGAAACTGTCACGATACACTTCTTTCGCACACATGGTTTTCCAGTCGCCGGCAGTCACTCCCACACGGAACTTGATGTTCTTTGCCGAAAGCTGTGCCTTTACCTGCTTCATGATCTCTACCCAGGTGTGTGAATCCTTTCCATAGCTCTCCGCATCGTCATACTTCCAATAGGCCAGGGTCTTACTCATGTTCCAGGTACTGAAATCAATCGCTTTCTCCATCACCTTCTGTACCTCATTCTCTGAAAGAGGCAAGCCATTGAAGAAAGTCTCATCCAACTTACCCTTGAATCCCTTCGCCAGCTTCATCTGGGTACGGACAAACGGCAGTTTATCTCCCCAGGAAAGATCAGAAGCAGCCTTTTTGCCATTTACATACAGATGAATTCCTTTGTTATTGGCCGTCACACTGTATGTCAAAGCCAGATGATTCCACTTTTCCGTCTCAAATCCGGACGCCGTCAACGTAACCTCTCTGCTGTCTACTTCAAACACAAACTCTCCCTTGCGTGCCCCCTCTTTCAAAGCAATCCGATGACTGCCATTATCCTTCAGGAACAGACAAGCCCCTTGCGTCCACTCATCCACATACAACCAGGTTCCAAAAGTAAACTGATTGCATTTGCCAGACTCGGCATTGCCCCAGATTACCGGAGTATGCAGCAAGTCATTGCCAGCATTCATCTCTCCATTTCCATCGAACGAAATCACCCCCTTCCGTTCCCGGAATTCCGGCAAGTATTTCTCATTAGAAAATGCAACTGTATTATCTGGAATCTCAAAGAACAGGCTTCCATCCGCATAAGGGTTTACCCCTAATAAGATCAGGTCATTGCAGGCATTCATGCTTTTTGCCGAAATCCGGTTGGTCTGAAAGAAATTGCTGCGAATATAAGAACTTACAATTTTATCCGTCACAGGCAAATCTGTAAAATCACCATCAGGATTTCCCTCCTGTCCCATCATCTCCACTCCACTCGTACACGACACAAATGCCAGAATCCCTAAAAAGGAAACCGATTTTCTCATAAAGTTATATTTTTTCATTATATTGATATACTAAAATATTTACATAATTAATTCAAAAAATAAGCCCGCATAATTACGCTACCATACCATAATGTAATTATACGGGCTCAATTATTCCCTATACAGTTACCGATCAATAACCGAAATTATTGTCTGTGATGCCAGGATTTGCATCAATTTCTGTATCAGGAATCGGCAAGAGCAAATTCATTTTCAGGAAATCATCGGTCAGATTGCCTTCATTGTAAATTCGGTCAGTCCACTTCTGAGCACTCTCCTTATAATATTTGTCAGACTCCCGGGTAAACTCATGTCGGTTGTGATACTCCAACGCTTCTTTCAAATATTTAGTACCTCTGATGCGGATCATATCATACATAGAAGGCTCGCCAAACAATTCAAAAATTCTTTCAAAATACAGTTTTTTCCGTACCTCTTCCTGACTGAGACTTTCAGACCAGGCCTTAGGTTCTCCATTACCCACCGAACCAGATGAGTTTCTGGCACGTGCCAGCACCTCTTCAGCAATTTCTATCGCACGCTTTGTTTCTCCCAGTTCATTATAGGTATCTGCCATCAGTAACAACATTTCAGCATAACGGTATACCATCAGGTTCTTATGACTGGCAGTACCCTGCTGCTGCATATCGTACAACTTCGCATGTGCCGGCCAGGCAGTCTGTTTACCCCCTGTAGTAAATTCCTTTGCGATATTTTTCAATGCCTGAATCTTTGCTTTTTCCTGAGGAGTTCCATCCTGCGGTACTGTCAAAGACTCCAGATACTTCAGGCTCGGGTTAGTAGGATCATCAAACTTTTCATAAGGCAAACGGACTACATACAATTTATCCTCTACATCCTTGCCATCCTTGGTGATTTGCTCATATTTAGGCTTTCCATCCTCGACACCAATCTGTACCTTATAAGTAATATACGGATAATAATAAACCGAGTCATTCGGTGACGGTTTATCTCCTACCTGAGGAGAAGGATTCGGCTGATTGTTTCCTTTCCGCTTTCTGTGAGAAGTAAGATAAGTGGCAGCAATACGAGGATCATACGGATACGTACCATAATGCAGGTCGTAAGCAGCCTTTGTAGCACGGTAAGTACTCCAGTTCACACCGGCAGTAGAAGACGTCGGAGAAAAACGGTTGCTGGCACGATTGAAGCAGTTGGATGAAGTCAGACTAAAGTTCACCTGGAAAATAGACTCCTTCGAATCGGCTACCCAGTCCTCAAACAACCGGCCGAAATTCTTTTCAAGCATATAGACATGATTGTTATATACATCGTCAAACATGCCTTTCGCATTCTTCCAGTTCTCGGCCTCATTAATGCCCAATGCAGCCATCTTATAATATACCTTACCCAAGAAAGCCTTCACAGCCCAAGAATTCGCACGGCCCACTTCCGACTTGTCAGAGATACCCAATGCTCCGGTCAAATCGCTCACAATCTGTTGAAAGACCATTTCACGCGGTGAACGAGGCACAGCAATACCTTCGGAAGTCGATGCAACCGTCTTCAGAGGAATGTCTCCAAACATGGAAACCAGGTTATAATAAGCCAGTGCACGCAAGAACTTTGCCTCTCCACCAAACTGAGTCTTGACATTTTCCGGCAGAGAACTTTTGTCCAGATTTTCAAGAAAAGCATTTGCCTCTGAAATCACCTTATACATACCATTCCAGGTAGTAGAGATCAGACCGTCACTGGACAACGTCTGCAAAGACACGATTCCATCACTACCACTCCGCTGTGACCATCCAAAACCAGAACCTGTGACAGGTGTTTCCTGATACATCTGACCATAAGCTGAAGTCGAAGCCATGTAAGAATAACATCCCAGCAGCGCCAGTTCAGCATTAGATTCTGAAGCAAAAACCACATTATTATTTTGAGAATATAGCGGCGTTTCATCCAAACAAGAAGACAGACTGGATGCAACGGCAATTGCCAATATCCAATATTTATATTTTTTCATATTAAAACCCTTAATTTATCAATACTAAAATCAGAATGTCACATTTAATCCAAATATAAACTGGCGAGGAGTAGGATAGGCATTCATATCTACCCCAGGACGCAAACCATCAAAAGCAAAGCTATTCACTTCCGGATCATAACCGCTGTAATCGGTCAGTACAAATGCATTCTTGACAGAAGCAAACACCGATGCATTCTGGAAACCGATTTTCTGCATCCACGCAGCAGGCAACACATAACTCAGCGTAATATCCGAGCAGCGCAGATAGCTGGCATCCTCCACATAGCGGTCCATCACCATATTCTGAACAATGTAGTTAGATGACGGATACAGATTTGAATGATTCTCTGCAGTCCACATTCCCTTAAAGGCCTCCTTTGAAATAGTACCAGCCTTAGTTCCCGGAGTGTTGATGTAACGGTTATTCACATTGATTACATCTCTGTCGTGTACTCCGTTGAAAGCGGCCGAGAAAGACAGGCCCTTCCATGAGAAATTAGTCTGGAAACCATAAGTAAATCCTGGATTCGGATTTCCAATAATGTCACGGTCGGAAGTATTAATGCTTCCATTGCCATCCTTATCCACAAACTTGATATCACCTGCTACAGGTAAATTTCCATTTACATCCTTGTAATAACCTACAGTTCCGTCATCCTTCATATACTTGACACCCTGATCGGTAATGTCTTCCGGCTGAACAATACCCTGAGTCACATATCCCAGGAACAATCCCGGAGCCTCACCCTGCAGGAAGATATGACCTACTCCAAAATGGTCTCCCAGCGAGTTGCCATAATATCCGATTCTTTCACCCAGGCAGCCAAATCCAGTAGGAAGCAATCCCAAGTCCACAATCTTACTCTTGTTCTTACCGATATTACCCGTCAAGCTCCATTTCAGGTCTTTCGTATCTATAATCTGCGCAGTCAGAGAGAATTCCACACCTTTGTTGTCCAACGATCCCTGATTATAATAAGTAGAGCTGAATCCGGCAGAACCCGGCAGGTTTCTGGAAATAAGCAAGTCTTTCGTCTGCTTCATATAAAGATCCAACGTACCAGTAAGACGTGAGCGGAACAATCCGAAGTCAAAACCAATGTTCCAGGAAGAAGTTTTCTCCCAAGTAAGTCCGTCATTCGGCAGATTGGTCACAGTCAGCGTAGATTCCTGATTTCCGGCACCGTCGGCATAATGGAAATCACCACCTCCATACATTGAGAAAGTAGAATAAGGATCGATACTCTGGTTACCCGTCACACCATAGCTTGCACGGAGTTTCAACTGATTCAGCCAGCTGACATCCTTCAGGAATTCTTCCTGTTCCATACGCCATGCCAAAGAAGCTGAAGGGAAATATCCCCAGCGGTTACCTTTCTTAAACTTACTTGAACCGTCGGCACGGAGAGAAGCAGTAATTAAATACTTATCCAGAAAAGACAGATTGATACGTCCCAGGTAAGAAAGCAACTGATAGTCTTTCTGAACCGGCTCCAGATGCTGTACATTGCCTGCCATATGAATTCCGTTCTCTCTCAGTTCAAACATAGAGAACTGAGTACCGTTTACATTCTGGTTCAAGAAATTATAATCATCATAAGTCACACCCGCAGTCATATCCAACATGGCTACGTCTCCCAGCTTATGATTAAAAGTCAACACATTTTCGATGGTTACATTGCTCTTGTCCAGATTCGAAATAGCCAGGTAACCATTGTTGTTCATACCCTGATACAACTGCATACCGTACCAACGCTTACGGTCGTTCAAGTTCAGGTTTCCTCCTGTACGGAAGTTATAACGCAATCCCGGCAAGATATCCCAAGAGAAATCCATACTGGCATTGAATGTCTTGTCGTTCGTCACGTCTTCATAGTCATTCAGCCAGCTCATCACCGTTGTTTTGTTCTCTGCCTGGAACGAAGGGTCATCCTCCGGCATTTCAAACGGCGCATAATCCAGTGCAGTACGAGAAA
Source organism: Phocaeicola faecicola (assembly GCF_013618865.1). Classification (GTDB taxonomy): domain Bacteria; phylum Bacteroidota; class Bacteroidia; order Bacteroidales; family Bacteroidaceae; genus Phocaeicola; species Phocaeicola faecicola. The sequence goes on from NZ_JABSOE010000012.1 coordinate 23,150, forward strand.
CCGCTGTAGTAGCGCCTCCCAGCGTAGATCCTCCCGCCATCATGTTATTCTGACGGATAGATCCACTCAATATCATATTCAAACGAGTATTCTTCGACAGGTTCATACCGATGTTTGCACGCAAGTCTCCCTGCTTCAAACCGGTTTGTTTTACAGTACCGTTGATATCCTTGAAGTTGGCAGAGATATAATAAGTAGCCTTATCCGTTCCTCCGCTTACAGAAAGCGAGTAGTTCTGAGAAAAAGCCGTTGTATAGATTTCTTTCTGCCAGTTGCGGTAATTCACCAGGTGATAAGTAGCCGGATTATTCGGATCATAATGAGCCAATGCGTCATTATATACATATCTCACCTCATCTCCTACCAGATAAAAAGGATATTCACCGTTGGAAACACGGGAATTGATATACATGGCATGCTCACGCAAATCGGTCATCTCCAGCAATTTTGAAGGCTTTGCAATGGTAAAGTTCGCAGAAGCGTTTATCTTGGCCTTTCCCTGTTTTCCTTTTTTAGTCGTAATCAAAATCACACCATTGGCACCGCGTGAACCATAGATGGCAGTTGAAGACGCATCTTTCAATACCGTAATATCTTCAATGTCGGAAGGGTTCAAAGAAGCCAAAGGATCCTGGTTAATCTGGAAATCTCCACTGATACCAGAAGAAGCAAACTCTCCGGCAGAAGCCTGAGGAATATTATCGATTACATATAACGGCTGGTTGTCTCCACGCAGTGAACTGGCACCACGGATCTGAATAGACGATGCAGCTCCTGCCATAGCCGAAGTAGAACTAACTACAAGTCCGGCTACCTTTCCATTAAGCAGGTTATCGAGAGAATGAGCCTTTGCCGCATCGTTGGCATTCGGCTTCATGGTAGTCAGCGCTCCGGTCAGGTCTCCTTTTCGTGCCGTACCATATCCGACCACAACTACTTCATCCAGGATTTCCGCATCTTCCTTCAGCACCCAACGGTTGTCTCCCAATTTGGCTACCTTGGTTTCCAAAGTGCTATATCCTACATAAGAAATAACCAATACGTCACCTACCTTACCTTCAATAGAAACATTTCCATCAAAATCGGTAATCGTTCCGACTGAAGTTCCCTTAATCTGAACCGTTGCCCCAATCACAGTTTCACCCTTTTCATCTATAACCTGTCCGGATATAGTCCCCTTCTGTGCATAAACCGCAAAAGGGCAAAGTAGCAAAACGACCAAACAAATACATAATAAATGTACTTTACTTTGTACTGATTCCATAGTCTGTTTTTAAAGTTAATGAATTGTGTTTATTCTTCGATTTGAGTTATTAACGGGTGCAAAGATTTAAGAAATTAAAATTCCCCATGTTTCAAAATCACTATTTATAGTTCGAAAAACATTAAAAATGGCTCCAATAATCAATATTTGAGGCCTGACACCCCGATTTTTGAATAAAAACAGGCTAAAAACCGGAAGCAACCCAAGGAAATCCCCCAACCCTCTAATAAAAAGAATAAAAAAACTTATATTTGTACTAAAATCCAAGAATCTTAAATTATGAAGGTCCGTATCACAGTTGTACTATTTGCCATCCTGCTCCTTTTCTCACTGTCTGCATATGCCCATGATTTTCTCTATCAGCAATTATCCATTACGGAAGGTTTCCCTCCTTCTATCCAAAAAGTCTATGCTGAATCCAACGGGTATGTATGGATAGGATCCAAAAAAGGATTGGGGCAGTTCAACGGATACACCTTAAAGACCTATACCCACCTTCCTGATGACTCGACCTCTCTCCCGGGAAACGAGATACTCCAGATCATAGAAGACAGTTCACGGCAAATCTGGGTACTTACCCACAAAGGGCTTGCCCGCTACGACAGACACTCGGACACTTTTCATACGATAAAAGAAAAAAATGAAAATAACCTGCTTGCCACAGCTGCCTGCAAAATCCGTGACGGCATTCTTTTTATCAGCCGGTCGGCCGTGTGGAAATATGATTATTCTACCCGCAAAATAGCAATGTATCTCCCATTTAAACAGAAACTGGAAAATTTTTTCATTCATGAAATCTGGGAGTGGGATAAGAATCACCTGCTTTGCGTCAACAAGTGGAACGGAATATTCCTGCTGAATCTTCAAACTGGAGAAAAGGACTTCCCTCCGATTACGTCGCATAAAGAGATCAATCAGGTATTCATTGACAGCAAGCAGCGGGTATGGACCAGCATCTACAACAAAGGTATCACCTGCTATGACAAAACCGGCAAGGAAATAGCTTCCTACACGACAGAAAATTCCTCATTAAGCCATAACATCATCCTGTGCTTCAGCGAACACAAAGGAGAAATATGGACGGGCACAGATGGAGGAGGAATCAATATCATCAATCCGGAAGACCACTCCATTAAAAACCTTATCCATACATCGGGCGACAGAAACTCCTTGCCCGTCAACTCGATTGTCTGCCTGTATCAGGGCTATGACAACGATAATTGCTGGGCCGGAAGTGTAAAGGGAGGGTTAATCCATATCCGCCCGACTTTCATGCACACCTATGGAGATGCCCCTCTGAATGTTCCCAGCGGGCTCAGTGAGAAAGCGATTCTGTCTTTCTACCAGGAACCCGATTCCGAAAAAATCTGGATAGGAACAGACGGAGGCGGGGTGAATCTGTTCGACCCTGTCCGTAAGCAGTTCAAGCATTTCCCTGAAACCTGGGGAGAAAAGATTGCTTCCATTACCCGATACAGTTCCACAGAACTTCTGGTTTCCATCTTTTCAAAAGGACTTTTCACGTTTAACAAAAAAACAGGCAAACTGACCAAAATAAATGAAGGCAATCCCCTCATCCAGCAATATGCTTTGTATGGAAGAAAGGCGGTCAACCTTTATCAGAACTCGCCACAGTCCATCCTGATTCTATCATCAAAGATTTACAAATACAACCCTTCTACGCGAAGCGTATATCCGCTGATAGACAATCTGCAGCGACAGGCTATACCGTTCAAGTCCGACAGCTGTCATACCTACTTATATGACGAAAAACATATCTATGCCATCAGTCAGGAGACAGACCAGATACAGACGGTTTATACAGCCAAGACGACAACGACCATCCGGTCGGCCTCAAAAGATATTTATGGAAACTTCTGGATAGGAAGCAACCAGGAACTGTCCTGCTATGATCCTTTGAAGAAGACGGAGACACCGGTCCACAGTCCATGGCTTAAAGACATCTCAACCGTCATCTGTGACAATAACGGACGCGTGTGGATAGGAACCAATCATAAGCTGCTGGTCTGGCACATCAAGGATAAAAAACTGATCTCCTTCGATGAATCGGACGGTGCTGCCCAGAATGAATTTCTGGACAAAGCAGTCATGATTTCCCGTCAGGGAGACATCTATATGGGAGGAGTGAACGGACTACTTTGCATCAACCAGTCCCAATATACCCAAGAAGCAGCCTCTGTCCCTACCTTCTCGCTTACCGATATTCTATGCGACAACCAAAGTATGCTTTCTTCCGTTGATTTTAAGCATAAGACCCTCTCCCTGTCGAGTTACAATAAAAACGTAAGCATACAGGTGATGACACACGAAGAAAATATCTGTCGGAAAAAGACATTCCGATGGTACATTTCCGGAAGCAATTCACAGATTATTGAAAACAATACTCCAGAAATTACACTGTACTCGCTTACCCCGGACACTTATCAGATTGCAGTGTCGTGTGATACGAAAGACGGAGAATGGACTTCTCCGCAGACCCTCATTACCTTATACATTCCTCCAGCCTGGTACCAGAGCTGGTGGTTCATCACGCTGTGCATCATCGCGGCACTGGGAATCGGTGCATTCATTATCATCAACCTGCTGCAACGGAAAGAAGAACGGATGGCTTCTGCCATTAAGGAACACAAGCAAAAGGTCTACGAAGAGAAAGTAAGATTTTTAATCAATATCAACCATGAATTAAGAACCCCTCTGACACTTATACATACCCCATTAAGCAGTCTGCTGCAGACGCTTCCGGAAAACAGTCCGATTTATCCTACCATCCATAACGTACTGAAACAGTCCAGGCGGATGAAAGATCTGTTGAACATGGTACTGAACCTGAGAAAGATGGAAATGACCGAACATACGATGAACTTGGGAAGCTACATGCTGAACGAATGGGTAAAAGAGGTAGGCAAGGACTTTTCATACGAGGAAGAAAAACAGAATATTTCCCTGAAGTATGAAATGGACCACCGCATTACCAAAGTAGATTTTGACAAGGAAAAGCATCTGATTATACTGACGAACCTGATTGTCAATGCATTTAAGCATAGCAATCCCAATTCGACCATCATCCTCCGTACGGAGTTGATTGATGAAGGAAAGTCTGTACGCATTTCCGTGATTGACCAGGGGTGCGGACTAAACAACGTAGACTTGAACAAACTGTTCACCCGCTTCTACCAGGGCAAAAACGAAAAGGAAGGAAGCGGCATCGGCCTGTCATACGCCAAAATACTGGTTGAGCAACATCACGGACAGATCGGGGCCTGCAACAATAAAGACCAGGGAGCCTGTTTCTTCTATGAACTGCCCGTGCATCAGCATCAGTCTGCCGCACAAGAACCGTCCCATGAGTATCTGAATGACTTGATAAAGTCCGGTGAAGAAGACGAAACATACATCCCGCTGGAGAATCAGATTGATATTTCAAACTATTCCTGTCTGTATGTAGACGACAATGAAGAACTGCGCAATTTCATATCCTCGGCTCTTTCAGGCCACTTCAAGCACTTCTATCTGGCTTCGAATGGAGAAGAAGCACTTCAGATAGCCCTGAATGAAATTCCGGATATCGTAATCAGTGATATCATGATGCCGAAAATGAACGGATATGAACTATGCCGGAGAATCAAGGAAAACGTAAACATCAATCACATATTGGTGATTCTGCTGACGGCACGTGTAGATGAAGAGAGCCGCATGGACGGATACCGTACAGGAGCAGATACGTATCTGGAGAAACCGTTCGACATAGAAAAACTGCTGGTGACTGTCTCCAGCCGTCTGCTGCTCCGGGAACAAATCCGGAAAAGATACATGTTTGCCCCCAGTACCATCGAAGAGCCCAAGGCTGTCTGCTCTTCGGATGATACGTTCTTATTTAAACTGAATAAGATCATTGTAGAGAACATCGACAACGAGGCACTGAACATTACCTTCATCTGCCGGGAAATGGGTACCAGCAGAGCCAGTCTGTACAACCGAATAAAGACACTCACCAACATTGGGCCGAACGAATATATCAACAAGCTGAAAATGGAGACTGCCATGACCATGCTGAGAGACAATGAACTGAGCATTACTGAAATTGCAGAAAAGACAGGGTTCTCCTCCAGCAGGTATTTCAGTACGGCATTCAAGAAGTTTACAGGCAAGACGCCTTCACAATATAAGGAAGAAATCAGCAGCCAGGAAAAAGATGCTGCCGCGGAAAATCCGGCAGAATAATTTCTCTTTAGAAAATAAGTATGCCCTTAGCGTATCGGAATGTGAAGATTCCTATATGCTAAGGGCATATCATATTTCAGGCCTCATCCGCCGGATTCATGAGACAGCCATCAGTCGCTTCCTGTGGCTTTACTTTAACAATACGCTGTGGATGGCTTCTTTCAAGGCCGGTTTAGGCATCGCTCCCTGTGCCATCTGCGGCTGTCCCTCCATCGGGATAAACAAGATAGAAGGTACACTGCGGATACCGAACAAGGCCGAAAGTTCTTCCTCTTCTTCCACGTTCACCTTGTAAATATCGATCTGTCCTTCGTATTCGGCAGCCAGCTCATCGAGCACAGGGGCAAGCATCTTGCACGGGCCGCACCAAGTAGCATAGAAATCGATGATGGCAGGACGTTCACCCAGGAATTTCCATTCATTCGGATTGGCTTCATAGTTTGCTACTTTATTTAAGAAATCTGCTTTTGTCAAATTCATTGCTTTCATATGCTATATCTTTTTTAATGGTTATCTTTTATTGTTACGTACATCATATACTTTTACAAAGTCTTTATACAAGAGCTTCTGGCTCTGTGAAGTTGCACAGCCTCCGAAAAAACAGCCTGATAAATTCAGGATGGCCATCCATACCAGCAGGAATCCAGGAAGAAAAACTGCCACTTCGCCGGAATACATTCCATAAGCTATCAGAAGCATTCCCAATATCAGACGTATCCGTCTGAATATGTCCCATTTTCTTAATATTCTGTCCATCGTTCTTCTTTTAGGTTTCTGATACAAAAGTAGTTTGCTTTTATCAAGGGGACAACAGATTTTATTTATCTTTGTATAGACCAAATCTATTGAAACATGAACTTACAACAGATGGAATATATAGTGGCACTCGATAAATACCGTCACTTCGTACTGGCGGCAGAGGCATGTGGAGTAACCCAGCCCACCTTGAGCGCCATGATACAAAAACTGGAAGAGGAACTGGATGTCAAGATATTCAACCGCGACCGGAAACACATTGCTCCCACACAAGTCGGAGAGAAAATCATCCGGCAGGCCAAAATCGCCTTGAATGAGTCGCAAAAAATCAAGGAGATTGTGGCCGATGAAATGGACAGCATGAGCGGAAGCCTCCGGATTGGCATCTTGCCTACCATCGCTCCCTATCTGGTGCCCGATTTTATCTTCCATTTCAGGAAAAACTATCCGAAAGTAAACCTGTTCATCGACGAAAGAGAAAACGAATCACTGATGCAGGCACTTAAATTCGGAAATCTGGACATTGTCATTACCACTCCTCCGCCCCATACCGACAACCTGCTTGAGATACCGGTATACATTGAAAAATTTGTGGCTTATTTCTCGAAAGACTGCCATAAGAGCCGGGAGGCCATTTCGCGGAAAGAACTGCCACCCGAACAGATGTGGATCCTGAAAGAAGGGCACTGTATCCCCAATGGGGCCATGAATTTCTGCAAGAACAAGGAAGTCGGCAATCATATCTATGAAGCCGGAAGCATAGAAACCCTCGTCAGAATCGTGGATAAGAACGGAGGATATACCATCATACCGGAACTTCACATCCAGTCGCTCACGGAAGAACAGCAGAAAAATATCCTGCCGCTTCCCGGAAATCCTCCGGCCCAGCGGTGCGTATCGATGTTTATCAAAGATGATTTCATCAGGGAAAGAATGGTCAACGCCGTCCTCCACACACTGAAATCCATCATTCCTCCTTATATGATGGAAGAACGGTTCAACAAGAATCAAATCCGGTTAAGGAGTGTAACCTTCTGAAAAATAACCGGTAAAAAGTTATTTTATTTTTATTGTTTTGAACAAATGTTCATTATATTTACAGCAGAAAAAAGAAAACAGTCATGTCACCCCGTCCAAAAAACATCCGAAAAGTAAGAGAGATTCCCGCAGGAAGCGGATTCATTCCGTCCGGAAAGTGCAGAAAAAGCAGTGAGGGCATCACGCTTTATGCAGAAGAATACGAAGCCATCCTGCTTTGCGACTACGAGGATAAGACACAGGCTGAAGCCGCAGAAGGAATGGGCATCTCCCGCCCTACGCTGACACGTATCTATGCATCGGCCCGGAAAAAAATCGCACAAGCCATCATCGACCGGCTTCCTCTGACCGTTGAAGGAGGAGCCTCCTACATGGAAGCCCAATGGTTTCAGTGCGAACGGTGCGGCATGCTGGTAAACAACATCATTCCCGGCCTGAGACCCGATAATATTACCTGTCCGGGGTGCAACGGAAGATGCAATGGCATTGATTCAGACAATATCAATCAAAATAACTATACGAATATGAAGAAAATAGCATTACCGACAAGAAATGGCATGATTGACAACCATTTCGGACATTGTGAGTTTTATACCATCGTTACCGTCAATGAGGAGAATCAGGTGGTCATGACAGAGAATATCCCTTCACCACAGGGCTGCGGATGCAAATCAAACATTGCTTCTAAACTTCAGGCTGACGGAATCACCGTCATGCTGGCCGGCAACATGGGTATGGGAGCTCTCGAGAAATTATCTTCATGCGGTATCAACGTCATCAGAGGATGCAGCGGCCCCATCATGGAAGTTGTAACGGCTTATCTGAATGGAAACATCCAGGATTCCGGAGAAAGCTGCCACCACCACGATGCCGACCATCAGTGCAGACATTGATAACCTTCTTGTTCTCACATACAACTATCATTGATACAATGATGCCCCTGTAACTGAGAACAACATTAATCAGTTGATTCATGATGCCGGATATATGAAGGCTAAATTATGCAATAACAGTCTTTCCCAACCGACATCATGAATCTTTTTTTATAAACAAGAAAATCCTTGATTCAATACAAGACTCTCTCTTATTTATGAGAGGCACAATAATTCCATACTCCTTTAATCTTCATCTCAGGCGTATCCGAATCCAAGACAAAAACCGTATACCGCCCATCCGGCTGTACCCGAAGTACGATATGCCCATTACAACTTTCATAACTATTTTTCAAATCAGGTCCGGCCACATCTTGAAGTGGCTGTAAAAGATTAGTAGAAAACAAGTCCCGCTCACCTTCATAGAGCCAGGAAGACCGAACTCTATAAAACGTTTCCAGTCCCGGCTGGTCACTCGACCATACGTGCTGAAGCCAGACTCTGGGAGCCAAAGTACTTATTAACTTCTCACTCAAAGCATCTCTTCCCCCATGATGGTTCATCACCGCTACATCGACCCGGCCAATTACAGGTGCGACAGCAGAAGCCACATCATTCCATTTCAGTGTTCCCAGCGCCGCATATCCAGGAATATCTCCACCAAGATAAAAACGGAATTTTCCATAATCAATGCGTATTCCCGCACTCAAACAATTCTCCTGAGCCTTGAAAACAGTAGTATCCGGAAATGTATTTATTTTTCCATCTTCCCTTATACCATCCCAAATTACTCCATTCACATGTAAATTCCGAATAGAAAATTCAGGATAATCTTCTGGAGCATATTTCAATACAAACTGTTTACTACTTCCCACTTTAAAACTCTCCGCTTCCATTCCCTGGTGTTGTCTATGCCATTCTATAAAACGGAGATAATTCTTAAAGGTAAAATATTCTACAGTATCCGATTTCCCACTCAAACAATAAGCCACATCATAAGGCTCCTTATACTCAGGGTATCCTCTGTCTACAATTTTTCCTATAGGTAAGAATTCGCCTACTCCGGTAATTCCGGAAAGTAAATAATTTCCTTTTCTAGACGACTGAGACCCTTCCCCTACTGAGCCATAATGATCATCATGAAAATGGGTAATCAAGGCATAATCAATCTTTTTATGCGCTGAAGGAAGAATCTTATTCAAATAATATACCGTCCATTCATATGCATACCGGGAACCATCCGGTTTAGGAGATGTATTACGGACAGACCATGTACGAGGATCAGTCAAAATCAGTTCTCCAGCATCGACCATCAATGTGGTTCCATCTGGAAGAATCATGAAATTCGTTTCCCCACGTCCTGTATTTATCAGATGAATATCCAGTTCTCCTTTCTCCCAGGCAGGCAACTGTTTGCCTATCCAGCCACAACTGTCTGTAACCTGGGCATAAGACATGCCCAAATTACAGAAAATAGACAATAATAATAGTTTAGACCAGCTCATATTCGTAGATTTTATAGCTTTACATTATATCAATATATCCAAGGCTTTTGATCGCTAGCATCCTCCTGAAAACCTTGAGCACTCAACGCCTCTTCCATATGCTCCTGATTCACATCTATCTCGTTCTGAGGATATCTTAACCGGTAAGGCAATTGAGACACCATCTGTCCCTTACCACATTCTATATGTGGGTATCCGGTACGAAGAGCATGGAACCAAGACTCATAATCACCCTGCATGAAAAACAGGATATAGCGTTGCTGACAGATTTGCTCCAGTCCCCGGTTCTCATCAAAAGCATTCCGCACGACATAGTCTTCATAATCAGCCTCACATCCATAATAATTAAATGAAGCACGTATTGCTTCCTGATAACAAAGTGAAGCATCTGCTGAAATCCATCCTCGTACCGCTGCCTCTGCCTTAGCCAGCATCAGTTCAGAGTAACTCAAGAATAAGGCAGGTTCTCCTACAGGATCGCTTGTATAACGGTTGATATTGATCCGGCTATATTCTCCTGTTGCAGCATCTGCACTGACATCTGTCAAGGCCTTAGAAGCATCCAACCCCTTATAAGCGCGAAAATCATCTGCCGGTATTTCTCCCGAAAATGATACAGCCGGCTGAGCAAAGACAAACAATCTGGGATCTTTCAGTGAAACAAGCAGATCACATATCACGTCCCCTATAAAACGTTTATTTCTCATATCCAAATCATTGTAGCATGGATACATCACTCCCTGGCTATTCAGATAATCAAGTTGTGCCTGTTCTTCCTCTGATTCAAATATCGGATAATTCAATGGATCGGCAATAATCCGTGCAAATGCCTCAGCCGGTTTCAAGCCTGCGTCATCTGTCCGATTACTCAACATAATCAGAATTTTCAGTTTGTAACTATTCGCCAGTTTTCTCCATTTCTTTATATCTCCTTCATAAATAATATCACCTTCTATTGTCAAAGACTCATCTTTTAACAATTGATTTGCCTCCTCCAGTTCATTCAACAGACCTATAAAAATAGATTTCTGCCTGTCATAAGAAGGATAAAAACGCTCCTCAACCGGTTTATCCATATTCTCCCCTTGCAGCGCCTCAGAATACGGAACATCTCCATACAGCATCGTTAAAGTGTAGAAATTATGTACTCTCAGAATATGTGCAATAGCCAAATAGGCATTATTCTGCGGATTTCCGGCACAAGCCTCCTGCATTTTCGTGATATTACGCAACTGATCGTACTGAGAGAAACCTCCACGGGGCAGATTATATGTCTGCCAGTCCTGTATATCACTCACTCCCACAGTATATCGGGTCAATAAACTACACTCTCTCTCGTTACCGTTCCTGCAGGAATAAAATAACACATCAGGCAGCAGCACTTGAGGACTGACCGTCATAGGATTATTAGGGTCTGCATTATATTTTTCTACCTGACAAGAAAATAAGGTCATGACCCATACGGTGAACAATAAACAGTATATTTTTTTCATATCCAACAAACTTTAGAATTTGACATTAATATTAAAACCGACATTCCGTGCAGAAGGAAACTGCAAGTTGGCATCTGTTCCTTCATCCGGATCGGCCAATGGAACTTTAGTAAGTATAAACAAATTATTTGCTATCACACTTAATGAAACATTCTTTATTCCGCAATGCAACTTATTCAAAAATTCAGAAGGGACATTATACATTAATGACAATTCTCTCATTTTCAAGAAGGAGGCATCATAAGCCATTGTTTCGCCGTTCAATCGTACATAATACTGTTCCGTGAAACTCTTGTAATCAGTCATATACTGATTCGGGGCAAACTGACGAGTATCACTTATCACATTGCCTTCGGCATCGCGTATCAAAGAGCCGGAAATTACATTTACTCCATCAGCTTTATATACTTTTCCTCCTTTCGACTCTACATAAGCATCACGATCCGGCCCCACCGCATCTTTATGCACACCTGCATACCAGAATTTCTCACTCATTGTTGCATGCTGAACTCCTCCGATACGAGCATCAAACAAGAAACTCAACGAGAAGTCCTTCAAAAAATGAATGGTATTGCTCCAGCTCATTGTCCAGTCAGGAGAAAGATAACCGACAAATTTACGATAGTCATCCCTGACAGGCAAACCATTCTCACCAATAATAAGTTGTCCGTCCGGAGCATATAGCATTGCATTGTCTACCATATATTTATCCATACGCTCCCCAACTTTCACATCCCCCAAGTGATCAGCTCCTCCATAAACTGATTTTAAGGTACGACGATGCAAGCTCCAGTTCACAGAAGTATTCCAAACCAGATTGCTGGTCTGAACCGGTATCGCATCTACAGTAAGTTCTACTCCCTGACGAATAAATTCGTTTCCATTAATCTTATAACTTGTAAATCCTGATGCCAGCGAAGCGCTTTGATTAAAAATCTGTTCAGAATCAATATTACGATAATAAGTGGCATCAAATCCTAGTCTTCCGGCAAAAAATTTACCAGTAAGTCCAAGTTCAAAACCTTTTGTATCCGAAGGTCTCAGGTCCTGATTTCCTAACACGGCCGGATAAGCCACTGCATTATTATTACCATAAGTGATTGACGGAGAGTAAGCAGTCATATATTCATACGGACTCAAATCGGCTCTTACTTGTGCCCAGGAACCTCTTATCTTCAAGAAAGAAGCATCAGACATATTAAACAGATTGGACAATATCACAGAACCAGATACTGAAGGATAAAAATAGCTGTTATTATCCTGAGGTAGTGCTGAAGAAGCATCCTCACGGGCAGTCAGACTCAAGAAATAAGTGGATTTATAATCTAAATCCAATGTAGCATAGGCGCTGTTTCTTAAATAATTCGTCAATTCATTGCGGGAAATGACATTACCTAATGAATTGCTAAGGTTATATACATTAGGAACCTTCAGCCCCTGTGTCTTCGAATCATGCCATTGGTCCTTTGAAAAATTAATACTTCCTCCAACCATTGCATTCAAAGAAAAATCATTTATTTTTTTCTCATATCTTATGAACAGTTCACTGTTGTAATTTCCACTATGAGTATCTGTAAGCTGATAATTACCCTTTTCTGCGCTTTCCCCAATAAAACTATAAGGCCAGGTCATTTCCTGAGTCTGTGATACAATATCTGCACTTTGACGAAACGAAACATTCAATCCATTCATGATAGTATAATCCAATGTTCCAGTAAGAAAAGTCTTATCACGATTCATGATCTGCTTTTGTTCATAAGCTGCAAAATACGGATTATTGATCCACGAAAGATTAAAGAAACGCTGCTCATACCCCTCTCTCCCAGGAACCCAGTAATTTCTGAAATCACGAACATCTACATCCGGCCCCATCCAAATAAGCATACAATAAAGAATATTGATATTTCCATATCCAATACGTGGATAATTAGGTGAATTCATCTTATTGTACATTACATTCCCTGAAAATTTCAAGCGATCGTTCAACTGAGTATTGACCGACACACTGGCATTATATGTATGTAAGGCCGTAGAAGGTACTTCACCATTTTGATAGTCATATCCTAAATTCACCCGGAAAGTCGTTTTCTCCGTAGAACTGGTAACACTTACATTATTACTTAAAGTATATCCTGTCTCTAAAAAATTTTTCAGATTATCCTTTCCCCGTGAAACGAAGGGAGTCGGAATCAGATTTCCATCTGCATCCCTCGGGCTATCCCATTGAGTAGTCTCCCAATAACCACTCTCAGTAGATGGATCTTCCACATCCAATTTAGGTCCCCAAACCCAGTCATTATCATACAAACCGTTACCTTTCCCATCAAAATAAGCATACTGACCGTTCAAACCATTACCATATTGATTATTGGTTTCTGGAAATACAATCCATCCGGCACGAAACATTGAGCGCTGGCTAAATTCTACAGATACAGCAGGCTGCCCTGTTTTAGACTTTCCAGTCTTAGTGGTAATCTGAATAGCTCCAGCCTGCCCCTTCGAACCATAAAGCGCAGCAGCAGTAGCACCTTTCAATACAGAAATACTCTCAATATCCATAGGATTAATATCGTAAAGATTTGTATTGGTAGGTACTCCGTCAATCACAATAACCGGATCGGCAACTCCACGCAGACTAATGCTGTTTTTTTGAAGCATATTCGGAGTATTGTAAACCGTCATACCCGCCACTTTTCCACTTAAAGTAGTAGCGATACTAGGATTAGGCATTTCTGACAAACTCTTACTTTCTACCGTCTGCACGGCATATCCTAATTTTTTCGCTTCTTTTTTGATACCTAATGCAGTTACCACCACATCATTCATCTGTATCGTTTCCGACTGCATTACCACATCTAATATTTGCCTTCCTTTTATTGGGAGTTCTAACGTTTTATATCCGACCATACTGAAAGTCAACACATTCACATCGTCCGGAATTTCAATTTCATAATGCCCGTTTCCATCTGTAATTCCTCCGGATTTCATATCCTTGGTACTAATGAATACACCCGGTAAAGGCTCTGGAGCACCAAACTCTGTTGTTGTTACATTTCCTGATAACTTTCTTTTACCTTGACTTTGTACTACCGCTGCTTCAGTGGACAAACCGCTTATCAAAAGCAAGAATAGCATAATAAAGAAACAAAGTCCCCTAAACCCCTTTTCTAAAGATAAATAGTTCATAATTAATATAGATTAAGAATTGCTGCAAATGTAGAAGGATGGCATTACAGAAGTATAAACAAGCAACAACATTCACAGTAAAAATCATGACATTTTTATTGCATTACATACCATTAATATGCTACAAATAAAAAAGATGCAATCAATGTTATGTTATACAAATGATTGCATTTTTATTGTGCCTGAAACAGGAATCAAGAATTACCCCTTGTAAAACACGAGTAAAATATAACACATTAATAATAAGCGATAAATACTTAGATACATTACAGAATTTTGCAAATCAATAGTGCAAAAATCATATATTTACACCACTCATAATGACAATACGATGCCAAACAGGTACTTAGCGTAATTGAGAATTACAACACCGCACTTTCCTTACTTGATGATTATGACCACCAGTACATGAAACTCCCGGAGGGAAGCAAGGCTACTTACGTTTTAAGCTACTAAGAATGCCGGAGCCTGATTGACCAGATGCGTTTTAACGCAGACTCAGATTTGTTCGGTCATGAAAAAGACGACTCCTTCAAAGGTAGTATCGGTAATATATACCAGAGTTTTGGCGGTGAAGATATCTATCCTACTTTGGAAGAAAAAGCAGCCAACTTGCTTTACTTTGTTACCAAAAACCATAGCTTTAGTGATAGGAACAAACGTATCGCAGCAACAATTTTCCTATATTTCCTTGACAAGAACGGTATCCTATACAATGAGAATGGCAACAAGAGAATAGCTGATTATACACTTGTTGCACTGACAATCATGATTGCCGAATCCAGTCTTCAACTATCCCCGTAGCACATAACCTTTTTTCATCACCGATTCGATTTTAACCGATGAATCTCCTTTCAAAGCCTTGCGCAAATACGTTATCTGTACGTTCAAAGCTAAGGAATTAGCATACGAAGCGTCTCCCCATACATGCTCTAACAACTGCTCCCTGCTCACCACAGAATTCCTATGCTTTATCAATATACGAAGCAGTTCTGCCTGACGGGAAGTAATCATCACCTTATTGGCTTGAGTACGCAATTCATTGTTCGTATAATCAAAAGTAGTATGTCCCAACTGATACACTTCTTTGTCCACCGTATCTTCCACATCTCCGAAACGCTCCTGAATCCGGGCAATCAGTTCCTCCGGATAGAAAGGTTTGGCCAGATAATCATTGGCTCGCACCTTAAAACCTTCCAGACGGTCCGTCTTGTCAGAACGGTCGGTCAGGAAGAAAATCAACACATGCCGATCATGTTCCCGAATCTGCCGGGCCACCTCATACCCATTCACCACGGGCATATTGATATCCAGCAACACCAAATCCGGTTTCACTTCGGGATACTGTTCCAAGGCAATCCGTCCATTGCCGGCATAGAACACCTCATACCCCTCGGCTTCCAGAAAGCGTTTCAGAATCATGGCATATTTCAAATCGTCATCTGCAAAAAGAATCTTCAAGTGTTTCATACATTGTCATTTTGATTGAGGAATTTCGAGAGTGAAGACTGAACCTTTACCCAATATGCTTTCTACACCCACGGTTCCTCCATGGGCTTCCACCATCAGTTTCACATAACTCAATCCCAACCCAATTCCCGGCAAACTACGGTCGATGACCTGCTCCGAACGATAGAACTTGTCGAAAATGTGCAACCGGTCTTGGGGAGATATACCGAAACCATTATCGGCTACCTGTATCACCAGCTTACCTTCTGACAACGTGGCACTGATACGAATGCAGACTTCATTACCCGAATACTTTATGGCATTCTCCAGCAAGTTACTGATGCTATTCGCGAGATGTACTGAATCAGCAGCTATCCACAACGGATTAGGAGTGAGCTGAGTCTCAAAACGTACATGTTTGTCTGCCGGAATCACGGTCAGTCTCAATAATTTTTCCAAGGTCTCACTCAAATTAAACAAGCGTACAGAAAGTGGGGTTTGCTCATCATCCGCCCGCGTCATCTCGCGTACCTTCACCAAATAGGCTGAAAGATTATCAAGTTCGAACATGGAGTCTTTCACCACTTCATCCATCATCTGCTCATCTTTCCGCATCCGCTTGTTGTTCAAGAACGCCACACACATCTTCAAGGTCTGCACCGGACGTTTCAACTCATGGATCATCGTATTGACGAAACCTGTCCTCAATTCATCCAGTTTGTACTGTTTCAAGATGGTCCGTACCTGATAAATCAAACAGAAAATCAACAACAAAATCAGTATAAGCGAACCGATCAGCTGCCATCCCATCTCTTTCAACAATGGATTTGTCGGAAGGTCGATATACCCTGTCACCGCATCGCGGACAAAAGGGTTGTAGGGATAAATAAATTTCATGCGATACTTCATGAATGATCTCTCAACTACATACGTCCCCTGCCAAAGAAAAGAATCAAGTTTGACCAACTGACAATCCGTCGCATAAATGTGGTGACTGGTGAAAAGTGAATCTAATACATACAAGTCAAACGGCCGGTCGGCATACTTAGTGTAACGCAAACTTGCATTCACAACTTCATCGAGAGACAGACCAGTAACATTAAATGAGTCTACCAGATGCAAATTACCCAACGAATCCTCATCATATAATTTAGAAAACCTGACATACGATTCAGCCTTTCCTTCCTCAAAATTCATTTTCAAAGAATATCCCAGCTTAACTAAATCAGAATCTTTCATAGTCCGATCCGCGTCCATCATTTTGATGGTATGGTTGGCATCTAACGCCAACGTAAAATTCTTATCCTGAAGTACTAGCAAGGTATCATTCAACCGAGCCATATAAGCTAACGCCGTATAAGTGTATTGATGGTGCAGCCAATACACTTGCCCGCCAATCACCAGCAAAGCTGTTACGATTGTCAATATCCACACCAGTTTGATTTGTTTTCCCATCTTTCAAATTCTTTTCTACAAAAATAAAAACCTTATACGATTTATAAGGTATGTCCCTTTTCCCAATTTGAAAAGAATAATATTTCAGTAATAACTTTTCTCTGAAATTCGCCGTATCCCCGTTTACCTTTGTTGTATCAGAAAACTTTAAATTACAGAAATATGAAAAAAACTTTCTTTCTTACAGTCTGTCTGTTAAGCTGTCTGTACACTGCACTCTCTTCACACGCACAAATATTTGTCGTGGATACAAGTTCCATCTTTAACCAAGACTCCATTGATACCCAACGCATCAAGGTACAGTATGAGATGACCTACCTGCAAGATACGGTTTCGGAAGATGCCAAACCTGGTCAAGAAACCTTGATGCTGGAAATCGGCAAACAGTATAGCAAATGCTACAGTTATAACTTTTATGTACGTGACTCGTTATTGATGGCTGATGCCAAAGCAGGCGCATCCAAGGAAACCATGCTACAACATGCCACAGCAATTGGAAATCCCCAAATTTCTTACCAGATATTCAAACATTACCCTGCAGGAAAAGTCACCACGCTCGACCGCCTGGCAACCACCAATTTTTTGTGTGAAGAGAAAGAGGAAATACCGGAATGGACACTTCTCCCCGATACAACCACCCTTCTTTCTTATTCCTGCCAGAAGGCTACCTGCCGCTTTAAAGGCAGAACCTATATTGCTTGGTACACTTTAGAAATTCCGGTTTCGGAAGGGCCCTGGAAACTGTTCGGATTGCCAGGACTGATTATCAAAGCAGAGGATAATAAGAAGCACTATACGTTCAGCTGTACCGGGATAGAACAATGCAAAACCCCAACACCCATTCTGATTAATCTCAAAGGAAGGGAAAAAGTTTCCCGCTCCAACTTACACAAAATGTATGAACGGATGGCCAAAGATCCGATAAGTTTCCTCGCCTCGGCTGCGCCCAATGTAAAGGTAAGTGTAACCGACGAACATGGAAACTCCATGAAATCATTCTCTATTCCTTATAACCCTATTGAACTGTCTGAATAATCTTCCTACCGTATGAAATCCCTGATTTTTTTCTTCTTCCTGCTTTTCACCTGTCAGATGCAAGCACAGTTTCTCATAAAAGGGAAAGTCATCGACAACGAAACACACCAACCGCTGGAAAGGGCCGCAATCACCCTCACACGTGACTCAAGCCGTACCGTCTACAAGTATGCCTTAAGCGACCCAAAAGGATATTTCTCGTTTTCCGTATCCGAAAATGCTGCATGGACGGTACATGTCACCTACTTGGGATACCAGAAAGAAAGTCGGTCTGTGCAGAAGGGTAAAGAAATGACAATCCGACTCAAACCGGAAGCCATTTCCTTGAAAGAAGTGGAAATCAAGGGAGGACGTATCTACGGGCAACAAGATACCGTAAAATACGACTTGTCTCGTTTCACCTCCGGGAAAGAGCAAAGCATCAAGGAGGCACTGAAAAAACTACCGGGAATTGACGTAAACGAACAAAGTGGGGAAATCCGATACAACGGAAAAGCTATCAGCCAATTTACTGTAGAAGGAATGGATGTATCGGGAGGCCGGTATAATCAAGTCACAGAGAACTTGACAGCTGATGCAGTGAAAAGTGCCGAAGTGATTGAACACTTCCAACCCATCCGTTCCTTACGTAACAAAATACCAAGTGACAAAGTGGCTTTGAACCTTACACTAAAACCGGAAGTCCGTTCCCGCTGGTTACTCACCTTTCAGGCAGCGGGTGGGTATGGCGACCAAATGTTGTATAACGGAAAACTCAATGCCTTACAACTGGCTCGTGAACGGCAAGGCATCTATTTATATAAGGCAGACCAGACCGGAAAAGATCTTTCCACCGAACTGCAACAGCTGATTTCCGACAACCAAAACTTTCTCACGCCTACCGATGTTCCGACCTTTATCGAACAACCTACCTTTTCCTTCCCTTTGGAAAAACAACGGTTGATGGACAATACTACTCACCTGGTATCTGTGAACCGTCTTTACCGAAAAAACGAGGAACAACAGTCCCGTTTCACCTTCCACTACCTATACAACGAACAACGTCGTAACCAAGGTACTCAGGAAATTTACTACTATCCTACCGATACAATCCATATCGCACAAACACAAGATTACAATCTGTACATGCATCAAGCGCAAGCCACCTACAACTATGAACGGAACGGCACACGGTCTTTCTTCCGAAATCTACTGGAAGCCCATGGAACTTGGGGGCACAGTCAGGAAAACCTGCACGGCAACCCAGAACTGACACAGTGCCTGCAAACGAGCAGTCTTCAGCTAACCAACCAATTGAATCTCTTGACGACTCGCAAGCACACTACCTCTGGCTTTCGCTCTTTCTTCCGCTATGCCTACCAGCCCACCACACTTCAATTTGCGCAAGTCAATCAGTCATTCGGACTCCAGCAAGTCTATATAGATAACCAAGCATATCACCAATGGAAAAAGAACGGAATGACCTTTGGGGTTACTGGAGGCATGCAAGGGGAATGGTTATGTCTGCATCAGACAGCCAATTTCTCCAGTCCCCAGTTCAAACTCTACGTCACTCCTATGTGGATGTGGGAACAAAACTCTTTCCGATTGACAGTATCAGCCGATGCGGCTTATCTAAGAAAAAACAATCCACAATATACAGACTTACGAATCAGTCCGACGGTCTCACTATACTGGCAATTCAATCCACGTTGGGAATTAATCACCCGTGCTCAAATCCAGCAAAAAAACGAAGAAGCCACCGCTTACTACCCGTATTCCTACTGGAAGAACTACCGGACCCTGGTATCCTTTTCATCTCATATTCCAGAATTGCAGGATCAACTCTATTCCTTTTACCTGACCTACAAACGGACTGTCCACGAATTTTTCTGGTCACTTTCAGGAAGCTGCTGGATTCGGAAAAACCAACAATTGACTCATTCAGGATATCGGGACAGTATCTTCACTCTTACAACCTGGGAAGTTCCTAATCATAATCGCAGCTACAGTCTCACCAGTCTGCTCTCAAAAGGCATCTATGGCTGGAATCTGAAAACTTCACTGGAAACCCAACTCGTCCACAGTGAAGGAAAACAGGCAGGACAGGGATCAATCCAAAACTACCGCTACACCCAACTCATACTAACCCCTAAAATCAACTGGACACCCCTTTCCTGGTTCAACACCACGTATTTGGCATCTTTTACCTGTAATCGTTCTCTCATCGGAGAAGGTAATAATCTACCAGCCTTATGCAACATCCGTCAGCGAATCCACCTTGAAATAGGAAACTCCACCTGTCAAATCCATCTCATTGGCGAACACTATTATAACCAACTCGATGAAAACGATCATCAGCACGTATGGCTTGCCGATGCCGAAGTTTCGTACATCAAAGACAAATGGCGGTTTTCGATGAGTCTGTGCAACTTATTCAACCAAAAAGAATATCGATATACGACTTATTCGTCTATCCAACAATATACTTCATGGATTAAAATGCGACCAAGAGAAATCTTAGTTTCAATTCAATATCAGTTATAGCATAAACTAAAAACAAAAAAAGTCAAATCTTGGTTTTACTTTCGGTTTAACTTTGAACCCAAGAACACACTGATTAAGTATAATCAAAAAAATAGAATCGTTTAGAAAAAAGAAAAGTTCTTGTAAATTATGCTTTACAAGAACTTTAACGATACATCTGTACTCGAAGCGGGACTTGAACCCGCACAGCCGCAATGGCCAAGGGATTTTAAGTCCCTCGTGTCTACCGATTCCACCATTCGAGCATCCTTTCAAAGAAAGAGCGGAAAACGAGACTCGAACTCGCGACCCTAACCTTGGCAAGGTTATGCTCTACCAACTGAGCTATTTCCGCAATATTAACGGGTGCAAATGTAAGGAGTTTTGCAATATCCTCCAAACATTTCACCCGTTTTCTTATTTTAGAAGACCAAATTTACCGTTTCAGCAGCGCTTTCTCCGCTTCCTCTACTTTCTCAAAATTAAAGCCGCCCAAGAGCTGGTTCATCAGTTCCACAATGCGGTCATTGCAAAGGTTTCCGATACTTCCGGCATGAGTATGATGTACCTGCTTGTTATGAGTAAAGTTTCCGGCCTCGATATCCAGTCCCACCTTCTTATAGGCATCACGGAAAGGCATTCCCTGAAGCGCCAGACGATTGACCTCCTCTACACTGAAGATATAAAGGTATTTGTCATCCTCCAGGATATGCTCATTCACCTTCAACTTATCCATGATATAAGTAGCCATCTGCAAGCAATCCTTCAACTCCTCGAATGCCGGTACAAACACCTCCTTGATAATCTGCAGATCCCGGAAATATCCGGATGGAAGATTGTTCATAATCATCATAATCTGCTGCGGAAGCGCCTGAATCTTGTTACATTTGGCACGGGTCAGTTCAAAGACATCCGGATTCTTCTTATGAGGCATGATACTTGAACCGGTGGTACATTCATCCGGCAGTTTCACAAATCCGAAATTCTGACTACTGAACATACAGGCATCAAAAGCAAGTTTCGACAAGGTACCTGCCACAGAAGCCAGCGCAAAGGCCACATTGCGCTCCATCTTGCCTCTTCCCATCTGTGCATAAACCACATTGTAGTTCATCGAGTCAAATCCCAGCAGACGGGTCGTCATTTCACGGTCGAGCGGGAATGAAGAACCGTATCCGGCAGCAGAGCCCAAAGGATTACGGTTGCACATCTTGTATGCCGACTGAAGGAACATCATATCGTCCACCAGACTCTCCGCATAAGCCCCAAACCACAAGCCGAAAGAAGAAGGCATTGCAATCTGCAGATGCGTATATCCGGGCATCAGTACATCCTTATAACGGTTGCTTTGTGCAATCAGCACCTGGAACAGTTCCTCCACCTCTTCCACCACCTGCTTCAGCTGTTCGCGGGTAAAGAGTTTCAAGTCAACCAGCACCTGGTCATTACGCGAGCGTCCGCTATGTATTTTCTTACCCACATCTCCCAGTTTGCGGGTCAACATCAGTTCTACCTGAGAATGCACATCCTCTATGCCGTCTTCGATGACAAAATCTCCAGCCTCGGCCGAAGCATAAATGTTTCTCAGTTCTTCCAGCAACACCTCCAGTTCGCCGGCAGTCAGCAAACCGATACTTTCCAGCATGGTGATATGAGCCATAGATCCCAACACATCATGCTTTGCCAGATATAAATCCAATTCCCGGTCGCGTCCGACAGTAAACCGGTCGATTTTTTCGTTTACCTGAACGCTTTTTTCCCAAAGTTTCTGAGCCATAATATACTGCAAGATTGAAATAAAACAGAAAAGATATTCCCTAACAGACCTTTACCATCCGGTTCCCGATTAATAAGGAATCATCGCCAGCATGTCGGCCAACTTCTCAACCCCTTCCTGCAAAGGTTTGGAAACCATCGCTTTCATGAACATGTTCACTTCCGCACGGATGGTCACTTTCATTTTAGCCTCATTGTCCGTAACCGGCAGGATCTGTATCCACAGATTCAGAGGAATCGGCGACTTATCCCCCTCAAACTTAATGCATTTCATCGGTTCGCGTTCGATGATACGCAATGTCAGCGTAATTCCCTGCACCTTGAGTGTCAGCGAATCACGGTCGAATGCCATATCCTCCAACTTGCCGTCCAGCTTTTCTTTCAGCATATCAAGCCGTTCACGCACCGACTCCAAGTTGTTCAAATCAGACAATTTATTATACACCCGCTCCTGGCTGTAAGGAACATGCTTTACCGTACTTTCAAATTGAGCCATAATCTGTAAATCAATAAAGAAGCACGGATTCCACCTTCGCACAGCCATACAATAAAGACAGCCATGGAACTTGTGTAATCCGTGCTCCGACTATAAAAAATTAACTATTATTTTCCAGTCCAATGTGCAGGATCTTCTCTCCATGCCTGAAGTACCGGAATATCTTCTTCATTAATATAATCTGTTTTCAAGGCAGCTTCCAGAACCGCATTGTAGTTTGTCAAAGTAACCAATTCCACTTTTGCGTTCTTGAAGGCTTCTGCCGATACATTGAATCCATAAGTGAAAGAAGCTACCATACCGATTACCTCACATCCGTTGCGACGGATAGCGTCTACTGCTTTCAAGCTGCTTCCGCCAGTTGAGATCAGGTCTTCCACTACTACCACTTTCATTCCCGGACGAAGTTCACCTTCAATCAGATTTTCCAAGCCGTGATCTTTTGGGCTTGAACGTACATATACAAACGGAAGGTTCAGCTCTTCTGCCACCAAAGCACCCTGAGCAATCGCTCCGGTTGCCACACCGGCAATCGCATCCACTTCCCCAAATTTTTCAAGGATTACACGACACAATTCCAACTTCACGAAATTACGCAAAGCAGGATAAGACAAAGTCTTGCGGTTGTCGCAATAAATAGGCGATTTCCAACCAGAAGCCCAAGTAAACGGATTAGCCGGTTGAATCTTAACAGCCTTCACTTTTAACAATTTCTCTGCAAATAATCTTTCCAAAGCTTTCATAACTTAATTATATCTGATAAATCTATCTGCAAATGTATAGAAATTCGGTGGGAATAAGAAATATAAGTGCATATTTTTTGACGGAGTTCATCTTTTTGATTATCTGGCCCACGCCAAAGTAACTACACTGAATGAAATCCCTTCTATCTGAGACAAAGCATCTGCGCAGGCCACCAAAGTAGCGCCGGTAGTCAGCACGTCGTCAACCAGTAACACATGCTTTCCGCAAAGGCTTCCGGCCTTCGGGGTAGCGACAAACAGCCCCTTCACGTTGCTCCATCTTCCATATGCCGTTTCATGGGTCTGTGTCGCGTTATTTCTTACACGTGTCACCGCATCCGTCATCAGCGGAATCCCGGTTTCTTCGGCAATGCCCCTTGCCAACAGCTCGCTCTGATTATATCCTCTTTCCCTCAAACGTGCGCGTGCCAGGGGAACAGGCAGCAGATAATCCACCGATGCAAAAAAGCCGGCAGTCTTCAACTCCTCCGCCATCCGTTTTCCCATTTCACGGCAGAGCCTGCGTGCCCCGTGATACTTCATGTCATGCAGCAGTCCGGCAACCTCCCCTCCCTTCGTGTAATACAGCAGGGCATAGGCCTGTTCCACAGGGAAGCGGCCCCAAAAGCATTTTGCCATCTCATTATCGGGACTGACCTCCAGACGGGTAAACGGCAGACGGGACCAGCAACGGATGCACATCCCCCACTCTTCCGCTCCCAGCTTCTTTCCGCACGACAGACAGAAACGGGGAAAGAACACCCCTGTCACATCATTCCACAGGTTCATCTTCCCATGTCTCCTTCAGGCATTTCCGGACCTCCTCCGTAGTATAGCCCCTTCCTGCAGCAAAGCGGAGCAGTTTCATATTCCGCTCATACTCGTTCCGGCCGGTAACTCCCCGCTTCTTTCGGTTCAGCAGTTCGGACAGCCCCTGCATATATTCCTCTTCATCAATATCTTCCAGTCCGGCAGCAATAGCCGCCTCCGGCAGGCGCTTCATCTTCAGGGCCTGCACAATCTTCACCCGGCCCCATCCGGCAAAACGGTATTTGTCACGGACAAAAGCCCTGCAAAAACGGTTCACATCAATGAACCTGTCCTTTTCCAAATCCTGCAGCACACACACTATCCAGTCGTCCGAAGCCCCCCACTGGCGCAACTTCGTTTCAACTTCCGAAGGACAGTGCTCGGCTGCCGAGCAATAGGCTTCCGCCTTATTCTTCAATTCTTTTTCCGATAACTCTTTCATGGTCTGACAGCTTTTACCATCCGGTCATTTCCCGACAAATCTTTACGTAACTCCACTTCCGTATATCCCAAACGTTCCAGCAAAGCCACCGTTTCCTTCCCGTAGGCACGGTTGATTTCATAATACAACCTGCCCCCCGGCGACAGGATACGGAGACCTGTTTCCGCTATCTTCCGGTAAAACAGCAGCGGATCATCATCCGGCACAAACAGCGCCAGTCCCGGCTCCCAGTCGAGCACATTCCGCTCCATCGAAGCCTTCTCTTTCTCTGCAATATAAGGAGGATTGCTGACCAGTACATCCACTTCTGTTTCAGGAAGAGACTCCGACAGCACATCCTGACAGCAGAAAGTCACCACAGCCCCATTCGCTGCGGCATTCCGCCCGGCCACCTCCAAGGCCTTTTCCGAAATATCCCATGAAGCCACCTGCGGCCGGTAAGCTTCCAGGCGTTTGTACAGCGTAACCGGTATGCAGCCGCTCCCAGTCCCGATATCCAGAATCCTTACCCCCTCAGTTCCCTGGCAGTCGGCCGTAATCCATTCCACCAGTTCCAGTGTCTCCGGCCGGGGAATCAGCACATCGGGAGTCACCTCGAAAGACAATCCCCCAAACTCCGCCTTTACCAGCACATACTGCAGCGGCTCATAATCCCTCAGCCGGTTCAGAATATCTTCCAGCCTGTCACGGTCGTTCTCCGAAAAATTCATATCTTTGCCCGCATACAGATCGAAAGTCGAAAAATGAAACACTTCCGTCAGTATCCACTTGGCTAAAGCACCCGCCTCAGTCTCCTGATAATAAGGGTGTAACACTTGCTTAATATATGTATAAATAGGATGCATAGAATGCAAAAATAAAAATAATATTTAGGAATATACTATGACCCAAGATGAAAAATACATCCGCAGATGCATTCAGTTGGCACAAAACGGATTATGCACCACAGCTCCTAATCCGATGGTAGGAGCTGTCATTGTATACAATGACCGGATTATCGGGGAAGGTTACCACATACGCAGCGGAGAAGGACATGCAGAGGTCAATGCCATCCGCTCTGTAAAAGACGAGTCACTGCTCAGCAAGGCGACCATCTATGTCAGCCTGGAGCCCTGTTCGCATTATGGAAAGACCCCTCCCTGCGCCGACCTCATCATCAGCAAAAGAATCCCCAGAGTCGTGATTGGCTGTGTAGACCCCTTCCCGCTGGTTGCCGGACGGGGAATCCGGAAGCTTCAGGAAGCCGGCATCTCTGTCACCGTGGGGGTATTGGAACAGGAGTGTAAAGAACTCATCCGCCGGTTTACTACCTACAACCTGAAAAAGCGTCCGTACATTACACTGAAATGGGCCGAATCGGCCGACGGGTTCATCGATATCATACGTCAGGACGGCAAACCGGTCATCCTGTCGACCCCGCTGACCGCTTTACATGCGCACAAACTGCGGGCCGAAAACCAGGCCATTCTGGTAGGCCGGAAGACCGCCCTCCTGGACAATCCTTCCCTGTCTACCCGCCACTGGTACGGCAGACACCCGCTCCGGCTGGTTATCGACAAAGACCTGAGCCTGCCTTCCGGTCTGCACCTGTTCGACGGCTCCCTGCCGACCGTAGTCTTCACTTCCAGACAGAAAGAAAGCAGTAACAATCTGGAATACAGACAACTGGATTTCACACAGGATATCCTGCCGCAAATCATGCAGGTACTGTACGAGAAAAAGATACAGACATTACTGGTCGAAGGAGGCAGCCAGCTGCTCCAGTCCTTCCTGTCGTCCGGATTATGGGACGAAGCCTACGTAGAGCACAGCCGCACCGTACTGAAAGAAGGAGTGGCCGCTCCGTCCATTTCTCCCCAATATGGCAGGAAAGAATTTCAATACGACGGTGTCCGGATGAATTATTATGTCAAATAAATCGAAAACGAGCCCCCTAAATATTGAAATTAAAGAACATAAGAAAGGTTTATCCATAATTTTATATAAAACTTAAGGCAAAAGTTCTGATTCGAAAAAAAACTTTCTACTTTTGCAACCTATAACATAAAGAATCATTTGCAAATGAAAATTAAGTTTTTACCAATATTTATATTTGGCCTACTTTTTGCAACGGCAGGACTTACTACATCGTGCTTGAATAGTGATGTAACTGAAATCACATACAGTTCAAATACCAGCATCACCGCCTTCTCTCTGGGAACCCTGAAGGTAAAGGTAGTGGGAAAAGACCAGGCTGGAAAAGATTCTGTCTACTACAGCGAGGTAGATATGTCCAACTATCCCTTTACAATAGACCAGATCCAGCGGACCATCGAGAATAAAGACTCACTGCCGGTAGGAACTGACATTTCAAGAGTAATCACCAGCATTACTGCCGATACCCAGTACGTATTGTACGGAAAGATCAGCAAAAAAGGGGAAGAACCGACGGATACTTTATGGACTAGCACCGACTCCATCAACTTCGAGGTGGCTCCGGAAGAAGGACTGACCTTTAAAGTGGGTGCCATGAGCGGGGTAATGGGTAAGCCTTATCACGTGAAACTGAACGTACATACCTTGGTTCCTGATTCATTGCAATGGGCTTCAGAACCGACACACTACCAGTTTACAGCCGGTAAGCTGAGTCACCAGAAGGCAGTCTTCATCAACAACCGTATTTTTGTATTCGGAAAGCAGAACGGCGAAACCGCAGTAGAATATACGCGGATTACTTACCCTGTCATCAACGACCAGGGGGTAGTTGTCGCTCCGCAGCCCTCTGCATGGGAGGCTGTAAGCAACCCGCAGCTGGCAAAAGCCGATCCTTATTCGGCTACCGTATGGAAAGAACAGATTTACTTCCTTTCTGAAGGAAGCCTGTATATCCTGAACCCGGAAAACCTGTCTGTAAGCCAGGCTGCCGGAACACTCAACCGCACCGACCTGACACAGGTATTGGGAAGCGTCACCACTCCTTCCGGCATCAGCCAGTTGTATGCCCGCACTGCCGAAGGATTCATCACTTACACCGAAAACGGACAGACAGCCGGATGGGGTAATACAGAAGCCGCTCCGGAATATGCTCCGGCCAACGGAGAACGGTTCGCTGCCGCAACGCTCCCGATGTCATACAATAAGAATCTGATGCGTACTATCGTAATGAGCTATAATTCAGCACAGAAGGAATCGGCAGGTGTAATCAACCAGCGTCTGACCAACGACAATCAGTGGACAGCCTACAACTATGCGCAGATCGATACCTTCACCTGTCCGAACATCGTAGACGGAAGCATGATTTTCTACAACAAGAAACTGTATGCCTTCGGAGGAGCTGTCAGCAGCAAGAAGCACGAAGCCTACAAAGACGCTTTCAGCACATTCTACGCATCTACCGATAACGGACTGACATGGACACCAGAAGTACGCTACGTACGTTTCCCTGAGAACCAGTCGTTTGCGACCTATTATCAGAAAGGAACAGCCGGAGAAGGTGCCTATTCATGCGTCACCGACAGCTACCATTTCATCTGGATTATCTGGGCAGACGGAACCATGAGCCGCGGCCGCATCAACCACCTGGGATTTGCCTCCAAGTGGTAAATACAGTCTTAATCATCACACTCGAAGAATCGTATCAACATGCAATATAAGGAACAAATAGACAAGACACGCATTCCGGCACACATTGCCATCATCATGGACGGCAACGGACGCTGGGCCAAGCAGCGTGGAGAAGTTCGTTCGGTGGGCCATCAGGCCGGAGCAGAAACCGTACATGTCATTGCAGAAACAGCCGCACGGCTGGGAGTAAAATACCTTACTCTCTATACTTTCTCTACCGAGAACTGGAATCGCCCGGCAGAGGAAGTAGCCGCTTTAATGGGACTGTTGATGAACTCCATCGAAGAGGAAACCCTGATGAAGAACAACATCAGTTTCCGCGTCATCGGAGATATGGAAAGACTGCCGGAAGATGTCAGAGCCTGCCTGCAGCAATGTATCGAACATACCTCGCAGAATACAGGTATGTGCCTGGTACTTGCATTGAGCTACTCGTCTCAGTGGGAAATTACCGAAGCGGTAAAACAGATTGCACAAGAGGCCGTCGACAAGAAGATAGACATTTGCCAGATTACAGATGAGACCATCAGCCAGCACCTGACTACTCATTTCATGCCGAATCCGGACCTGCTGATCCGTACCGGAGGAGAAATCCGTCTGAGCAATTACCTGTTGTGGCAGTGTGCCTATTCGGAACTGTATTTCTGCGATACATTCTGGCCGGATTTCAAAGAAGAAGAATTCTATAAAGCCATTTGTGATTATCAACATAGAGAACGCCGTTTTGGCAAAACAAGTGAACAAATCTTGAAGTAACAATGCGAAACCTTATTTCCTCTATTCTACTGATTTTTGCCTGTATGTTCAGCCTTGTGGCGAACGGATATGCACAGGAAAATACAAATTCAACCGGTGAACGCCCCGTTATTCTGTATAATGGCGCCCCCAAGAAATACGAGATTGCCGATATCAAGGTAACCGGTATCAAGAACTACGAAGATTATGTGCTGATCGGCATATCCGGACTGGCCGTAGGACAAACCATCACCGTACCGGGCGATGACATCACAAGTGCCATCAAGCGATACTGGAGACATGGATTGTTTTCGGACGTGAAAATCTCGGCAGAGAAAATTGAAGGAAACAAAATTTACTTGCTTGTGGAGCTGAAGCAGCGTCCGCGTATCACTGACATCCGTTTCCATGGAGTGAAGAAGGGAGAACGTGAGGACCTGCAGGCCAAGCTCGGACTGGTTAAGGGTAGTCAGATTACTCCTAACCTGATCGACCGTGCCAAGCTCATCATCAAAAGACACTTTGATGACAAGGGATTCAAGAATGCAGAAGTCAACATCGTAGAAAAAGAGGACCCGAACAATAAGGAACAGGTATATGTAGATGTCAACATCGACAAGAAGGAGAAGGTAAAGGTACACCAGATTACCATCGACGGCAACTACGTACTGAGTGACAAGAAGTTGAAGCGTGTCATGAAAAAGACCAACGAGAAAGGCAAGCTCATCAATCTGTTCCGTACCAAGAAGTTCATAGAGGAAAAATACGAAGAGGATAAGCAGAAGATCATTGACAAATATAATGAGCTGGGATACCGTGATGCCATCATTGAAGTGGACAGCGTATCGCCGTATGACGACAGAACGGTCAACGTATACATGAAGATCAGTGAAGGTGAGAAGTATTACCTGCGCAACATTACCTGGGTAGGAAATACGGTGTATCCTTCCGACCTGCTGAACGAGCAGCTGCGCATGAAGAGCGGAGATGTATACAACCAGAAATTGCTGAACGACCGTATTACGAACGATGAGGATGCAATCGGAAACAACTATTATAACCGTGGATATGTGTTCTTCCACCTCGACCCGGTAGAAGTCAACATCGACGGTGACTCCATCGACCTGGAAATGCGTATCGTAGAAGGACCGCAGGCAACCATCAGCCATGTCCGCATCAACGGTAACGACCGTCTGTATGAAAACGTGGTACGACGCGAGCTCCGTACACGTCCGGGTGACCTGTTCAGCAAGGAAGCGCTGGAACGTTCTTACCGTGAAATTGCACAGATGGGACACTTCAACCCGGAAAACATCAAACCGGATGTACGTCCGGATGCAGCCAACGGTACGGTGGATATCAACTGGGGACTGGAATCAAAGGCCAACGACCAGGTGGAATTCTCTGCCGGATGGGGACAGACCGGTGTCATCGGTAAGCTGAGTCTGAAGTTCACCAACTTCTCATTCGCCAACCTGTTCCGCAAGAACGACAATTACCGCGGATTCCTGCCGCAGGGAGACGGACAGACACTGACCATCAGCGGACAGACCAACGGACGCTACTACCAGTCGTACAGTATCTCGTTCTTCGACCCCTGGTTCGGAGGCAAACGCCCGAACTCGTTGTCGGTATCTGCCTTCTATTCGGTACAGACCGATGTCAGCAGCCAGTACTACAACTCGGCTTACATGAACAACTACTATAACTACCTGAGCGGATACGGAAGCTACTACGGTGGTTACTACGATAACTACGAGTCTTACTACGACCCTGACAAGTCGATCAAGATGTTCGGAGTATCTCTGGGATGGGGTAAACGTCTCCGCTGGCCGGACGACTATTTCACCCTGTCGGCCGAACTCTCTTACCAGCGCTTCATGCTGAAAGACTGGAGCTACCTGTACATCAAGCTGAACAACGGACAGTACATGAATACCGGAAACTGCAACAGCCTCAGCCTGAACCTGACGCTGGCACGTAACTCTACCGATAACCCGATCTTCCCGCGTTACGGTTCTGAATTCAGTGCTTCGCTGCAGATTACTCCGCCTTACTCACTGTTCAGCAAGAAGGACTACTCTACTTACGGTAAGGACAACTACGAGGATGCTGCCAGCATGTACCGCTGGATTGAATACCACAAGTGGAAATTCAAAGCCAAGACTTATACCGCGCTGATGGATATCCAGAAATGTCCGGTCATCATGACCCGTACGGAATTCGGTATCCTGGGACACTTCAACAAGTACAAGCGCTCACCGTTCGAAACCTTCTATGTGGGAGGTGACGGTATGACCGGATACAGTTACAACTACGCATCCGAAACCATTGCCCTCCGCGGTTATGAAAACGGTGCATTGACCCCTTACGGTCAGGAAGGATATGCATACATCCGTCTGGGAGCCGAGCTCCGCTACCCGCTGATGCTGGAGAACTCAACCAGTATCTATGCACTGGGCTTTGTGGAAGCCGGTAACGCATGGACCGATGTGGCCAAGTTCAACCCCTTCCAGTTGAAACGTTCGGCCGGTGTGGGTGTCCGTATCTTCCTGCCGATGATCGGTATGATGGGTATTGACTGGGCATACGGATTCGATAAGATCAACGGTTCTACCCAGTATGGAGGAAGCCAGTTCCACTTCATTATCGGACAAGAATTTTAATTAACCTGACAGGAATTGAGAAGCAGGAGCTTCGGAGCATGTCTACCGGTCCCTGGTTCTCAATTTCAGTTTTAAACCATAAGATTATGAAAAAACTAATTCTTCTCACCATGTGGCTCATCGCTTGCCACTTCACCGCACAAGCACAACAATTCGCGTTGGTAGACATGGAATACATACTGAAACAGATTCCAAGTTATGAACAGGCCAACCAACAGATAGAAAACCTGTCGAAACAGAGACAGAGCGAGATTGAGGCAAAGGTAAACGAGGCAAAAGCCTTGTACGAAGCCTACCAGAAAAAAGCGGCCACTCTTTCGGCGACTCAGAAGACCGCTCAGGAAGAAGCCATCATTGCCAAGGAAAAGGAAACAGCCGAACTGAGAAAGAAATACTTCGGTCCCGAAGGCGAAATCATGAAAAAGCGCCAGGAGCTCATCAGCCCGATACAGGACGCCATTTACAATGCCGTAAAGAACATTGCCACACAGAAAGGATACGATGCCGTAATCGACCGCGCATCGGCCCAAAGCATGATTTTTGCCTCTCCACGCATTGATATCAGCAATGAAGTCCTGGCAAAACTAGGATATTCGAATTAATTTTATACATTTGCACAGGTGAATATAACCGTTGAAACAGAAATTAATAACAAATAGAAATTTATAGATTATGTTTAAGAAAATTGCTTTATTACTTTTGCTCATCGCACCGATGAGCGTATTCGCACAGAAGTTTGCTCACTTCAAGTCAATGGACATCATCCCGGTAATGCCTGAATACGCAAAGGCACAGACAGACATACAGACGATGCAGAAACAGTATGAAGACGAAATCAAGCGTGCTTCAGACGAATTCAACAAGAAATATGCCGAATACCAGCAGGAACAGAAAACCCTGCCTCAGAACATCCAGGAACGTCGTCAGAAAGAACTCCAGGAATTGTCTGAAAAAGGCATGCAGTTCCAGCAGGATGCACAGCAGCAGCTCCAGAAAGCATATGCTGACATGATGGAACCGATCTACAAGAAACTGGAAGATGCAGTAAAAGCCATCGGTGCAGCCGGAGGATATACTTATGTATTCGACCTGAACCGTACAGATATCCCTTACATCAACGACACCATGTCAAAGGATGTAACCAACGATATCAAGACAAAACTGGGCATCAGCCTGACAGCAGTTCCTGCAGCTCCTGCAGCAGCACCAGCACAGTAATCCAGAAAAAAGAATAATTACATAACAAACGCGGACCGGTACGGCCGGGCAGGAAAATCGCTGCCCACTGTATCCGTCCGCGTTTTAAAATTTATGATGAATCTTATGTATCCCATTATTGGCCCCATCGGCATTTTCGATTCCGGATACGGAGGACTGACCATTCTGGAGAAAATCCGCCAGCAGCTTCCCCAATACGACTACCTGTATCTGGGCGACAATGCCCGCACCCCTTACGGTACACGCTCTTTCGAGGTGGTATATGAATTTACCCTGCAAGCCGTACGCAAACTGTTCGAACTGGGCTGTCCGCTGGTCATCCTGGCCTGCAACACCGCCTCGGCAAAGGCCCTGCGCAGCATCCAGCAGAACGACCTGCCCTATCTTGACCCTACCCGCAGGGTACTGGGAGTCATCCGTCCCACGGCCGAAAGCATCGGTCCGCTGACCGTATCCCGCCACGTAGGTCTGCTGGCCACCGAAGGTACCGTCCGCTCACAGTCGTACCTGATGGAGATACAGAAACTGTATCCGGACATCACCCTCACAGCCAATGCCTGTCCGCTATGGGTACCGCTGATAGAGAACAACGAGTTCGAGTCGGAAGGAGCCGATTTCTTTGTCCGCAAATACATCAACCAGCTGCTGGAAAAAGACCCTCAGATTGACACCCTCATTCTGGGATGCACCCACTATCCGCTGCTCATCAGGAAAATCCGGCAGTTTACCCCTCCCCATATCCGTCTGGTAGCCCAGGGAGAATACGTAGCCTGCAGTCTGAAAGACTACCTCCACCGCCATCCGGAGATAGAGGAGCGCTGTACCACCCAGGGCAAGTGTCAGTTCCTTACCACCGAATCGGAAGAGAAATTCCAGGAATCCGCTTCCCTCTTCCTGCACCAGCAAGTCAAGGTACGCAGCATTACCCTCGAATAAATTGGGGATTCACTCCCTTCAAGAAGCATTTCCTTTTGCATTACGGGCAAGAGGAAATCCCGTCGTTATACACGGTCAGACCCTGCATGCGAGGTTGCATAACCCCGCACCCCAGGTCGTCCGACCCGCATACCGAAGTTGTACAACCCTGCGTGCAGGGTCAAAAAAAGTCTGCCCTTGTGAGGCAGACTCCCAAACGGTTGTTTATTCTTTCTTATTGCTTGTTCTTCAGTTCCTCGGCAGGTACCATCCGGTACAGCTTGTCACTCGGACGTACCCGGTCGGGCACCTTGAAGGATACATGTACTCCCTTTTTCACCACATCCACCGGTTTCAGGTTCACGCGCGCCTCTTCCAGCGTCACATACATCGCCCCCGTAGTCGGTCCCGTAATCAGCAGTTTGTCGCCCACCTTGATTTCCGAAGCCTCAATCAGGAACTCTGCCACACCGATGTTCGAGAAGTACTTGATACCCCTTCCGGCATACACCTTACGCTCGGTAGCCTCCGAACCGTAGTTCTTGCTCCATTCTCCCAGACGCTGTCCCAGGTAATAACCGTTCCAAAAACCACGGTTGAACACCGTTTTCAGGCGCACATCCCAGTCGGCCTTCTTCTCCTCGGTAAACGTACCGTCCAGGTACGACTGGATAGCCTCCTTGTAGCATTCCACCACCGTACGCACATACTCAGGTCCGCGGGCACGACCCTCAATCTTGAACACCCGTACACCTGCCTCAATCATCTCATCCATAAAATGAATGGTCTTCAAGTCCTTCGGCGACATGATGTACTGATTATCGATTTCCAGTTCAATGTCGCTCTCCTTGTCCTTTACGATATAGGCACGACGGCACACCTGCATGCATGCACCGCGGTTGGCCGACGCATTCTGCTCGTTCAGGCTCATGTAACACTTACCCGACACCGCCATGCACAATGCCCCGTGACAGAACATCTCGATACGTACCGGCTCTCCCATCGGACCCTTGATACCCTGTTCGTGGATGGCATCATAAATCTTGCGCACCTGCTTCAGGTTGAGTTCACGCGCCAGTACCACTACATCGGCAAACTGAGCATAAAACTTCAGTGCCTCCGCATTGCTGATGTTCAGCTGCGTCGACAGATGCACCTCCTGTCCGATCTGGTTGCAGTACGACATGACCGCCACATCGGCCGCAATCACGGCACTGATGCCCGCTTCCTTTGCCGCATCCACAATCTTACGCATCAGAGCCACGTCCTCGTCGTAGATAATGGTATTTACCGTCAGGTAACTCTTCACCCCATGCTCATCACACACCTGAGCAATCTCGCGCAGGTCGTCTATGGTGAACGTGCTTGCCGAACGGGCACGCATGTTCAAGCTCTCGATTCCGAAATAAATGGAATCGGCACCCGCATGAATGGCTGCAGCCAGCGACTCACGTGAGCCGACCGGAGCCATAATTTCAAAGTCTTTTATTGAGTAATTCATCTTTTCTTATTGATTTAGAGTGCAAAGGTAGCTATTTTTCCGTAATTTTGCAGTCCGGTTGATTCATATCCTCCCGGAATTGCAATAGATTAACACAGAAAGGCGGGCCGGAGCAACTCCAACAGAAACTGTCCTGCCTGCCGGAAAACCCATAAAAAAGCATGAAGATCAGAAACATAGACTTAGGAGAAAAGCCTGTATTGCTGGCACCCATGGAAGATGTAACCGACCCCGCGTTCCGCCTGCTGTGCAAGGAATTCGGAGCCGACATGGTTTACACGGAATTTGTATCGAGCGATGCCCTGATACGTTCCGTAGGAAAGACATTGCTTAAACTGAATATCAGCGAGGCCGAACGCCCGGTAGCCATACAGATTTACGGAAAAGACACCGACACGATGGTGGAAGCCGCCCGTATCGTAGAACAGGCCCAGCCAGACATTCTCGACCTGAACTTCGGTTGCCCGGTGAAGCGGGTGGCCGGAAAAGGAGCCGGATCGGGCATGCTGCAGAACGTCCCCAAGATGCTGGAGATTACCCGTGCCGTAGTCGATGCGGTAAAGATTCCCGTGACGGTAAAGACCCGACTGGGCTGGGATTCCGAATCGAAAATCATTGTGGAACTGGCCGAGCAGCTGCAGGACTGCGGTATCGAAGCTCTGACCATCCACGGACGCACCCGTGCACAGATGTACACCGGAGAGGCCGACTGGACCCTCATCGGGGCCGTGAAGAACAACCCCCACATGCGGATTCCCATCATCGGCAACGGCGACATTACCAGTCCCCAGCGTGCCCAGGAGTGCTTTGACCGCTACGGAGTGGACGCCATCATGATCGGCCGTGCCAGCTTCGGACGTCCCTGGATTTTCAAGGAGGTAAAGCATTACCTGACCACCGGAGAGGAACTTCCTCCATTGTCCTTTAAATGGCGCATGGACGTACTCCGCCGGGAGGTAGCCGACAGCGTCAAACTGCTGGATGAACGTAGGGGCATCCTGCACGTACGCCGTCACCTTGCGGCCTCTCCCCTGTTCAAGGGCATTCCCAACTTCAAGGATACCCGTATCGCCATGCTCCGTGCCGAGACCCTCGAGGAGCTGAACCAGATACTGAACCACATCGAACAGACGTTCGGTGGTGAATAATACAATAAAAAAAACTTGTTTCAAGTTGAAACAAGGTTTTTCACTATTATCTTCCGCTCAAGACCCGAACTTCAGTTATATCAGCATAATAATACTGCTCGCCATAATCCACATAAATCGGAACAAACTCTTTCAAACGGATTGCATTTATGACAACAGGTTGTCTAAACTCCAAAAAAGTAGTTGAATAATACCGGTCAATCTGTACTGTACCCTGGTCTATCCAAGTATTACCTCCATCATCAGAAACTTCCACAGTTACTGATTTAAACTGCTTATTTCTTCCAGGAACATTCAATACAACAGCTTTTACATTAGCCATGTTGAATCGGATATCAAGATAAGCCCCACTTTGGTATCGGACATACCAAGAGTCGTCCGTTCGTCCATCTGTCAAACGGGTACTTGCCCGTTCTGCTTCATAATTAGAACTACAGGTCAAAGCCTCTCTTTCAATAAGAACTCCACCCGAAAGATCTCCGGAAGGATTCAATACCACATTGTTACCCACAGGAATTTGCGATTTATCCCTAAAAGTAACCGTACACAAATAATATCCTCTGACAACAGCCTTTTCCTTATCAACCGTATAAATGATAGGGAGTACATAAGGATGGGACGGATCAAGATTTTTCATTTCCTCTTTATTCAGTGCTATCTCCACATCAATGCTTTTCTCGCCAGATGCAATCACCGCAGCTTCAGAAGGGAAAGAATAAACTCCGGCAGGCAGCAAAGTGGTCAAGCCTTTCACAACCGTAGGGTATATCTCCGGAGCATTCTCAGGTGTCATTAACTCCACTTTCACAGGAAGAGCCTCTTCCTGCACAAGCGAACGTTTAATAGTCAGTGTCAAAGAAGCAGGCATCATCAAGTCTCTGACAGTCTTGTCCTCATTCAAGTCTCTCAGTATTTCCAAATCAACCCGATCTTCAGCTGCATAGACATAGTTATGATATACATCCACCGGAGGCAACTTGTCTCGTTCCCCCTTTTCCGGCTTTTTCACATCGTACGTATCATCAAACTCCAGAACAACCGGTTCTCTATAGCATGATGAAAATCCAAGCCCAATGGCCAGCAAACAACAAATAATATGTTTCATATTCCTAAGTTTTTATCTCTTTGTTTATTCAGGGAAAGTAAATTCATCGTTGAAATGATAAGTTCCCTTTCGAGTAATAATCCAATCCTGTTCTTTTCCCGGAATTGCATTATTAAAATCTCCATTTAAAGGCATATTCAGAACCAATCCTTCAGAAGCCGGATCCACTGCCCACATTGTTTCTCTGATTTCTCCCGCAGACAATGCTTTGGTCCAAAGTCTGAAATCTCTTACATAGCCGACAAACGCACTGTTTCCAATAAAGGCACGTGGCCACGGCTGTGATTTTCCTGGCAAATCATATGACATGGCAAGCTCTCCATCGACATAAAAACGAACCTCGCACAATCCTTTTTCATTATCCTTAGATGTCATAGCCAAATTATACCATCTGTTGGCCTCAAAAGAATATTTTTCAAACTGCTTCTGATTGAAACTTCTTTTGCCTCCTGCCGGGTCAAACAATGTAAAGCTATCGGCTCCATACAGACAATGGTATCCCCAATCTTCATTCTTATCACGCTTATTGAAATATATCCACCCTGTATTACCTCCGCCTATCATATCAAATCTGACAAATACCTGATAGGTCCATTGACTGAAATCCAAGTCTTCTTCAATCGGAGAAGTTGATTCACTCTTATACCACATCTGAACTCCGTTCCGCTCCAAGTGAAGAACTTTCGATTTTATTTTCCGATTCAGAAAAAACATACCTACATTGCCTCGAAACTGTATGCTAACCTTATCACCTTTCACATTCTCAATACGAACCGGAACCACATAATTCTTAAACGCCGGCAACGCCTCCAGATGTTTATTGCCTTCATCGTCTATAGTTTCCTTTACCATCGACTTCACATTGACCTTTACATTGGCTCCATATTGCCGTGGCTGTAATTTTATATCCAAGCCTTTTCCCGCCACAGTCTTACCTTCGGGAGTAATGTACTCCAAATCATATGCCTCCTCAGGCAGCAATTCAAAAGAAGTATTGTTTTTCTTGTTGTATGCATCAAGGAAATCTTTATCAACTATCACCCTCATCTCGACTTCAGAAGACAACAGATTAGATACCCTAGGAGTGAAAACCGAATTTCCTCCCTGTTCATCCACAGCAAAAGACTGCTGTGGAGAAGAAGTAAACTCCTCTATATAGACCACTGAATGTTCCATTTGATCCATTTCCGTGATTTCAGGGAGATTCGTACAGGAAGCCAATCCCCCCAGTACCACACATGTTATAATATTATATAGTTTCTTCATAATCATTGATTTAATATATTCTCAATCTGATTTTCATCTACCTTTATTCCTTCGGAAGGATTCATTATCTGGGTTACACTCTTTACATATTTATAATTCTGAGCAGCTTCCAGTTCTATGTGATAAGCTCCCCAGCCACCGTAATTTCTTTCAGCCACCATCTTAGCTTTTACCTCACAACCAGCCAGATTGCCTTCTCCCGGAGATTTTCCACCTTGCTTCCAGGCTCCTGCCATTTCAAACTCATCACAAGTGATATACTTTTTCCACGAAAAATCTTTGATAGCATTTACATTCCTGAACTCATGATTAGGCTCCTTGCCGAAATAATTCTGATTAAGGAAATAGTCAAAATAATCTCCCATATCCCCAAAACGACTAGCCAAATCACGGACCTCACCATCAAACAGAAATAACGTACCGGTATTGCGCGGGTTATAATCCGTAACTTGCTTGGGACCGAAGTTCTTGCCCATTTCCCTGATAAAAGCCTTTATCGGGGCACTCGATTCCCCTCCGGTACAATTCTGATACAAATTATGACAGCCCCCACCATGATTTCCAACATTAGGCTCCCAGTCAATGTCATATCCGTTAAAATGATGTTTCTTTATAAACTCGGTCAGTTCCTGCGCATAAATGACTGCCTTTTCCTCGCTGGTCCGGCCTTCATGCCTTCTGTCGAAATCTTCTACTCCTCCGGGAAGACCCAGTCCGGATGTACCTACCTGCCAGCATAGCAATACCCGTAGTCCTTTTACCTCCTGTGCATACTTCAGATCGGCCCACTTGGAACTGTTCTCCTCAAAAGGAGCCGTACCTCCCCATATAGACACCGCATCCACACTATCAGGAAGATTACTCAAAAACGATTCGGGTATACCCTCTGTTGCCGACCATCCGCCAAACCATCCATACACAATTTTATGATCCGAATTCTTATAATCTCTCAGTGCTTTATAATAAGCATCATACATCTCGGCTACTCTCTGATTATACATTCTGTCAGATTCGTCCTGTCTCTGTTGTAACTGTCTTTCCTTGGCCCATTTCTCCATGTCACGTGCACGAAGCTGTCCCAGAATATCCTCTGTTTCTACCGATATATTCTTTATTTCATTGGTGCAGGCACACATTCCCCACACCAGCACACCTTTCAGCAATAAAGAAAGGATATTATTGAAAAATCTTCTCATATTCAATTCTGTTAAATATTAATTTAAAAGAGGATTAACATCCCACCATAGGCGAGCATTGCAATCGTCAACTCCCGAACTCAACAATTGTTGTGCCTTGATTACATTCTCCCTGTTCAGTCCATCATATTCACTCTTAGGGAAAGTCATCCGGCGCACTCCGCGTTTATATCCGTCGGATTCCATCACATTACCATGAGCCGCATCCGTTCTATTCACAAATACAGGGACCTGTCTGGGATATCCTGTACGCCTCCATTCGGTCCATGCTTCCTGCCCGTCGGGGAACAGTGCAATATACTTCTGTGTAATAATCTTTTCCAACTTCTGTTCATTTGATGAAGCATCACTCCAACTGACTGTTACGGCAGAAGGACTTTCAGCATTGTATTTAGCCATTTTAATATCTTCATATCCGGCAGGGCGTGCAGTCGACCTCAAGTAATTGGCCGGTAATGTAACCTCATTTTCCTTGAATGACATAGTAATTCCATCTTCGTATAACTGTTGAGGATTTCCCTGAATCAGCCCGAATAAAGCCGCCTCAGCCTGAAGGAAATATACTTCAGAAGCCTTGAACCAATACACCGGTGTCTCATTCTTCACATTCGGAACAGAATAATCCTTATAGAAATCGGCACTGGGAGATGTCGGGATACCAGTACGGACCGCCTTCAGATACGAATTACTTTTGTCACTTTCGTGCCGAGCAAAAAGTGTCCAGGCTCTAGGGTCATTATATCCTCTGAGATATGAATAAATAGTAGCTCCCATACGACAATCATCATACGCATGCCACAGCAGTTCAAGTGAATTAATGAAAGGCTGTTCTGCCGAAGACTTCAACATAGCCATATCGGCGACCTCCGTAATAACTCCTTCCGGATTGGCCACAGCCTGTGCAGCCCATTTCCTGGAAAGTTCTTCATCGACATATCTTACACGTACAGCCAGGCGCAACATCAAGGAATTAGCCAGACGAATCCACCGCTGTACATTCCCATGATATACCGCATCGAAACGTACCAGTGAAGCAATATTGGCTCCTCCTTGTCTCTGGTACTCACTCAATGTCTGTACAGCCGCCTGAAGTTCCACAAAGAAACTTTTATAGATATCCTCCTGGCTGTCATAAGGCAGTTTCAAACTTCCCTGTCCCATCCCTTTATAAGGTAATGGTCCGTAAGTATCCGTCGCCCTGTGAAGGCCCATAATCTTAATAATCTGTGCCACCGAGAAAATCGCCTGGTCAGAAAGAGCCTTTTTCTGATAAGTCACAGTTCCATTTTCCACCTGTTTAACATGAGTTTGGTCAAGAATCTGTATCCATGGATTCACAATATTGGTATAGAAAGTAGAAAAGGCATAATTAACCCATCCTTCTATAAGATAATTTGTAGTAAAGTTTGCCCCTCCGTTAAACTTGTTGTTCATCGGCGACATGTATCCGGCCCAATTATCCGCAGCCAGATTGATGGCTACCTGATAGCGGTTGGGCAAATCAGTACCTTCCCCTTCACTGCTCCGGGTAGGAATAACCCTTTTTTCAAACTCCATAAAATACGCTCCTGCCGCTACCCCATCAGTATTCTTATGTTCATCGTTCGGATAAAGCGGATTGGTATTGATTTCCTCATACCCACTCAGACAAGAGTTCAACAGCAGAGGAAGTACAAACAATATTTTATATATCTTTCTCATATCATATATTTCTTACAAATTAATCTTTATACTTGCACCCACACTTCTTAAGCTAGGCACCATGAAGAACTCCGATGTATAGCGGAAAGATTTAGTATTGGCCGCTATTTCCGGGTCGTATGGAGCCCGATTGTAGAACATTATCAAGTTCTTTCCAAACAAGGAAAAAGTCACTCCCTTCACCCAATTCTTCAAATACTTTCCATCCAGATGGTAGCTGAGAACCAGTTCCTGCAGACGAATATTAGTAGCATCATAAGTATAATAAGCCATCTGTTCATGAATGGTTTCATAATACATTCTTGCATCATACATATGTCCGCCAACTTCCACACCTCCACGGTCTCTGGCCTGTGCCGATTCTTCAGAAACTCCATATGCATTCAGATATGACTGAGTAGCAGACTGTACTATACCTCCAAAACGTGCATAAATCAATACTCCCAGGCTTACCGGACCATAACGGAAATCATTACGCCATCCCATTGTAAAATCCGGATCGGAATTTCCCATCAGAATCCGCTGTTTGTCATCAATTTCAAAACGGCTTCCATCCTTTGTAGGAATCAGTCTGTTATTTTCATCTCTCTTCAACACTCCCTTAACAACAATATCCCCCATCGAACCATTCTTTCGGATATTGTTGGACAATTTATCAAGTGCTACAGGCTCTCCGGTAACTGGATTTTCATATTTATCCACCAGATTCAGGATTTTATTCTCATTCTTCGTAAATGTAACATAGGAAGAAACGCTCAACTTGTTCTTCTTCTGTTTCAAGAACTGATCTTCATACCCCAGACTGAGTTCCACTCCCCGGTTGCGTACATTACCTGTCTGTACATAAAACCCGGTATATCCCGATGTTTCCGGCAAATCAGCCAGAAATGTCTGATTATAAGTATTGGAATGGTAAAATGTAGCGTCCAGATGCAGTCTGTTTCCAAATCCCTTGAAATTCAATCCTACCTCAAACGATTTTGTACGCTCGGCCTTGAAATCAGGGAAGGGATAAATACTGATGGGCTTAAGAGTTCCTCCTTCAATCTTGTAAGTGACCGTCCCCGGAGTAAGCCCGGTAAAACTGATAGGAGATCCCACTTCGGTATACGAACCGCGAAGTTTCAGATAATCAATGAAAGAAGGCATGCGCAGCATCTGTGACAACACTCCCGACAATCCGACCGAAGGATAAAATACCGAAGGTTCGCGAGAGTTTACCAACTGTGAGGGCCAGTCATTTCTTCCGGTAAGTGTCAGGTAAAGATAATTTTTGAATCCCAGTTCCATACTTGCAAATGCCGCAATGTTGCGGGTATGCTGATACGATTCTCCGGCCCCTTGCTGGTTAGTAACAAGGTTCGGTGCACTGAACAGGTTCGGAATCAGGTTAAGTCTTCCGCCCACACTGACACCGGTAGTCAGATAGTCTTCATAACTGGCTCCCACATTGGCCGTCAGATGGAACAACGGCAGTTCCGTTCCATCCTGAAAATAACTGCCAAACGATTTGTTGACGTTTACCATTACATCGGCATAAGTTTGTCTGAATTCTTCCTGATTATTCCCATAAGTTCCCTTTGTTCCTTGAGACAAGGTCTCGGTAGTAGAAGCATACAATTTCTTCGTGTCTTTCGAATATGTATTATCAATACGGCAACGTCCTGCAATATTCAACCACGAAGTCACGTCATAAGCAAGGCTAGTAAAAAACATATAACGTTTTCTATGCGACTGGTATAACTCACGGTTGACTATCCAATATGGATTTTCCGAGGTGATGTTACCG
Source organism: Phocaeicola faecicola (assembly GCF_013618865.1). GTDB lineage: Bacteria > Bacteroidota > Bacteroidia > Bacteroidales > Bacteroidaceae > Phocaeicola > Phocaeicola faecicola. Next base: position 67,060 of record NZ_JABSOE010000012.1, read on the forward strand.
ATTTTTCCACCATACGGCCAGTACTGCTCAGAAATATTTCTGATAGGATTATAATGTTCAAAGACCTTAATGTCTTCAAAATTGTCTCCTCTTGGAAACAAATAAAGCGGAAGAAGCGGGTTTCCATATCCCCCCTGTGAAAACATATTCTGATGTCCCTGAATCACAAAACTCACACTCATATCCCAATGCAGTTTATCATCCAGAAAATTCGCTGTATTACGTCCCGTAAAATTATACTTATACACTCCCGATGTAGGTACGATACCTTTAGAATTTGTAGAAGCGAAGGAAACATAAGTCTGATTTCTGGCATTTCCCATAGAAGCAGTGGCTGCTGTGGTAAACAAAGTTCCAGTTTTAAAGAAATCCAAAGGAGAAAAGTCCGTAGGCTTATCCAACAGGTTACCCCAGGAACGCTCGTCTCCTTCTGCATGTCCATAACGGTTCTGAAAACGAGGGGTCACAAACGGACGGGAAATTTCCGCAGAAGAAGAGAGTGTCATGGAAAACTTTCCTTCCTTTCCTTTTTTAGTGGTAATCAGTATTACCCCATTAGCAGCCGCAGCACCGTACAGAGCCGCAGCTGAAGGTCCTGTCAATGCTGAAATGCTTTCAATATCTTCGGGGTTGAAGTCAGAAATACCTTCTCCGCCACCGCCTCCTGTTGCTTCAAAAGCATCTCCAGAAGTAGCTTTTGTCTTATTACCCACAGGCATACCGTCTACTACATAAAGCACATTATTACTTCCGGATATGGACTTTGAGCCTCGCATAATCACTTTGGTTGCACTACCAGCTCCTGCAGCTCCTGACTGAATGTTGACACCGGCAATTTTTCCTGTAAGCGAATTTACAAAATTCGCATCTTTAACCTGAGTCAGTTGCTCTCCCTTGATACGCTGCACATTATAAGACAATGCTTTTTCATCACGTTTGATACCTAATGCGGTAACTACAACGTCATCCAACAACTGCGAATCCTCCTTCAGGGTAATCTTCAGATGTTTCTCAGTTTTTACGGTCATTACCTGAGACACATAGCCGACATAAGACAATTCTACCGTGTCTCCTTTTTCAAGACGTAATGAAAACTCACCATCTAAACCGGTAATGGTTCCAACTGAAGGACGATTAGTTACCCGAACACTTACTCCAACCAAAGGTTCTCCATGTTCATTAACAACAGTCCCTGCAAATTGGATGGACTGCTCCTGTACGTTTGCCAATGCCGTGACTGATTTCTCATTGCACTCAGATGCACATAAAAGATGCGTGCTAAAAGGTGAGATAGAAAAAACAGTACATAGCAATACTTTACCAAATACAGTTTTCATAAAAATTTAATAAATAATTTAGTTTAGGTTAACATTGTTGCAATCTATACCAGCGTATAAATTTCAAAGTATTAACTAAGGAATTATAAAATAGTAAATTAAAATCTTTTTAAGATTAATATTTATATTTAAGACTGTAACGCTATACGTATCAAAATTATATTATTTTATGTTTAATTTACCTAAATGCTTATGCAATTTATATACAATTATTATCTATCAAACTACCATTAAATTCCCTATGAATAGAAATGCTCACATTCATTATCTTTCTTTTCCCGAATCTAAATTTAAACAAAAACCGCCCGACCTCACCATTCTTTCAAACAGCGAAGCCCAGCGGTTATTTATAAATCTCCAATAAAAGATAATTAAATACAAGCCGGTATATCAGTCATAAGCAAAGCAACCTTATTTAACCATAATCTTTTTCTTGGTCTCAACAAAAGCAACTCCTATCCCATCAGCTTGAATGCCGGCGTGATGAACCAACGCTCGTACAAATGACTGGAAAGACGGTAAATGAAAAATGCAGAGATAAAACCGGCCAGCGCGTCAATGAGATAATGCGCCTGAATGTATACCGTAGCCCCGCACAACAGCAGGTAGAAAGGGAGCAACAGGTAAGCCAGACGGCGGTTGGCACGCCATGCCATGATCATCGTGATGGTAGAGATACCGACATGCGAGCTCGGGAATGCCGCCGTAGGACGCTCTCCCACCTCCTGAGAGGCTTCTACCAGCTTAAAGAAGAATCCCTGATCGTATCCGGGACCCGACAACAGATAGTGGTTGTTATTGAAGTAATCCCCAATGGCAGGAAACACACAGTCGTTTACCTTGTCCATGCCGATGGCAGGAAAGTAAAACTGCGGACCGGCCACGGGCACCAGGATATAAAACAGATAGTATATGAAAAAAGAAGTGACCAACACAAAACAGATTTTCTCAAACCACTCGAAGTGCCTCAGAAAATAATACACCACTACCACCAGTATCATGGGATAATAGAAGAAATACCCCATATTCAGCGGTTCACTGAACCAGACCGAAGGACAGTGCTTGCTGAACTCCACTGCCGGCTGACATCCGAACAGCAGCTGTTCGGCATGAGCAAACACATGATCCAGATTAGGGAACAGACGGTTGAACTCGTACGTATCCGGATACCAGTAAGCCAGCAGTGACATCTGAAACGCCATGCGCACAAAAGCCGTCAGCCGGCACGGGAACGACTGGTACAGATAAATCAGCACAAAAGTCACCGCCACGATTCCTACCCGCTCCAGCAGCATGGTGTCCGGATGGTCCATCCGCGGCAACAGCAACAGGATCAGAATCGTAGTCAGAGCATTATAAATCAGGCTGATTGTTTCTACCGCAAACAATCCCCTTCCGCTTTCCACACGTTCAAACAGTTTTATATTTATAGCCATCCTTCCTTCTTATACCATGCGACAATTTCCTTTACACCTCTCTCCAGCGGGTATTCCGGACAGTACCCCAGTTCGTTTCTCAACGGATTGATGTCGCACTGCCAGTTGCGCTGCTTCATGATCTGATACTTGTCCGGATTCAAGGTACTGGTACGCCTCATCCACTTGCATACCGTTCCGATGACCGCCGACAAGACATACAATACCGGCAGCGGACAGGTAAACCGTATCCACCAGGGATTTCCCAACTCCTTACGGATCAGGTCAGAGAAAGTACGGCTGGCATACACCCCTCCGTCGCTCACAAAGTACGACCTGCGTACGGTATGTTTCTCTACCGCCAGGTAAACCGCCTGCACCAGGTCTTTCACATACACGAACGTAATATCCTGCCTGCGGAATCCGGCTGCAAAATCCACATGGTTCCGGATGGACTTGACCATCAGGAAATAATCTTTCTCACGCGGACCATACACTCCGGTAGGACGGAAAATGACATATGGAAAATCTTTCAGCTGCTGCAGGTATTCTTCCGAATGCAACTTGCTTACCCCATAGGCCGTATTCGGACAAGGAGTATCCGTCTCCCGGATAGGCTCGTAACTCTTCTCATGAATCGGGCCGAACACACTCAGCGAACTCAGGTAGATGAACTGCCGGGGCACCATGTCCAGCCGCATCAGTTCCTCTACAAAATGACGAGTAGCCCAATAGTTGCCCATCTCAAAATCGGCCTTCTCCAGGCATTTGGTTACTCCGGCACAATGGATAATGCAGTCCCATCCTCCATGCGCTTCCTTATGATGCGCCAGCTGCGCATGCAGCCGGTCGGAATCCATCAGGTCCAGTTCGGCAAAGCGGATCCGCTCATCCAGCAGATAAGCCCGGCTGCTGCTGCGGCGCACTCCGGCCCAGACCTGAAAGCCCCGCTCCAGCGCCCCTTCTACCAGAAAACTTCCGATGAATCCGCTGGCTCCTGTTACTAATATCTTTTTTATCATGAAATTACAGTACTTACTATACGAAAAATGCAAAGGTAATAGTTTCCCTCTTAAAATAAAGAAAGTTATTGACGCTTTATTCCATTTATTTTGCTTACTTTGTAGTAATGATTCATTTCAGGCCTTTCCCTACACGGAAATCTCCGGGTAACTACAGAGAAAGGCTGAAAAGCAGAAATAAACAACAAGATTATGGCTAAAAAGAAAAAAGAAAAAAAAGGCGGAAAACGAATGAAAAAGAAAGAACTGGCGGAGCTGCTGGTCAATTATTTCCGCATGAGGCCAACAGAAAGTTTTAGTCTTAAGCATTTATTCGGAGGATTAAATCTTACCACTCACCCGCTCAAGATGCTTTGTGCAGACACGGTACAGGAAATGGTAGAAGACAGTTTCCTGATAGAGACCGAAAAAGGGCGTTATAAGCTGAACGACAAAGGACAGATACTGACCGGTACTTTTGTACGCAAGAGCAACGGCCGCAACTCTTTCATTCCGGACGACGGAGGAGAACCGATAGTGATTGCCGAACGGAACTCGGCACATGCCATGAACAACGACAAGGTGAAGATTGCGCTCTGTGCCAAGCGTCGCCGTCATGACCTGGAAGGACAGGTAATCGAGATTCTGGAGCATGCGGACAGTACCTTTGTAGGTACGCTGAAGGTCAGCAAGAACTACGCCTTCCTGCTGACGGAAACCAACACACTGGCCAATGACATTTTCATCCCGAAAGACAAGCTGAAGGGAGGAAAAGACGGCGACAAGGCAGTTGTAAAAATTACCGAGTGGCCCGAGAATGCCAAGAATCCGTTTGGCCAGGTCATCGATATTCTGGGAAAAGCCGGTGAGAACACTGCCGAGATGCATGCCATCCTGGCGGAATACGGACTGCCGTATACTTATCCGCAGGCCGTAGAGGCAGCCGCAGACAAGATTCCGGCAGAGATTACACCGGAGGATTATGCCGAACGGGAAGACTTCCGCGATACGGTAACCTTCACCATCGACCCGAAGGATGCGAAAGACTTCGACGATGCCCTCTCCATCAAACAGTTGAAACCCAATTTGTGGGAGGTCGGCGTACACATTGCCGACGTATCACATTATGTGAAAGAAGGAAGCATCATCGACAAGGAAGCGGTCAAGCGTGCCACCTCCGTATACCTGGTAGACCGGACCATCCCGATGCTGCCGGAACGGCTCTGCAACTTTATCTGCTCACTCCGTCCGAACGAGGAAAAGCTGGCCTACTCGGTCATCTTCAACATGAACGACAAGGCAGAGGTCAAGGATTACCGCATCCGCCACACCGTCATCAAGTCGGACCGCCGCTTCACCTACGAAGAAGCACAGCAGATCATCGAAACCGGTGAGGGAGACTACAAGGAAGAAGTGCTGCAGCTGAACCGCCTGGCCCAGATACTCCGTGAAAAACGGTTGGCTGCCGGAGCCATCAACTTCGACCGCTGTGAGGTGAAGTTTGAAATCGACGAACAGGGCAAACCGCTCAGTGTATACTTCAAGGTATCAAAAGAAGCCAACAAACTGATTGAGGAATTCATGCTGCTGGCCAACCGTACGGTGGCCGAACACATCGGAAAGGTTCCCAAGAACAAGAAGGCCAAGGTATTCCCTTACCGTATACACGACCTGCCCGACCCTGACAAGCTGGACAACCTGAGTCAGTTCATTGCCCGCTTCGGCTACAAGATACGTACAGGGGGCAGCAAGACCGACGTATCGAAGTCCATCAACCGCCTGTTGAGCGACATCGAAGGCAAGAAGGAGCAGAACCTGATTGAAACGGTTTCGCTGCGCGCCATGCAAAAGGCCCGCTACTCCATTTACAACATCGGACACTACGGACTGGCCTTTGATTACTATACCCACTTCACCTCTCCTATCCGCCGTTATCCGGACCTGATGGTACACCGCCTGCTGACCCGGTACATGGAAGGAGGACGGAGCGCACAGGCCGACAAGTACGAGAACCTGTGCGAACACAGCTCGGCCATGGAACAGACAGCGGCCAGTGCAGAACGTGCTTCCATCAAGTACAAACAGGTGGAATTCATGGGAGCGCACATCGGCAGCGTGTTTGACGCCGTCATTTCAGGAGTGACCGAATGGGGACTCTATGCCGAAATCAACGAAAACAAGTGCGAGGGTATGATACCGATGCGCGACCTGGGCAATGACTATTACGAGTTCGACGAGAAAAATTATTGCCTGATCGGACGCCGCCATCACCGGAAATTCAGTCTGGGCGACCCGGTAAAGATCAAGGTAGCCCGTGCCAACCTGGAAAAGAAACAGCTGGATTTCACCCTTGTCGACGAATAACGGCAGGAGAAGCCACAAAGATACGGGAGGAAGAAAAGACATCCGGGAAACTACCGGCTTTCCGGATGCCTTTTCCGCCCCTCACACAGGAATGAAGATACAGAAAACTACCTAGTTGCAAAGTCGAAATTGCAGATTTGTTATACAAGTATAAATCTTTCAATCATTACGGATTTTTTTCTGTAATAACTTCTTCCAATCAAAATAAACTACTAATTTTGTAGCGTCTAAAAAGAAAAGGTGTTTTAAAGCATATTTTCTTACAGACGCTGGATTTAGCAAAAATTAAACATTTGATATAATAACCAAATTAATCATTTGAAACAATGGCAAATTTAGATCTTACCAAATACGGTATCACTGGTACCGTAGAAATCTTGCACAATCCTTCATATGAAGTATTGTTCGCTGAAGAAACAAAAGCTGGATTGGAAGGCTTTGAAAAAGGTCAGGAAACTGAACTGGGTGCAGTAAACGTAATGACTGGTATCTACACTGGTCGTTCTCCTAAAGATAAATTCTTGGTAAAGGATGCCACTAGCGAAAACACTGTATGGTGGACATCAGAAGAATACAAAAACGACAACAAGCCTGTAACTACAGAAGCTTGGAAAGTTTTGAAAGACTTGGCTGCTAAAGAATTGTCAAACAAGAAACTTTATGTAGTTGACGGTTTCTGCGGTGCTAACGAAGCTACTCGTCTGAAAGTTCGTTTCATCATGGAAGTTGCATGGCAGGCTCACTTCGTAACTAACATGTTCATCCGTCCTTCTAAAGAAGAATTGGAAAACTTTGAACCTGACTTCATCGTTTACAACGCTTCTAAGGCAAAAGTTGAAAACTACAAAGAACTGGGTCTGAACTCAGAAACTGCAGTAGTATTCAACCTGACTACTAAGGAACAGGTTATCCTGAACACTTGGTACGGTGGTGAAATGAAGAAAGGTATGTTCTCAATGATGAACTACTTCAACCCGTTGCGTGGTATCGCTTCTATGCACTGCTCTGCAAACACTAACATGGACGAAACTGAATCAGCTATCTTCTTCGGTCTGTCAGGTACAGGTAAAACTACATTGTCTACTGACCCGAAACGTAAGTTGATCGGTGACGACGAACACGGATGGGATAACGAAGGTGTATTCAACTACGAAGGTGGTTGCTACGCTAAGGTTATCAACCTGGATAAAGAATCAGAACCAGATATCTACAACGCTATCAAACGTGACGCTTTGTTGGAAAACGTTACTGTTGACGCTGAAGGTAAGATCAACTTCGCTGATAAGAGCGTAACAGAAAACACTCGTGTTTCTTATCCTATCTATCACATCAACAACATCGTTAAACCGGTTTCTAAAGGTCCTCACGCTAAGCAGGTAATCTTCCTGTCAGCTGATGCATTCGGTGTATTGCCTCCAGTATCTATCCTGAACGAAGAACAGGCCCAGTACTACTTCCTGTCAGGATTTACTGCTAAGTTGGCTGGTACAGAACGTGGTATCACTGAACCGACTCCGACATTCTCTGCTTGCTTCGGTGCTGCTTTCTTGAGCTTGCATCCTACTAAATATGCAGAAGAACTGGTTAAGAAGATGAAGATGACTGGTGCTAAGGCATACTTGGTTAACACTGGTTGGAACGGTACTGGTAAGCGTATTTCTATCCGCGATACTCGTGGTATCATCGATGCTATCCTGGATGGTTCAATCGAAAAGGCTCCTACTAAGACTATCCCTTACTTCGATTTCGTAGTTCCTACAGAATTGCCGGGTGTTGATCCGAAGATCCTGGATCCTCGCGATACTTACGCTGATGCTTCTGAATGGACTAAGAAAGCTGAAGACTTGGCTGGACGTTTCATCAAGAACTTCGCTAAGTTTACTGGTAACGAAGCTGGTAAGGCTCTGGTTGCTGCAGGTCCAAAATTGTAATCTGAAAGGAAATACAATATAGGAGTATCCTTAACTTAAATATTATAAGCCAACTGATCTCATCAGTTGGCTTATTCTTTGTTTTAGGCATGGTGAATTTAATCATATGCATATAGATTAATCTCTTTTTCGGTATCATACATTTTCGCTACTCCATCCGAGTACCGCCTATCAATAATAATTTTACACCATACGGAATATATGAATGATTTAGTTTCTATAATTATCCCTTGTTATAATCAAGCAGATTACTTACCTGAAACATTAGAATCTATTATTCAGCAAACTTATCCTGACTGGGAGGCAATCATTGTAAATGACGGCTCACCAGACAATACAGAGGAAATTGCCCTTCAATACACTCAGAAAGATTCCCGGTTCAAGTATTACAAGAAGGAGAATGGAGGACTGTCTTCTGCACGAAATTATGGTATTCATAGAGCAAACGGAAAGTACATTATCCCTTTGGACTCCGACGACCTGATCGCCCCTACTTTTATTGAAAAAGGGATAAATTTTTTTCATTCTAACCCGGAATACACACTGTTCTGCTGCCTTGCCCAATTTTTCGGAGCCAGAGACGGTGTTTGGGAGGCCAGATACACTGGCTATAAAGAACTGTTGATCTCGAATTCGATAGTCTGTACTTCAATGTTTAAGAAAGACGACTGCATAAAGATTGGAGGCTATGATGAGAACAACCGTATCGGCTTTGAAGACTGGGAATTTTATATCAGACTCTTGTACAAAGACCAGAAGGTATATCAGATACCAGAGCCTTTATTCTTGTATCGGATTAGGCAGGGAACGATGACTGCCAGCTGCAATCAAAAGGAAAATAAGGACTTTATATATCAATATATTTATAGAAGGCATCTTGATAAGTACCTTGAATATTTTGAGAATCCGATAGCCATCTTGCAAAAAAACGAATATTACAAGAGTAAGCTTCAAAAATATTACAATAAATGGTATCGAAAAGTGTTTTACTCAATATTCAGAAAAAAATAATTCCATAATGTGTACGTCTTAAGAGATACGCCACATAGAATTATCTGCTACACAAACATTCTTACAACACAACCAACATGCATGAAACAAGTAATATAAGACAGGAGGTCTTATCTTTTTTAAAGGAAATTGATTAGGATTTTATTCCGTCATTATCCAGTAAGGTAAATCTGGAAGAATACATCGATAAAATATTCGAAAAGGCAAATCTGATTTGCTATTTTTCTCCCAACGGCACCCTTATCGGACTGATCATTTTTTATTGCAATAATACCGAGACACATAAAGCCTATATCTCATTGGTGGGAGTACATAAAAACTTCAGAAGGAAAGGCATTGCTAAAAAAATGATGGAAAAATGCATTGAGTTTATAAGTCGGCAAAGATATCCCATCATTGGAATACATTCCAACAACCCTACAGCTATCCGGCTGTATACGCAGCTTGATTTCAAGATTGTGGAAGGGGGGAGCAGAGTGTATATGGAATTGACATTACCGGAAAATGAACTGCCGTCCAGCGTAGGCTCAGGAGAAGAGTTGTCTGCTTTGACCGACGCTCATGGAGGGATAACCGGATGCCAGGTCATATTGTAATTTTCAGATTGTCTGTATTTCAATATAGAGAAGGTTACAGATAAAAAAAGAAATGAGGCTGTCTCAAAATACTTTGAGATGGCCTTTTTTGTGTCTGCAAAAAAAATCGGGCAAGCCCTAACTTCACTAAGTCAGAACTTGCCCGTTTCCCTAATTTTTTGTATCTTAGGGAATCAAACT
>NZ_JABSOE010000120.1 GCF_013618865.1 Phocaeicola faecicola
CAATGAATAGATTGATATTATTAGTAGAAAGCCGGATACGCGGAGACGTGTACGTCCGGTTTGGGGGCGAGCTTCCGAAAACCCACCGTAGTAATACGGCAGGGCGTTGGATGCTTAGCCTACCCCTCAAATCGGTGAACAATCTGGTCAAGGACGCCCGCAAGGTGCAGCAGACCATCCTGATGGTGGGCGACATCACAGACATCTATGTGAACAGTTTCCAACGGATGCTCCGTGACGGGAATTTCAGACCCGAAGAGCTTTCCGCAATCGCTTTCGGCTACACGAAACTGCTGGAGGAAAGCAACGAAGTGTTGACGGAACTCAGGAACGTGGTGAACATCACCACGCTCTCCATGACCGACAAGGAGCGCATGGACGTGGTGGAACGCTGCCACTCGAAGATGAAGCGTTACCGCAACCTCGTGAGCTACTACACGAACAAGAACATCTCCGTGAGTTACCTGCGTGCGAAAAAGAAGAACGACCTCGACCGCATCATGGGGCTGTACGGGAACATGAACGAAAGATACTGGTAGCCTATGAAGTTCGACAACCTTCATCAGATTTTACGTTCACTTTATGAGCAGATGATGCCGCTGTGTGGGGACATGGCTGGTGTGGCGAAAGGCATCGCCGGGCTGGGTGCGCTGTTCTACGTCGCCTACCGGGTATGGCAGTCGCTGGCGAGAGCTGAACCGATAGACGTATTCCCGATGCTCCGTCCTTTTGCCATCGGTCTGTGCATCATGTTCTTCCCGACTGTGGTGCTGGGCACGATAAACAGCATCCTCTCACCCGTCGTACAGGGCACGGCAAAGATGCTGGAGGCGGAAACGCTGGACATGAACCGATACCGGGAGCAGAAGGACAAACTGGAATACGAGGCGATGGTACGCAACCCCGAAACCGCCTACCTCGTGTCCAACGAGGAATTTGACAAGCAACTGGAGGAACTCGGCTGGTCGCCCTCCGACATGGTGACGATGGCGGGAATGTATATCGACCGGGGAATGTACAACATGAAGAAGAGCATCCGCGACTTCTTCCGCGAGATACTCGAACTGCTGTTCCAAGCCGCCGCCCTCGTGATAGACACCGTCCGCACCTTCTTTCTCGTGGTGCTGGCGATTCTCGGTCCGATAGCCTTCGCCCTGTCGGTATGGGACGGTTTCCAAAACACGCTCACGCAGTGGATATGCCGCTATATACAGGTCTATCTGTGGCTACCGGTATCGGACATGTTCAGCACCATACTGGCGAAGATACAGGTTCTGATGCTGCAAAACGACATCGAGCGGATGCAGGCAGACCCGAACTTCTCGCTGGATTCGAGCGACGGGGTGTATATCGTATTCCTCTGCATCGGCATCATCGGCTACTTTACCATTCCCACCGTTGCGGGCTGGATTATCCAAGCCGGAGGCATGGGCGGTTACGGTCGCAACGTGAACCAGATGGCGGGACGAGCCGGAAGCATGGCGGGCAGCGTGGCGGGTGCAGCCGCAGGAAACGCAGTCGGACGTGTCGGCAAATTGCTGAAATAATCAATGTGCAATCATAAATTGGAAAATATAAATGGAATTCAAATCACTTAGAAACATCGAATCGTCGTTCAGGCAGATACGCCTGTTCGGTATCGTCTTCCTCTCGCTGTGCGCCGTGGTGACGGTGTGGAGCGTGTGGAACTCCTACCGTTTCGCAGAGAAGCAACGGGAGAAAATCTATGTGCTGGACAACGGCAAGAGCCTGATGCTCGCCTTGTCTCAGGATTTGTCGCAGAACCGCCCGGCGGAGGCACGGGAACATGTGCGCCGTTTCCACGAGATGTTCTTCACGCTATCACCTGAAAAAAGCGCGATTGAACACAACGTGAAACGTGCCTTGCTGCTGGCGGACAAGAGCGTGTACCACTATTATTCGGACTTCGCGGAGAAGGGGTACTACAACCGCATCATCGCCGGGAACATCAACCAAGTGCTGAAGGTGGACAGCGTGGTGTGCGACTTCAACGCCTATCCCTACCGTGCCGTGACCTACGCCACACAGAAAATCATCCGGCAGAGCAACGTCACCGAGCGCAGCCTCGTGACCACCTGCCGCCTGCTGAACGCATCGCGGTCGGATGACAACCCGAACGGTTTTACCATCGAGGGTTTCACCATCATTGAGAACAAGGATTTACAGACTATCAAACGGTAACAGGACATGAAAAGTATCAGAAAATCAATGTGGGGCATGTATTGGAAACTCCACGACAAACGGAAACGCTTGGCGGCAAGTCTCAAAGGGTATCTGGACGGCTTGCCGCCGGAAACACGCCGCCGCATCGTGCTGGGGATGTTCGCCGCCTTCGCGGTGCTTGCCCTTTACACCTTCGGCAGAGCCGTCTATGACATCGGCAGGAACGACGGCTCACATATGGAAACGGGACACGCCGGACGGGTGGAACTGCCGACCCCGGCGGAAACAGGCAATCACTTAACACCTTATTTATATGGAACAGACAAAGAATGAACCGACGAAAGAGAACAAAGCTGCTCCCGAAACGGGGAAACCGAAAAAGGAGCGCGAACCGCTGACAGAGGCGCAACGGCTGAAACGGCAGAAGATGATCGTGCTGCCCGCTATGGTGTTGGTGTTCATCGGGGCGATGTGGCTGATATTCGCCCCGTCCTCCGGCAAGGAGCAACCGCCGGGAACGGACGGATACAACACCGAGATGCCCGACGCTGACAAGGCGAACCGGCAGATTATCGGCGACAAGCTGAAAGCCTACGAGCATGGGGAGATGGAAGAGCGTCAGGAGAGCCGCAACCGTGCCATCGGGCAGCTGGGCGACATGTTCGACCGCGAGATAGCGGGAACGGAGAACGGAGTGGACTTCGACCTCGCCAATCCGGGCGGCAAGGAAGAAAGGGCAAAGCCAGCCACGCCGCAGACCATCCAGTCCTCCGCAGCCGCCTACCGTGACCTGAACGCCACGCTCGGAAACTTCTACGACCAGCCGAAAAACGACAATGCGGAGATGGACGAATTGTTGGAGCGCATCGCATCGCTGGAGTCGGAACTGGAAAGCGAGAGGGGCAAGGCTTCCTCTATGGACGAGCAGGTGGCTCTTATGGAGAAGTCCTACGAGCTGGCGGCAAAGTACATGGGCGGTCAGAACGGAGGACAGCCATCGGCGGAACAGAGGGCAGAGCCAACTACCGTGCAGAAAGGGAAGAAGAACAAGGCAATGCCTATCAGACAGGTGGAGCATCAAGTAGTTTCTTCACTCTCACAGCCTATGAGTAACGCGGAGTTTGTCGCCGCCTTATCGCAGGAACGCAACCGGGGTTTCAACACGGCTGTCGGCACGGCGGAGGTATTGGACAGGAACACCATACCGGCGTGCGTGCATGGGGCGCAGAGCGTGACGGACGGGCAGACGGTAAGGCTGCGCCTGCTGGAGCCTATGGCGGTGGCAGGCAGGACAATACCCCGGGGTGCGGTGGTGGTCGGCACGGGCAAGATACAGGGTGAGCGGCTCGACATCGAGATTACCTCGCTGGAATACGACGGCACGATTATCCCCGTGGAGCTTGCGGTCTATGACACGGACGGACAGCCCGGCATCTTCATCCCGAACTCGATGGAGATGAACGCCGTCCGGGAGGTCGCCGCCAACATGGGCGGCTCGCTGGGAAGCAGCATCAACATCTCCACCAATGCCGGGGCGCAGCTCGCCTCCGACTTGGGCAAGGGGCTGATACAAGGCACGAGCCAGTACATCGCCAAAAAGATGCGAACCGTCAAGGTGCATCTGAAAGCCGGGTACAGGGTCATGCTTTACCAAGAAAAATATTGAAAACAATAAAAATTACCACTAAAATCCAAAAGTAATGAGAAAAGTAATCATCATGTTTGCCCTCGCTATGGGCATCATAACTGCCAACGCGCAGGAGAATGTAACCGTTGAAACGACCAACGGAAGTGAACAACCGACCTTGACGAAGGAGGTCTATCCGCAGAAGGAGGCGGACGGCGACCTATATCACGGGCTGTCACGCAAGCTGACCTTCGACCGCATGATACCGCCGCACGGTCTGGAAGTGACCTACGACAAGACCGTCCACGTCATTTTTCCGGCGGAGGTGCGCTATGTCGATTTAGGCTCGCCCGACCTGATTGCCGGGAAAGCCGACGGAGCGGAGAACATCATCCGTGTGAAGGCTACCGTAAGGAATTTTCCCAACGAAACGAATATGTCCGTCATCACGGAGGACGGCAGTTTCTTTTCGTTCAGTGCGCCCATAATAGGGGCTTGATAATAATCACACTGGCAAGTGATTAGGTTAGTATTCCAATTAAGAAACCTATCCCAAACCGACTTATCCGAATGGGAAACCAAACGGGGAGTGAAGCA
>NZ_JABSOE010000121.1 GCF_013618865.1 Phocaeicola faecicola
ACAAGACTTGGGACTGCACACTGGATATTTACGGAAAAGTGCTTGCCGTTGACAAGGGAACGGAGTTTGACTGTCCGTTCAGGTTTCAGGGACAATATGCGGATGAAGAAACAGGACTATACTATAACAGATTTAGGTACTATTCAAATGATATAGGACAATACATCAATCAAGATCCAATCAGACTTGTTGGTTGCTGTAGGTTGTATGCTTATGTAGGTGATTCCAATAGTTGGATAGACTTATTTGGTTTATATCCTATATGGAATTCTAATAGTAATAGATGGCATGATAGTGAAACTGGGCAATTCATAAAAAGACCTACCGATTTGATGAAAACTTCACCAAACACAGCTCATTTTTGGTCTGGAAGAACAAATGGTGTAGGAGGAGCAGATGTAGCAGCAAATATTGCAAAGAGAAATAATGGGACAACTTTAGAAATGTTAATAGAAAAAGAAAATATTGTTATGCCTGAATGGGACCCAAGCAATCCTGCAAGTATTAGAGAATGGGAAGCCATGTCAGAAGCATATGCAAATGGTGCATCAGGAAAAGTAAGAGCCGTTATCGGCAATGATTTGAGAACAGGAAATATTTGGGAGAATGTAGAACGTAAAAGACTAATGACAAGTAAAAAAGTTACCTCAATCGAAATTATAGATCCAAATTCTGGTGAAAGTAAAGGTTTTATAAAAGACGGAAATCATTAATAATAGATACTATATCGAATAAGGTTTTAGTATACTGATAACCAATACAATAACTTTTTATTCCACATAAATTATAGTATAAAAATATGAAATTGATAAATATTTCACGTAGTAAAATTGAATTATTATTAGATAATAATAAAAGCATGATTATCCAAGGAGAAGCAATGATGATAAGACCTATCACAGAGCTATCCGAATATGTTATATACAAAAATAGTATTAAATGGAAAAATTTAAAAAGTAAAGATAATATAGATAATAAATTAATAAATGATATTTTATGTTTTATACAAAAAGAATTAGAAAAAAGAAATATGAAAATGATTGTTGAATAACAATAGAAGAAATCATCGATTCTTCATATGCAAGATGTATAAGTTCATTTAGGCAGATTATATAATTGAAGACAGAGTATACTGCTATAAATAGGATATCCCACTAACAAACGAGCTATACTATTTTTAGTTTGCAGTACAACATATCCGTTAAACAAATAGCAAACAGATATGTTACATTTATAACTATTTTATTCGTATAGCTCAAAATATGGAAGCAATTTACTAACTTCTGAGGAATTTTTTATATTTAAATTTGAAAATCTATCTTTGTATAAAAAGATTTTGATAGATTATAAACGATGCATTATGATGAGCTTGAAAAATCTAAAAGGTTTTGTCTTCTATGTAGATATACTGGGATTTACAGCTTTAACCCAAGATAAAATCCAGCTTACAGAAGACGATTTTAACATTTGGCAGGTCTCTAAACATTTTCAGACTTCAGGGAATCAGGAATTTGCGGCTAATATATTGATACTATTTCGTGAAATCCTGACAAACTGCCAGAATAAGTACCCTAAAGTGAATTTCACCCAGTTGTCCGATTGTGCTTTCGTCTGGTCTGAAAACATGAAAGATGTCATACTATCATGTCATACTATCATGTGGGATTGTTTACAGAATGGAATTTTATGTCGGGGTGGAATTGCCTATGGAGATATTATTGAGGACAATAACAACAATTTAGGACAAATGCTGCTGGGCAATGCCGTGAGCAAGGCTGTAAAGTTGGAACAGACAGGAGCCAAAGGTTGTCGTGTCTTAATGGATCAGGAAGTTCCAGCATCCTTACATGATTATGATTCATCTTTTTGTGCAGAAATTTACAAGTTATTCCAGCCATTTGAAAATCCTTTAGACTACAAAATTTATGACGAATTCAAATGGTATTACTCCCATAGTCTGAAAGATTTAAACACGACTAAAGGTATAATTCAGGCAACAGTCGAAAGATTATGCCTCGCTGCAAAATTACAATATCATCCCAGATTTAACTGGAATGTCCGGTCTCAAGAGGGTAATATACATGTAAAATCATCCATGCGATTTACTTCAGCCAATGAACAGAATGTTTTTAATATAGAGCATACCTTTGATTGGAAAGAAATGGTAGATTTAAAAACACGAACTGAAACAAATTATACTCGAATCTCTAAAAAAATACAGGATGAAGCTTCATCCTGTACCATTACAAAAAGAGGATTTATCAAGTTTCCTCCAGCACCTTAAAAATAACTAAAAAACTTTACATTATGGATATTTTTTCTAAAGACATTATTATACCTATAACAGCTGCCATTCTGGGTATTGCCGTTCCTTTATTAATTAGCGTCATCCAAAGAATAGACGATAAGTATAAATCTACTCGCCTAATACAGATTTTCATGAATGAAAAAAGCACAAAGTGCTTTATTGGACTGTTGATTATTACCATACTTTTACTGTTCTATCAGCTGGTAGCTCCGCCTAACGATTATAATTTCGGGCTTTTTACAAAATACATAGACTATTCTGCCATTATTTTAGCTACAATATTCTGTGTACTATTGACAATCAGCATATTTATGATTTTCACGCTTATCTATATCTATAACGTGCCTGAAAGGTTACAAAAGCATCTTATAAAAAGAAACAATATCCCACAAGAGACCAGAAAAGCATGGTTCGAGTTTTTTATTGCCATGCTTAAACAAAATAACGTAGATGTATTACGCAATTGTTATCAGGAATTGTATGACTGGATTGTATCTTTACGTGCAGGTAAACAATGGACTGTAATGGAGTATCCGCCAGAGTTATACGAAGGTATTGTCTCCGTAAATGAGCAACTATGTATGCAACAAAAGGAAGCGGTTTCCATAAAAAACGGTAATGACATTGTTAATGCAATGCTGGATGATTTTCAGTTTACAATAATGCATCAGAATACCTACCGCACAATCTGGACTTGCTTGAACCAGCAATTATTCTACAAACGTAGTGAATGGATTCTCAAATATTGGAATGCTGCCCATTCACACCTGTTTCTCCATCTTCCATCTATCCAACTTGAAGAACGTATAAACGTTTCCTATACCACGTCTGGACAAGTTGTTGCTGACAGTAAAATGGTAGAATTAAGACAAAAAGAACGGAATGAATTTAAGGAATTTCATATCGCATTAGGAGGACTTTTATTATTTAGGAAAGAACACGAACTTCTGAATCAGCTTCTGTATTTCACAAATAGCCAGCCCCCTCACTATGTACTGATTCCAGGTTCACTAGCTGAAATCATTCCACTTTATATGGATTTACTTTCATCAAGTCCCGATTCAATGTACAAGTATGAGCAGAAATATCCTTTCTTTGGCCTTCAGGCTGGCGTACGCAACAACAGCATAATTAACGGTTGGATACAGAAATATCTGTATATCCTAATGTTACGTTTGTCAACCCTTAACCGTTCTTATACTTACGAAGATTTTTATGCACTGCCAGCTCTTCCAGAATCTTTGTCAAAGAAGCATGAATGGCTGGATAATGTTCCAATTATTCTAAAACAGATTGAACAGAACTCCATTTCACTGGAAGAAGTCAAAACAATACTACCATTGGATCAGTCACAGATTTATAGGATTAAAAATAAATTGAAGACAGTACTGGAAATACTTGCGCATTCACTCACTTCCGCAATCCAACATCAAAAAATTACTCAACAGTTGTCTGAAGACGAAATTCATGATTTTTATCAGATAGCATCAAATAGTATTGACCAGGAAATGGAGTGGATTACAAAAGTATCTGACATAACCACTGATGAGGACATCAGCTACAACAAGTTTGATTGTATTGGAAGAATACGGGAGTTAATGCCAGCAGAAGCATTCTGTATAGACAAGACAATAGGATATGTCAACTTCAAGGAATCTTTCAGTGCCGCGACCTTACACTCTTTCAGAAACTGTTGGCTCCGAAGTTTCCAATATCTATCTAAAAGAGAATACAGGGTTTTCCCAGAAAATCTTGACAAGGCCTTTCAGGCTTTAAAGTTGACCGAGGAACAGGTAATCATCGGATTTCATTTTAACTGGTACAATGCCTACCCTCAGAATTTACAGCAGGAAAACGAGTTTCAGTTCAAATCCCCAGACAATAGATTATTAGACATTATATAGATTAATTTGTTATATGACTCATTTTGTGGCTGATTCTGAAGTTGTGTAATCCACAAGCAATAAGAATCACCATATCTTCGAAACCGAATTTATGGCATCTGAATCGTTC
>NZ_JABSOE010000122.1 GCF_013618865.1 Phocaeicola faecicola
TAACAATGAATAGATTGATATTATTAGTAGAAAGCCGGATACGCGGAGACGTGTACGTCCGGTTTGGGGGCGAGCTTCCGAAAACCCACCGTAGTAATACGGCAGGGCGTTGGATGCTTAGCCTACCGCTCAAAGCGGTACACGATGTTGTCAAGGGCGGCATCAAGGTGAAGAAGTCCATTGAGCTGGTGGCGGAAATATCCGAAATCTACGTGCGAAACTATCAGAACATGCTGGCAGACCCGAACTACACGCCGGATGAACTCACAGCCATTTCAGCCGGGTACGCCAAGCTGCTCTCCGAAAGTGCGGACGTGTTGCAGGACTTGAAGAATGTAGTGAACGTGACGGGCATGTCGCTGACGGATGCCGAAAGGCTGGCGGTAATCAACAACGCCTATAAAAGCCTGCTCAACTACCGCAACCTCGTGAACTACTACACCCGAAAGAACATATCCGTGTCCTACCTGCGGGCGAAGAAGAAGAACGACACCGACCGGGTGCTGGCTCTCTACGGCTCGGCGGATGAACGCTACTGGTAACATATAAATCGGTATGCCTATGTTATTAGCAGCGGTGGATTTTGACAACCTGCACCAAGTGTTGCGGGTGCTGTACGATGAAATGATGCCCTTGTGCAGCAACATGACGGGGGTAGCCAAAGGGATAGCCGGGCTGGGAGCTTTGTTCTATGTAGCCGCCAAAGTGTGGCAGTCGCTCGCACGTGCCGAACCCATAGACGTGTACCCGCTCCTGCGTCCCTTTGCACTGGGGCTGTGCATCATGTTTTTTCCAACTTTCGTGCTGGGGACTATCAACACGGTGCTGTCGCCAGTGGTGAAAGGGTGCAACCAGCTTATGGAAACGCAGACTTTCGACATGAACGAGTACCGGGCGCAGAAAGACCGACTGGAATATGAAGCCCTGATGCGAAGCCCCGAAACGGCTTACCTCGCATCGGACGAGGAATTTGACCGACAACTGGAAGAACTGGGCTGGTCGCCCTCCGACATGGTGACCATGACGGGCATGTACATGGACAGGACGGCTTATAATATAAAGAAGTCCGTCCGGGACTGGTTCAGGGAGTTATTGGAAATGCTCTTTCAGGCGGCGGGGCTGATTATAGACACGCTGCGTACGTTCTTCCTAATCGTGTTAAGCATACTGGGTCCGCTGGCGTTTGCGATTTCCGTCTATGACGGTTTCCAAAGCACGCTGACCCGGTGGATTTCACGCTATATCTCCATTTACCTGTGGCTGCCCGTGTCGGACTTGTTCAGCAGCGTGCTGGCACGCATACAAACCCTGATGCTCCAAAAAGACATCGAGCAGCTTTCAGACCCGGATTTCATCCCGGACGGGAGCAGCACCGTGTATATAATCTTTATGATTATCGGCATCGTGGGCTACTTCACCATTCCAACGGTGGCAAGCTGGATAGTGTCGGCTGGCGGTACGTCTGCCTATAACCGCAACGTGGCACGGGCTGGTTCAATCGCCGGGGCTGCGGTCGGTGCGGCAAGCGGGAAAGTAACCGGGAAACTACTCAAATAACCAACATCAATATTTAGTATATGGAATTTAAGTCATTAACGAACATCGAAACGAGTTTCCGGCAAATCCGGCTCTTTGCGCTGGTATTCATCTGCCTGTGCGCACTGGTGACGGGCTTTGCCGTGTGGAACTCGTACAGCTTCGCCGAAAAGCAGCGGCAGAAGATATACGTCCTCGACAACGGCAAAAGCCTGATGCTGGCACTCTCGCAGGACATGGCGCAGAACAGACCCGTGGAAGCCAAGTCGCACGTGCGGCGTTTCCACGAACTTTTCTTCACCTTATCACCCGAAAAGGGGGCTATCGAAAGCAACATCAAACGCTCGTTGTTTCTCGCCGACAAGACCGCTTTCAACTATTACAAGGACTTGGCGGAAAAGGGCTACTACAACCGGGTGATTTCCGGAAACGTCACGCAGACGGTGGAGATTGACAGCGTGAAGTGCGACTTCGACCAGTACCCCTACAAGGTGAACACGTATGCCCGCCAGTTGATTGTCCGGGAAAGCAGCCTGACGGTGCGAAGCCTTGTGACCTCGTGCCGCCTGCTCAACGCCACACGGAGCGACAACAACCCGCACGGCTTCATCATCGAAGCGTTCACCATTACCGAAAACAAGGATTTACAAACCGTCAAGAGATAGCCTTATGGAAAGAAAACGAAACCACATCGAAAAGGTGCGGGACTGGGCGGACGACCGCCTGCGCCGAATGTGCGGACGGATTACGCCGGGCAAAAGGCTGGCGGTTATCCTCCTGATGTTCTTCTTTTTCGGCGGCTTGTCTATCTACATCACCGTTTCATCAATATACAATATCGGGAAACGGGACGGCAGGAGGCTACAAATAGAACATATCAGACAACTGCCGTTGCAAGGCAATGACACAACCCAAAGTATCAACCCGTTAAACAGACCGCAATATGGAAGAAGTACAGAAGAATGAGAACGGCACGACCGCACCGCAGGCGGACGGGAAGCCGAAAAAGGAAAATAAGCCCAAACGGGAACTTACCCCGCAGCAGGTGCAGCAGCGCAGGAAAATGATAGTCTTCCCGCTGATGTTCCTTGCCTTTGCAGGGTGCATGTACCTGATATTCGCACCCTCCGGCAAAGAGGACGTGAATGTGGAAAGCGTGGGCGGCTTCAATGCCGACATACCCCTGCCCGCAGAGGACGGGATTATAGCCGACAAGCAAAAGGCTTACGAGCAGGCGGTGACAAGCCGCAAACAGCAGGACAAGATACAATCCTTGCAGGACTTCGGTTTCACGCTGGACGATGATACGGAAGAACCACAAGAGGAAATCAACCTGATGCCGGAAGAAGATCCGAAGCCACAAAGGGGCGGCGGTGCTTCTTCACGGGCGGCTTACCGGGACATCAACCGCCAGTTAAGCACGTTCTACGAAACGCCCCCTGTGGACGAGGAAAAAGAGGAATTGAAACGGCAGGTGGCGGAACTGACCGACCGACTGAAACAGCAGCAGAACGCCACGCCTACGGCTGACGACCAAATGGCACTCTTGGAAAAGTCCTACGAGCTGGCGGCAAAGTACATGAACGGGCAGGACGGACAAAGGGGACAGATTGCCCAAATACCGACAGCCGGGCAGAACGGCGGCGGTATCGGCACTCCGGCTATTCCGGTGCAGGCTATCCGGGAAACGACCGTTTCGGGATTGCAGCAGCCCATGAGCGATGCCGACTTCATCCGGGCTTACAGCCAGCCACGAAACTACGGCTTCAACACGGCGGTAGGCACGGGGTACGCTATGGGAAAGAACACGGTAGCCGCCTGCATACACCAAGACCAAACACTGGTGGACGGGCAGGCGGTGAAACTACGGCTGCTCGAACCCATGCAGGCGGGAAATATCGTTGTGCCGAAGAATACCCTTGTGGCGGGAACGGCAAAGGTGCAGGGCGAACGGCTCGACATACTGGTGTCCTCGATTGAGTACGCTGGCAACATCATCCCGGTGGAACTCGCCGTGTTCGACACGGACGGGCAAAAGGGGCTTTCCGTCCCGTCCTCTATGGAGCAGGAAGCGTTCAACGAAGCTATGGCGAATATCGGAAGCGGGCTGGGTACAAGCATTTCCTTTGCCCAAAGTGCCGGGCAGCAGGTGGCTATGGACGTGACAAGGGGATTGCTGCAAGGAACGTCCGGCTACCTCGCCAAGAAGTTCCGAACCGTGAAAGTGAAGCTGAAAGCAGGCTATAAAGTCATGCTGTATGCCAAACAACAATAACCATTTTATCAACCGTTAAAATTTCAATTAGCAATGAAACAGATTTTTGGATTGTTCGCCCTCTTGCTGGGCGTGTGTGCGGCAAACGCACAAACCGCTGACACCGTGAAGTATGCGGCTGGCAACGACTTGTACCGGGGGATTACCCGGAAACTCCCGTACCGCCAAATGGTTACGCCCTACGGCGTGGAAGTGACCTTTGCCAAGACGGTGCATATCATCTTCCCCGCCGCCGTCCGCTATGTCGATTTGGGAAGCAACCACATCATAGCGGGCAAGGCGGACGGTGCGGAGAACGTAATCAGGGTGAAAGCCACGACAGAGGGCTTTCCGGGAGAAACGAACTTCTCCGTTATCTGCGAGGACGGCAGTTTCTTTTCGTTCAGTGCGCCCATAATAGGGGCTTGATAATAATCACACTGGCAAGTGATTAGGTTAGTATTCCAATTAAGAAACCTATCCCAAACCGACTTATCCGAATGGGAAA
>NZ_JABSOE010000123.1 GCF_013618865.1 Phocaeicola faecicola
GCTTCACTCCCCGTTTGGTTTCCCATTCGGATAAGTCGGTTTGGGATAGGTTTCTTAATTGGAATACTAACCTAATCACTTGCCAGTGTGATTATTATCAAGCCCCTATTATGGGCGCACTGAATGTGTAAAAATTCCCGTCTTCCGTAATGACCGACATGTTGGTCTCCTGTCTGAAATCTCGTGTCGTGGCCTTCACACGGATCACATTCTCCGCCCCGTCCGCCTTTCCGGCGATAAGGTCCGTAGAACCAAGGTCCACATACTTTACCGGAGCCGGAAATATGATATGCACCGTCTTGTCATACGTTATTTCCAGCCCATGCGGGGGAATCATCTGGCTGAAACCTATTTTTCTGGTCAGTCCCTCATAATAGTCCCCGCTGCTCTGCTGCGCCCCGGCAGCCAAAACGCCCGTCAAAAGGGCAAACATCATCAGAATCTTCTTCATAATACGCTTTTCTTGTAGGTTGAATAATGGTTTTCTTTTCATCGGTCAGGAGAATGAAGCAACAGCTTATGTCCGGCTTTCAGGGTAATTTTTACAGTGCGCATCTTCTTGGTGATGTACTGTGACACACCCTGTATCACACCTTTACCCAAATCAGAGGCTATTTGTGCCCCGGCATCGGTGGAAATGTTGATACTGCTGTTCATCGAGCTGCCCATATTGGCGGCTATCTCGCGTGCGGCATCATATTCCATCGAGTTCGGAACAAGAATACCCAGCTGTCCGTCAGCGTCATACACCTCCAGTTCCACCGGAAGCACGGTCCCTTTGTATTCCACTGCGGTAATCCGTATATCCAGCCGTTCCCCCTCAATACGTGTTCCGCCGACAAGCACCGTCCCCCTTGGAATGAAGCGGTCATCCACCACCATCGGCTCCAGCAGACGGATGCGCAAAGCCTGTCCGTCCGACACGGTCTGCGTTCCGTGCACGCATGCCCCGATGGTATTCTTGTCCGAAGTGAGCGTTTTACCGATCGGGGTATGGAAATCCGTGTTCCTTTCCCCCGTAAAGGTAACGATGAATTCCTCGTCGCTCACCGGTCTCGAAAGGGAGGACACCACCTGGTGTCTCATCCGCTTCACGGGCATGGCTGCCGTATGTTCCCTCTTGTCCGCCACCGAAGAAGCGTGTGAGGAGGCAGTCTTCCCGTTGTACCGGGCTGCCAGCTCATAGGATTTTTCCATCAGTGCCATTTTCTCCTCCATCGCGCTCTCCTTTACAGGGGTGTCCTGCTGCTTCCGCTCCAGTTCTTCGATACGCCTCAGCAGTTCCTCTTTTTCCGAATCCTGATAGGTTTCGGAATAAAAACCGTCCAACGTGCGGTTCATGTCCCGATAGGCATTTACCGAAGATTGGGACGAACTGCGTGAAACCGTCATTTTCTCAGGCTCCCTCTCCGGCTTCACGGATATTTCGGGAATCCGTACCGTATCCTTCTTTTCCTTGCCGAACAGTGAAGCCATTTCCTGGAAGGTTCCATGACGCTGTTTTTCCTTTTCCGCCATCTCTTCCCTCTCATAGGCCTCCACCTTGTTGCCCTGTATCTTCCGGTCTTCGGGAGAAGGGATATTGGTATTGAATCCCTTACCTTCCGTCTGTCTCTCCAGCTCTTTCCCCGAAGGGGAGTATATCAGCCAAAGACAACCGGCAAACAGCAGGACGAACAGCGGATAGACAACGAATCTGGCCCGCTTGCGCTTCTGTTCTTCCGTCAGCGGCTTTTTATTCCCTGTAGAGGGAATCCTTAACTGTTTCCTGATTTTCTGGATGTCCATTTTCATAAAATTGGGGTGAATGTTCATTGGTTTCTTCTTTTATCAAATCCAACGGCAGTATATGTCCGGTATCCGGTCCACTGCCGCCATTCCTGCCGAAATCATGCAGCGATGCACCGATGGTACAGATGCAGCCCACCAGAAAAGGCAGGAACATCGCCAGAAGAAGGCACATCCGCTGCCGTTCCGTAAGCCTGTGGCAGAACAGCCTTAACCGTAAGTCTGCCCGTTTCAAAAAAATGCTCTTTTCTTTCATCGTTCCGTACTTCTTAAATCCTTGTTCTCCAGTATCACCAGATGTTCGATGATGAACCCGTTCGGATTGTCGTCAGAGCGTGAGGTGTTCTGAAGCTCACATCTCGTTACAAGCGAACGTTCCGTCACGTTGCTTTCACGGATAATCATCTGTCTGGCATACGTCGTCGCCTTGTAGGGATAACCCGTAAAGTCGCACACCACACTGTCCACTTGCAGCATCTGGTTGATATTTCCTGAAATCAACCGGTTGTAATACCCTTTTTCTGCAAAATCCACATAGTAATGGTAGGCACTCTTGTCGGCAAGTTGCAGCGCACGGTTTATGTTATGCTCGATGGCGTCTTTCTGCGGGGAAAGCCCGAAGAAGAGTTCATGGAAGCGCCGCACATGTTCCCTCGCTTCCGCCGGGCGGTTTTGGGACAAATCCTGCGAAAGGGCCAGCATGAGCGACTTTCCTCCGTCAAGTACATAGATCTTCTCCCGTTGCTTTTCGGCAAAGTGATAGGAGCTCCACAGCGCATAGCCGGTAACAAGCGTGCAACAGCCGGCAAAGACCAGAAGCATTGTACGGATGCGCCTGAAGCTGCTCTCGATGTTTGTCAAAGACTTGAATTCCATAAAATACTGTTTCTTGTTTTCTATTTGCCTCTCAAACGTCCTCCTATATTTCCCAAAGCGGAACCGGCCGCACCCGCGACAAATCCGCCTCCCTTCACGGCACTCCTGTTAAGGTTGCGGTTGTAGTTTCCTCCGCCTCCGGCCTGCACGATCCAGCCCGCCACTGTCGGAACGGTGAAATAACCGACAATCCCGATAAGCATGAAAATGATATACACGCTGTTGGAGTTGTCAATCGAATAGTCGGGGTTGTTCTGCAACTCGATGATGTCTTTCTGGAGCATGAGCACCTGTATCTTCGCAAGCATGCAGCTGAACAGGTCGCTCACCGGCAACCACAGGTAAACCGAAATATACCGGGTAAACCATTGGGCAAGCGTGGACTGGAAACCGTCCCACACACTGAAAGCGAAAGCTATCGGACCGAGAATCGAAAGTACCACAAGGAAAAAGGTCCTGACGGTATCAATCAGCAGCGAAGCCGCCTCAAAAAGCAGTTCCAGCAAGCTGCGGAAAGCGTCCCTGACACTTTTTTCCAGATTGTAAACCCCCACCTCCATATACATGCCCAGACGTACGGCCGTGTCGCCGGGGCTCCAGCCAAGTTCGTCAATCTGGCGGTCAAACTCCTCGTCGCTGACCAGATAGGCGGTTTCGGGATTCCGCAACATGGATTCCCTCTCCAGCCTGTCCCTCTGTTCCATGTATTTTTCCATGTCCATTGTCTGTTCCTCCAGCATACTGTGCGTACCTTGCACGACAAGCCCCAGCACATTGTTCATTGTACCCAGCACCAGTGTCGGGAACAGCAGGATACAGATGCCGATGGCAAAAGGGCGCAGCAGGGGATAAACGTCTATCGGTTCGGCACGTGCCAGCGACTGCCATACCCGGACGGCGACATAAAACAGGGCTCCCAGTCCGGCAAGTCCCTTGCCCACATCCATCATGTCACTGCAAAGGGGCATCATTTCCTTATACAAGCTCTCCAGTATGGCATGGAGATTGGTAAAATCTATCGACAGCAATACCATAGGCTACCAGTATTTTGAATTTGCATCCCCATAGAGCTTCATGACACGGTCCAAGTCATTCTTCCTCTTGGCACGCAGATAGCTTACGGCGATATTCTTGTTCGTATAATAACTCACCAGGTTACGGTATCGGCGCATGTTGCGATAACATTCGTCCACCACATCCATGCGGTCCTTGTCCGTCATGGAGAGCGTACTCACGTTGACTACCTGTTTCAAGTCCTGCAACACGCCGTTGCTTTCCTTCAGAATCTGGGTATAGCCGAAAGCGATGGCATCCAGTTCCCTGGCCGAAAAGTTCACGTCGCCCATCATCTTCTGGAAATTCGTCACATAGATATCCGACACGTCACCCACCATCAGGATGGTTTCCTGAACCTTTCGGGCATCACGCACCAGACTGTTCACGGCCTTGAGCGGTAGGCTAAGCATCCAACGCCCTGCCGTATTACTACGGTGGGTTTTCGGAAGCTCGCCCCCAAACCGGACGTACACGTCTCCGCGTATCCGGCTTTCTACTAATAATATCAATCTATTCA
>NZ_JABSOE010000124.1 GCF_013618865.1 Phocaeicola faecicola
CGTTTTGGCTGCCAAACCTTATTTTCGGGGGAATATCTAAAGATACAAAAAAGCCAACTAATTCGCAATACATTGTGTATGAATTAGTTGGCTAATTTTATACTATTTACTGAGTGTCCCGAAAAAATTCCTCCAAAAGGTGTGAGTTTTTCGAATTTTATTTGTACCTATGCAGCGCCTTGTTACGATTTTCGCTTGTTTTCTAATTGCAACACTAAGATAAGTGAAAAATCTGACACGGCAAAATCCTAGGCAACTTATTGTTGCTCAGGAACTTATAAATAAAGTTAAATCAAAGTGTTGCGGAATTAAGGGATAAATGAAAAAAAAACTACTTTGGATATTAATTTTAGGACTGATAATAATCAGTTGCAAACAAAGGAAAACAGAAATGAAAGAGAAAATAATTAAAACAAACGGCATTGAACTCTGTACGGAAAGTTTTGGAAATAAGAAAAATCCAGCAATCCTTTTGGTAGCAGGTGCAACCGTATCAATGCTGTATTGGGACACTGAATTTTGCCAACAATTATCTGAAAAAGGATTTTTTGTTATTCGTTACGACAACAGAGATGTAGGAAAATCCACTAATTATGAACCAGGTTCTACTCCATACGATATTGTTGACTTAACTAATGACGCTATTTCAATATTGGATGGCTACAAGATTGACAAAGCACATTTTGTGGGGATTTCTTTGGGCGGACTAATTTCTCAAATAGCATCAATAAAGTTTGCCGACAGAGTTAACTCCTTAACTCTTATGTCATCAGGCCCTTGGGGAGACTCAGACCCAACTATACCTGAAATGGACACGAGTATTTTAGATTTCCATAGTAAAGCAGGTACAGTCAATTGGACAAATGAAGACAGTGTGGTAAACTATTTAATTCAGGGTGCAGAATTAATGAGTGGCAAGAAACAATTTGACAAACAAAGAAGTGAAAAACTGATAAGAGCTGAGTTCAATAGAGCCAACAATTATATAAGTATGTTCAATCACGCTGCATTGCAAGGTGGTGAAGAATATTGGAACAGATTAAACGAAATCAAACAACCCACCTTAATTATCCACGGAACAGACGACAAAATTTGGCATTATAAGAATGCAGGTTTTTTACTAGAAAAAATAAAAGGTTCAAATCTAATCACCCTTGAAGGTACAGGACACGAATTACACGTTGATGATTGGAAATCAATTATTGATGGAATAGAAAAACACATAAATGACTGATAAACAAAAACAACGACCCGCTAACAATGTATATAAAAAATAGGCGAAACAGTAGTAAATTCAAGGCTTTTGGCTCGTATTATACTTTGTGCTTAACCGAAAATTTGGCACTTCGAAATCGCCTACTTTTCATATACTAACCGTTATGTGCCATTTTTGAATGACAATGCGAATAGATACAGACAAACAAATGAATTTACTTAGTGATAAGAACGTTGCAATAATTGGTGGTGGACCCGTTGGACTGACTATGGCAAAATTATTACAGCAAAACGGCATAGACGTTTCAGTTTACGAAAGAGACAACGACCGAGAGGCAAGAATTTTTGGTGGAACCCTTGACCTACACAAAGGTTCAGGTCAGGAAGCAATGAAAAAAGCGGGATTGTTACAAACTTATTATGACTTAGCCTTACCAATGGGTGTAAATATTGCTGATGAAAAAGGCAATATTTTATCCACAAAAAATGTAAAGCCCGAAAATCGATTTGACAATCCTGAAATAAACAGAAATGACTTAAGGGCTATCTTGTTGAATAGTTTAGAAAACGACACGGTTATTTGGGATAGAAAACTTGTTATGCTTGAACCTGGTAAGAAGAAGTGGACACTAACTTTTGAGAATAAACCGAGTGAAACAGCAGATTTGGTTATTCTTGCCAATGGCGGGATGTCCAAGGTAAGAAAATTTGTTACCGACACGGAAGTTGAAGAAACAGGTACTTTCAATATACAAGCCGATATTCATCAACCAGAGATAAACTGTCCTGGATTTTTTCAGCTATGCAATGGAAACCGGCTAATGGCATCTCACCAAGGTAATTTATTATTTGCTAACCCCAATAATAATGGTGCATTGCATTTTGGAATAAGTTTTAAAACACCTGATGAATGGAAAAACCAAACGCAGGTAGATTTTCAAAACACAAATAGTGTCGTTGATTTTCTCCTGAAAAAATTTTCCGATTGGGACGAACGCTACAAAGAACTGATTCGTTTGACATCATCTTTTGTAGGGTTAGCGACACGAATATTTCCCTTAGATAAGTCTTGGAAAAGTAAGCGTCCATTACCCATAACAATGATTGGGGATGCCGCACATTTGATGCCTCCTTTTGCAGGACAAGGCGTAAACAGTGGGTTGATGGATGCCTTGATATTGTCGGATAATCTGACCAATGGGAAATTTAACAGCATTGAAGAGGCTATTGAAAATTATGAACAGCAAATGTTTGCTTATGGAAGAGAAGCACAAGAAGAATCAACTCAAAACGAAATTGAAATGTTTAAACCCGACTTTACGTTTCAGCAATTGTTAAATGTATAAAATGGAATAAAACGGCACATAACAAACAAATTGGCAATAGAGCCGGTGAAGTACTTCTATTGAACTTTTGTGCAATGTTGAAGATTAGTAATTCTATTCAACATTTGTGCTAAAAGTCGGCTCCATCGCCAATTTGCCAAACGTTATGCGGCAGCTTAAAAGACGACACCAAACCAGAAAAATCATCTTGACAACCACCCGACTTTGAACTACGAAGGATGAAATTTTTCAGGGACAACTTCCAGCATTTCCAAAAAACAGTTTAACCATTGACTTGGAGACAAACAAACAATTTGAGCATTAAGGTTTAAACCGAATTTTTCCGAAATTGTCCTGACCTGACTTTTCCTGAAAATCGACTTTAAAGCTGTTTTTACAGATAAATCAGGTTTCTCTAACAGACAGGAAATAAATGCTAAGTATTTGGCTTTAATCTTAAAATCAAAAAATAAGTGTTTTCTTTTAATGTTTAACAGGGCTGATTTTACAGTTGGCGGTGGCAAGAAACTTTCAGGACCTACCTCATAGACAAGTTTCAAATCAAAAAAAGTATGATAGAAAACGGTATATGGATTGTAAAGCTTCCTTGAAAATAACTTTTGTGTAGGTTCGAACTGAAGGATAATGGAACCTCCCAGAAAATTTTCAAGATTCTCAAACATCAGGATTTTGAAAATATCGGAAGTAATGCCATAAGGAATATTTGACACCACTTTGAAAGGAAATTTCGGAACTGCAAAATTCCTAAAATCACAACCGACAACTTGAACATTTCGGGCATCAGAAAATAATTTTCGTAAATGTTCAACCAAAGCTGTGTCGTTTTCAATAGCAACAACATTGTTGGCAATTTTTAATAAATGAACAGTAAGAAACCCCTTGCCTGCCCCAATATCTAAAACCGTATCCTGATTACTTATATTTGCTTGTCTTATTGCATCTTTTATTAGCACTTTATCAATAGTAAAGTGCTGACCCGTAAAACGAACGGGCAATTTCTTTTTTGTCATTAGTAACTTCTTACAGGTGAATACTTGAATTCAAATCACAGAGATATTCTTTTATAATTATACAACGGCAAATTTAGTAACTTTGCTCGATAAATTAACGAGAAAGAAGAAAAAATCCTTAATTCCGCAACACTATAATTTAACTTTATTTATAAGTTCCTGAGCAACAAAAAGTTGCCCAGGATTTTGCCATGTCAGAATTTTCACTTATCTTAGTGTTGCAAAAAGAAAACAAGCAAAACTCTAATATGACATGGCAAAAATACAAATTAAATCTGAGAAACTCACACCTTTTGGAGGAATTTTTTCAATCATGGAGAAATTTGACTCCATGCTTTCACCCGTTATCGACTCAACACTGGGTCAGAGATGCAGCAGTATCTTCGGATATCAGTTCAGCGAGATAGTCCGTTCGCTGATGAGCGTTTATTTCTGTGGCGGCTCATGCGTGGAAGATGTAACGTCACAACTGATGCGCCATCTCTCGTATCATCCTACCCTTCGTACATG
>NZ_JABSOE010000125.1 GCF_013618865.1 Phocaeicola faecicola
ATCAAGGATCTATTTAGCCATGCTGAATACGACATCCTTTACAAAAATGACGGTCAGCTAGAATTGGATTTTACATCATAATGAGCCATATTGAGATGTTTTACATTTTTTAAGAGACACTAGTGATCCTGTGTATTATTAACTGTCGGGCTGTTGCCTTCCGGCAAGGGGACGGACAACCCGTTGATTTTGTTCTCTATTCTTTCCAGGCATCCGAAGATGCTCTCGATACATTCTTCCATTTTCATATTCCTGTAATTTTAATGTTCATGAATAATTTGAATGGGAAAGAACGGACTACAATCCGAATCCTTTCCTTTTTTGTCTCTTCTTCCTGCGTCTGCGCAAGAGTCCTTCCTGAGGTAACGGCTCTTCGGGAGCTGTACCGTTTGTCGGACTGAACAGTCCAGGTCCTGTACTTTCGAGAAGATGCCCTCCGTCCGGTATTCTTTGCTGCACCTTACGTTCGGATTCCTGTTGGGTTTCCGAAGTCTTCCAGCCCAACCGGGCATTCAGTCTGGCAAAGCTGAACTCCCTGCTGATCTGTGAAGCCTTGAAGGTCTGCTCGTCCTTGGTGAACCGGATTCCCTGTATGTCCTCCGGCCTTTTTATCTCCCTGGTACGCTTTACAAATTCCAGCCTGATGCCCCGGCGAAGCAGGTAATCATTGAACTCTTTCCATGTTTTGGAGTGTTTCAAAGCTGCCTTGACGGCATTGAAGATTTCGTATTTCACACGCTCCGAAGCATGGAGTTTCTCCACGTTAGTCTTGCCCTTGTCCTCGGCATATGTCAACCCGTACTTGTTCTTAAGCTGTTTTGTGGCAATTTCATTGCGCTTGTAATCGCCTTGGGAAGAGATTACCTTGCCGTCATAACTTATGCGGTTATAGACAAGGTGGCAGTGCGGGTTGTCCGTATTATGGTGTCTTACCAGGATGAACTGGGTGTTCCTTATCCCCATCAGTTCCATGTATTCCCGGGCTATTTTAGCCATAAATTCATCCGTCAGCAAGGCCTTGTCCTCCGGCTTGAAGCTCAATGCGATATGCCCGACAGGCTGTTTTATCTTCGGATTAAGCTCACGCTGGAAGTTGAAACTGTCCGTTATTTCCCGGATATTTCCCAGCAATACACCATCTGAGTCAATGATTTCCGCGTTGTCTTTACCCATCACGTAGCGGATACAGCCGCCGAAGGATTTCCCTTTCTTGATCTTTCCAATCATGACGACCTCCTTTCTCCGTGCCTGTACCTGACAATAATCTTCTTAAGCTTCTGCAGGAGTTCCGTCACCGCCCTTTGGGTACGGTGGAATCCGGCCTGATGGGACAGCCGGGTCAGCTGGTTCAGGTTGTTCGCCATACCCGTAAGGCTGCGTATGACGGCAGTCTCTTCGGCCGAGTGCCTGGCCGTTATCGTCGTCTCAAAGGCTGATACGCGAAGAAATTCCGCCAGCGTGAGGTTGGCCTGTCTGCTGCGTCGGCATAACCGTTCATAGTCTATCTTGGAGAATTTCACTGTAACGGCTTTGCTAAGTTTGCACACTCCGCTTACTCTTGGGCGTCCCCTCGGTCTGTTTTTCTTTCTGTCATTCATATTTTCTTTGTTTGATTTCTGATTATTCTTTTTCTCACAATCTGCGACCACCGGGAGCGGATTGCCTCCACTCTTCGGGAGTGGAGCGAGGTTTTCGGGATGCCCGAAAGATAACCTCGCTAACTCCCAAAACTGAAGTTTTGTCCGTTACCCCCTCAGGTCGGCTACTGACTGTCTGAATACTGTAATGACTGGAGTCAGTAAGCAAGTCTGTCATTCCGGAAAATGTCACAGCTTTCGCCACTGCTCGAAGTCTTCCGAATAGATTTCAAGATGCTGCCGGGCTATGTTCTCAAGCAATCCGGAAACGCTCATTTTACGTCCTCCCAATCTGCGGACAAACTCGTCCAGCCTGTCACGTACTTCGCCACTAACAAACACGGGCTTGCGGTCTTCGATTCTCGGGACCTGAAGAAAGGCTTTCCGGTATTCGTCCAGAGAAAGTTTCCTCTGCCTGCTGCTTATACGACGCTGAGAAGGAGGAATGCCTTCCTCTCTTCCTGTTGGCGATTGCTGGGGCTCGAATGGAACTTCTACTTGTTCTACAGACTTTGCCCGTTCACTATTTCCGGTATCATTCAAAGATGATTCACGGGCAGTTTCAATGCTGCCATCTGACGGGAGTATGAATGACATGTCCGTACCTGTCATGGCCTCCCATTCTTCTTCGGTCAATTTTTTTTTGTTACCATACATTTTTGATTTTAATCGGTTTACTCACTGGTCTCGGTGCGCACCTTGACTCGTTGTCGTGAGCAAAGGAAATGTGTATAGTGAACAGAATCAAGCAAATGGAGATACCGTGGCAATTATGTTATCCTATGCACAGTACTGATTGGACAGTCGGTGCAGCCTGCCGTGATTTGCTGGAGTGATTTCTCCATACCGGATTATTCAAGCGGATTCCGTTTATAAAGAAGGCTCATTGTATGCACTTGATATGTAACATGATGTCATTCCAGGCAATGCATCGTCATCGGTCTGAAAAACCATTGCAGTGTGATTCCTACTGCTTTTATTTGCAGTGGGAACAGAAAAAACGGTCACATTCCCAGCCGAGAATTGAACGATGATACATGATGGAATATCGGCTGTAAAAAACCTGTTATGCTCCGGAATTTTGAATATATGTTTAACTGAAAATAATGAAGACAATGGAAATCATCAGCTTTGAAAAAAGGACTTTCGAGGAGATTGCCGCCAAGCTGGATCGCTTCGTGCAGCGAGTGGAAAGTATGTGCCGTGAACATGGCGAAAAGGAAACAGGTGAATGGATGGACAACCACGAGGTCTGCCGCAGGTTGCGTATCAGCCCGAGAACCCTGCAGACCTTAAGGGATAACGGGACGCTTGCCTTTACCAAAATCGGGAACCGGACTTATTACCGTCCTGACGATGTAGAGCGTGTGGTCGGAAATGTGGAGGAGAAACGTAAGGAAGCCCGTTGGAAAGGCAAGACCATTTGAACGAGTTTCAAGAATAATGTATAAACCAATATCAAACGCGTATGAGTAATGAAATCAGAGAAAAGGACCATGAGTGGGTAAAGGCATTCCACTCGAATTTCGACAGGCTGCTGGTCCTGCTCGAAAAGTTGTTGGAAAAACGGCAACCGTCTGCCTATGGCGATGAACTGCTGACAGACAAGGAAGTGGCATACCTGCTGAAAGTGAGCCGGAGAACCTTGCAAGACTATCGCAACAACGGTATTCTACCTTACACACAGATAGGCGGAAAGATTCTCTACCGGGCGTCCGACATAGAAAAGACACTGATGAAAGGGTACAAGGAGGCGTACAGATACAAAAGGGGTTAACATTCCAAGCGTTCCCACAAAGAACACGCAAAGATTTTGATTTTTCTGGAGGGAGCGCGGTTGACCGCCTGCCATTTTATCAGTGTTTCTTAAAAATAGCCTTTCCAAATGATAAAATAACAGCATATAGAATCAGGCCCTATTTGAACCAATCTATATGCTGTTTTGTTTTTTTCTTCTGACTTTTCCGTCAGTCGCTTGTTTCCGCTGCCGTCGGCATCCATTGTACAGACGTGAAAGGGAAAAGGTTTTCGGGCTGAATACGCTCTGAAAGAGGAAGATTCTGCCCGAAACGGCAAAGCCGCCTGACCTTTTCGCTTTCAATAAAGTCTGTACTAACTTCTATGGACGGCGAGGAAATGGGCGACTGATATAGAAGAATGGTTATGATGCATCACTGTTTTTTATGGAGTTATGCTATCGGAGTTTATATAATTCTTTATAGGTTAACATTAAATAAATCTGTTAATATCAAGAATTCTTTTACAAATTCTTATCTTTGTATTGTGTGTGCGACAAGAAGTCGTACAAGTAATTGTTCAGCATGATGTCTGAACCTGTTGTTCCGTCAACAGTAGCCTAAAGAGGCGTGCTTTACGAGTAATTGTTTGGTGCGAAGCCCTCTTGACAATATG
>NZ_JABSOE010000126.1 GCF_013618865.1 Phocaeicola faecicola
CCGATGATACTGCGGCATCTCTGACCCAGTGTTGAGTCGATAACGGGTGAAAGCATGGAGTCAAATTTCTCCATGATTGAAAAAATTCCTCCAAAAGGTGTGAGTTTTTCGAATTTTATTTGTACCTTTGCAGCGCCTTGTTACGATTTTCGCTTGTTTTCTAATTGCAACACTAAGATAAGTGAAAAATCTGACATGGCAAAATCCTGAGCAACTTTTTGTTGCTCAGGAACTTATAAATAAAGTTAAATTATAGTGTTGCGGAATTAAGGTTATCATTTATTCATGAGGTTTATGATGCAGATGCTATATCTGTATCCGTAACCCATTATAAGAAAACAAGTATGGACTTTAATAAAGCTCGATTATTATATCTTATCGTATTTTTCCTGTATTCCGGCCTAAGTGTGTCCGGACAATCGATTCATGTTTCAGGAAGAGTACTTCAACAAAATACGCAAACACCTGTTGAGTTTGCTAATGTCGTTCTATTCAAACAAGATTCAGTCTTTCTGAAAGGAACAACGACAGACACTATCGGAAGATTTGAATTTGAAAATCTTCCCACAGATAATTATGTGCTGTCAGTATCCTGTTTAGGATTTGAAACAAAGCGGATTTTGATACAGAATCTGACGGAATCAGCACAAATAGATGTGTATTTGAATGAAAATGTTTTGTTACTTGGGGAAGTGGTGATTTCTGCTTCTTCCACAATAAACAAGATTAACCAACGGATTGTGTTCCCGACAAAATTGCAAATCAGCCATTCTGCCAACGGAATGCAATTGCTGAATACAATGATGCTTCCCGGCTTGAACATCAATCCGATGCTGAATACGATTTCATCATCCGACGGCGGGAAAGTCATTTTGCAGATTAACGGCGTAAATACCACGCCGGAAGAAATTCAGACCTTGCAACCCCGCCAAATCAAGCGGATAGAATATTCGGATTATGCAGGTATCCGATACGGACATGCTTCCAAAGTTATCAACTACGTGGTAGTAAGGGATGATAAAGGCGGTGTTGTTGGTGTGGATTTGATGAACTCGCTGAATATCCTTGCAGGGGGCGATGTTTTCTTTGCCAAATTCAACAAAGGAAAATCGGAATATGCTTTGAACTACACCGCAGCGTTTCAACGCATCAACACGAATAACAGAAATCGCACAGGTAGTTATCAGTTTGAAAATTCATCCCCTATATTGAGGGAAGAAATCAGTGCCGGAGGTGATTATTCGTACCAAATGCATGATTTTTCGCTGACATACAACTATCAGCAGAGCGATTCGGCTTTTTTCAATGCCAAGTTGAAATATAATCTGAGCAATCAGCCTCACAACGATTTCAACAGTTTTCTAAAAGAGAATGGCACGGACAAAGGGTTGATTTTTGACGGAAGTCAGCAAAAAATTAATGTTCCTACCATCGACTTGTATTACCAGTATGGTTTACCCAAAAATCAGAAAATATATGCTAATGTGGTGGGGAGTTATGCGAACGCAGCATCTTCGCGGAATTACTGCGAATACAACGATGTTGATACTCTTTTCAGCGAACGTTCGGAACTGTTTTCCGATAAATATTCACTGATTGCCGAAGGCATATACGAAAAAGGATTTGCCCATGGAAATTTGAAATTCGGGATAAAACATATTCAGTCGTTTACAGAGCAGACAATTAATCAGGGCGAGGAATTCAAATCGGATTTGAATCAGGCGGAATCGTCGGTTTTTGCAGAGTGGTTTTATAGTAAGGGCAAATTCAGCTATAGCTTGGGACTTCGCCTGAATCGCCTGCATTTTTCCAATGTATCTGTTACCAAAAGCTATTACCATTTCTTACCCAAAGCGATGGTTGGCTATCGGTTCAGTGATAATTCTTTTATCCGGTATGATGCGGAGATGAGTCAAACGAATCCAACCCTGATGGAGTTGGCCGACACGGAAATCCGTCTTGACTCGTATCTTGCCGAGAAAGGGAATCTGTTGCTTCAACCGTACCTGAATCTGAATAATAATTTATATTACGAAAACAGAAAAGGGTTGTTCGCTTTCAATGCAAGCCTGCATCATCACTACAAACACAATCCTATCATGGAATCGAAAAGAGAACATGGAAATGTGTTCCTGACAATGCCCGAAAACATGAAAGATTGGAATAAGTATAATGCGGAGATAACATTGAAAGTAGGGATGATAAAAAACTTCCTGCAATTTTCGGTTACAGGAGGCTTCAACCACTTTGACAGTCGTGGGAACAACTATTCGCATACCCATTCTAATTTTTATTACAGGGCAGATGTTTTGGCAATGTATAAGAAATGGATGCTGATAGGCCAGCTACAGCCTTTTGACGAAAGGTTATACGGCGAAACCGTCATAAAGGATGGTAATTATCACTACTTGGCTATCCGGTACAATGCGACTAATTTTTCTTTTGGCATAGGTGCGTTCAATCCGTTTAAGAATGTTTCCCGAACCATTATGGAAAACAAAAATGCACAAGCGCCTTTCCGAAGAGAAAGTTTTAGCGATGCATCCCGAATTCTCGTTGCCACGCTCACTTGGAATTTTAATTTCGGAAAAACTCATCTTGTCGGTACTAAATCGCTGAATAATCAGGATACCGACTACGGAATCAAAGGAAGTTATAAGTAAGATTAGGTGTTGATTTCAACAAATTCTGTATTATGTATTTCTGGCAAATCTATCACTAATTATCTTTCAGCGACATGTTGTTGCTTCGCGTTCACTGAATCCTATCGGAATTCAGTGAACGCCTTTGTGTGTCGTCAACTGACGATATCATCCTTTTTTTTACTCAAAATCAATAAAAATGAAAGATAAGATAAAAAACATTGCAGAAAAATTAGAACATCAAATCAGGATGCATGAACTCGATTTAAATGACAGGATTAAAGATATTCCTCAAATAATATTGCTGTTGGAACAGGGGTTCTCGGAATTGAAAGAAATAGTTTCGTTTTATAAGTTCAAAAGTGAAATGGATGAAATATTCTTTTTCAAGATAATAAAACCCAAGTTTTTTAGTAAACTAATCTATTACAGGAAAGTGTATAACATCGAAATGATGCGCCCCAACGGACAAGATTGTGTGCTGAAAAATTATTTCATCAATGAACTGAATCAGTTAGAGAATTTCTACAATAAGAACATTGATTTCTATAAATACTACCGTTCGGGAAGTACGCATTTGGATAAGTACTTTTTTCTGAGAGGAAAACAAGATATTCAAATGACAATGGAAACATTTTATTTTGAAAGAGACCCTAATTTTTCTACGATTTGCGATTTTAAAGTTGCAAAAATAGTAGCAAACGAAATGTTGCGAATTTATCTGAATCCTAAAATCCGCAACTATCATCCAATACACGATTAAGGGTAGATTTATGAGTCGTTAGTAGCAGCTTTCAGTAAAAAGCAACAGCACAACATCAATATGTAGCCACCATCCCCTTACCCCACGATGCGACTTGAGGTAATACGCAGATTCAAACCGGAAAGAAAGGATTCTTATCCGAATTCTGTTTTGAAGGGTTTTGCATAAGCTCGGTTCTCTGTGTAGATATTCAGCACGTATTGCCTTGCAGTCATGATCCACTTGGCAGGTACGGAGATGAATCTGAAGACAAAAGCCTTTATGCGACTCGTTTTCTTGAGCCCAAAAGCCTTGGTGT